>JAGCPB010000084.1 GCA_017642425.1 Bacteroidaceae bacterium
CCGTATTTCCCATTTGACGGAACATCTTAAGGAGAACCGTAAGGATTATAGCACTGAAAGGGCACTGACCCAGCTGGTAGGTAAGCGCAGGAGACTGCTCAACTACCTCAAGGAGAGAGACATTGAGCGCTACCGCGCCATCGTCAAGGCTCTCGGTCTGCGTAAGTAAGGCTAGGTAATGAAAAAAGAGGGTTGACCGACCGGTCAACCCTCTTTTTTCATTACCTTTGCACCTTGTAAGAAAATACACTGATTATATGAAAGATTACAAGAGGATTCTGGTTACATCGGCTCTGCCCTATGCCAACGGCCCGCTGCACATAGGCCATCTGGCAGGAGCATACGTTCCGGCCGATATTTATGTCCGTTACCAACGTCTCAAGAAGGTGGACGTGATGTTCATAGGAGGCAGTGACGAGCACGGAGTGCCCATCACCATCCGCGCCAAGAAAGAGGGCGTGACTCCAAAGGAGATCATTGACCGTTACCACTATCAGATGAAGGAGACCTTCAAGGGTATGGGCATATCTTATGACATCTACGGCCGTACCAGTTCCCCTGTGCACCATAAGGTTGCATCCGATTTCTTCCGTAAACTGTACGATACCGGCAAGTTCATCCAGAAGACCAGCGAGCAGTACTATGATGAGGAGGCCCATATGTTCCTGGCCGACCGCTACATAACCGGTGAGTGCCCTCACTGCCACTACGACCATGCATACGGTGACCAGTGTGAGAAGTGCGGCACATCACTCTCGCCCACCGAGCTCATCAATCCCAAGAGTACGGTAAGCGGCAGCAAGCCCGTGATGAAGGAGACAACACACTGGTATCTGCCTTTAGAGCAGTATCAGGAGTGGCTCGAAAAATGGATACTGCAGGAGCACAAGGAGTGGCGCCCCAATGTATACGGTCAGTGCAAGAGCTGGCTTGACATGGGTCTGCAGCCCCGTGCCGTAAGCCGTGACCTTGACTGGGGTATCCCCGTTCCCGTTGAGGGAGCCGAGGGTAAGGTGCTCTACGTATGGTTTGATGCTCCCATAGGCTACATAAGCAACACCAAGGAGTTCTGCGACGCTCATCCCGAGCGCGGCAGTTGGGAGACCTGGTGGAAGGATCCCGATACCCGTCTTATCCACTTTATCGGTAAGGACAACATCGTGTTCCACTGCATCGTGTTCCCCTCAATGCTCAAGGCTGAGGGCTCATTCATACTGCCCGACAACGTACCGAGCAACGAGTTCCTGAATCTGGAGGATGACAAGATTTCAACCTCACGCAACTGGGCCGTATGGGTACACGAGTATCTGGAGGATTTCCCCGGCAAGGCTGATGTAATGCGTTACGTGCTGACTGCCAATGCCCCCGAGACCAAGGACAACAACTTTACATGGAAGGATTTCCAGGCCCGCAACAACAACGAGCTGGTGGCCATATACGGCAACTTCGTAAACCGCGCCCTGGTACTGACACAGAAATACTTTGAAGGCGTGGTTCCTCCCTGCGGTGAACTGACTGACTATGACCATGACACCCTTAAGGAGTTTGCCGATGTAAAGCAGCAGCTTGAGTCTCTGCTTGAGAACTTCAAGTTCCGTGAGGCGCAGAAGGAGGCTATGAACCTGGCCCGCATAGGAAACAAGTATCTGGCCGATACAGAGCCCTGGAAACTGGCCAAGACCGATATGAAACGTGTTGAGACCATCCTTAACATATCACTCCAGCTGGTTGCCAACCTGGCTATCGCATTCGAGCCGTTCCTGCCGTTCTCAAGTGAGAAACTGCGCGGCATGATTGCTCTGGAGGGTGCCCAGTGGGACCGTCTGGGTGCAATAGACCTGCTTCCCGCCGGCCATAAGCTGAGCAAGCCCGAGCTTCTGTTTGAGAAGATTGAGGATGAGGTGATTGAGGCACAGATCCAGAAACTGCTCAAGCGCAAGGAGGAGAATGAGAAGGCCGCAGCATCAGCCCAACCCGCCAATCCGATCAAGGCAAACATAGCATTCCCGGAGTTTGAGAAGCTGGACATCCGCGTGGGTACGGTGCTGGAGTGCACCAAGGTTCCCAAGGCTGACAAACTGCTCCAGTTCAGGATCGATGACGGTCTGGGCGGCCGCACCATCCTGTCAGGCATTGCACAGTGGTACAAGCCCGAGGATCTGGTTGGCAAGCAGGTATGCTTCATAGCCAACCTGGCACCGCGTACCATTCGCGGCATTGAGAGTCAGGGTATGATACTGAGCGCACTTGACGCAGACGGCACACTGACCGTAACAACCTTTCAGCGCCCCGTAAAACCGGGCAGCGAGGTCTGCTAAATAACATGGATACAGTCGGAGTCATACTTGCGGCAGGCTCCGGTTCAAGGACCGGCCTTTCCACCCCCAAGCAGTTTCTGCTTCTGGGTGGAAAGACTGTTTTGGAACACTCCGTCCGGACTTTCTGCAACCACCCGGGTATAGACCAGGTGGTAATTGTCACCTCAACGGAGTTCCTAGATAAGGTCAAGGGTATTGTTAAGGCAAACGGTTGGGCAAAGGTTACGGCTGTATTGGCCGGTGGAAAGGAGCGCTTTGACTCCAGTCTGGCTGCCGTACGCCACTTTAAGGACAAGCCTGATATGGTAATGCTGTTCCACGATGCGGCACGACCCTTGGTATCGGAACGCATTATCACCGATACCCTGAAAGCTATGGAGATGTACAATGCCGTTGATGTGGCAATCCCCGCAGTGGATACAATAGTCCAGTGTGATGCTGACGGAAAGGTTATGGAATCAATTCAGGAGCGCCGCCTGTTGTGGAGGATGCAGACACCGCAGGGTTTCCGCCAAAGAACCATACAGGAGGCTTACCGCATTGCCCTACAGGATCCACGGTTTACCGCCACCGATGACTGTGGCACAGTACTGCGCTACCTTCCAGCCGAGAAGGTAGGCATTGTACGCGGAAGTGAACGGAATGTCAAGCTGACTTACGCTGACGACCTCTCTTTATTAGAGTTCCTGCTATCACGCCCAGAACGATAGCATACATAACCAGAATAAATACTGATGCTATGGCATTGCCCTTACTTACACTGTCAGGGCGGAATTCCATACGGATGTCATGACTTCCTGCCGGTATGTTCATGGCTCTAAGCAGATAGTTTGCACGGAAGATCTCTGCAGGCTTGCCGTCTATGTATGCCTTCCATCCGTAAGGATAGAATATCTCTGAAAACACTACCGTGCCTCCGGATGATGACTCTGACTTATAAGTGAGTGCATCAGGAAGATAACTTGTCAACTTTATGGTACTTCCCTGTGCGGCGGGTTTGAAATCCTCTACATACTGCTTATAGTCCTGGCCAACCACTATCGTGCCGGCAAGATCTACCTTGTCTAGCAGATCACATTCATCAAGCGCTGTCTTGGCTTCTGAAAGAGAACTGACGAACCAGGCATTACCCATTGCCCCGGGATTGCGCATGGGAGTGGGACTGCCGTCTTCACCGTTGGTTATAATGTATTTGCCGTTAAGCATGCTTACAATCTTAAGGTTCACTTTTGAAAGATACACATCAATGATATCCTGATAGCGACGCAGCTTGGCGGCACTGTATCCTCCTATAGATTTAAGATTGTATGACGTACGCGAATCATTGAAAGTACTTGTTGTAAGGTTCAGCACCCTGAAATGGGGATCGGTATCGGCCAATATGGCCTTCTCATACGGAAGAGCACTGAATCCTCCCTGGAACTGTTTGTGCGATACAAAATTGCTGTCATTAAAGAACCTCTTGTCAATGGGCCACATATCGGCCACGACTATAACTCCAAGAGCTGCTATCATCCACTGTTTCTTGAGTTTCTTATTGGCAAACAGCCATATCACAACTGCAGCAAGCAGGATGAATATGAATGAACGGAACGAATCACTGCGCAGCATCGATGCACGCTCTGCTATGATAGCCGAATATATCCAGTCAGGAAGCTTACTCTGGAAAGAGATGTCATTGGTTGATGTGAATGAGAACAGCGAACCTCCGAACAAGGCAAGCACAAGGCACAATCCACCGGTGATTCCGGCCGAAATGTAGATAGACTTGTTTAGTTCGGCACGTTCTGTCTTGCCATCCATAATCTGTTTGACAGCCAGAAAGCCAAGCAGAGGCACAGTAATCTCAGCCACAATCAGTATGGATGATACAGACCGGAACTTGCTGTACATGGGGAACCAGTTGTAGAACAGTTCCGTAAGCCACATCCAGTTCTTACCCCAAGAGAGGGCGAATGAAAAGAATGTTGCAGCCAGGATAGCCCACTTATAAGGTCCTTTTACAAGCAACAGGCCCAGAATGAACAGGAAGCAGACAGCAGCACCTGCATATACGGGACCGGCAGTGAACGGTTGTTCTCCCCAGTAGGCCGGAACTGATTTACAGAACTCCTTAGCATCGTTCCTGGATACTCCCTTGGCGGTCAGTTGACGGTAAAGCTCAGAGTCTGTCCCTACATTATATCCCGATGCATTACCCATATAACCGGGAATAATGAACGTGAGGGATTCGTCAATTCCGTAACTCCACGCTGTGGCATAATCAAGGCTCAACCCCTTGGGATCATCCACTCCATTATCTGATACCAGATCAGAATGGCCGCCGCGCATGGTCTCCTTTACATATTCACTGTTGGCAAAGACATTGGATGTTCCGGTTCCCAAGCCAATAAATACAGAAACTGCAAAAAGAGCCGTTGAAATGGCCAGATCCTTATATCTCTTTTCTTTAATATGAATGTATAGCTCTGCAATATAGATGACGCCTATCATCATGAACACGTAGTATGCCATCTGCGGATGCGGAGAGAATCCCATTGCGGTAAATATCATGGTAAGCGACACTCCCAAACCGTATTTCTTACGGAAGATAAAGAAGAATCCCGCCGCCACGACTGCCATTGTCGCTATAGACCAGGCCTTGGTATGATGTCCTGCCGGCTCGATTATATAGAAATAAGAAGAAAGGCCTGTGGCCAGTGCTCCTACTATGGCAAGCCATCTGTCAACTCCGACCGAACGCAACAGAACAAAGAAACAGCAGAAATAGAGCATAAGTACCATAGGAAGCCTCTTGTTGTGCGAAGGATGAAGCAACCGCGTCAAAGGTTTCATAAGGTCATTTGACTTATAATGCGCTCCACCTATCTGGAAATTGGGCATTCCGGAAAACATGGAGCCGGTCCACCATGTGTAATCACCGGTTTCCTCATGATACTTGGATGCTTCATGAACAGCCTCCTTGAAATGCACGTTATCACCGGCATAAAGCTCCTTGCCTTGAAAAACCGGAGAGCAATAGATGCATGAAAGAGCTGCGAACAACACTATAGCTGCAACGTAGGGAAGATACTTATTCAATTTTTCCTTATTCATAACTTTGGGTTGTTATTCAGAATGCGAAAATACGATTTTTATCCCCATCTCAGTCATTTAGGCTGTTTTTTATGTAAGTTTGTGTTTCAATCATACTTTTAAAGGATATGAAAATAGTGTTATTGGGAACCGCATGGCCATACCGCGGCGGTCTGGCTGTATATAACGAGCGGCTGGCACGCCAGTTCATGGCAGAAGGTGACGATGTTACGATACACACTTTTACACTTCAGTACCCCTCTTTCCTGTTCCCCGGCAAGACACAATACTCAAGTGAGCCTGCGCCAACCGATCTTAAGATAATACGCAGCCTCAACTCCGTCAATCCCTTAAACTGGATCAGGACTGGACGCGCCGTCAGGAAACTGGCACCCGATATACTTGTCATAAAGTTCTGGCTCCCGTTCATGGCTCCATGCCTGGGTACGGTTGCACGGATAGCGCGAAAGAACGGCCATACACGTGTAGTGTCTATCCTGGATAATATAATTCCGCATGAGCACCGTCCCGGTGACCGCCTGTTCGGGAAATACTTTACCCGTTCTGTTGACGGATTCATTGCCATGTCTGATTCGGTACTGGAGGATCTGGGGCAGTTTGATACCGTAAAGCCACGCATTTTCTGCCGTCATCCGCTGTATGACAATTTCGGCGCAAAGGTTAGCAGACAGGAGTCTCTCAAATTCCTGGGATTGGATGACAGCCGGCGTTACATGCTGTTCTTTGGCCTGATTCGTGACTATAAAGGCCTGGATCTGCTGCTCAAGGCATATGCAGACAGCCGTTTCCGCAAGATGAACGTAAGGCTTATCGTGGCCGGTGAGTTCTACAGCGGGTCTGACAAATACTTTGAAATGGAGAAAGAACTGGGACTGGAAGGTATGGTGGTATGGAAAAGCGATTTTGTGCCAGACAGTGAGGTTCGCTATTGCTTTGGCGCAGCAGATATCATTGTACAACCTTACAAATCAGCCACACAAAGCGGAGTAACCCAGATTGCATATCATTTTGAGAAACCCATGCTTGTTACCGATGTGGGCGGACTGGCCGAAACAGTGCCTGACGGTAAAGTAGGTTATGTGGTAAAACCTGAACCTGACCGGATTGCCGAAGCATTGGTGGATTTCTTTGAAAACAACCGTCAGGAACAGTTTACTGAAGGGATACTTGCAGAAAAGAGACAGTATGCCTGGTCCAATATGACGCGTTCAATAAGGAAAGCGGCTGAATGATTATTCCCAGAGAAGGAATTCCATTCCGCAGTTAGCGGCAAACTCACGGTCCGAAGGCTGGTCGCCTATCATAAGCGAACGTTCCATACAGACATCGGGATAATCACACATAGCCTGCTGTGCCATTCCTGTGTTGGGTTTACGCATTGGGTCGGCATTATCGGTTGCAGTACACAGGTAGATATGGTCTATCCTTCCGCCTGCCCTGGAGATTTCATCAAGCATACGTGAATGGATATACTCAAGCTGCTCTTGGGTCATGACACCTTTACCCACCCCGCGCTGGTTGGTTACAATGAATATATGTTTGAATGAACCGGAGTATCTGACGATGAAATCAAGGAACCCTGCGTTGAAACGGAACTCACCCCAGTTCTTTACGTAATCACCGGGAAGCCACACGTTGACAACTCCGTCACGGTCCAGAAACAGGGTGTCAAACTTTTTCAGAAGCCTATCAGGAATGGTCATAACTTGATGTTTGCGGGAAGGAATGTCTGGGCCAGTTCATAATCCTGAGGAATGCCTATGTCTATGAAACTGCCGTCTGATACAAAACCTGACAGATTTCCGCATGACGATTCAGGCTCAAGCACATCCTTCTCAAACGAGAACTTTAAGGGCTTATCGGCCAAAAGGCCGGCGGTGCAGTCTATGCAGTATGTTCCGCCGTTGATGAGGCCGCTTTCACAATGCTTCTTCTCGTTGAATGAGGTAATTCTGTCACCGGCAGAAAGTGTGACTGATCCGTAACGGTCAAAGTCTGTCATGGGTTTGAGCGCAATGGCAAGCGGGGTACCCGCCTTTTCACGGAACTTACAAAGGGCATTAAGGTCTACATCAAAGAATGTATCGCCGTTAAGGATAATGCATTGTGATGACGTAACTTTTGACAATGCAAGCCTGATTCCGCCGCCTGTTCCAAGCGGTGTCTCCTCTATGACCCATTCTATCGGTATGGGATAGTCTTTCATATTGTTCCGGACCCACTCCGTCACCACATCCGACAGATATCCCAGAGAGAGGATTATCTTACCGGGACGGAACGGCTCTATCCATGCCAGAATCCATTCCAGAAAGGGATGGCCTCCAACCGGAGCCATACATTTGGGAACATCGCTCACTACACTGCGCAGTCTGGTTCCCAAGCCTCCTGCCAGAATAACTGCATCAAACATCACTTCTTTCCAAAAAGGTTCTCCTCAACTATGGCACAGATTATGTGTCCTATCAGAATATGGGACTCCTGAATGCGCGGAGTGCAATCAGACGGGACCTTGATGCAAAGATCTGCAAGGTCATCCATCTGACATTTTTTGTTGCCCGTGAGACCTATGGAGATGATACCCTTGGCACGGCAGGCTTTGAGGGCCTCTATTATGTTCTCGGAATTTCCTGATGTGGAAATGCCGATGAAAACGTCTCCTTTTGAACCTTGAGCCTCAATCTGGCGTGAGAACAGATACTTGTATCCTATGTCATTTCCTATGGCTGTCATGACGGATGTGTCTGTACTCAACGAGTGTGCCGGAATACCCGGACGGGCAAAATAGAACTGGTTGACCAGTTCACCTGCCAGATGCTGTGCATCGGCGGCAGAACCCCCGTTTCCGGCAAGCAGTGCACTGTGACCGTTACGATAGGCATCGGTCATGATCCGGGCAGCCTTTTCTATCTTAGCGATAATCTCATCATTATCAAGAATAGCCTGTTTTGTGGCTATTGACTGGGATATCTCCTCTTTTACGGTTTTCATATTGGTCCTGAAACAGATTGTGTCTGCAAAAATATCATTTTTTTGAGGTGTCTGCAAGCGGTTCGGTATAGAACCTTATGATACGCTCAAGCGAGCGGCGGCATACCGGACAGAATTCCGGATAGGTATTGGTATGCATACGGCAGTCAAACGATCCGCGCCATACCCCCTTGGACATGTAACCTCCACCCTCATACAGGCCCACCGGCGGAAGTTTCTCTACAGCCTTACGCTGTTTATCAGTCATGGGAGAACGTGGGTCATTTACCGGGACGGGTGTAGGCTGCTCAACTTTGGCGGGAATCATATCCTTCCACTTGCTGTCAAAATCAACCTGTGTAGTCAGGTTTGGCTCCCAAGGCTCTGTTTCGGAGTTATAGAACTGTTCATACTGGTCATCGTAATAATACTCATCGGCCAATCCTCCAAAACTGTGTCCGAACTCATGTACCACAACCGGGGCAAACTGGGCATGGTGGGCTGTAGTCAGCGTATAAGAGTTGTATATGCCGCCTCCGCCATAAACATCTGTGTTGGCCAGAATGATAATGTGCTCATAAGGGACACCGGCCAGCCTGTCATGCAACTGTCTCAACCTCAGTGTGGTCAGATAGCGGTCCGAATAGAATGTACTGAAATGGGAACTCAGTGCCGTCTCTGTCCAAAGCCCGTTCTTGGGATCACTTACCACACCGTCTTTTGATGCCAGTTCCACAGCCAGGATATTAAACCTCTCCTGCATGGTCTTGAATGGCTCATGAGACAGCAGACTGTTCACGGCAATGCCGGCATCCTTATAGAAAAGCTCCATTTCATCGGCAGTATAGCCCTCCGGTACTATGACCACGTCAATGCAATCCTCCGGGCTGCCTCCCTGATGCAGGTACTTCCACTTGGGCGGATTCTGCCCTATACGGCGTATCAGAATATCCTCCGGATCTACTGTATGCCGCATGGTTGCCACAACCTTGTTATAGTTGTCGGTAAGTTTGACCTCAACAACCACTTTATCAGTTGGCATAGGCAGCAGGAACACGTTCTCAAAACTGCGGTCCACCTGGGTGGCCTCTTCTGTGTTCTGCCACTCCTGGAACAGGGTACTGAAGGAATTGCGGAACAGTGTATCACCCGTGGCTGCATCGGTCATGGTAATCTGACCGTTTCCTGCCAGATACAGGTCCTTCAGGTTTACCCGACGACCCACCCATCCGTCAATCACGTTCAGGTCATCCAGATATATCCGCGACTCCTTGCTGTTGCCGGAGAAGGTGTAGTTCACCCGCAGGGTCTTATCCTGGGAATTTAAAGGGGCTGAAATAATCAGCAATAACACATATATAAATAACTTGTTTTTCATTTAACTCTTATGTCACTTCGTGCCATGATTTTTGTCGCGACTCGGTAGAATTCAAGCGAGCTTGATCCTACTCTCACTGCTCCAAAAATTCAGTCGAAACCAATTCATAATCCATCTGTTTCTTTTCAAGGTTGCAGCGTACCACTTTGACTTTAACGTGGTCACCCAGACGGTAACGCTTGCGGGTGCGCTGACCGATGATGCAGTAGTTTTTCTCATCAAACTCAAAGTAATCACCGCCAAGTGAGCGGATACCTATCATGCCCTCGCACTTGTTTTCTACGATTTCAGCGTAGATTCCCCACTCCGTCACGCCACTGATGACGGCATCGAACACCTGACCCATGCGGTCTGCCATGTATTCCACCTGCTTGTACTTGATGCTGGCGCGTTCGGCCTGCTCGGCAAGCTGTTCCTGTCCGGAGCAGTGCTCACAATACTCCTCATACTTGGGCTGACTCACACTGCGGCCTCCGCCCATGTAACGGGTAAGCAGGCGGTGCACCATCAGGTCCGGGTAACGGCGTATAGGTGATGTAAAGTGAGTGTAGTACTTGAACGCCAGGCCGTAGTGACCTATGTTCTCCGTGGTATAGCAGGCTTTCTGCATGGAACGGATTGAAATGGTCTCTATGAGTTCCTGCTCTTTCTTGCCTTTTACATCGGCAAGCATCCTATTCATGGACTTGGCCATCTCCGTGGGGTCTCCCGTGGCCTTGAGCTTGTAACCGAACTTGGCCACAAAGTTCTGCAGGTTTTCCATACGCTCGGGATCGGGTTCGTCATGTACGCGATACACAAATGTCTTGGGATTACCTCCCTTGACTGCGCCGATGGATTCGGCCACAATACGGTTGGCCAGCAGCATGAACTCCTCAACCAGTTTGTTGGCATCCTTGGATTCCTTGAAATATACGCTTACAGGATGACCCTTCTCATCAATGTCAAACCTTACCTCCACGCGGTCAAAACTGAGTGCACCATCTACAAAACGCTTTTCACGCAGTATCTTGGCCAGACCGTCAAGAGTCATTATCTCTGTCTTGAACTCATCGCCGGGAAGCGGTTCCTTGCCGCCCTGCTGCTCACGTTCTATTATGGCCTGCACCTCTTCATAGGTGAAACGGCGGTTACTGCGTATTACTGTCCGGGCAATTCGGGAACGCTTGACGACGCCGTTGTCCGTCATCTCCATTATTACGGAATAGGTAAGCTTGTCCTCATCCTGACGCAGTGAACAGAGGTTGTTGCAGAGTTTCTCCGGCAGCATGGGAATGGTACGGTCCACAAGATAGACCGATGTAGCACGCTTGTAAGCCTCTTTGTCTATTATACTGCCTTCCTGTACATAATAGCTCACATCGGCAATATGGACACCTACCTCCCATAAGCCCCTCTTTATGGGACGGATGGAGAGTGCATCGTCAAAGTCCTTGGCATCATGCGGGTCTATGGTGAATGTTACAACATTGCGGAAATCCTCACGGCCGGCCAGTGCGGCATCAGTAATCTCCGATGAAATCTGCTCGGCTGCCTGCTCTACGTTTTCGGGATAGCTGTACGGAAGTCCGTATTCAGCCAAAATAGCGTGCATCTCGGTGTTGTTCTCACCGGCTGCACCAAGGATGTCTATTACCTTACCCACCGGGTTGCGGTCATGGGTATCGGGCCACTCTACCACCTTTACAACGGCTTTCTCACCGTCACGACCCTTCTTGAGGTTGGCTAATGGTATGAAAATATCACGGTCTGATTTATCGGGAGTGACCAGATAGGCAAACTTGCCCTTTACCTGCAGGGTTCCTACAAACGTGTCCTTGGCGCGCTTGAGAATCTCTGTAACCTCACCTTCAAGTCCCGAATGAGGCTTACGGGCAAACAGCACTACGCGTACACGGTCTCCGTTGACCGCTCCGGCCGAATTGCGTTCAGCTACCAGAACAGGATCGCTGCCGTCATCGGGAACCAGGAAATTCCGGCCTCCTACACGGCGTTGGAGCACGCCCTCTACGTACTTGCTTTTCTGCATAAGCTGGAACTGGCCGTCCTTCTCCTTGAGGAAACCGTCCTCAACAAGGTCAAGTACTATGTCCAGGCACATGCTACGCATGGGATGAGTCTTTAGTTTAAGCTCATCATACAGCCTTTTTACACTGATACTGTTGTCCTGATTGTCGCGGAACCAGTCCGTTACAAGGTCCGTCATTGTCCTGCGGTTAAGACGGACACCTCCTTTGTATGATCTTCCTCCCATAGTGGTAATGTTTATCCTGTCACGAAGATACAAAAACAAAACGGAAACACAAAAAGAGGGGCACAAAAGGGACCGTCCCTTTTGTGCCCCTCTTGAGGAGAGAAGATTGTGTTATGGTTTCAGGTAGTCCTCGGCCTTGAGTTCCAGCAGACGCATCTTGCGCAGTATCTGCGGGAGCTCGTTCTCAAGGAAATCCGTACGCATCTTATCAAGCGCTATGGCACGTGCGCCCTCGCTTACAAAGTAACCTATGCCGCGCTGGTTGTAGATGATGCCGTCCATGGTCAGTTTCTCATAACTGCGCATGGCAGTGTTGGGGTTCACTCCAAGTTCTCCGCCCAGTTCACGCACTGACAGAATCCTGTCGCCCTCCTTAAGCTCGCCGCTCAGAATCTTTTCATTGATTCCATCGGCTATCTGGAGATATATCGGTTTGTTTTGGTTGAATTCCATATGGCAGTCCTTTTTAATGTTTGATCTTTCTTACTCTGAAATAGATGGCGATTGCAAGTCCGATATTGACAATTGTATCAGAAATGAAATCGGCCAGTCCTGCATGTCTGATAACCCATGAAATGAACGGGAATGATTCAAATAATTCTTCGGGAGTCATATTGTTTTCCATAGCCTCCTTGAATCTCTCAACGGCTCCGTGCATGACAATAGGAGATACAATCATGCTCAGCGCTATGGAGAAAAGAATCAGGCATCCCACTGTCTTGGCTGGTTTGGATGACTTGAAAATCAGAGCGCCCAGAAGAAATACCAGGAATCCCTGAGCCAGATCATCCACATACATCCAAGGAGAGGAGAGGCTTGAGTAGTCGGGAATATAATTCTGTGTTTCACTGCTTATTCTCTGGAATGCGTCAAGCAGTAACTCCCTACTGTTGTTTATTGCAACGATGACAGAGTCACCGCACCTGTTGTCAATCAGACAAATTATCTGATCCAGAGACATATAGACTGCAAAGAACACCAATGGAAGAATAACACAGCAGACAAGTATCATTGAAATGGCTTTCTCCAGTGAAGAGGCAGGAATCATCAGGAATGAAGAACCCTCTTTCTTGTCGGTGATGAAACCGTATATCTTGGCTGGAGCGGAAAGAGTCAGCACAAAAAAGGTTATAGCCATCATCGAAAATCTTCCGGCCACACCCAGACTATACCAGCCGTTACCGACAATCATTGTAAAGAATCCGGCCAACAGATAGCCTGTAACGCTGATTGTTGCCATTACGAGCAGTGAGATACCATATCTTGAAATTGCATTTTTGATATCAGTCAAAAGATAACGACCAAAACGGTTCAAATTCAAAACATCATTATTCATAGCCGTGACTTTTTACTTGTTGAACATTTCCTTTATTTCACTCTTATGAAGCAGAACTGCGTTGAAGAGAGCCTCTATATTGACCTTGCTCTCAGCACCTGTCTTGTTGACTGAAACCTGGATGTTTCCGCCGGGAACCATCTCCTGGTAAAGTGCCGTAGGATCTACGTCCGATGAGTAGTCAAAGTAGAGTTTTTGAGCGATTTCATCGAGTGATGCATTGAGCAGTACGTCCCTGTGGTCCAAAATGATGATAGGATCGATGATGGCCTCAAGGTCACGGGCCTGATGGGTCGAGATGATCAGTGTGGAATCATCGGACGTATATTTTGAAACAGCCTTGCGGAACTGAGCCTTGGACGGGATATCAAGTCCGTTGGTAGGTTCATCCATTAAGAGGTACTTGGTGTTGCATGCAAGCGCAAAACTGATGAACGTCTTTTTGAGCTGACCGTATGACATCTGGTCCATGCGCTGGTCCTCTTCATTGTCAAACACCTTCATGATCTCAGAGAACTTTTGGATACTGAAATTGGTCCAGTACTGTCCATGGTCATGTGCAAAATCTATTGCTTTCCGGCGGGGTGCGGGAACCTCATCGGGAAGATAGTAGACATTGGAGAGGAATGACGGCTCGCGGTGATAAGGTATCTTACCGTCCACATCCAGATTTCCGTCCTCAACCTTCTTAAGGCCGGCAAGCAAGGTCAACAGAGTTGTCTTACCCACTCCGTTCTCTCCCAGAAGACCATAGATGCGGCCCTCCTGGAGTTCCATCGAAATGTCTTTCAGTACGACATGATCGCCGTAGCTGAATCCTAATTTCTTAATCGTAATCATATGCGTAAATATAAAATGGTTATTTCATTTGTTGTCTTTGTTTATCGGTGTATTACTTCACTAAGACACTGCAAAGATACGGCGTGTTTTTTTATGTGCAATAGTATTAACACACTTTAACAATAGTGCAATTGGGGTCAGGCCCCTTTTGTATCATTTTTCTAAAAAAAAGGTCCGGAATCACATCCAGACCTAAATGATACAAAAGGGGCCTGACCCCAATTGCACTATTTTCAGAATTCTGCCAGATGCATATCACCCTTTTCGGCCAGTGCCTTGTGCAGGGCAAATGCCTTGTCAAGTGCGTGGCTGGTCTGACCCTTCTGGGCAATCTTGAGATAATCCCACATGAGCTGCTTATAGTCAGGATGCACGCAGTTCTCGATTATGCACTTGGCGCGCTCGGCAGGTGACTTGCCGCGAAGGTCGGCTATACCCTGCTCGGTGATGAGAACCTTTACGCTGTGCTCGTTGTGATCCACGTGTGAGCACATGGGAACGATGGCGCTGATCTTGCCTCCCTTGGCAACCGACGGGCAGCTGAAGATTGAGATGAATGCGTTGCGGGTGAAATCGGCCGAACCGCCCACGCCGTTCATCATCTTGACGCCGCTTACGTGGGTTGAGTTAACGTTACCGTAGATATCGGCCTCAAGGGCAGTATTCATGGCGATAAGACCAAGACGACGTGCCACCTCCGGGCTGTTTGAAATCTCGGTAGGACGGAGCACCAGCTTGTCCTTGAAGAAATCCATATCGTCATAGATGCTCTGCAGTGTCTCGTTACTAACGCTCAGCGATGAGCTTGAACCGAACTTGCAGTGTCCCTCACGCATCAGGTTGATAACTGAATCCTGGATAACCTCAGTGTACATCTGGAATGCGGGAACTGAAGGATCCTCACCCAGAGCACCAAGAACAGCATTTGCCACATTACCCACACCGCTCTGCAGGGGCAGGAATGTTGAAGGGATGATGCCGCGCTTAAGGTCGCTGATAAGGAACTGGGCCACATTGTGACCTATCTGGAGGGTAGTCTCATCAGGGGCGGTAAAACCACGTGCCTCATCGGGGATATTAACCTCGACAACGCCTATTATCTTGGCGGGATCAACCTGGATGTAATCCTTTCCGATGTGGTCACTGGGCTGATAAACGGGAATCTCGCGGCGGTAAGGGGGATCGGCAGGCTCATAAAGGTCATGCAGACCCTTGGCGCAACGGGCGTGTGCGGCATTGAGTTCAATGATGATCTTCTCAGCCATACGTGCCACGGTAGGAGCGATACCGACACCGGCAGTTACCCAGATCTTACCGTCTTCTGTAACATCAAAAGCCTCGATGATACCTACGTTTATCTTACCGTAGAACCCGTAACGGAGTTCTTGTGCCATCTGGCTCAGGTTGATGTCATTATATGCAATCTCACCGTTGTTTACGGCAGTGCGGAAATCCTTGTTGGTAGTATAAGGAGCGCGGTAACGGATGGCGTGCTCGCGTGACAGGATACCGTCACAGGAATCACCGGTAGAAGCACCTGTAAAGATGCTGATCTGAAACTCCTGGCCCTTCTCGTGGAGTTCATGGGCCATCAAACCGATCTCATGGGTGACAGCCTTAGGTGTACCTGCAGGGGTAAAACCACTCAAACCAACGTTGTCACCATTCTTGACAAAACGTGCTGCCTCGGCAGCAGTCAATTTCTTAAAAGCCATTGATATATATGTTTTACTTGTTTGATTCCTTAGGTATAAAACCGCGCAAAAGTAAACAATACATTAAATAAAAACAAGTGCCCGGCCTTGGAATTCGGCATGTTACGGAAAATGAGTATTTTTGTAGCCTAAAACAAGCAGGAAATGGAAGAGGGGACAAAAAAACTGTTCATAGAAACCTACGGTTGCCAGATGAATGTAGCCGACAGTGAGGTCATTGCATCTATTATGCGTATGGCAGGCTACGAGCCCACCGACAGCATTGATCAGGCCGATGCCATATTCCTGAACACCTGCTCCATCCGCGAGAACGCCGAACAGAAGATATGGAACCGCCTGGAGGCGCTGAACGCCATGAAAAAGAAGAAAAAAGGGCTTTTCATCGGCGTTATGGGCTGTATGGCCGAGCGTACCAAAGAGGACCTTACGGAGAACCATCACGTTGATGTGGTTTGTGGTCCCGATGCCTACCTTTCGCTTCCCGACCTGATGGCCCAGGTGGAGGCCGGACACAAGGCGATGGATGTGGAACTCTCCACTACCGAGACCTACCGCGACATCATCCCGGAACGTATCTGCGGAAACCATATAAGCGGATTCGTATCCATCATGCGCGGTTGCAACAATTTCTGCCACTACTGCATTGTACCCTATACCCGCGGGCGTGAGCGCAGCCGCGACCCGCAAAGCATACTGAACGAGGTGCTTGACCTTAAGAAAAAAGGTTACAAAGAGGTAACTCTTCTGGGACAGAACGTAAACTCCTACAGATTTGAAAACGGAGATTCCATCGTTGGTTTCCCTCAGCTTCTACGTATGGTAGCAGAGGCTGTCCCGGAAATGAGAGTGAGGTTCACCACATCACATCCCAAAGACATGAGTGACGACACTCTGCATGTTATTGCAGAGGTTCCCAATATCTGCCGCCACATTCATCTGCCCGTGCAGAGCGGCAGTTCACGTATTCTCAAACTGATGAACCGCAAGTATACCCGTGAGTGGTATCTGGAGCGTGTGGATGCAATCCGTCGTATCATTCCCGATTGCGGTCTTACAACCGATATGTTTACCGGTTATCACTCTGAAACAGAGGAAGATCACCAGGAGAGTCTTTCACTGATGCGTGAATGCCGTTTTGATGCATCGTTCATGTTCCGCTACTCGGAGCGTCCGGGCACATATGCCAGCAAGCATCTGCCCGACAATGTACCCGAGGAGATTAAGATCCGCCGTCTGAACGAGATGATAGAGTTGCAGAACCAACTCTCACTGGAGCGCAACCGCGATTGCATCGGCCATGAGTATGAAGTGCTGGCAGAGGGATACTCCAAGCGTTCCCGCGAGCAACTCTACGGCCGCACGGAGCAGAACCGCACCGTAGTGTTTGACAAAGGTAACCACCATCCCGGAGATTTCCTTACAGTCCGCATCACCGACGCCACCTCGGCCACCCTATTCGGAACAGAAGTGCAGCACTAATTATCAGCCGTACTTGCACATCATCGGGTTTTTATGCCTACATTTGCCCTTGAAGACACATTAATGCTCCTATGAAAAAAGATCACTTGTTTGAACTGGCCGAAAAATACATCTCTGAAACGGGTATTTCCGTTTTTCTGACCGGTAGGGCCGGGACCGGTAAAACCACTTTTTTAAAGTACATAGTAGAGAATACGCCTAAACGCTGTGTCGTGCTTGCGCCTACAGGCGTGGCGGCAATCAATGCCGGCGGCGTAACAATCCACTCCTTCTTCCAACTTCCGCTCTGCCCATACCTTCCTGATGTGAAGGAACTGGTTACCGAGTATCAGATGCCGGAGGCACACAGGCAGTTGCGCAAAGAGAAGGTCAAAATCATCAGAACCCTGGATCTGCTCATAATTGATGAAATATCGATGGTAAGGGCTGACCTGATGGACTCCATTGATGCAGTCATGCGCAGGTACAGAAAAAATGATTTGCCTTTTGGTGGCGTACAGGTGCTGATGATTGGTGATGCGCATCAGCTGCCTCCTGTTGTAACTGAACAGGATGAGCCTTGGCTCAAGAAAGTCTACAAATCACCTTTCTTCTTCCATTCCAAGGTGATGCAGCGGCTCAGGTATGTGACCATTGAGTTGGAGACCGTGTACAGGCAGTCTGACACGACTTTCCTTGATATTCTTAACAATATCCGCGGGGGAGTGATGGATAACAGCACATACCGTTTGCTGAACAGCCGCTTGGATCCGCGTTTCAACCCCGATGACTCATTTGCCTCAAAGAACCAAAGATGGATAAGGCTTACCACTCACAACCGTCAGGCCGATACCATAAATCAGGAAAAGATGAGCGCTTTGAAAACCAGGTTGCATACTTTCTATGCAGAGATAGAAGGTAATTTTCCTGAGAATGCCCTTCCTGCTGAGAAAACACTGCAGTTGAAAGAGGGAGCACAGGTCATGTTCCTTAGGAATGACTCCCGTGAAGGAAGGTACTATAACGGCATGATAGCCACCGTGACGGAACTTGATTATGACGGTATTACGGTGACCGATGAAAACGGCGATGAAATCAATGTTCCACTGGAAAAATGGGAGAATATCCAGTATGAAATAGACAAGGAGACAAAAGAGATAACTCCGATAGTTGAAGGCACCTTCACCCAGTATCCTTTACGTGCCGCCTGGGCGGTGACAATTCATAAGAGCCAGGGACTTACGTTTGACCATGTAATCATTGATGCCGCATCGGCCTTCAGTTTCGGGCAGGTTTATGTTGCTCTTTCAAGATGCCGCACGCTTGAAGGAATCGTATTGAGCAGTCCAATATCACAATCCTGTCTTTTCAACAACAGTGATGTGTCCGGATTCCACGATGAATTCATGCCTGTCAGTGAAATGGAGAGAGGACTTCAGGAGGCACGTGAAGCGTATTTTATGAACATTCTCAATGAGTGTTTCAGCTTCTCGGAACTGGTAAGGCTGGTAGGTTGGACAGGCGGCATATTCAACAGCCATCTTAAGAACACCTATCCCGAACAGACAGAAAAGCTTGAGAACAACCGCAGGCGTATACGTGATCTGGAGGATATTGCAGAAAAGTTCCGTAGGGAACTGGAACGTATAGGCTGCAGTGATAGGGAACACCTGGATGAAAGGGTATCAAAAGCTGCAGGATATTTCATGCCTTTTCTGGCAGAGTGCGCTGCAGAGGTAACTCCCATATTGTCCGTATCGGTAGATAACAATGAAGTAAAGAAAACGCTGGCAGATGCATCGGGCGAACTGATACCTGAACTTTCTTTCAGAATCCAGACCATGAAGAAGATTCTTGAAAGCGGGTTCAGCATAGAGTCATTCCTGAATATAAGGAATGATATAATGCTCTCCACGCCATCTGAGCTTAAGAAGAAACAGAAAAAGGAGTCCAAAACTGCCGTTGAAAAGGAGAAGAAAAGCAAACCCGATATATCACAGATCTATTCAAACAACCGTCATCCGGAGCTCATAGAACCTCTGACAGAATGGCGTACAGAACAGTATTTGTCTCAGAATATCCGCGCATACTGGGTTCTAACCCAGCGCACCCTTCTTGAAATAGCCGATACCTGTCCGTCCACCAAGGAGGAACTCCTTGCAGTCAACGGTTTCGGTCCCGCCAAATGGAAACAGTACGGCGAGGAGTTACTTGCTCTGATTGCCAAGCATAAAAAATAACCAATTATATTTTCTTGTTTGCATTATTTACTAACCATTTTTATCATGAAACAAATGATTCATTGTTGTTTCACTTCCCACGAAGAGGTGTTGTTCAGAAGTCCCGATGATGTAGGTGCTTTCCTCAATATTCTGGCTTTATGTTCCTGGAAATACGGAGTGGATATCTTTGCTGACACAGAGATGTCTAATCATGTGCATCTTTTGCTATTTTCATCGGATAAAAAGGAAAACAAACTATCATATGGGATGGCAGGAAAAACAGTGCACAAAAACGGATTTAATGCTAAAGGGGGTATCCTTTATTCCGATTCCAGCCAACTGTCTGATTTTATAAGTTCGCTTAGAAAAAGATATACCTGGTATTTCATCAAAAAATATAGTCGAAATGACGGGAGGATGGGGCAGAAATATTATCCAACAATACTTATAGTGGCCTGATGGATGGGTTATGTCACCATCCGGAGTTTTCCTCAGACCTTGTTTTGAACAACTAAGGCAAACCGAGTTGTTGTTTGTTTCGCCGGGAGCATTTGAGTATAACATGTTCCGAAAGACCGATGCATTTTACCGGAGTTTAAGGTGCAATCCATTTATCAATTAAAAAACGAGAAACGCTGGTCAATTCACAAAATACTGATTAATGAATTCCATATACAGGATAATCAGGCTCGGCGATGTCTTAGTTTGCCGTACTTGCATACGGATGCCATGTGAGCAGAGTTTTCTGCAAGTATGGCAGCGAAAACGCAGGTTTGAGCCATTATTGTGGCCATACTTGCGGGAAAACGGCTCTATTAGGCTCTGGATTGCAAGTACGGCAATTTAAAGGGCAGCAGAATGCATCAGCGATATGCATAAATGCATAAAGAAATTAAATAAATACATTCTTGCCGGCAAAAAAAGCTTAAAACACTTGACAAGGGGCATAGCGGGGTATTATCTTTGCGGTCACTTTGCGCATACGCGTGCGTACATATAGGATGACCTATCAGGATTTTGAGCCTTGTCCGCTGTGCGGAGCGTCGGAACAGATACCTTATGCAAACTGTACTGACTTTACGGTAAGCAAAGAGTCTTTTACTCTGATGCGCTGCCAGTCATGCGGGGTGGTCTATACGCTTGATCCTCCATCGGAGGAGCAGATGTGCAGATATGACAAGCTTAACCTGAAACTCAAACTGGGAGACTCACCCACAGGACTTACAAGCAGACTGTACTACCATGTCAGGAGCCGGATGCTGCGCAAGAAGGCAAGGATTGTGGAGAGTCAGGCTTACCGTACAAGCGGTTCACTGCTCAACTACGGTGCCAAGACGGGATTCTTCTCCCACAAGATGGAGAGGAGGGGCTGGAAGGTTACATCGGTAGAGAAATATCACGAGGAGAGACTCTTCTCACTCGAGATGTTCCACCATAGGATGATAGATGTTCCTGATATGGCTCTGCTTCAGGCCGGAACATTTGATGTAATAACAATGTGGCATGTCTTTGAACACAGCCACCACCCTAACGAACTGTTGGACAGGTTCTACGAGTTGCTCAGACCGGGTGGCATCCTGGTGATGGCGTGCCCTAATATCCGTTCCACCGATGCCATGCACTACGGCCCCTATTGGGCAGCGTATGATGTCCCCAGACATCTGTGGCATTTCAATCCAAACTCTATAACAGGGTTGGCATACCGGCACGGATTTACGCTGATGCATCACGAAAAGATGCCATATGACAGTTTTTACATTTCCATACTGTCAGAGAGGCACTTAAGACACAGAATGGCATTTTTACGCGGAATGCTGCAAGGTTTACGGTCATGGAGAATCTCCATTACCAAACGTGGACGGAGCAGTTCGCTTGTATATGTTTTCAGAAAAAGACAAGAGACGGAATAAAATGGTTAAACAAAAGAAAAAGAGAAAGATAGACCTGCTGTTCATAACGGCATGCATCAGTACTTCACTCGTGTTGCTGCTCATTGGTATTGTGGCACTTCTGCTTCTTACTGCAAATGACCTTTCACGCCATCTGAAACAGGAGATGACGGTAGAGGTAATTCTCAAGGAGAGTATAACCGAGACACAGTTTTCGGCACTCAGGCGCAGTATAGAGGCATCGCCTTACTGCTCGGTATGCTCGTACATATCAAAAGAGGACGCACTTAAGGATATGACAAAGGCTATGGGTACCGACCCGTCACAGTTCCTGGAGTACAATCCGTTCTACGCATCCCTGAACATCCGTCTTGAAGCGGACTACGCCTGCAGCGACAGCATCAAGGTCATAGAAAAACGCATCCTGGCCAAGGAGGGGGTGCGGGAGGTGACCTGGCAGAAAGACCTGCTGGACATAATAAACAGCAACATACGTAAAGTCGCGGGAATTCTGCTTATCCTTGCACTGATACTGTCTCTGGTGTCTTTCACACTGATAAACAACACGATAAAACTGACCATATACGCCCAGCGTTTCATCCTTTATTCTATGAAACTGGTGGGTGCCAAGTGGTCATTCATACGCAAACCCTTCATAATCAGGAACCTTTGGATTGGTCTTGTATCGGCCGTGCTTTCCTGCATCATGATATGGTACGGACTCAAGATAGGACTCAAATATGAACCCTGGCTCATCATGCTTTCCGAGTCCAGGATAATAATCCCCGTCTTCATTGTTGTTACACTCATAGGTCTGCTCATTACAGGACTGTGCGCACTTCACTCAGTAAACCGTTTTCTGAGAATGAGATCAGGAGAACTTCACTACGTCTAACATTAATATTCCCAATATGGACAAGAAAAAATTTGCTTTCACCAAGACAAACTACATTCTGACTGCCGTCGGAATGGCAATCATCATCATCGGACTGCTTCTGATGACAGGTCCCAACTGCACAAACGAGTTCTTTGAACCCGACATTTTCAGCGTGCGCCGAATCAAGGTCGCTCCTATAGTGACTCTTATAGGTTTCATCATGGTAATCGTGGCTATTGCATACAAACCCAAAAAAGAAACAGAGGATAAAGAATGACTTGGTTTGAATCTCTTATATTAGGACTGCTGCAGGGACTTACAGAGTACCTGCCTATAAGCAGCAGCGGACATCTGGCAATTGCGTCATCACTCTTTGGGATAGACGGTGAACAGAATCTGGCTTTCACGGTCATAGTCCACATCGCTACAGTCTTGAGTACCGTAGTCATATTGTGGCAAGAGATTGTCTGGATATTCAAAGACCTGTTTACCCGTCAGAAATGGAACAGTTACAGCGGTCTGAACGAGGGTACCCGCTATGCCATCAACATAATAATCTCCATGATTCCGGTGGCTATTGTGGGATTTTTCTTCAAGGACAGGATTGAGGGGATATTCGGCTCCGGCACAACCGTTGTAGGCTGCTGCCTGCTGGTTACAGCCGCCCTGCTTACATTTTCCTATTATGCAAAACCGCGACAGAAGGAACAGATAACAGGAATGCATGCCTTTGTTATAGGCATTGCACAGGCCATTGCCGTCCTGCCCGGTCTTTCACGCTCCGGCTCTACTATTGCAACCGGCCTTCTGCTGGGTGACAAGAAAGAGAAACTGGCACAGTTCTCATTCCTGATGGTGATTCCCCCTATATTGGGTGAGGCGCTTCTGGATATGAAGGACCTGCTGGAATCTGCCGGTGCCGGTGCTGCCGGAAACGAGACCGGCATAGGAGTGCTGATTATAGGATTCCTGGCCGCTTTCCTGTCAGGCTGTGCGGCTTGCAAGTGGATGATATCCATAGTCCGCAAAGGCAAACTGATCTGGTTTGGCGTCTATTGCGCTATTGTAGGATTACTCACTCTTGTGTTCCTCTAATAGAATGGATTTCCGGGAAGGGGTCATATTGGCGTTCGACAAGCCTTACCGCTGGACATCGTTCGATGTGGTGGGCAAGGTGCGCTGGCTGATATGCCGCCGCCTGGGAGTAAAGAAACTCAAGGTGGGGCATGCAGGAACCCTGGACCCGCTGGCAACAGGTGTTCTTATTGTCTGCACAGGCAAGGCCACAAAACGCATTGAAGAACTTCAATCCGGAACAAAAGAGTATTATGCCACCATAAGGCTTGGCGCTACAACCCCGTCATTTGACTTGGAGAAACCGATAGATGCCACCTACCCCACGGACCACATTACACGTGAAATGGTGGAACAGGTGCTGGAACGGTTCAGAGGCACGATTGAACAGGTACCCCCCACGTTCTCGGCCTGCAAGGTTGACGGCAAGCGCGCCTACAAGATGGCCCGCAAGGGCGATGAGGTGGAACTCAAACCCAAGACGCTGGTCATAGACGAAATTGAACTAAAAGAATGCAATCTGCCGGACATAACAATAAGGGTGGTTTGCAGCAAGGGAACCTACATAAGGGCTTTGGCCAGGGATATAGGCCAGGCTTTGCAGAGCGGAGGGCATCTGATTGCCTTGAGACGCACCAGAGTTGGTGAATTCAAGGTTGAGGATTGCCTTAATCCGGAAAAGTTCAGCGAGTGGCTGGATGACGTAGAAATTGAAAATTGAACTTTTGGAGCAGCGAGAGGAGAGACTAAGCTCGCTTAGGCTATCCCGAGTCGCGACAAAAGTCAACGAAGTTAAAAATATATAACTATAAACACAAATAAAAGGGAATGAAACTATCACAATTCAAATTCAAACTCCCCGAGGACAGGATTGCACAGTATCCTGTAGAAAACCGCGACGAATCAAGACTGATGGTCGTGCACAAGAAAACGGATGAGATTGAACACGTGCTGTTCAAGGATATCCTGAATTACTTTGATGAAAAGGACGTTTTTGTATTCAATGACACCCGCGTTTTCCCCGCACGCATGTACGGAAACAAGGAGAAGACAGGTGCCCAGATTGAGGTTTTCCTGCTGCGTGAGCTGCGTGAAGAGAATCTGCTGTGGGACGTTCAGGTGGATCCCGCCCGTAAGATCCGCATCGGGAACAAACTCTATTTTGGCGAGGACAACTCAATGGTGGCCGAGGTCATAGACAACACCACTTCACGTGGCCGCGTACTGCGTTTTCTCTATGACGGACCTCACGACGAGTTCAAGAAGGTCCTTTATGCCCTGGGCGAAGCCCCCATACCTACCTACATGAAACGTAAGGCCTGTGCCTGGACTTACGACGAGCAGGGCCAGGTAACCGCCAAGCCTATGGCCCAGAAAGAGGATGGTGATTTCTGTGACGAGGATAGTTTCCAGACCATATTCGCCACAAATGAGGGTGCCGTGACCGCTCCTACTGCCGGTCTGCACTTTAGCCGCGAACTCCTTAAGCGCATGGAGATAAAGGGTGTTGACCGCGCTTTCATTACCATGCACTGCGGCCTGGGTAATTTCCGCGAGATTGACGTGGAGGACCTGACCAAGCACAAGATGGAATCAGAGGAGATGTATGTGACCGAAGAGTGCACCGAAATTGTAAACAGCGCAAAACTGGGCGGTCACAAGATCTGCGCTATTGGCAATACAGTGAACCGTGCGCTGGAGACCGTGGTGGGAACAGACCATCTGATCAAGCCGTTCGAAGGCTGGACCAACAAGTTCATATTCCCGCCTTACGATTTCAGTGTGGCAGACAGCATGGTAAGCAACTTTCAGCTGCCCGAATCTATCCAGTTGATGCTAACCTGCGCATACGGCGGCTATGAGAAGGTCATGGCAGCCTACAATCTGGCTGTAAAAGAGGGTTACAGGTTTGGATGCTACGGTGATGCAATGCTCATAACAGACTGATTGGCTTATGGCTACAATGTACCTTTCTTTAGGCACCAATCTCGGAGACAGGCAGTCCAATCTGGAGACAGCCCTGACTCTCATAAGCCGTAAGATAGGTACTATTGAGGCTGCATCCCAATTGATTGAAACGGAACCATGGGGTTTTGACAGCCCGAACCGTTTCATGAACATGGCGGTTAAGGTAAGAACCATACTTGACCCCTTTCAGGCTCTCAAAGTGACCCAGGGAATTGAAAAGGATATGGGACGCACAGAGAAAAGCATGGATAAAGTGTATCATGACCGCGTGATTGATATCGACATACTTCTCTATGATGACATGATTCTGAACACAGAGAAACTGACAATTCCCCATCCGCTGATGCACAAGAGGATGTTTGTAATAAAACCCCTGGCAGAGATTGCACAGGATGTGATGCATCCCATCCTGCACAGGACTATCAGGCAACTATCCGATAAAATGGAGTGATTTATGGCAGACAACTATCTGGAGAAGCATTATGAAGACTACCTGAAGCGTAAGGCCGCTTGGGAGAAATCGCGCAGACACGGTGCAGCGCCCGCACATCGCGCAACTCCGGACAGACCTGATGACGAAGCATTATGATTCTATGAAGGAACTGACACTCTCGGAATTACAGAAAGCAAGTCTGGACATCCTCAAGAATGTCCATCGGTTCTGTATGCAGAATGATATAAAATACTCTCTGGCGTACGGCACAATGATTGGAGCCATACGTCATGGTGGATTTATACCATGGGATGACGATATCGACATCTTTATGCCACGTCCCGATTATGACAGATTCTGCAACTTATACACCGACAATCAATACGTACTTGTCAATAAGAACAAAAGGAACGACTGCCTTATTGCGTTCAGCCGCGTCTGTGACTCAAAGGAGACTTGCATCAGAACGTTGATGCCGTGGATACGTTCATCCCAAGGACTGGGAGTATGGATTGACATTTTTCCGTTGGATGCTGTCAGTGAAGACCTTGGTGCGTTCAAAACAACCTATATGGAGCTGACAAACCTTCTAAAGAAATCAAACAACGGAAGAAAAGCATTGAGGGAGCTTACAAAAGAACAGAAACTGGGGTACAACCTTAACACTGTAAAAAAAAGATTCATATCGCTCTTTAAAACCAAACCGGAATTTTATATAGACCGGATCATTGAGACTGCCGGATCCGTCTCATACGGGAGCACTCCTTTCGTGGCGCAATTGGCATACCCCGGTGTTATGACACGCTACGATATCAAAGATGTGCAGTCATTTCATCTGACTCAATTTGAGGATACCCGATTCCTTATAGCCGACGGATTCGACCGGATGCTCAGAGCGGTTTATGGAGACTATATGCAACTGCCACCGGAAAATGAGAGAGTTCCGATGCAGGATTATATTCATTTTTATTGGAATAACTGAAGAAAATATGCAGGCAATAATCCTGGCCGCCGGAATGGGCAAGAGACTTGGCGAACTGACAAAGAATAACACCAAGTGCATGATTGAGGTGAACGAAGTAAAACTCATTGACCGCATGCTCTCCCAATTGTCACGCCTAAATCTTAAAAGGGTGGTTATTGTAGTTGGCTATCAGGCTGAAAACCTAATGAGTCATATAGGCAACAGATATGACGGAAAGCTCACTATCGAATATGTCCTGAATCCTATTTATGACAAGACCAACAACATCTACTCACTGGCTCTTGCCAAAGAACAGCTTCAGGAGGATGATACACTGCTTTTGGAAAGTGACCTGATTTTTGAGGACCGGATGCTCAGGTTGCTTACAGAAAACCCCTACCCCAACCTGGCACTCGTGGCTAAGTATGAGACATGGATGGACGGAACAATGGTACGTATTGACAATGACAACAATATAGTAAGTTTCGTACCTAAAAAGGCTTTCCGCTACAGTGACGTGCCATACTACTACAAGACATGCAACATATATAAGTTCAGCAAGAATTTCTCATGCAACCAGTATGTCCCGTTTCTGGAAGCATACAGCAAGGCTATGGGCGACAACGAGTATTACGAGCAGGTCCTGCGCGTAATCACCGCTCTTGACAAGTCAACGCTCAGGGCGCTCCCCATTACCGATGAAAAATGGTATGAGATTGATGATATCCAGGACCGTGACATTGCCGAGACCAAGTTCTCTGAAAGGACAGAGATGCTCAGTCGTTTCCATCAATGCTATGGAGGCTACTGGAGATTCCCTCAGATGAAGGATTTCTGCTATCTGGTAAATCCTTATTTCCCCACTGAACGCATGAAAGATGAGCTGCGCGCCAATTTTGACACCCTGCTCACCGAATATCCATCGGGAATGAAGGTCAACTCCCTGCTGGCAGGCAAGTATTTCGGCATAAGGCAGGAGTTTGTATGCGTGGGCAACGGTGCCGCCGAACTCATAAAGTGCCTTGTAGAGAATCACTGCACAGGCAAGACCGGATTCGTACTGCCCACCTTTGAAGAGTATCCCAACCGTGCCAACCCGGACGACCTGGTTACATTCACCCCCTCCAATCCCGATTTCAGGTATTCAGCCCGTGACCTTGAGGTATTCTTTAAGGACAAGGGCATAAGTAACCTTCTGATAATCAACCCGGACAACCCATCGGGCAATTACATTCCGTTTGATGATCTGAAAGAACTCATTGAGTGGACCGCAAAGAATTCCATCAACCTGACAGTGGATGAGAGTTTTGTAGACTTTACCGACAATCACATTACCGCATCCCTGCTCCATAATGAGATACTCCAGGCCTATCCGCACCTGACGGTTGTCAAGTCCATAAGCAAATCTTATGGTGTCCCGGGACTTAGGCTTGGCGTAATAGCTTCAGGCAACACCGCCATGATGGAGAAGATACGCAAGGAGGTGGCAATCTGGAACATTAACTCTTTTGCCGAATTCTACATGCAGATATTCAACAAATACGAGAAGGATTATCTGACTGCGTGCAGCAAATTCATTCAGGAGAGAACGCTGTTCTACAATGAACTTAAGGATATTCCTTTCTTAAGGGTGATACCGTCACAGGCCAACTATTTCCTTTGTGAGGTTACCGGCAGATACACATCCCAAACACTCACTCAGAAACTGTTGGAGGAGAGTAACATCCTAATAAAGGACTGCGGACAGAAGAGTGCCTTTGCCGGCAGGAACTATATTCGTTTAGCCATAAGAGACAGGGAGGACAACAGTAAACTGATTAAAAAGCTCAGAGAGTTATGACCGGACAGAAGATCTGTATATGCGGTGGAGGTAATCTGGCTCACGTGGTGGGTGGATACCTTGCGGCCAAGCCGGAATTTGAGGTTCGGCTGCTTACACGTCATCCTGAAAGATGGCAGCAAGACAGGTCTTTGAAACTCACCGATATCAACGGAAAAACTTTCAATCCAAGCTTTGCCGTGATAAGTTCGGATCCCGCACAGACTGTCCTTGGGGCAGACATCATTATTCTCTGTCTTCCAGGATTCGCAATAGCACAGGTACTTGAATCCATAAAGGGTTACATAGGAATTGGGACAACAACAGGTTCCGTAGTGTCGAGCACGGGATTCTTCCTGATGGCTCAGAAGATTCTTCCGGCTGGAACCAGACTGTTCGGATTCCAGCGCGTACCGTTCATAGCACGAATAAATGAATACGGGAAGTCTGCAACACTGCTTGGTTACAAGCCCTCATTGGCATTCGCTACCATGAATGTGATGAATCCCCAGGAACTAGGCAATACGCTCTCAAGGCTGTTTGACGTTCCGACAACATGGCTGGACAACTATCTGAAAGTTACTCTTTCAAACAGCAATCCGCTGCTGCACCCATCCCGTCTGTATGGACTGTTCGGTGGAGGACGTGAGAGATTTGACAGACCTGTCCTGTTCTATGAGGAATGGGATGATTTGAGCTCTCAGACATTGATTGACTGTGACAATGAATTCCGGATCCTTCTTGACAAACTGGGTATAACCACACAGGAGATCGTTCCCATTCTGGACTATTACGAGAGTCATGATGCACGGTCCCTTACTGACAAGATAAAATCAATCAAGGCTTTCAAGGGACTTTTGGCACCAATGATACAGATGCCTGACGGAACGTTTGCTCCAGACTGGAACAACCGTTATTTTACCGAAGACATCCCCTATGGGCTACTTATTGTCAAAATTTTTGCGAGTAAGTACGAGATAAATACCCCAACGATTGACAGGGTCCTGGAATGGGCGCAATCGGGAATGGGAAAACAGTATATTATTGAAGGCAATCCCTTTGGGATTGGAAAGGATTACCTAAATTTGTATTTTTAGCTGATAAAAACTAACCGTTGATGATTTGAATGATGAAAAAGGTATTTATGAGTCTTAGCACCGATGTTATCCATGGCGGTCACATCAGGATGATAGAAAATGCAGCAAGCCTTGGGGAGCTGACTATCGGCGTATTGAGTGACCAGGTAGTAGCAAGTTATAAACGTTATCCTCTCTTGTCATGTAAAGAACGCATGAGGATAGCCGCATCCCTGAAAGGGGTTGCAAATGTCATTGAACAGGATGAGATGTCATACCGCTCGGTTATCAGGAAATATCGTCCTGATTATGTCGTACACGGTGATGACTGGCGTTCCGGAATCCAAAAACCGATACGTGAAGAAGTGTTGCAACTGCTTGCTGAATACGGAGGAGAACTGAAGGAATTTCCGTATTCTGTCAATGAGGAGTATGACAAGATGGAGGCTAATGCCCGTATGCAGCTCTCAATGCCCGATATCCGCCGTGGTAGACTTAAAAAGCTTATCGGCATGAAAGGGCTGGTTACAGCCATGGAGGCCCACAGCGGAATAACCGGACTGATTGTAGAGAATACCACCGTAGTACAGGACGGTAAGACATATCAGTTCGATGCAATGTGGATCAGTTCTCTCTGTGATTCCACTGCAAAAGGAAAACCTGATATTGAGCTGGTGGATATGACAAGCCGTTTCCGTACCATAGATGACATAATGGAGGTTACAACCAAGCCCATTATATTTGACGGAGATACAGGAGGACTGACCGAACACTTTGTCTATACGGTAAAGTCTCTGGAGCGTATGGGAGTGAGTATGATTATCATTGAGGACAAGACCGGACTCAAGAAAAACTCACTGTTCGGTGCAGAGGTCAAGCAGACGCAGGACAGCATTGAGAATTTCTGCGCCAAGATTGCCGCCGGCAAGCGCGCACAAAAGACAAGTGACTTTATGATTTGTGCACGCATAGAGAGTCTTATCCTGGAACAAGGTATGGAAGATGCCCTTACCCGCGCCTTTGCATTCGTGAAAGCCGGAGCTGATGCCATAATGATACACTCCCGCAAAAAAGATCCGGCTGAGATATTCGAGTTTGTTGAAAAGTTCCGTGCTCAGGACACTATCACTCCGATAGTTGTGGTTCCTACATCATTCAACACGGTTACAGAGCAGGAATTCAAGGATCGTGGCGTGAATGTGGTCATCTACGCCAACCAGCTTACACGTACAGGATTCCCTGCCATGCAGAATGCCGCACGTACCATACTGGAGCACCACCGTGCAAAGGAGTGCGATGACATGTGTATGAGCATAAAGGAGATAATCACTTTAATTCCCGAAGAATTATAACAAATAAATACAGTCATGAAGCAATACGATTACGACAAAATGGGGAAAGACGTTGACCTCCAGGAAAGGGTTCGTCTTAAAAAAGCAAACAGGGATAATCTTTACTCTCTGGAACCTCCATTCCCAAGATCAAACTTCCTGTTGGAGCTTTCCAATGCATGTAACCATGAGTGCCTGTTCTGCGCACATCAGAAGATGAAACGTAAAGTCAGCAAAATGAAACCAGAGATGGTTGAAAGTGCTTTGCGTCAGGCTTATGAACTCGGCACTCGTGAAGTTGGCTTTTACGCCACAGGTGAGCCTTTCCTGGTAAAGGAATTACCGCAGTATATCAAATTAGCCAAGGATATAGGTTATGAGTACACTTACCTGACATCAAATGGCTCACTTGCTACCCCCGAGAAGATCCGTGCCGTCATTGATGCCGGCCTGGACAGCATAAAGTTCTCCATAAATGCACCGGAACGCAAGATGTATGAGTTCATCCATGGACATGACCATTTTGACATGGTTGTGGAACATCTCAAGTATATCCGTCAATACAGGGATGAGACTGGCAAAAACTTCAAGATTTATGTTACCGGTATCCTGACCAGGTTCACTGAGCCTATGAAAGATATGTATCAGGAACTCTTTGGTAACATAGTTGACCAGATAGTATTCAAGACCGTTTACAATCAGGGCGGATACATGCCTGAGATAGAGCACCTGCTCAAATGCGATTGCGATCATGAGACCTATCGCCGCTGTAACCTTCCGTTTGATGCCATATGCGTTACTTGTGAGGGTTACCTCTCTGTTGAAAATGCGGATTATGAGAATATGCTGATTGTAGGTGACCTGAACAAGGTGAGCCTGAAAGAGGCATGGTATGGAGAGAAGATGAAAGAACTGCGTAAGGGCTTTATAGAGGATATGCTTGACGGTACCATCTGCGATTGCTGCGTTCATCACAACGACGCTCCCGCCGAGCCTCTTATGCCCGAGTATGCCACCAGGAACGATGATATTTTCAATGACAGCAAGGTTCGTATGCGCATCAAAGCCGCAGGATTCCCTTATTCAAAGCTTGTTTATGTTCCGATGTCTGCCGATATCATCCATCCGGGACATATCAACATCATCAGGAAGGCAAGTCGTCTTGGCCGTGTAATGGTAGGACTTTTCAGCGATGAGGCCATCAAGTCATACAAACCTGATCCATATATGAATTATGAGCAGCGCAAGATAGTTGTTGAGAACCTGAAAGGCGTTACATACGTTGTCAAGCAGGAAACCAAAGATTATGAAGACAATCTTCGCCGTTTCAAGCCGGATATAATGGTTCACGGAACCGATTGGCGCGAAGGACCTCTTGCGGGAGTCAGACAGAAGGCTATTGATATACTTGCCGAATGGGGAGGAAAGATCGTTGAGCCCGAATATACGCAAGGTGTATCTTCCACCCAGTTCAAAAAGGCTGTCAGGGAGAATGAATGTAAAACCTGTAACGAAAAGTAACAAAAGTGATAAGACCGTCTTTCTTTTATGATACACTTAAGAGCTTCGGCATAGATTTTTATGCCGGAGTTCCTGATTCTCTCCTAAAAAACCTGTGCGCTTACATAACCGATCATGCTGATGAGGCACACAACATCATAGCCGCAAATGAGGGAGCGGCAATCGGACTTGCCGCCGGACACTATCTGGCTACTGGACAGCCCGCATGTGTCTATATGCAAAACTCGGGAGAGGGTAATACGATAAACCCTTTAGCCTCGCTGACAGACCGTGATGTTTATAACATCCCTGTTCTGCTCGTAATAGGCTGGCGTGGACGCCCCGGCGTACATGACGAACCACAACATGTAAAGCAGGGAAAGGTTACAACCGGACTTCTGGACGTGATGGGTATTGACTATGAAGTGTTGTCAAAAGAAGAGGATATCGCCGCTATACAATTAGAAAAGGCAACCAAGGCTCTACAAAACAAAGATGTCTTTGCTTTGGTCATTGAGAAAGAGACCTTTGAGGAATATAAGCTGCAGAACGTACAGATAAACGACCTCACAATGAGCCGCGAGGAAGCAATACAGACCGTTGCCGCCGCTCTTGGGGAGAAAGACTGTATTGTCAGCACAACCGGTATGATAAGCCGTGAGCTGTTTGAATATCGCACTGCCATGAACCAAGGACATGAACGCGACTTCCTGACCGTAGGATCCATGGGGCATGCCTCTCAAATTGCATTGGGTATTGCCCTTGCCAAACCTGAACGCCGCATCTGGTGTTTTGACGGTGACGGTGCAACTATCATGCACATGGGTTCACTGGCTATTGTGGCAAGCAAGAAACCGGCTAATTATATACACGTAGTGTTCAACAACGGCGCCCATGACAGTGTAGGAGGTCAACCAACGGTAGGACTTAAGATAGATCTTCCTTTGGTGGCAAAGGCTGTAGGTTATGCCGCCGCCTATAGCGTAACCACAAAAGAAGAACTTGAAAACCGGCTTTCAGTTCTCAAATCCCGGCTATCTACTCCCAAAGGTCCTGTTCTTCTTGAAATCAAGGTCAAGAAGGGCAACCGTAAGGATCTGGGACGCCCCACAACAACGCCTGTTGAAAATAAAGAGTCTTTAATGAACTTCCTGAAAGAGTAATGCACTAACCATTAATAAGCGAAACAAGATGGAACTGCCGTTATTAACCGTAACATCTCCACTACTTCCCGATATGGAGGAGTATCAAAAGCTGCTGCAGGATATCTGGAGTAAAAAAAGAATAACCAACAATGGTTTTTATCATAAAGAACTGGAAAGCAAACTATGCAGTTATCTGAAGATTCCATTCGTGAGTTTGTTCACAAACGGAACTCTTCCGCTTATTACCGCTCTCCAGGCCCTGCGAATAACAGGCGAAGTGATAACTACCCCCTATAGTTTTGTGGCCACCACTCATTCCATCTGGTGGAACGGCCTGAAACCTGTTTTCGTGGATATCGATCCCGATACATGCGGTATCAATCCCGACAAGATTGAAGCGGCCATAACTCCACGCACATCGGCTATCATGCCTGTTCATTGTTACGGAATACCCTGTGATGTCAAGAGGATACAGGAGATAGCAGACAAATATCATCTCAAAGTCATATATGATGCCGCCCACGCATTCGGAGTAGAAAAAGACGGTGAATCCATACTCAAGTACGGAGATCTGTCTACTCTGAGTTTCCATGCAACAAAGGTCTTTAATACTGTTGAAGGCGGAGCCATGGTGATGCCTGACGAAAAGATGAAGAAATATATCGATTACCTTAAGAACTTTGGGTTTGCAGGTGAGACAGAGGTTGTTGCTCCCGGCATCAACAGCAAGATGGATGAGGTTCGGGCAGCATACGGTATTGCAAACCTGAATAAGATTGACCAAGCAATACAGAACCGTAAGAAAGCGACACTGGCCTATAGGGAGGCACTCAAGAATGTTCCGGGAATACGGTATATGGAAGATATGCCTGGAGTAAAGCACAATTACGGCTATTTCCCAATCTTTGTAAACGAAAAGGAATACGGGATGAGCCGGGATGCTCTTTATGAAAAGATGAAAGAGGCAAACGTTTACGGAAGGCGCTATTTCTATCCTCTTATAAGTACATTCAGCACATACAGGGGATTGGATTCATCGGATCCAGCCAATCTGCCGGTAGCCACCCGTCTGGCAAATGAGGTTATCTGCCTGCCACTTCATCATGATTTGTCCGATGATGATATCAGCAGGGTTATAGATTGTATCATAAAACGGTAAAACTTAATGAGCGCATTTGCAGACAGTATCCTAAACGCACAGGCAGGTTCAACACATCTGCTCTATGCCGGACAAGCCGGTTTTATCATAAAGAGCCGGTCAGGTGAAACTTTGGCTATAGACCTGTATCTGTCAGAATGCGGTGAAAGGATTGAGGGTCATATAGGTTTCAAACGCCTTCTTCCGCAGATTCTTAATCCCGGGGATTTTGTATTTGACTACATAATTGCAACCCACCCTCATTTTGACCATTATGACATGGATTCAATGCCCCTACTTATGGATAACGGGCATACAGAACTGTTTGCTTCCGTGGAATGCAGCAGATTTGTGGATGAGACCGGAATTGACATAAACAGGGTGTTCTATGTAAAACCGGACGAAACCTTTCATGCCGGTGACTTTACGCTACATTTCACCAACTGCGATCACGGGACACTGGCTCCCGATGCAGTAGGAGTCATTATCGAGGTGGACAATAAACGTATAATGATAGCCGGTGACACTTGTCTAAGACTTGACCGTAAGGAGGAGTACCTGAGCAAAGGAGATATAGACATTCTGATAGCCCCTATTAACGGTGCTTACGGAAACCTTAATGAGGATGACTGTGTTGAGCTTGCCAAAGTACTACAACCACGACTGGTTATTCCCTGTCATTACGGAATGTTCGCAACCCATAAGGGACTACCTGGGTTGTTTATGGAGATGATGGCAAATAAATACCCCCAGGGCCACTATACCCTTATGACCATGGGAGAAGCAATGAGTATATAAAAAAAGTACGCTATATGAGTGATTTAGAGGGAAAAAAGTTACTGATTCTAGGAGGAAATCCTGAAACTATTCCATTGGTTGAGATTGCCAAAGGCATGGGCATCAAGACCATAGTGACAAGCAGTGTGCCCCAGGATCCGGCCAAGAAAGTGGCTTGGAAGTCATTTGATGTTAACGGTATGGATGTACCGGCAGTTGTATCCCTGGCACGTCAGGAACAGGTGGACGGTGTTCTTGTAGGTGTTGCCGACATTCTTGTCCCCGCCTACTGCAAAGTATGTGACGCGCTGGGTGTACCAAGTTATGCAACACAACAGATTGTGGATATTTTCTCTTACAAGGATGTATTCAAAGCCACCTGTGAAAGATTCGGAGTACACGGAGTACCTGAGTACTATCTTGACGAAAACCTGAATCCGTCAGATATCAGCCGAATGAAATTCCCTGTTATGGTAAAACCCGTAGACGGACGCAGCGGTATGGGTATGACTGTTTGTTATAAGGCCGAGGAACTTAAGGAAGCAGTTGCCAAAGCTTTGGAAGTATCTCACTGCAAAAGGTTCATAGTAGAGCGCTACATGGGAGAGTGTGAAGACTGTTTTGTCTACTATACATTCAAGGACGGTTACTGCAGCCTGTCCGGCATAGCAGACCGCTACACTACCGATGAGCAGCCCGGTCTGAGCCGTGTGTGTCTGGGTGCCACCTATCCTTCAAAGTACATTAAAAACTATTTCAGCCGGATGCACGATAATGCTGTCCGAATGTTCAAGAATATCGGCATCAAAAACGGCGTTCTTCTTATGCAGGCATTCTATGAAGACGGTGATTTTTATGTTTATGATCCCGGATTCCGTCTGCAAGGTGAAGCTCCCCATCTCCACATGAAGGCAGTTAACGGTTTTGACCAGCGTGAGATGCTCATTCGCTTTGCTTTGACCGGTTCAGAAGGTGATGTTGATCTTACCAGACAGGATGACCCCTATTTCCGCGGTAAGTATGCCGCTACGCTCTGGACCCTGCTCAAGCAAGGCAAGGTTGCAAAAATACAGGGACTTGAAGAAGCAGATAAGGATCCGCGCGTACATACCAACATACAGCGTATCCATGAGGGTGATACTGTTCAGGAATCATGGATTGGTACAGAGAAACAGGTTCTGAACAGACTTTACATCGTATGTGACACCAAGCAGCAGTTAGTTGAAACCGTCAAGGAGTATCAGGACAAGATCAAAGTCTTTGATGAGAACGGCAACCTTATGACACTCCGTGGTTTTGATGTGAACAGGATATAATCAGCTACGTATGGAGAAAAAACTTGAAGGAAAGGTAATAGTGGTATCGGGTGGCACCAAAGGTGTGGGCCGAGCTGCTGCCGAGGCCTTTGCCATGAACGGCGCCAAGGTTGTTATTGGCGGACGCGATGAAGAGTCTGCCATGAAGTCCATCCGTCTTATGAAAGTTTACGGCTCCGACGGTTTGTTTGTATATACTGACCTTAACCGCGTCGAGGATTGCAAAAAACTGTTTGATGAGGCATATGCCAAGTTCGGCAGAATAGACGGTTTTTTCAACTACGCAGGCATTACTCCCGTATCACCTTTGGATACATGCGATGTTGAAACCTTTGATTCTGTCATGAACATAAATTTCCGCGCGGCATTTTTCTGTTGCCAGCAAGCCATAAAATACATGCGTATGAACGGTGGTGGCTCTATTGTCGTTACCGGTTCTCCTCACGCATGGGGTGGCGAAAAAGACAGAGCCGCTTACGCATGTTCCAAGGGAGTTCTTCTCACTCTGGTTGATCATATTTGGCAGAACTATTCATGCGATCATATCCGAGCCAATTTCCTTGAACTGGGATGGACTCCGACCGAAGGTGAAGTCGCACTTAGGAAATCACAGGGAATGACAGAGGCCGAACTTAGAGAATGGGCCGGCGCTCAACATCCTATGGGACGTATGTGTGAACGTACCGACTACATTGACATGCTTGTCTTGCTTATGTCTGACGGTTCATCAATGATTTCCGGAAGCAGAGTCAAGGCAACAGGAGGATGGAGAATTTGAAACTTTTTTTGAAAACAAAGAGGGAAACCGATGGATTTATACGATAAAGAGGAAGTCAGGAAAGTACAGAAGATTCTTCTAAAACTTGCCGTTGCCACACGTGATATTCTGGAGGCTAACGGCATACCGTATTTCATAACTTACGGAACTCTTCTTGGAGCTGTCCGGCACAAGGGGTTCATCCCATGGGATGATGATCTGGATATCTACCTTTTTGAAGATACCTATGAGGAAACCATGGGAATACTACGAAAAAACCTTCCCGACGATATGTTTCTGGAGTATTTTGATTCCGAGCCCATGTACTTCCATGCCTGGGCACATGTCAAGGATCTCCATACGGTAAGAGAATGTATCGCTTTCCCTGTAGATTCAGTATATAAACACCATGGCATAAGCATTGATTTGTACAGAATCAAAAGAATAAAGGAAATAGAAGAGAAGTTATACAGGACCGATGAACATATCAAGTATCTGAACCGCAGAAAGAAACTGAACCTGATTGATCCTACTGAGTATAACGAAAGGATAAACAAACTTCAGTCTGTCTTTGATGATGAAAAGAAAAAGGTAGATTCTTTTAAAGGTGAATGTAGAGATATATACTGCCCGCAGATTTTTTATGATGACAGGCTGTACCCCGAAGAATTGTTCCCTCTTAAACAATATGAATTTGAGGGAGAACTATTTTACGGTCCTGCCAATCCGGATCCTCTCCTGACAAGGTGCTATGGTGATTATATGCAGTTACCGCCCGAAGAAAAGCGTGTTCCGCACAATACGAATGTCCGTTTCCTATAATGTAAACAATGGGAGATAACCTGAAAAATAAAGCCGTAAGAGGTGTAGGTTGGAGTGCAACCGATGCCCTGCTTGTACAAGGAATCAATTTCATTGTGGGATTGGTCCTGGCCAACAAGCTTGGACCTCATGAATATGGACTGATAGGTTATGTGGCCATTTTCATAGCACTGTTCAACTGTATTGTCAACAGTGGCTTTTCAAACGCTCTTATCAGGAAACAGGATGTCAGAGATGTAGACTACAGCACCACATTCACCATAAACATGGTTTTGTGTCTGGTATTGAGCGTAACCCTGTTCCTGACAGCACCAATCATATCAAAATTCTTTAAAGAACCGGAGCTCATACCCGTAACCAGGGTAATGAGTGTAATAGTAATAATCAACGCTTTCTCCATTATCCAAAGAACTGTCCTGAACAAGAGGATAGATTTCAAGACACAGACCAAGATATCATTCATAGCAAATATCACCAGTGGCATCATTGGTATCACTATGGCCTTCATGGACTTTGGCGTGTGGGCTCTAGTGGCACAGCAGATTTCATCACACCTGCTCAATTCAATCCTGCTATGGACATTCGTGCGTTATTTCCCCGGATTCAGGTTCTCAAGGGAGAGTTTCAGGGAACTGTTCAACTTTGGCTGGAAACTGATGGCCAGCAGTATCCTTGACACCGTGTGGAAAGAGATTTATCAGATTGTAATAGGAAAGACTTATCATACCGATGCTCTTGGACAGTACACCCGAGGCAAGCAATTTGCCGAACTGCTGTCCACCAATCTGACCACTGTTGTTCAACGTGTCAGTTATCCCACATTAAGTGCTATACAGGATGACCAGGAACGGCTCAAGAACGCCTATAAGACCATAATTAAGGTTACTATGCTGATATCATTCGTGCTATTGCTCGGCCTTGCGGCTATTTCAAAACCTCTTATTTTTGTCCTTATAGGTGAAAAATGGGCCTTTGCTGCAGCCCTGCTTCCCATAATCTGTTTCAATATGGTACTGTATCCTTTAAGTGCCATAAACCTTAATATGCTGCAGGTAGAAGGTCGCAGTGACCTGTTCCTGAAACTTGAGATAATTAAGAAATGCATTGCTGTCATACCTATACTAATGGGTATATTCATCAGCATTGAGGCTATGCTTTGGGGAAATGTGGTGACAGGACTTATTGCATATTACCTGAATTCTTTCTATTCGGGTAAATTCATAGGGTATTCCATGAAGGAGCAAGTAAAGGATATCCTGCCCTCATTTCTTTTGGCATCCATTATGGCTGTTATAGTGTACTTGATCTCCTGGATTCCTTTGGCTGACATCTATATCCTGATCATACAGATTGTAACAGGTGCTGCAATCGTATTCGGTTATTGCGAACTGAAAGGGTTGGATGAGTATTACAAGGCCAAGAGTGCAGCTTTACAGTTAATCAACAAATACAAAGGCAAGGGAAATGAGCAGTAATACAGATGAAAGGCCTTTGATGGTTTCAATAAAATGTATGGTTTACAACCATGCACCTTATCTGCGTCAATGTCTTGACGGATTCATCATGCAGAAAACAAACTTCCGTTTTGAAGCCATGGTTCATGATGATGCCTCAACTGACAACAGCGCTGACATAATACGCGAGTATGCCCAAAAATATCCTGACATCATCAAACCTGTCATCGAGAAAGAGAATGTATATTCAAAGGATATTATACGCCTGAGAAGGATAACCAATGAGATGTGTACAGGTAAATACGTCGCCCATTGTGAAGGCGATGATTTCTGGACCGATCCCTATAAACTTCAGAAACAGGTTGATTATATGGAGGCACATCCGGGTTGTTCTCTCTGTTTTTCGGCAGCCAGGATACTTTGCGAGAAAGGTATTCCGGATAGCGACAGTCTGGTTTTTGAGCAACAGAAGACACGTGACTGGTATGGAACGGAAATAACCAAACAGTGGAGCGTAGCCACAGCAAGTATATTACATATCAATGACATGCACGACTATCCTTACGATCCCAGATTCATTTACGGGGACGGGCCTCTGTTGCTGTTCATGCTACAGAAAGGGTACCTGCATTGTATTGGTGAACAAATGGTAACCTACCGCCGTAATGCCTCAAGCGTTTCATATCAGACCCGTAACATACCGCGCATTATCACTCATTACGAGGCTATCAAAGAGGTGTTCGGCAAGAAATACCATTATGCTGACAGGAAAATCGTGGAATTGTATATGAAACTGTTCCGAATGGGCGGGTTAGGAAAGGAATCCTGGAAAGCCCTCTTTTCCATACTGAAAAAGCCAAGATATACCCTTCTGTTCCTGCGGTTTCTGCCAAAAGCCATATTGCGTCCCAAAAAGAACGACAGCAAAAGGGTACAATACAAAATAAAGTAGACCGATGAAAGAGTTGTGGGCAGTTGAACTGGAGATAACCAAGCATATACTGGATGTATGCCGGCGGCACGGACTTAAGATTTGGGCCGACTGGGGATCTCTTCTTGGAACCGTTCGGGAAAAAGGGTTTATTCCATGGGATGAAGATGTTGACCTGATGATGATGCGTGAGGATTATGAGAAACTTTTAAAACTGGCAGATACAGAATTCAAGCATCCGTTTTTTCTACAGACAGTCCATACAGACAGGCAATATTTCAGAGGGCACGCACAGGTAAGATATGACGGAACAGCCGCCATACTGCCCTATGACATAGATCAGCCTTTTCATCAGGGAATATTCGTTGATATATTTGTCTATGATAATGTCCCTGACCGGAAAGGACGCAAATGGAAACGTTCTCTTTTCAAGGCCCGATGGGCTCAGAAATGTCTTCAGACCGCATATTACAGACGCTTCTGTCTGAAAAAACCATTTACCTCCGTAAAAAACCTTTTTGCTAAAGTCGCTTGCTGCCTGTTAGGTCCCATAAACGTTTACCGTATTTATGAGAAACAGATAACCAGATGGAACAATACAGATTGCAAATGTGTAGCCTGCCCCTCTTTTGACCTTAAACAGATTGAACGTGAGACAAGAGAGAAAAGCTGGTACGATAAAACTGTATTTATGCCGTTTGAGGATATTGAAATGCCGGTTCCGGAAGGATATCATAATGTCCTGGTGTCTCTATACGGAAATGATTATATGACGCCCCGTAAAGATTCCTCTGAACATGGCGAAGTAATTATCAGTACCGACAGACCTTATCAGGAGGTATTGGAGGATCTTAAAAAAGAGAAAAAATGAAGCAGTATGATTATCTCATAGTAGGAGCCGGCCTCTTTGGCAGTATGTTTGCCTACCGCGCACACAAGGCAGGAAAGAAATGCCTTGTCATAGACCGCAACAGTCATATTGGCGGAGGGTGCTATACTGAGCAAATCAATGGCATCAACGTCCACAAGTATGGTCCTCATATTTTCCACACTTCGAACAAACAGGTCTGGGATTTCATGAACAGCCTGGTGCCTTTCAATGATTTCATAAACTCTCCTATAGCCTGCTATAAAGGCAAGCGCTACAACCTGCCGTTCAACATGAACACTTTCCACCAGCTGTGGGGAGTGAATACTCCCGATGAGGCAAAGGCTGTCATAGAGAAGCAACGGGCCGAATATGCCGATATAGAGGAACCGCGCAATCTTGAGGAACAGGCTCTCAAACTGGCCGGACGTGACATTTATGAAACTCTGGTAAAGGGATATTCAGAGAAACAGTGGGGCATGAAAGCAACTGAGATACCTGCTTTCGTAATACGGCGTCTGCCTTTCCGGTTTGAATTCAACAACAACTACTTTAACGATACATATCAGGGTATACCTATAGGCGGTTACACCAAAATCTTTGAGAAATTGCTTGACGGATCTGAAGTAAGGTTGGATACTGATTATTTCAGCAACAGGGAGTTTTTTGACGGGGTGGCCCAAAAGACCGTATATACCGGTCAAATCGATGCTTTTTACGACTACCGTTTTGGAGAATTGGATTTCCGCTCACTCAGGTTTGAGCATAAGATTCTGGAAGGAGTGAAGGATTTCCAGAGCAATGCGGTGGTCAACTACACCGAGGCTGAGGTTCCATACACCCGCTGCATCGAGCACAAGCATTTTGAGTTCGGGAAACAGCCTGATACCGTTATCACCTACGAGTATTCTCGCAAATGGGAGAAGGGTGCAGCACCCTATTATCCCATCAATAATGACCGCAACAATACATTGTACGCCCAATATGCCCAGCTGGCCCAAAAAGAAAAGAACGTGATTTTTGGAGGACGCCTTGCTGAGTACAAGTATTATGACATGCACCAGATTGTAGAAAAAGTACTTGGAATGGAGATATGAATACCGACCGGACCAAAATAGAGTCTGAAACCATTGACTGGCTGAGGCCGGTCATGGCTTTTATGGTCATATGTCTGCATGCCCAGTTGTTCTACATAGACGAACAATGGTCCATGAACGGAGGTGTTTTCAATGTCTTTGTCATCTATCTTTGTAAAGTGATTTGTCCTGTCGCCGTGCCTACGTTTTTCTTTATTTCAGGGTATCTCTTCTACAAAGGATTGCAAAAATGGGATTATGGTATATGGAAAAGCAAGATGGTTAAAAGGATTAAGACATTGCTTGTGCCTTTTGTCATTTGGAATCTCATAGCTTTGATTGCCTTCCCACTGACCCGGTATGCAGGTTCTCTCATGAAAGGATTACCTATGGACAATCTGATTGAGGTCATTCGGGACCGTGGTTTCCTGAGACTGTTTTGGGACAGGACCCTCTTTGATGGGAACAGCCACAGTTACATCAACATCTTGGGTTGGATCATTCCCAACGGCCAGCCCATGGATACACCTATGTGGTTTGTCAGAGACCTGATGGTAGTTGTCCTGTTCACCCCTGCAATCCATTGGCTTATCAAAAAGACCGGCAAGGTCTTCATTGCCGTTCTGGCGGTCCTGTTTCTGGTTGACATCTGGTTTCCTGTTTCAGGATTCAGCATCAAGGCTACATTCTTCTTTACATGGGGTGCACTGTTCTCAATCAAAGGAAACAACTTTACTGAATACTTCCAAAAGGTCAGGATTCCCTCTGCAGTACTGTTTTGGATGGGATTGATTCTTATTCCTATTCTTTGGGACAAAGACAGATTTCTTTTCAATCTTGCCGTACGGTTTTTCATCATAATAGAACTGGTTTTCTTTTTCAATCTGGTCTCATCATTGATTGAAAAACAAAAAATCAGAGTAAAAGCGCAGTTCAAGAACAGCAGTTTCTTTGTATACTGCTCACACATGGTAATTATTGCAAGCGCTGTAATGTGGCTGGTCATGCTTCCACAACAACAAACCGGGATAATCAAGACCCTGTTATTTATTACAGGCACTGTCATAATCTTCTTGATCTGCCATTTCATGTATATGTTTCTGGAACGATATTGTCCGTCAATCGCAGCAGTTCTCACTGGCGGACGAAACAACAAAAAATAAGACTATGAGCAAACTCTTATCAATAATCATTCCCACATACAACATGGAGGCACTGCTTCCGCGTTGTCTTGATTCACTGCTTGTGCCCGATGCCCTGGAGCGTATTGAAGCCATGGTGGTGAATGACGGAAGCAAGGATGGTTCTCTGACCATAGCCAACAGCTACAAAGAAAGATTCCCATCGGCCGTAACGGTTATAGACAAACCTAACGGCAACTACGGATCGACTATCAACGCCGCTCTGCCCGTTGCAAAGGGAAAATACGTCAAGGTGCTTGACTCCGATGACTGGTTCAACTCTGATGCATTGGTTAAGTTTCTGGATTCCCTGGAGACTCTTGACACCGACTTCATAGTGACACACTTTACCGTCATCCATCCGGGCGGCAAGAAGGAACTGGCCAAATACAACCTTTACGGAAAGGAGCCTTACGAATACGGAAAACTGTATGACCTGGATTACGTACTTGGCGGTGGCTATATACGTTTTTTCATGATGCACGCCATCACATACCGGGCACAGATGCTGAGAGATAACGGATATGTCCAGACAGAAGGTATATCATACACCGATACTGAGTGGGATACCTATCCCATGTTTTATGCAAAAGACGTTGTATTCCTGGACCTTAACCTTTATCAGTATAACATGGACCGTGAAGGTCAGACCATGGATCCGAAGGTTCTGAACAAGAGCATCGCCCAGCAGGAAAAAATCACTTCAAAGATACTGGCTTTTCTTGAAGAGAGAGGTTTGGACGGTTTGAACAGCGGCAGGCAGGCATTCCTGCGCCAGTATTATCTTAACAGGCTGAGGCTGATATGCAAAAGCCATCTGTTTGATATAGACCGTAAGGATTTCAACGCAGAACATTTTGCACAGCTGGAACAAGAGTTTCAGCAAGTTTGCCGCAAATACGGGCTGGGAGAAATAAAGCTTTACCCTGAAAACAAGATCATAAGGTGTAATGCCATGAAATACTGGCATAAGCACCATAAACGCTGGCCGGCATGGTTTGAATCATTCAACAGAGCCGTAAATTCGGTAATGAAAACCCTATATATGTTATTGTTCCGATGAGTAAACTGCTGTTCATAAGATACAAGAAACCGGCCAAGGTTACCGAAGGCGGCGAGATAGGTACTCAGATGAAACTGAACGTTCTGCGCCGATTGCTCGGAGATGAGAACGTTGATGTTTATCATATCCATGATGACAATGTCAAGCGCAGAGTCTCTGAATATATTAAAGGCGTGTTCTGGTTCCCGTTCGGCTATTTCTTTGGCCTTACGCCCAAGAGAGTCCGGGAGATCCTGGCAATGTCAGGACAATATGACCATATATTCATTGACCGTACCGTATTCGGAATACTGGCCAATAAACTAAAGAAACACGGATATAAAGGAAGGGTTTTCTGTTTCTTCCATAACATAGAACCTCTGTACTTTAAGGCAAAGCTGGGCAATAAACCATGGAGGTTTGTCATTACAGGATGCGTCCGCAGGAATGACCGTTGGTCTTGCCGGTATGCAGATACCGTAATATCACTCAACACCCGTGACGGCAAGTTGATTGCCGAGCACTATGGACGTTATCCCGATACCATCATGGCCCTTGCTCTTGATGACAAGTACGACATAAAGGAGTACCCGGCCGGAATGACTGCCAAGAAACCTCTATGCATGTGTGTTGCGGCATATTTCAAACCCAACTGCGACGGCATAGACTGGTTCATTAAAAACGTCTACCCGCATGTAGACATCAGGCTGCGTATTGTAGGCAAGGGTATGGGCAAGATGGCCGACAGCTACCGGATTCCCCAAGATGTGGAACTTATCAGCGATGTTCCTGATCTTGTACCATATTATGAGGAGGCCGATATCATGACCATACCTCTGTTTCAGGGTAGCGGCATGAAGGTAAAGACCTGTGAAAGTCTGATGTACGGCAAGAATATTATTGCATCGGACGAGGCATTGGAGGGTTACGAACTCAATTATGACAACATGGGCGGCAAATGCAATACCGCCGATGAGTTTATACGGACAATACAGTCTTTCATAGACAGCCCACGTCCCAGGTTCAACAGCTACAACAGGGGAGTATTCCTGGAGAAATATTCCACAGAGAGTATGATGGATGCATTCAAAGCTATTCTTGAATAATGATGCAATTTTGTATCTTTACAACCCGAAAATCAAGATGATATGATAATAACCAAGACACCATTCCGAATGTCGTTCTTTGGAGGAGGAACCGATATGCCATCATTTTTCAATGAGCATGGCGGTGCTGTCATATCCTCCACATTTGATAAATACTGCTATGTAAACGTGAGGCATCTGCCTCCGTTCATGCCTTATTACTCTGAATTGGTTTACAGCAAGATAGAGAGAGTAAACCGGATTGACGATATAATTCACCCGGCAATCCGTGAAGCGATGCGCATGCTGGATATCCATGAGATACGCCTTACTTATGAAGGTGATCTCCCGGCACGCACAGGTCTTGGCACCAGCAGTACTTTTGCCGTGGGTATGCTCAATGCCTTCTATGCTCTTAAGGGCAAGCAGGTAGGCAAGCGTAAACTGGCCCAGGATGCCATCTATCTGGAGCGCGAACTCTGCAAGGAGAGCGGTGGCTGGCAGGATCAGATAGCCGCAGCATTCGGAGGTATGAACCGCATTGATTTTGCCGATAACCAGTTCAAGGTTACTCCCATCATCATTCATCCGGACCGCAAGGCACTGCTCAATCAGAGCCTTCTGCTATTCTATACAGGTATTTCACGTTTTTCGGCCGAAGTTCAGAAAGACACTATGTCAAATCAGAAGGACAAGACAGCCGAACTCAAGGAGATGCTCCAACTTGTGAATGAGGCTCAGGCTATCCTTGAAGACAAACACTCTGATTTCAACGATTTCGGCCGTCTGCTTGACCACACATGGAGACTCAAGCGCAAAACCGGCGGAAAGATAAGTAATGACAGCATTGATGACCTGTATGAGAAAGGTCTCAAAGCCGGCGCATTAGGCGGCAAATTGCTTGGTGCAGGCGGAGGCGGTTTCTTCCTGTTTTATGTAGAGCCCGATAAGCGCCAGTCTGTAATAGACGCTTTGGACAACCTGATGCATGTTCCTTTCTGCTTTGAGAATGAAGGTACATCCATAGTACATTACAACCCCGTGACATACATTCCCCGTAAGGAGATTACAATTGAATGATATGAGCTACATTGTAACAGGCGGTGCAGGTTTCGTGGGTTCCAACATGGTCCGTAAACTCAACGAAAAGGGAATCCATGACATTGTCATCATAGATGAATACGATGGTGAAAAGATGCAGAATCTTACGGAACTCAAGTACCGTGATTTTATAGACTATCAGGATGGTATTGAGGCTGTACATGAAGCCTTGATGAAGATTGACAAGCCTCAGGCGTTCTTCCATATAGGAGCGAATGCCGATGTGCTGGAATATGATTCAAACAAGATGATGAGGGAGAACTACGAGTTCTCAAAAATGTACTGCGAATATGCCAACTCCTGCAATATTCCGTTCATTTATGCCTCTTCATCGGCCGTATACGGCAATGACAAAGACCAGGACATAAAAAACTCTGACCTGAAACCGCACAACACCTATGCATTGTCAAAATGGATGTTTGACAAGTATGTATTGGATAATCAGCACCGTTTTGTGAACAAAGTGATAGGATTCCGTTTCTTCAATGTGTTCGGATGGGGCGAATTCCATAAAGGTAAAAACGCGAATATCGTATACAGGTTCTACCGCTTTATCAAAGAGAAGAACTATATAGACCTATTCAATAAAGAGATTATCCGGGACCATATCTGGGTAGAGGATGTTGCTGAAGTCATGTATCAGGCCATGGAACGGAAAGATATGGCTACAGGCATCTACAATCTTGGAGGCAATCATCCTGTTTCACACCGTCAGGTTGCTGAAATTGTAATAAATACCATGATTGAAGAGGGTGTAATTCCAAAGGCTGACCCTGACAACTACATCAAGCCTATTGATATACCTGTAGAGTTGCGTGACAAATTCCAGTTCTATACCCACGCTGCTGACCAACTGCCTTTCATTTCAGAGATTGCAAAAGGTAACGACCTAAAGATGAAACAGTATGTCAGAGCACTCATTAAGGCTGACAAATAGATGAGAAAGCAGGGCAAAATCCTATTTCATGCGCTGGCATTCCTTACGATGGCGTTATGGGGAGTGACGTTTGTCTCCACCAAGACGCTTATCAATGAAGGGCTGACACCGGCACAGATATTCACCATAAGATTCATCATTGCCTATACCGGACTCCTTATGGTATGCCTGTTCCGCGGGGGACGTGACAAGAGGGCGTTCTCAAATTCCCTGCGTCATGAACTGGTATTCATAATAACCGGAATTACCGGTGGATCCCTCTATTTCTGGACCGAAAACTCCGCACTCAGTTTTACCCAGGCTTGCAACGTCTCTTTTATAGTATGCATTGCCCCGCTTCTGACGGTTCTGCTCACTCTGGCACTAAAAAGAATGTTCAAAGGCCCGTTCATGGACGGACTTGAGGATGTAAAGGTAAGGTTCCCGCTTGTGGCCGGTACCGTACTGGCCCTATCAGGAATGATTATGGTTATTTTTGACGGCAACGGCGTGAGCCTTTCGCCCAAGGGTGACATACTGGCTTTTCTGGCCGCTCTGTGCTGGGCCGTTTACAGCCAGTTCATGGGACAGATGACAGACCGGTACGGCACTCTGTTTGCCACCCGAAAGGTTTTCTTCTGGGGGCTTGTAACCATAGTACCTTTCCTTCTTTTATCTGACAATTCCAATCTGGCACAGGTCAGGTTTGATCACATACAGGTTTGGGGTAATCTACTGTTCCTGTCAACCATAGCATCGCTGGTATGCTTTGTGATATGGAACAGAGTCATGCTTGCCATAGGTAATGTAACTGCCACCAATTATGTATATCTGAACCCCGTTTTCACACTTATTGCCGCTGTCATCATTCTTGATGAGAGGATGACTCTGGTATCAGGAGTGGGATCGGCCATGATTCTGGGCGGTGTGATACTGGCAGGAACAAAAAGGCGATAAAACGGACTAAAACAATAAATGATGAAAACAATCTTTAAAGTTATGATGATGACTGGTGTGCTGGCCATAACAGCCGGCTGCGGACAGAAAAAGAGTGATTTCAAGTATCTGCTTGATGAGTTTGCTGACCTTAAGGTAATGCGTTACCAGATTCCCGGATGGGATGAGCTTACACTGCAGCAAAAAGAGTATGCATATCATCTGGCCGAGGCTGCCAAGTGGGGCCGCGATATCCATTGGGACCAGAACTGCAAGTGGAACCTGCCCATACGTCATGTGGTGGAGAACATCCTTGAGAACTATAAGGGAGACCGTGAGTCAAAGGAGTTCCAGCAGTTCGTTGTTTACGCAAAACGTCTCTTCTTTGCCAACGGCATTCACCATCACTACGCCGAGGACAAGTTCTTCCCTGAGTGTTCACAAGCATATTTCAGGTCATTGATGGAGGCTGTGGGTGAAGGAAACAAGTGCACAGAGCTTCTGCCTGTCATCTATGATCCAAACACCTTGCAGCAGCGCCGCTCAACATCAACTGACGGTGATATCGTGGTACTGTCGGCCGGTAACTTCTATGAGGGCGTGACCCGTGCCGAGGTTGAGAAATACTACGAATCCATCGAGGATAAGACCGATGAGACTCCCATTGCCTACGGTCTGAACACCAAAGTTACAAAGGATGCAAATGGCAATATTATTGAGATTCCATGGAAGATTGACGGCATGTACGGACCTGCCATCAAGAAGATATGCGAGGAACTCAAACTGGCCGCCGCCTGCGCCGAGAACGATATCCAGAAGCGTGCCCTGGGTCTGCTGGTTAAATACTACGAGACAGGTGACCTGAGAATCTGGGACGAGTTCAACATAGAGTGGGTTAAGGACACCATAGGAACTGTTGATTTCATCAACGGATTCATTGAGGATTACAATGACCCGCTGGGCCGCAAGGGCGCCTGGGAAGGTTATGTGAACATAAAGGACCACAAGGCATCTGAGCGCTCCACCATACTGAGTGCCAATGCACAGTGGTTTGAGGACCACTCACCGGTTGATCCCCGTTTCAAGAAAAAGGAGTGCAAGGGCATATCGGCAAAGGTCATCAACGCCGTATGTCTGGCCGGTGACAGCTATCCCTCAACACCTATAGGCATCAACCTGCCCAATGCAGACTGGATCCGCAAGCAGTACGGCAGCAAGTCTGTGACCATTGCCAACATCACACACGCATATGACTACGCCGCACAGGAGTCACCCACCAGCACTCTGGATGAGTTTGCATGGGATGAGGCCGAGAAGGCATTCTACCGCGAGTGGGGTTCATGGGCCGATGAGATCCATACTGACCTCCACGAGTGTCTGGGTCATGGTTCAGGACAGTTGCTCCCGGGTGTTGCCACCACCGCTATGGGCGAGTATGCATCGGCCCTGGAAGAGGCCCGTGCCGACCTCTTCGGACTCTACTTCACTGCCGATCCCAAGATGGTTGAACTGGGTATCATGCCCAACAAGGATGCTTACAAAGCTGAGTATGCAAACTATATCCGCAACGGTCTGATGGTACAGTTCACACGCGTTGAGCTGGGACGCCCCAACACCGAGGCCCATATGCAGAACCGCAAACTCATTGCCGAGTGGTGCTATGAGAAGGGCCGTAAGGATAACGTCATTGAGAAGAAGGTTCGTGACGGCAAGACCTACTTTGTGGTCAACGACTACGAGAAACTGCGTGACCTCTTTGCCCAGCTGCTAGCCGAGATCCAGCGCATCAAGTCAGAGGGTGACTATGAGGCCGGCAAGTATCTGATTGAAACCTACGCCGTCAACATTGACCCCACCCTGCACAAGGAGGTCAAGCAGCGTTATGAGGCCCTGAACCTGAAGCCTTACGGCGGATTCATCAACCCCGACATCGTTCCGGTTGAGAAGGACGGCAAGATTGTTGATTACAAGGTGGTTTACAACGACGACTACCTGAAACAGCAGCTTGACTACGGCCGCAAGTACGGCGCACTCTAAAAATAAAGGGGCGGTTCTTCCGCCCCTTTTCTTTACCCACCCCCTGACCTTAGGGAGTCAGAACGCAGGTAGAGCTATTTCTCTCCCTAAGGTGAGCCTGAAATACACTTTTCCCCGGGCAACCCCCTGACCTTAGGGAGTCAGAACGCAGGTAGAGCCATTTCTCTCCCTAAGGTGAGCCGCGTAAAAAACATCTAAAAATTTTGTGGTTACATCTAAATATTTTAGATTTGCCACGAAAAACTTTCAAAACTCATTGAAATGAGGCAATTGACCAAGAAAGAGAAGGAGATAATGGAGTTCTTCTGGAACAAGGGACCCATGTTCATAAGGGAGCTTCAGGGATGCTATGAAAAGGAGCCTAACTTCAGTACCCTTTCAACTCAGGTCCATACGCTCCAGGTGGACGGTTTCCTGGACCGGGAGGCATTCGGGAGCAATTACCGCTACTATCCGGTTGTAAGTGCCAGTGAATACTGCAACAGCGGCATTCACGGTCTTATTGACCAATATCTGGACAGTTCATACTCAAGCGTGGTAATGGGATTCGTCAAGAACGAGAAACTCTCTGTCGATGACCTTAAACGCATTATTGACAAGATAGAGAACGGCCAATGACTGCTTTCCTTATATATATTATGAAGGTGGCCGTCCTGTCGGCTGTTTTCATAGTCCTTTACCACCTACTGCTGCGGCAAGATACTTTCCACAGGGTGAACAGGATTATTCTGGTTTCATCGCTGGTGCTTTCCTATATCCTGCCGTTCGTGGTCATAACCGTACACAAAGATGGAGTTCCTGTCAGAAGAACCGGGATTGTGAATGAAAGACCCGTTCAAGAGCAGGCCACCCTGCCTTACCAGCCGGTCATCACCAGCGGAAGCGTATATTCATCGGCCCCAATGGATGAGACGGCTCAATCAGACCACAGGCAGAACCTTACGCAGGTGATTGAGGTTACCGGTCAGGACTATAACCCTGAACCAGCGGTTGCCCCGCGTAAAACCATACGGATTGATTGGCTGAAAGTACTGAGCGTAGTATATTTACTTGGGCTACTGATTGTGCTGGTGTATCGTATCCTAAGCACCACTAAAGTTATCAGAATAATACGGAAATCCTGTGTGGTTGAAAAGAACAGTGATTTCACGCTTGTTCAGACCAGACAGTCAGTACATCCTTTCAGCTGGATGAGATACATAGTATTGCCGCGGGAGGGTAAAGCCTCCGGACAGACTCCTATCCTGGAACATGAGAAGGCGCATCTGGCGCATCATCACTCACAGGAACTGCTCTGGACCGACATACTCTCCGCCCTGCAGTGGTTCAACCCTGCTATGCTGCTTTTCCGCCGGGACCTCTACTCCATACATGAATTCCAGGCCGATGCCGACGTGCTCCAAAAGGGGGTTGACCGCAAGCAGTATCAGTACCTGATGCTGGACTGCGCTACCGACAAGACGGAATTCAGAGCCGTCAATACATTCAGAAAAAGTACCTTAGAAGGAAGAATAGATATGATCAACAAGAAAAAATCCGCAGGAACAAGCCTTTTGAAACTTGCCTACATTCCGGTCCTATTGCTGTTTGCAATGAACGTGTTTGCCGAGAGAGTTTATGACAATGACCTTAAAGAGGTCCTTGAAGTTGACAACTATGTCCGTATTGACGGCCTTTGGTACAAGTTCAAAGGCAATCAGGTGCGTGTGGTAAGCCGCAAGACAAGACATGAGTATCCGTCTGATATAGTGATTCCTGACACCATCATCTACAAGAATGTAAAGTATCCTGTCACCTCTATCGGACCCAGGGCATTCCAATATGATGAGAATATCAAGTCTGTGACCATTCCATCCACGGTCAGGGAGATTGAGGAAGGTTCTTTCTACAATTGTACAGGACTTGAAAGGATTATAATCCCTTCATCTGTCAGAAGTATCGGTGAAAGTGCTTTTACAGGGTGCAGCAATCTGAGGTCAATATCCATTCCGGCCTCTGTAAGACAGATAGGATACGCGGCATTTGCGGGTACTGGACTTGAATCCATAACCGTTCAGGAAGGAAACCCGTACTATGACAGCCGTCTTGGCTGCAACGCCATTATTGAAACAGGATCCAACACTCTGCTTTACGGATCCTCCAAAACAGTAATACCGCCTACAGTTACAGCCATAGGCGAATCGGCTTTTGCAGGAAACACCAGGCTGAAAACAATTGGAATTCCAGCCAGTGTCACCACTATAGGAAACCGTGCATTCGCGGGATGCACTTCTCTACAGTCAATCGTTATTCCTGGTACGGTACAGAAGCTTGATTACGGCTGCTTTCAGAACACAGGCATAAAAAGCCTCACTATAAATGGTAATATAGAATTGTCATCTTATGCGTTCAATGGATGCGACTCACTGGAAACGGTTATTTACGGTCCGGGAGCAACATCTGTAGATATACCTCACAGATGTCCCAATCTGAGACACCTGTTCATCCCGGCAACCGTCACACAAATACAGAATAATCAGAATAGCTATCAACTGAATCTGGAATCAATCATAGTTGAGAATGGCAATCCTGTATATGACAGTCGTGAGGGTTGCAATGCCATTATTGAGACAGCCACAGACAGGCTGATTCTGGGCTGCAGCAATACTGTCATCCCCAACACTGTCAGGTCCATATCGAATTACGCTTTCACCGGCGGTCATCTCAAGGAACTGTATATTCCGGCCTCGGTCAGAGACATAGGCACATACATATTTCAGAATCCGTTTGATGCCCGATCTGTTGACGCTCCAAATTACATCAGGGACCTCAGCAGTATTGTCGTTGACCCTGCCAATCCGGTCTATGACAGCCGTGAGGGTTGTAATGCCATAATATGGAAGGCCACCAACCTTTTGCTGATTGCATGCAAGTCAACCACCATTCCTGAATCTGTCAGGTCTATTGCCGAAAACGCATTCATGAAACAGGACGGCCTGACGGAGCTCACAATCCCCGATGGTGTGACTACAATAATGACAGGTGCATTCTCATACTGCACCAATCTGGAGAAGATAACAATAGGTGCAGGCCTTAAAGAGTTTTCTCCCAATGCTTTCAGCAACTGCCCCAATATATTGGAAATAAAGGTCAGTCCGTCCAACAGGACTTATGACAGCCGCAATGACTGCAATGCCGTTATCGAGACTGCAACCGGAAAACTGGTAATGGGAAGTGCCAACACCGTAATACCTGACGGCGTGACCACAATAGGGCAGAACGCTTTCATGTCAAACCAAAAGATCACATCGATAAAACTTCCTCCATCGGTAAAAACTATCGAAGACTATGCTTTTTACAATTGCACCAATCTTGAAGAGATAAACCTGGACAACATAATAAGGAAAGGAGACAGGGCGCTTGACGGGACTCTATCCTACAGATTCACTTATGCTGACAGCATAAACGGATTCATGCATTTCCAGCTGCGCGGAAAGGAGGCCATTCTTTACCATGTATGGGATAACGCCCCTGCAAAAGTCACCATACCACAATCATTCGATTACAACGGAAAGACATATACCGTAACCGAGATAGCCGGCGATGCTTTCTTGTCAAATACCGCTATAGAGTCAGTCTCCATACCGGGCACCGTGAGGATAATTGGAGAAGCTGCTTTTTCAGAATGTTCGGGACTCAAGAGAGTTATACTTCACAATGGCCTGACTACAATCCAGGATAACGCTTTTGCATACTGCAGCAGTCTTGAAAGCATAGAACTGCCTGCAACACTTGAGCATATAGGTAGAGCCGCTTTTACCAGGAGCGGTCTCAAATCACTTGTTATTCCGGCCTCTGTGACCTCTTTGGGACGGAATATAACTCTTGACTGCAGGAATCTCAAATCGATTTCCGTAAATCCCGCCAACAAGGTGTTTGACAGCCGCAAGAACTGCAACGCCATAATCAAGACTGATATCAACCTGCTCCTGGAGGGCTGCCGCAGCACAAGGACACCCAAGGATATTGTTGCTATAGGACCCTACGCATTTGCAGGCGCTTCCGGACTCAAAAGGATAGATATTCCGGCATCGGTACAATACATCTTTGACCGGGCATTTGCTTTCTGCCCATTGGAGAAGATTGAGATTCCGGCATCGGTATCGCTCATGCATGACAATCCTTTCTTCGGTTGCGGGAATATCCGCTCCATCACTGTCAAAAACGGCAACCCCAGTTATTCCAGCCCATCCGGCTGCAATGCCATAATATCAAACGGAAATGACATCAGGGTTATACGCTATCCCGAAGTCAAGGTTATACTGGATTATATCAAAGAAGGACAATACATGAGCCGGAGACCGGGTACGCTTATACAGGGATGCCGCAATACAGTGATTCCTGCATCATGCACAATCATCGGTAACCAATCATTTGCGTACTGTGAAGGGCTTGAAAGGATTGACATACCTGAAGGCGTGGTTACCGTAGAACATAATGCTTTTGAACAATGTCCGGACCTGAAAGAGTTGCATCTCTCCGCTACCGTGACAGATTTCAACAAATCCGATTATTGTCCTGAACTGTCAATAATCACCGTTGACCGGGCAAATTCTGTATATGACAGCCGTGACAACTGCAATGCCATAATTGAAACTGAACATGACAATCTGATATTAGGCTGCAGGAATACCGTCATACCTTCAACGGTCAAGTATATTGACGGTAATGCCTTTGCCCACGTACGCGGATTAAAGTCAATTGTCATTCCGGATTCTGTAGAGAGATTAGGTTATCAGTCATTCAGGGATTGCTCAGACCTGGAATCCGTATTCATTTCAAGTTCTGTAAGATACTTGTCTTCATCATACTGGGCTGAAGACAGAGATGAGAGTAATGTTATCCCCCAGCAACCGTTCTATTACTGTCCCAAACTGACACGCATTACCGTTGACAGTGAAAATCCCTTTTTTGACAGCCGTGATAATTGCAATGCCATAATTGAGACATCAACCAGAAACCTTAGAGTGGGCTGTAGCGGCACCATTGAACCCGAAAGCATGTCATCAGTCAGGCCTGACGCTTATCAGACCCTGGAAAATGACATCTACGAAACAGATTACCTCAGCACCTCCTGGATTTTTTCTGACGGACGAATGGACCACACCTACTATGCCAAAGACTACGATGATTAAGTTACCCAAAAAGTACAATCCTCAATTTTCAATTTTCAATTTATATTAGTACCTTTGCAGCGGACAATGTGGAAAGATTTGCGGAACTGATGGTTCCGGACAGCTTGCAACCACACAAAAAAATGCTAAAAGTCAATCTTTTAACACGCTTTGAATGAGTACCGTTGCGGTCCCATTGTCCACAAGACTTTGGGACTTTTATTTTTGATATATGTCATACCTATTCACATCCGAATCGGTGTCCGAGGGACACCCTGACAAGGTAGCGGATCAGATATCCGATGCCGTCGTTGACGAACTTCTGGCCTTTGACCCCGACTCAAAGGTAGCATGTGAGACCCTTGTCACCACCGGACAGGTGGTGCTGGCAGGTGAGGTCAAATCCCGCGCATATGTAGATTTGCAGGATATTGCCCGCCAAGTGATTAACCGTATAGGCTATACCCGCTCCGAGTACAAGTTTGACGGAGACTCATGCGGTGTATTCAGTGCCATACATGAGCAGAGCGCCGATATCAACCGAGGCGTGGAGCGCGAGGACCCCGAAAACCAGGGCGCCGGCGACCAGGGCATGATGTTCGGTTACGCCACAAATGAGACTGAGGAGTATATGCCTGTATCATTGGCCCTTTCACACCGCATACTGCGTGTATTGGCCGACATACGCCGCGAGGGCAAGGTCATGACCTATCTGCGCCCCGACTCCAAGAGCCAGGTGACTGTTGAGTACAATGATAACGGCAAGCCCGTACGTATAGATACAATCGTGGTTTCAACCCAGCACGATGATTTCATCGCACCTGAGAACGCAACCGTTCAGGCCCAATTGGAGGCCGACCGCAAGATGCTTGCCCAAATTGAGGCCGATGTCAAGAACATACTGATACCCCGCGTAATCAGCACCATTACATCGGACAAGGTTAAGGCACTGTTTAATGACAACATAAAATACTTTGTGAATCCCACCGGAAAATTCGTGATTGGGGGCCCTCATGGAGATTCTGGTCTGACCGGCCGCAAGATTATTGTCGATACCTACGGCGGCAAGGGAGCCCACGGCGGCGGCGCATTCAGCGGCAAGGACCCCAGCAAGGTGGACCGCAGTGCCGCATACGCAACACGTCACATAGCCAAGAACCTGGTTGCCGCAGGTGTGGCCGATGAGGTGCTGGTGCAGGTATCATACGCCATCGGCGTGGCCAAGCCCATCAACATATTTGTAAACACCTACGGCACCAGCCACGTCAGACTGACCGATGCACAGATTGCCGATAAGGTGAATGAGATTTTCGATATGCGCCCCAAGGCCATTGAGAACCGTCTCAAGCTGCGCAACCCCATCTACAGCGAGACCGCTGCATACGGACACATGGGACGTGAGCCGCAGACCGTGACCAAGGTCTTCACGTCACACTACCTTCCGGCCAAAACCATAGAGGTAGAGCTCTTTACATGGGAAAAACTTGACTACGTAGACAAGATCAAGCAAGCATTCAAACTCTGATAAAAAGAGAAAGGCCTGAACGTTCAGGCCTTTCTTTATCTCACCCAAGCGGGACTGTGAACCTTGGTTTTTGAAGGATCATAGAACTGCGCCTTTACATCAGGGATGTCGATGTAATAGGTGCGGTGTGACTTGTCGTTTAGTTTTGATTCCCGCAGCCACAGATTGGCGCGCTTTAAGTCTGCATAAGTTATTCCATGCTGCTCGGCAAAGTCAACCAGATCCTCTACAGTATCCGTTACCTTTATCTGCTCCTTAATGGGGATATAAGGATACAGGTCCTCGCGCTTGAAACTGAAACCGAACAAAGAAGGGTTCTCAAACATCATCTTGACCGCGAGCAGACGGAACATATAGCGAGAGGTCTCATCAACCAGCCACATATCCATGGCATCCTTCTGATGCTGTGCCTCTATGCGACGGTCCATTCCCTGCTGGCCGCCGTTGTAACTGGCGGCAACCGTCATCCAGTTGCCGTATTTGCTGTAAGCCTCGGCCAGGAAACGGCATGCTGCCTCCGTAGCTTTATATAAGTTATAACGCTCATCTATATTGGTGTTTACCTCAAGACCGTATGCCCTTCCGGTACTCTGGGTAAACTGCCACAACCCTGCGGCTCCGGCACCTGATGCAGCCTGCGGATCCAGGTTGCTTTCAATCACCATCAGGTACTTGAGGTCATCGGGAATTCCCATACGTTTAAGGATAGGCTCTATCTGTGGAAAGTAGCAGTTAGCCCTCTTTATCATGAGGGTTGACATGTTGTGCGAATATGTAAACGCTATCAGCTCGCGGTCCATACGCTCCCTAAGGTCTGCACGGTCAAAACGGATGGTTTCACCGGCAAATACCGCGTTTTCCGGAACCGGAGGAGGAAGCTGCTGGACAGTCTGGCTCCTGACAGATAATGACGTTATAACTAAACCTAATAAAAGTAGTAATTGCCTTCTCATAAATCATTGACTTAATGTGGCGGCAAAAATAGAGTGTTTTCTTGAAATAACACTCGTTAAAAAGGATTAGTTTAACTATCTTTGTAGCTCTAACCAATTAAATCAGCCTTCAATCATTATGAAAAAGTATTGCTATCTGTTATTTCTGGCAGTTTTGTCCTTATCCGCTTGCCAGAAGGCAACAGTGAAAATTGACGATTACAAGGTATTAATCGGCATGTCCGACGGAACCCTTTACATAACACCAATGGCCGATGACGCCATCCGCGTACAGTACATTCCCGATGGAATAGAACTGCCGCAGCTTGAAAACCTTATTTATACAGAAAACCCTGCTCATCAATCAATAAGTTGCTCGCAGAATCTGAGAGGCCTGGTATATGTCAGCAGCACCGAAGGCAATCTCCGGGCGGTTGTCAACACCCGTAACGGAAAGATAAAATTCAAGGATTCACAGGGTAACGTCATACTGTCCGAATCAGCCCGTTCACGCTCTGTCGTAGTAGGCAAAACCGGTGATTTTAACTCTCTTGCCGTGAGCCAGTCATTTGTTACCGCCCCCGATGAGTTTCTCTTTGGAACCGGCCAGTTCCAGGACGGCTATCTGAACATACGCGGACTGACCCGTCGCCTTACCCAGGTCAACACTCAGATATCAATCCCCATGATAATATCCAACAAAGGTTACGGAATCCTGTGGAACAACTACGGACTGACTGATTACAACCCCTCGGACTTTACGGTTGAGTTGCAGCAGGGCGAATCGGACGGTACGGCTGTGACAGTAAATGCCACCGGTACTGCCGGTAACGTGAGGGAACGCCGCGTATTCAACGATTTCAGCGGTGAAATCGAGGTAAAGGAAAGCGGCGACTACTCAATACTGCTGGACGTAGGCCAGTCGATGGCCCGCAAGCATCTGCTCTCAATTGACGGCGACACCATAATCAACGCCAACAACACCTGGCTGCCGCCCACATCATCGGCCATAACCCATCTGGACAAGGGTACACATAAGGTGTTTGTAAGCGGATCACGCGGTGACAAACCGTCGGTTGGCGTACGCAAGGTTACTGATGTCACCACATTCAGCTCGCCCGTAGCCGTGGCGCTTGACTACACAGTATTTGCCGGCACTGCCGATGAGATTGTAAGTTCATACCGCAACCTGACCGGTAAGGTTCCCGCCATGCCGGACTGGGCTTTCGGTTACATTCACTGCCGCGAGCGCTATGACAGCCAGAGAGAGTTGCTGGAAAACGCCCACCGCCTTAAGGATGAGGGCTACCACACCAGCGTTATTGTACAGGACTGGCAGTGGTGGGGCAAGTACGGCTGGAACGCCATGCAGTTTGACGAGGGCAAGTACCCCGATCCCAAGGCTATGACCGACGAACTGCACGCCATGGACATGAAACTTATGCTCTCCGTATGGTCCAAGATAGACAAGAACAGTGAGGTGGGCCGTCAGATGAACGCCGCCGGCTATTACATCAAGGGTACTGACTGGATAGACTTCTTCAATCCCGATGCAGCCGCAGCCTACTGGAAGAACTTCAGCGAGCGTTTACTCCCCACAGGTATAGACGCCTGGTGGCAGGATGCTACCGAGCCTGAGAACGATGACCTGAAGGGCCGTATGGTGGCTGGAGGCAAGATTCCGGGAGAGTTCTACCGCAACGCCTACCCCAACATGGTCAACCATACCGTTTATAACGGACTTATAAAGGACCAGCCTGACCGCGATCCGATGATACTTACCCGCAGCGGATTTACAGGAATACAGCGTTACGGTGCCATCAACTGGTCAGGTGACGTAGGCAATGATTGGGAGACACTGCGCCGTCAGATAGCAGGCGGTCTGAACCTGATGGCCACAGGCCAGCCCTGGTGGACATACGATGCAGGCGGATTCTTCCGTCCTAACAACCAGTACAATGATGCCGCTTATCAGGAGCGTATGATGCGCTGGATTCAGACAGCAGTGTTCCTGCCGTTCATGCGTGTTCACGGTTACATGAGCCGCACTGAGCCCTGGAACTACTCGGCAGAGACACAGGCCAATTTCCACAAGCAGATAGAACTGCGTGACCGCCTGCAACCCTATATTCTGGATTGCGCCAAGAAGGTAAGTGAGGATAACTACACCATGATGCGTCCGCTGGTATTTGACTTCCCGGGTGACACCGAGGCTATGAAACAGCAGACAGAGTTCATGTTCGGACCGTCACTGCTGGTATGCCCCGTAACCGAGCAGGGCATCAAGTCCATGCGCGTATATCTGCCCAAGTATGAGGCAGGCTGGAAACTCTTTGACTCCTCAGACTCCAAGACTTATAAAGGAGGCGGATATGTGGAGGTTCCCGTTACAATTGACCGCATTCCGGTATTTGTCAAAGCTGATCATAAAATCAATCTGAAATGAAAAAGTTACTGAGCTTATTCGTTGCTCTGGCAGGTATTTCCGCCATATGCAATGCGCAGGAGGCTGATAACTGGACTACTAAGGTTACATTCTTCAGCCCGTCCATAGTAAGAATATACAAGACCGGACCGGATAATCCCGATAAGAAACAGAGTCTGTCCGTTACAATGCAGCCGCAACAGGTCAAGGTTTCCCAATCAGCCGATAAGAACGGAGCTCAGGTTTACAAGAGTTCGGCCCTGACGGTTAAGGTATCGGGAAACGATGTAACATTCATGGACAGCAAGGGTAAGGTCCTTCTGGCCGAGAACGGTTTCGGTCACGGCAATGTGGCTATGACCCGACCGGACTATGCCGATATACCAGTTGACCAGGGATTCAACCTGGATACCGATGAACCCCTTTACGGCATCGGCATACAACAGGATGGCAAGATGGCCAAGAGCGGAACCTACCGCCGCATGATACAGGGCAACACCGATGACTACTGCAACATAATCCAATCCATCAAGGGATACGGCCTGTTCTGGGACAACTACTCCCCCACCACACTGGGCATTGAGGATGGCAAGTTCTACTTTACATCCGAGAACGCCGGATGCGTGGATTACTACTTCATCTGGGGCGGCAATGCCGACGGCGTCATAGCAGGCATTCGCCAGCTTACCGGCACTGTTCCCATGCTGCCTCTGTGGAGCTACGGATTCATGCAGAGCCGCGAGCGTTACAAGTCATCGGCCGAACTGACCGAGGTGCTGGACCGCTACCGCTCAATAGGAGTGCCTATCGACGTGATGATACAGGACTGGCAGTACTGGGGCAGCAACTATCTGTGGAACGCCATGGAGTTCAATGCACCTGAGTTCAGCAATCCCGAGCGCTGGATTAAGCATATCCATGACCAGAACGCCAAACTGATGATCTCAATCTGGTCATCGTTCGGTCCCATGACCAAGCCCTACCGCGAGCTGGAGCCCAAGAACCTGCTCATCGATATCGAGACCTGGCCGCAGAGCGGACTTACCGACTGGCCTCCACGCAGGGACTACCCATCGGGAGTACGTCCGTATGACCCGTACAGCAAGGAGGCGCGTGACATATACTGGAACCACCTGACCCGCCTGTATGACCTTAATATTGACGGATGGTGGATGGACTCCACCGAGCCCGACCACATGGACTTTAAGGAGACTGACCTGGACCTGCCCACCGCAATGGGTCCCTGGCGCAGGGTTCGTAACGCATTCCCGCTTATGGCAGTGGGCGGCGTGTATGACAACCAGCGTGCCATGGAGAATGGCTCCGACAAGCGTGTGCTTATCCTTACCCGTTCAGTGTTTGCAGGACAGCAGCGTTACGGCTCCAACACATGGTCCGGCGATGTTCAGTCCAACTGGAATTCTCTCAGGAATCAGGTTCCCGCAGGCCTTAACTTTGCCCTGACCGGCAACCCCAATTTTAACAGTGACCTGGGCGGATTCTTTGCCAACAGCTACAACGAGCGCTCACAGGACGGCAGCGCCACCAAGAATCCTCTCTATCAGGAACTCTATGTACGCTGGATGCAGTACGGCGTTTTCTGCCCCATGATGCGCAGCCACGGTACCGAGGTTCCGCGTGAACTCTACTACTACGGCCAGGCCGGCGAGCCAGTATTTGATGCCCTGCTGGGTGCCGTAAAGATGCGCTACAGCCTTCTGCCCTACATCTACTCAGTGGCTCACGATGTGAATGCCAACAACGGCACTTACCAGCGCGCCCTGATGATGGATTTCAGCAGTGACCGTAAGGTATGGGACATAAACAACGAGTTCATGTTCGGACGCTCACTGCTGGTAGCTCCTGTGCTTGAGGCCAAATATACTCCTGAAAGAGCCCAAAGCAAGAGCCGCGCAGGAATAGGTGATGTGGATTTTCTGGAAACAAAGAGCACCAAGGTCTATCTGCCCGCAGGTACCAAGTGGTATGACTTTGAGACCATGAAACTGTATAATGGCGGTCAGGAGATAGAGCGTGAGGTAAACATCAAGAGCATCCCGCTCTTTGTCAAGGCCGGCACCATCCTGCCCATCGGCCCCGATGTACAGTATTCGACCGAGAAGCCTTGGGATGACCTGGAGATACGCGTCTATGCCGGAGCCAGCGGCACATTCTGTCTGTACGAGGATGAGTTTGACAACTACAACTACGAGAACGGAGCCTGCTCAACCATAGAATTCAGCTATAACGGCAAGAACAGCCTGACAATCGGAGCCCGCCAAGGCTCATTTGATGGCATGATACAGAACCGCAAGTTCCGCATCATCCTGATCAAGGACGGAAAGCAGAGCGAGCCCAAAACCGTAAGCTACTCAGGCAAGAAAGTCAAGGTAAGTCTGTAAAATTTTGTATCTTTGCAGCCGAAAAGCATCTGCGATGACAGAATTTGAAATGATTGCCAAGACCTTCCAGGGGCTGGAAGAGATTCTTGCAAAAGAACTTATTGATCTGGGAGCCAATGGGGTGGCCATTGGAAACCGAATGGTGTCCTTTAAGGGAGACAAGGCCTTGATGTACAAGGCCAATTTCCATCTGCGTACCGCAATCCGAATACTTAAACCTTTCCTGCACTTCAAGGCCGACAGCGCCGATGACGTGTATGAGATATGCCGCAAGGTTGACTGGGAGAGGTATATGGACCTGAGCGACAGCTTTGCCGTTGACTCTGTGGTCTATAGTGAGGATTTCCGTCACTCCAAGTTTGTGGCGTACCGGGTTAAGGATGCCATAGCCGATTATTTCCGTGACAAATACGGCAAACGGCCCAACGTGAGCGTTGCCAATCCGGACCTTACGTTCCATATCCATATATCACATGATGACTGTTCGCTCTCTCTTGACAGCAGCGGTGAGTCACTGCACAAGCGCGGCTACCGTCAGGAGGCCATGGAAGCTCCTCTGAACGAGGTGCTGGCTGCAGGTATGATACTGATGTCGGGCTGGGACGGCAAGAGTGATTTTGTGGACCCGATGTGCGGATCGGGCACAATTCCCATAGAGGCCGCACTTATTGCAAAGAACATGGCTCCAGGTCTGTTCCGAAGCAGTTTCGCCTTTGAGAAATGGAAGGATTTTGACCGTGACCTGTTTGAGGAGATATACAATGATGACTCGCAAGAGCGGGATTTTGAGTTCACCATCAGGGGCTATGACAAAGACCCCAAGGCCATACTGACCGCAAAGCGCAACGCCAAGGCCGCCGGTCTGCTGGATACAATCCAGTTTGAACAGCGTGACTTCAAGGATTTTGAACCTGTAAAGCAGCGTACCGTAATCATAACCAATCCTCCTTACGGAGAGCGTCTTGTAGAGGACAACCTGCTTGGACTTTACGAGATGATAGGCGAGCGGCTAAAACATGCCCTGATAGGCGGCGAGGCCTGGATTATCAGCTATCACTACGAGTGTTTTGACAAGATAGGCCTCAAACCATCGGCCAAGATACCCCTGTTTAACGGCGCCCTGCCCTGTGAGTTGCGCAAGTATGAGATATTTGACGGACGCTATAATGATTTCCGCGGAGGTGACCGCCGTCTCAAGAAGGATGACCTGCCCACCCGCCGCAGCAGCACCCTGCGCCACAAGGCCCGTCTGGCCGAGAAGCAGGAGGCAAAGGAGGCTGATAAGCCGTTCCGCAATGCCGATGAGCGCAAGCCGTTCCGCAAGGCCGATGACCACAAGCCTTTCCGTAAGGCTGAAGGCGGAAAGTCTTTCCATAAATCAGATGGAAAGAAGCCGCTACGCAAGAATAAAAGTGGAGCCAAACCTTTCCGCAAGAGTGAAGGTGGAGCCAAACCTTTCCGTAAAACTGATAAGAAACCGTTCAGAAACAATAGGAAATGAAGATTCTGTTACTAGGAAGCGGAGGCCGTGAGCATGCTCTGGCCTGGAAGATAGCGCAAAGCCCGCAGCTTGAAAAGCTTTTCATAGCTCCCGGCAATGCAGGCACCGCAAACGTAGGTGAGAACGTAGCCATAAAGGCCAGTGACTTTGACGCCATCAAGACATTTGTCCTTGACAAGAAGATAGACATGGTAGTTGTAGGCCCCGAGGATCCTCTGGTAAACGGCATCTATGACTATTTCAGGAATGACGCAGCGCTTGCAGCCATCCCGGTAATCGGTCCTTCAAAGGATGCCGCACAGATGGAGGGCAGCAAGGATTTTGCCAAGCGTTTCATGCAGCGTCACAACATACCTACCGCAGCCTATCAGACTTTTACCGGTGAGAATCTTGAGGAGGGGCTCAAGTTCCTGGAAACCCTCAAGGCTCCTTACGTTCTCAAGGCCGACGGCCTGTGCGCCGGCAAGGGTGTTTTGATTCTGCCCACTCTCGATGAGGCGAAGAAGGAGCTAAAAGAGATGTTGAGCGGCATGTTCGGCAACGCTTCGTCACGCGTGGTAATTGAGGAGTTCATGAGTGGAATAGAGTGCTCCGTTTTTGTACTCACAGACGGAAAGCACTACAAGATTCTGCCTGAGGCCAAGGACTACAAGCGCGTGGGCGAACATGACACAGGCCTTAACACAGGCGGTATGGGTTCTGTTTCACCCGTTCCGTTTGCTACCAAAGAGTGGATGAAGAAGGTAGAGGACCGCATTATTCGCCCCACCGTTGAAGGACTGGCCCAGGAGGGACTGGTTTACAAAGGATTCATATTCTTTGGCCTGATAAACGTGGACGGTGATCCTAAGGTTATAGAGTACAACTGCCGTATGGGTGACCCCGAGACTGAAAGCGTCATGCTCCGTCTCAAAAGCGATATAGTTGAACTGTTCAAGGGTGTGGCACAGGGTAATCTGGACACCAAGACACTTGAGCAGGATCCCAGATCGGCCGTATGCGTGATGCTGGTATCGGGCGGATATCCTCAGCACTATGACAAAGGATATGTGATAAGCGGTATTGAGAAGGTCAAGGAGAGTGTCGTATTCCATGCCGGTACAGCATTTGATGCTGACGGCAATGTTGTCACTGCAGGCGGACGCGTAATTGCAGTAAGTTCATACGGAAAGGACAAGGATGAAGCCTTGGCTCTTTCATTCAAGGGAGCAAGCCTGATTGATTTTGAAAAGAAATATTTCCGCAGGGATATAGGACAGGATCTATAACATTAAATAACTGTCAATTGATAGCCTTTAACCTTTAAACAAGTATCTTTGGGGCTCTCAATTGTACACCTAATTCATGTCAATGATGAATTACAAAAGACTGAACACTATCATCGGATGGCTGGTATTCGCTATCGCTGCAGTAACCTACTGCATGACAATTGAGCCTACTGCCAGCTATTGGGATTGCCCGGAGTTCATAACAACCGGTTACAAACTGGAAGTGGGACACCCGCCCGGGGCACCTATATTCATGCTTACCGCCAACCTGTTCTCACAGTTCACGAGTGATCCCGGCAAGGTGGCCATGATGGTCAACACCATGTCGGCTTTGCTTAGCGCACTTTGTATCCTGTTCCTTTTCTGGAGCATCACTATGCTGGTAAAGAAGCTGGTGGCAGGAACGAAGGATCCCGACATGTGGCAAATGATAACCATATTCGGCTCGGGAATAGTGGGTGCCCTGGCTTACACATGGAGCGATACTTTCTGGTTCAGTGCCGTTGAAGGCGAGGTTTATGCCTATTCATCATTCTGCACTGCCGTTACTTTCTGGCTTATCCTTAAATGGGAGGAGAACAGTGACCAGCCCCATAGCGCACGCTGGCTGGTGCTGATTGCATACCTGATCGGAGTATCCGTGGGAGTTCACCTGCTCAACCTGCTCTGTATCACCGCCATTGTTCTTGTCTATTACTTCAAGAAGGCCCAGAATCCTGACTGGAAAGGCGGCATCATAGCATTCTGCCTGTCGGGAGTGATAATAGCAGCCGTACTCTATGGAATAGTACCTGGTATAGTTAAAGTTGGAGGTTGGTTTGAACTGCTGTTCGTGAACGGACTTGGCCTGCCTTTCAACACAGGACTTATCATTTATATCATTCTTTTGGTTGGCGTACTTGTATGGAGCGTCTATGAGACTCAACGCGGTGACCGCGAATCAATGATGAACCTGTCATTCCTGCTTACGATAGCTCTTGCGGGAATACCTTTCTACGGTCATAAGACTTCGGGAATAATATTGGGAATCATCATTCTTGCAGCAGGTGCCGTATATCTGTTTGCAAATGGAATACCTCAAAAGTACAAACCCTCTGCCAACATCCTGAACACCATCATGCTTTGCGTCATGATGATTACCATCGGTTATTCGTCATATGCAGTCATTGTAATACGTTCCACCGCCAATCCGCCTATGGACCAGGATTCTCCCGAGGACATTTTCTCATTGGGTGAGTATCTGGCACGCGAGCAATATGGTTCAAGGCCTCTGCTTTACGGACAGAGTTACAGTTCCCAATACAAGTACGAACTGAACAGGGAGGAATCATATTGGTACGCCGCATACAATGTGACCGGCAAATCATACGGACGCAAGGAGAAAGCCAATGCCTCCGAAAAGGACAGCTACTATGTGAAGGATGAGAAACGTGAATGGGTATATGCCCAGAACATGCTGTTCCCACGCATGTACAGTTCCGATCCGGAACATATCAAAGACTATAAGATGTGGTGCGGAGGCATAACAGGCCGCACTGTCACATATAACCAGCGTGGTTCAAACATCAAGGTTACAGTTCCCACTCAAGCCGAGAACCTGAGATTCTTCTTCAGGTATCAGGTGCATTTCATGTACTGGAGATATTTCCTCTGGAATTTTGCCGGACGTCAGAATGACAGCCAGAACATATCCGGAGACGTTGAGAACGGCAATTGGATAACCGGTTTCAAATTCATTGACAAGAAACTTATTGGAGGTGATCCTGACCTTCTGCCCGATTCAATGAAAGGTAAGGGACACCATGTATTCTACTGCCTTCCGCTGCTGCTTGGCCTGATAGGTCTATTCTGGCAGTTCAGCAAAGGCAAGCAGGGTTCAGAACAGTTCTTCGTTGTCATGGCTCTGTTCATAATGACAGGTCTGGCTATCGTGATATACCTTAACCAGACTCCCAGGCAGCCTCGTGAACGTGACTATGCATATGCAGGTTCCTTCTATGCCTTTGCCATCTGGATAGGAATGGGCGTTGCCGCCCTCTCAGAGTGGATCGGCAGATTCTCGGGAAAAAAGGTTGGATCTGTAATTGCCGCCCTTATCTGTCTTTTGGTTCCCATCCAGATGGTAGGACAGACATGGGATGACCATGACCGCAGCGGCCGATACGCTTGCCGTGATTTTGGCCAGAACTACCTGACATCACTGCCGGAGAAAGGCAACCCCATCATATTCACCAACGGTGATAACGACACCTTCCCTCTTTGGTACAACTTTGAGACCGAAGGGTTCCGCACCGATGCCCGTTGCTGCAATCTGAGCTATCTGATGACCGACTGGTATATTGACCAGATGAAGCGTCCCGCATATGATTCCCCGGCCCTGCCTATATCATTTGAAAGAATTGACTATCAGACAGGAACCAATGATTATGTAACAATCAAGGCTGATGATAAAGAGCAACTGCTCAAAAACAACAGCAGGGAGGCTGTCGAGAACTCTTTCGAGTTAAGGAACGTTCTCAGCTATTGGATCAAAAAGCATCATCACATTCCTACAGATACCATCTGGTTTGAGATAGACAAGGATGCCGTTCTCAGGTCCGGAATGAAGATACCTGCCAAATACCTGGGGGCAACCGATGAGGAGACCAAGGCAAAAATGCCAGACAGGATGATCATCTCACTCAAAGGAAAGAGTGTACTCATGAAAAATGAGATAATGATGCTTGACCTGATAGCAAACTGCAATTGGGAGAGACCTCTGTTTATAGCAACCACCGTACCCACCAGCAGTTACATGAATCTGGGCAACTATTTCCTGCTTGAAGGCCTGGCTTACAGGATCACTCCGTTTGATTGGGTTGCCGCAACAGGAAACAAATCACGTACAGGTTCCATTGATACAGACAGGATGTTTGCCAACATGATGAACTTCAAATACGGCGGACTTGACAATCCCAACCTGTATCTTGATGAAACCAACCGCAGAATGTGCCTGTCACAGCGCCGCCTGTCTGCTCAGCTTGCCACAGAACTCTATAACGAGGGTAAGAAAGAACAGGCTCTCCAGATCATGGAAAAGATATATGCCGGCATATCCGATGAGCTGCTTCCCATAAACGATGTATACTACGGATCAAGCTCTGAAATTGCCAACATCTATCTTGCGCTTGGCAAAAAAGACAGGGCTTCAAAGATACTGCTTTCAACAACAGAAAACTATCTGCAGCAGATGAGCTGGTATCTTAGTATGAACAACCGGTATCTCAATCTTTCCAAGAGCTCTTTCTCTGAATCAGCATCACTATTGTACACTTACGTCTTCCCGTTGTTGCAGCAATGTCTGGACGAAAGCCAGTACACAACCGTCTTGGCTGAGTGGAAAGATATGTGTGATGAATTTGAAAGCCGTATCAACTAAGGATGTTACTTGAACAACCTTCTTCAATACTGAGTAAGATATACCCGAAAGGAGTCTTCCGGAAAAATCCGGAAGACCATTCGGTTTATCTGACCTTTGATGACGGCCCCATACCCGAGGTTACCCCGTGGGTCCTTGACATACTTGATCAATATGAGGTTAAGGCCACGTTCTTTGTGGTAGGTGATAATGTGCGCAAACATCCTGACATTTACAAGATGGTAACAGATAGGGGGCACCATATCGGAAACCACACCTTCAACCATGTCCGCGGCATGCGCATGAGAAATCATGACTACATTGAGAATGTACGCAAATGTGACAACCTGATCTCAACAAAGCTGTTCCGTCCGCCTCATGGAGTGTTGCGCCGCTGGACTTACCGTTATATGAAGGGAGATTATGACATTATCTTTTATGATGTCATAACCCGTGACTATAACAGCAAACTCAAGCCTGAAAAAGTTCTGGAAATAGTAAAAAAGTATACCCGCAATGGTTCAATCATAGTATTCCACGATTCTCTACGTAGCGAGAAGAATCTGCGATGGGCGCTCCCCAAAGCAATAGAATGGCTTAAAGAACAGGGGTACGGGTTCAAGCAGTTATAATCCCAACTCACACAGGACAGTGCAGATCCTGTCCTGAATCTTTCTTGAGGGTGCCATCTTTACGGCACCCTCATTCATTATGCAGAATGCCAGGTCCCGTCCATCGGCCGTATGGATATAACCTGCCAGCGTACATGAGCCCGTAACAGACCCTGTCTTGGCATGCACCTTGTTGAGAGTGGTCTTGGCGTTAAGACGTGTCTTGAGCGTACCGTCTACTCCCGCTATGGGCAGGCTCTTGTAAAGTATGGGATACAGTTCACTGTCTCTATAAACCAGTGAGAGCATATCGACCATGAACTGGGGTGAACAGAGATCATACATGGAGAGACCGCAACCGTCAACGATATTGAATGAAGATGAGAACATGCCGAACTTACGGTCCACAAAATTCTGCAGGAACTTGGCAGCATCCTTGAACGTTATCCCCTTAGGATACTGTATCCGGCCAGTCTGCAAAAACATAGCCTCGGCAAACAGGTTATTGCTCTCCTTGAGAGCCTCCTTGATGATGGCCGGCAGGCCATGAGACACTACCGATATGTCACGCGCCATGACAGGACAGTTCCCCCACCCGTACTTGCCGTAGCTGATACCTGCCTCGTCCAGATACTGGCGGAACAGGGCGAACGTGAAATCGGCAGAACCCATTACACTCAGGTCCGTTGACTGCCGGCGTGTACAGTTTCCCTCAACCACAATGGTGTTGTCATTATGCATCCAATCACGTGTTATAGTGAGAGGGCCCAATGATTTATCCTGAGTAACGGCTTTGTTCACCACCTTTACGTATGTGTTTGAAGGATAGATGTTCACTACCGGTGCCTGACCTTTGGATGTAGGCTTGACTTCAATTCCTACAAACCCCTGGTGTACCATGAGAGGCGAAATGTAGGGCTGGAAACTTGCCGGAGCGTCATCCCAGCACCATCCCGATGCCCACCATGTGGAATCCATCATTGAGACATCGGCATAGAGGGTTCCGTTTATCTTTTTTACACCTGCTTTCTTAAGGTCACTCACCATGCTGCGCAGTTCATGCTCGTTAAGTGCCGGATCCAAACCTCCCACAAGGTAAAGATTACCGTCCAGAACACTGTCCTTGACACTTACCTGTGTCCTCAAAGCCGTCCTGAACTTATAGTCAGCACCCAATGATAACAATGCGGTTACAGATGTAATAACCTTCTGGACCGATGCCGGACGGCACATCACTTTCTCGCGATAGGCGTAGAGCGTGGAGTCATTGGTAAGGTCATAAACCATAAGGGCTATATCTGTCCCCTCCGGCAGTTCCTCATATATAATCTGGTCTATGCTCTCTGTGAGCTGGTCAACATCAATGCTGACAGCAGGTAATGATACTGCAATCAACAATGAAAGGCAAAGTGAACGGATATATTTCATTTCTAATATGATACTGTTGTTTCCAGACCGTTGTCACGGAGCAGGGCGGCTATGCGGTCAAGCTGCTCATGGCTGGCCTTACGCAAGGTGGAAACCGGAGTCTCACGGTCAATAGTGTAAATCATTACCTGAGAGGGCGAAATCTTTTTTACCGTCTCTATCCATGGCAGGACATAACGGTCTGTTGTATTGTCCATGTCACGGCCATCAAGAGTTCCTGTAAGGAACATGGTCTGAATTATGACATGACCTTTAAAATCACAAAGCGCCTTGATTATGGCATCCAGGTCATAATGGCCAACCGGATTGTCTATCAGGCGTATGTAATCAATGTCCACGGTGTCAAGTTTCTGGATATTGTTATCCAGTTTGAGCAGGGCACGGAATATGGCAGGGTCCGTAACGCGGGTGCCGTTACTAAGCACACTCACCTTAGCCTCAGGAAAGAACTCGTCACGCAGGGCTACGACATCATCAACTATCCCGGGAAACTCTGGATTGGCCGTAGGCTCTCCGTTTCCGGCAAAAGTAAGCACGTTGGGTTCCGGACCGTTGGCTTTCATCTGTTCCAATGTAGAACGCAGCACATCATATACCTCCTTGCGGGTGGGACGGTGATGATGCGGGTGATGCTCACTGTTGCGGCCGCACTCGCAGTATATGCAGTCAAATGTGCATATCTTGCCATCGGCAGGCATCAGGTTTATGCCAAGCGACACACCCAGGCGACGGCTATGGACAGGTCCGAAAACAGGTGAACTGTATAATACTGTTGACATAACGGTTGCAAAATTAGTCATTTTCTGTCAGAACTTGGCTATGAACTGCACCGATATGTCCTCCTTATGGTTGGATGCTATACGTTGCTGTGAAGAGCTGATTTCATCACGGTCCGTATACCATGTCCCACCCGCCTTCAGGTTCAGTTGCAGACCATCTGCCATCTTATATTTTACTGTCATAGATAAACGCCCGCCCTTACCGTACAGGCTCATGAAATTGTATGCGTATCTTAGGCCGCTCTCATAAACCGATACCCTGCTGTCATAACTCTCAGTATAGAACGCAGCGGCGGTAACATTCAGATCCAAACGCTCTTTAAACAGACTGTGGCTGTAACTCTGAGTCAGCGCATAACCGTTAGAGATTGGTTCGGCAATGAAATCATAACACACATAGAACAACTGAGTCCTTAATTCAGCTCCGTTACTGCAGGCATGCGTCCATCGCAGGCGGTAACGCCCCGTCAGGCAATATTCAAGTTGGCCGGTATACTTGCAGTCTTTCTGTTTGGACTTGAAACGTGCAGTTGCATAAAACCCGTCGCGGCGTCCCGGTTTCCAGTCAGCCTCCAACCTCAAATCCATTCCGTTACTCCTTTCAGATGCTCCGTAACGCGGATTAGGATGCATAAACAGGTCCGCATATCCGCTCAATTTGAGTTTACGGTTGTTATGAGTGAATCCCGTGAGTAACCCTGTCTCATTCTGAACGCCGCCCTCGGCCATCGCATTCGAGTGTAAAGCCATGTAACCGGGACTGTAATGACGCAACACCATATTAAGAGTCCAATCACCGGCAAACCTGAATGTCTGGGATGCAATCAGAGCCGGCTTGCTGTCCAGCAGAGCCAGTTCGGTGGTAAAGGCATAACGCGCCCTGTTGACGGAGCAATCTGCTGATACTCCGCTGAAACTGTCACGTCCTTTATATGGAAGTGACAGGCTCTCTGTCAGTGCAGTCATTCCGAATCTTAATCCGCGATAGCTGTACCGTATATTCGCGGCAAAGGTATGCAGTGTCACGTTCTGTTTCTTGGACCACTCCAGTCCCGTACGGTGATAGCCGTCCTCCTTGAAAGAACTGATAAGCGTATCACCCTTGAGTGTCGCATCCATCGGTGTCAATGCCGCCAATAGCGTGAATGTGGTATGCCCCCACCCCACAGCCGCTCCCGTTCCACGCAGAAAGCCGTATTCCTGGGTTGAGGAGTGTGGCTTGAGTCCCTGAGTCTGACGGCCCATTTGTGACAGAGCCATGCTCTTGCCCACACTGAAACCGCCTCCCAGCAACAGGCCATGCCCAAACTGAGCCTTGTAATTACCCAATGCAAACTCTTTCAACGCACCAAGATCTTTAAGGTACAGATACGGCGAATAAAAGTCATAACCTGCACAATTCTTGCCAAAGAACGGCTCTCCCGCGTCTTCATCGGCCGTTATTCCAAATCTGATACGGTTGTGCCAATTGAAAGAGTAGCGTATGGAGTGCGCCAGGCGACAACCCATATAGGCACGGTTAGGATAACGTTCCAGTTCCTGCTGAGAGTGGTATCGGAAGCCGTCCCTTACATAGAGCGGGATATCCATTCGGGCAACCAATTCGCTGCGACCGTATTTGAGGACATCTTCCAGCTTTAGTTTCTCCCTTTTTTCCGGTATATCGCCGGCATAGACGAATTGGCGCAACAACTGCCGTGTAGCATAGTCAAGACTGCCCGTCAACTGCAATTCCCCTAAAGTCTGCATAGGGCCGTGCATGTAGACATAGGCATGGATATCCTCAATCTGCCTGTCTGTAAGGAACGGCAGCTGCATCAGCTCCTCACGTGTAGCAGTGTTGATGTTAAGCGGCATCTCATGCATAGTCTCGTACATAAGAGACAACTCCTCAAGGGCATCCTGAGAGAGTTCTTCGTCCGAAAGGAGCGTTTCAAGCACCCCTTCCCAATCATCTGTTCCTGAATTCTGTGGATAAACTGCTGACAAAGAGAGTGACAGCACCGCAAACCAGGAGATTAACAATCTAAAATCCATTGTATAATAGTATTAGAGGTTTTTTTCCAAAAGGACTGTCGCAAAAATAGGTCTTTTTGATGAGAATTGATAATTTTGCAGATATGAAACGTATCGTCATACTCTTACTGACCATCTTTTTGTCCATTCCGACCTTTTCTGAAAGCCCGGAGGATACCGACAAGCAGAAGCGTGTCTTCGTGGCATTGGCCACCATAGTGGACGGCGATACTATTCCTACGTTTGAGATGATGGAGGTTGTCATTTACGGTAAACGTGAATTCCCCACAGCCCGCAAGCAGCGCAAATATGACAAACTGACCCGCAATGTCATGAAGATGTACCCCATCTCACTTGAAATCAAGGCAATCCTGGTTGAGACATATCTCTATCTGCAGACACTCCCTGATGACAAGGCGCGTGACGAGCATCTGGAAAAGGTTGAGAAAGGTGTCTGGGACCAATACCTGCCTATAATGAAAAAATGCACTCTGGCACAGGGTAAACTGCTTATAAAACTCATTGACCGCGAATGTAACCAGACCAGTTACGAGCTTATCCAGGCTTTCATAGGCGGTTTCAAAGCACGGTTCTACCAGACATTCGCAGCCCTGTTCGGTGCGTCACTCAAGAAACAATATGACCCGGAACACGATGACGAGGATGCCATGATAGAGGAAATCATCTGGATGATTGACAACGATATGCTCTAACGCAAAAAAAATGCTACCTTTGCGCTTAGATTTCAAAAAGCGTAAAAAATGTCATTGCAATGCGGCATAGTGGGCCTGCCCAACGTAGGCAAATCCACACTTTTCAACTGTCTGTCAAGCGCTAAGGCACAGGCAGCCAATTTTCCTTTCTGCACAATAGAGCCCAACGTAGGAACCATCACCGTTCCCGATGAGCGCCTCAACAAACTGGCAGAACTGGTTCACCCGGGCCGAATAGTTCCCGCCACCGTTGAGATTGTGGATATAGCCGGACTGGTAAAGGGTGCCAGCAAGGGTGAGGGTCTGGGCAACAAGTTCCTGGGCAATATACGTGAGTGCGATGCCATCATTCATGTTCTACGCTGCTTTGACGATGAGAATGTGACCCATGTTGACGGAACGGTCAACCCTGTTCGCGACAAGGAAATCATAGACACAGAGCTGCAGATAAAAGACCTTGAGACAATAGACCAGCGCCTTCAGAAAGTGGCCAAGCAGGCTGCTGTGGGTGACAAGCAGGCCAAGATAGTATGTGACGTGCTCAATGCCTACCGTGAAGTCCTGCTTCAGGGCAAATCGGCCCGCACCGTGACATTCGACTCTAAGGATGAAGAGAAGATTGCACATGACCTGTTCCTGCTAACCTCAAAACCCGTACTCTACGTATGTAATGTGGATGAGGGCAGTGTAAAGACCGGCAATGCATATGTGGATCAAGTGCGTGAATCCATCAAGGACGAGAACGCCCAGCTGTTGGTGATAGCCGCCAAGACAGAGAGTGAGATTGCCGAACTTGAGAGCTATGATGACCGTCAGATGTTCCTTGAGGAACTGGGTCTGGAGGAATCGGGCGTGAACCGTCTGGTGAAATCGGCCTTCAGCCTGCTCAACCTGGAGACATTCATCACCGCCGGACCCATGGAGGTCAAGGCTTGGACCTACCGCAAGGGCTGGAAAGCTCCGCAGTGCGCAGGCGTCATCCATACCGACTTTGAGAAGGGCTTTATCCGTGCTGAGGTAATCAAATATAATGATTACGTGGAGCTTGGTTCTGAGGCCGCCGTACGCGATGCCGGCAAACTCTATGTAGAAGGCAAGGATTACGTAGTAGAGGATGGCGATATCATGCATTTCAGATTTAACGTCTAAGACCGAAATATCATATGGGAACTTTTCTTTCTGTCAAATGGGATTTTGATCCTGTAATATGCAATCTTCCAGACTTTCAGCTAAGACCATTTCTGTTACTATGGATAATCGGTCTGATAATAATGTGTTATGCAATAAAAAATCATTGCAGGAAACATTCCATTGAGCCATCATATTTTGAACCCGTATCCATCTATTTCATTTTAGGTCTTTTTATATACCTGTTCAAAGGGAGAGAGCTCAGATACTATTCCATCATGTGGGTAATTGGCCTTGCTGCTGCTTACCTGATTGTCAAGAAACTATATAAAGATCGCGGAATCAAGGATGAGGTCTTTGATCCTCTCTTCCTATATTGCTTTCTGAGTATTCTTATCGGTGCCCGCCTTGGACACTGTATCTTCTATGAGCCCGAGTATTACCTTACAAGCGGCAAACATTTTATCGAAATGCTGCTACCTATACAATTTCAGCCGCAAGGCGGTGTGAAACTGATAGGATACAGCGGACTGGCCAGTCACGGCGGTACCATAGGCATCATCATCGGCATGATTCTCTATTGCCGCAAGTATAAGGTCAAGGTTCTGGAGTGCATCGATATGGTATGCGTGGCCACACCTCTAACTGCCGCTTGCATTAGAATCGGAAACCTGATGAACTCTGAGATTGTAGGCAAGGCCACCGGCACTGACTGGGGGTTCATATTTGTCCAGAACGGCGAGGACTTTGCACGCCATCCGGCACAACTCTATGAAGCTATTGCCTACCTCATCATCTTCATAATAACTCTGCTCATCTACCGCAAGCATAAGGAAAAGATAGGTTCAGGCTTCTACTTCGGATTCTGCATAGCAACCATCTTTACTTTCCGCTTTTTCATTGAGTTCTGTAAAGAGGTACAGGTGGATTTTGAGCAGGGCATGGCTCTTGATATGGGTCAGCTCCTGAGCATCCCGTTTGCCATCGCCGGCATCTGGCTGATGCTCCACTCCCGCAAAAAATGATACAATTGGGGTCTGACCCCTTTTGCACTATTTTCCCTTCAGGATCTTCTTGATGTCGTTGAGTTTGTTCAGGGCCTCGATGGGTGTCAGGTTGTTGACATCAATTGAGAGCAGCTGGTCACGTATCTGACAGAGTACGGGATCATCCAGCTGGAAGAAACTCATCTGCAGGCCCTCACGATGCTGGCCGGTCTCCACGCTGGGACGTGAAATGCTTTTGCCGCTTCCGCTCTCCTCCATCTCCTTAAGGATGGATCCGGCGCGTTTCACTATGCTGCGCGGCATTCCCGCCATCTCTGCCACATGGATACCGAATGAATGCTCACTTCCGCCCGGCACAAGCTTACGCAGGAACAGCACCTTTCCGTCAACCTCACGGACCGATACGTTGTAATTGCGTATGCGTGAGAACGATTTAGCCATCTCATTCAGCTCGTGATAGTGAGTTGCAAAAAGCGTGCGGGCGTGGGCCGACGGATGCTCGTGAATGTATTCAACGATAGCCCAAGCTATGGAGATACCATCATATGTAGATGTTCCGCGGCCAAGCTCATCGAACAGCACCAGACTGCGTGGAGTCAGGTTGTTCAGGATGCTGGCAGCCTCGGTCATCTCGACCATAAACGTGGATTCTCCTGCCGATATGTTATCGCTGGCACCCACACGGGTGAATATGCGGTCCACCATTCCTATGCGGGCGCTCTCTGCAGGCACGTAGCAGCCCATCTGGGCCATAAGCGTAATGAGTGCGGTCTGACGCAGCAATGCAGATTTACCGGCCATATTTGGACCCGTTATTATAAGTATCTGCTGGCTGTCGCTGTCAATGAGGACGTTGTTTGATATATAACTGTCACCGGGTGCCATCTGTGTCTCGATTACAGGATGGCGTCCCTCATGAATGTCAATGATATTGCTCTCATCCACCACCGGGCGCACATACTTGCGCTCACGGGCCACCTTGGCGTATGATAGCAGGCAGTCCAGCTGGCTTATCAGTACCGCATTGTTCTGAATGGCAGGCACGTATTTGAGGATGGACTGTGCCAACTCACCGAACAGTTGTGTCTCCAGAGCCAGTATCTTGTCCTCGGCCCCAAGAATCTTCTCCTCATACTCCTTGAGTTCCGGAGTTATGTAACGCTCGGCATTGACCAGAGTCTGCTTGCGTATCCAGGTCTCAGGCACCTTGTCCTTGAAGGTGTTGCGTACCTCAAGATAATAGCCGAACACGTTGTTATAGGCAATCTTCAGGCTGGAAATACCTGTAATCTCCGCCTCGCGTTGCTGAATCTGCATCAGGTAATCCTTGCCGCTGTAGGCAATGCTTCGCAACTCATCAAGCTCGGCACTTACACCCTCGGCAATCACGCCGCCCTTGCTCACCAGCATAGGTGTATCGGGACGCAGGGTACGCAGAATCTCCTCACGCAGTTCACTGCACAGATCAATACCAGCGCCTATCTCCTGCAACTGGGTATTCTCAGATCCGGAACAAATCAGCTCGATAGGCTCCATCAGCTTGAGGGCCTGCCCTAAACTGAGTACCTCACGCGGATTGATGCGGCATACTGCAGCCTTGGAGATAAGGCGCTCCACATCGCCCATACGCTGCAGCGATTCGGTCAGAGCATCACCAGTATCGGGATAACGGAACAGATGGTCCACCACATCCAGACGACGGTTTATGGCCGATGTATCCTTGAGCGGGAAGAGCATCCAGCGGCGCAGCAAACGTGCTCCCATAGGAGAGCAGGTATGGTCAATCACATCAAGCAAAGATGTGCCATCCTCACTATTGGCCGATATAAGCTCCAGGTTGCGTACGGTAAACTTGTCCAGGCGCACGTAACGCTCCTCATCAATCATTCGGATTGACGTTATATGGCTTATATTGTTGTGCAGCGTCTCTGCAAGATATTCCAATATGGCGCCTGCTGCAACTTTACCGTTACGAAGATGGTCTACTCCAAAACCTTTCAGGTTGCGTACCTTGAAATGGCGGTTCAGCTGCTCGCGTGCAAAATCATCGGTAAATACCCAGTCATCAAGTTCACGCAGGCAGTATCGGGTGCCGAATGACTGGCTGAACTGCTGGCGGCGGCCACGCTCAATGAGCACCTCCTTGGGCGCAAAGTTTGCAAGCAACTTGTCAATATGATCGGCCGCACCTTCGGCAATAAGATACTCGCCGGTGGATATGTCCAGGAAAGAAAGTCCCCACGCACCTTTGCCAAAGTGTACTGCAGCCAGGAAATTGTTCTCCTTATTCTGGAGTACGTTGTCACTCATGGCTACACCCGGAGTAACAAGTTCCGTTATGCCTCGTTTAACAAGTGTCTTTGTCAGTTTGGGGTCCTCCAGCTGGTCACATATGGCCACACGGCGGCCGGCACGAATCAGCTTAGGCAAATAAGCATCGAGTGCATGATGCGGGAATCCCGCCATCTCAAGCGCCATAGCCCCGTTCTTGCCGTTGTTGCGGCGGGTTAGGGTTATGCCAAGAATCTGGCTGGCCTCAACGGCGTCCTGTGCGTATGTCTCATAAAAGTCACCGCATCGGAACAGAAGCACGGCATCGGGATGTTTCTCCTTGAGGCTATAGAACTGCCTCATCATGGGAGTATCTTCGGACTTGTTCTGCGCCATTATTTTTTACGTTTACGGAACAGGAACAGAGTTGCAATCAGGAAGAGGACAACAAGAACGCCTAAAGTAATCAGTGTTGCGTTCAGGCTTTTGGGAGCAAAACCAAGCAGCAGCAGAACCGGGAATCCCATTATCATGGCGGGTATGTTCTGCAGCACAAGGTTGTTTGCAGCAGGAGTCTGATAGCGCGGGTCTATCTCACGCAGCAGGATCATACCGTTGCTGGCGGTACCGGTAAGCATTCCGAACATTGAGAAGAATCCCTCATACTTGTAATCGGGATAAATGTGGAATGATACCCATCTTACGTACATGAATGTTGCTACTGCACCGAATATGCAGACCAATGTAAGCGGCAGCCAGATGGCCTTGAGGTTCTCAAAGCTGATGGCGGCGGTTCCGGCTACTATCATTATATCAAAACTGATACCGCTCACACGGTTCAGAAGAAATTCATTCAGATACTCACGAGTCATCCAGCCCTTCTTGCGCAAACCGCGTATCACAATCTTGACAAGAGATCCAAACAGGATGCCCCAGAAGAAGTTGAATCCGTAAACCAGAGGTTTGAGTGTCTTCTCGCCAAAGTTACCCAGTTCCAGACTGTTGATGCCCGACATAAGCAGCCATACCAGGAAATAGGTGAGCAGCACGATGCTTACCACGATAGTCAGCTTATCGACAGACTCTGAGTGCGGCAGCTCATTCTCCTGCTCGTAGTCCTTAAGAGTATGCTTGCTCTCTGTGATATTCTCGTGAATGGTGAGTTTCTTTTTGCGGTTAAGGATATTCATATAAACCACGCCAACCACACTACCTACCAGGAAGCCGATGGCAGCGATTGAAAGGCCAAAGTCTATACCGTGGAAACTGATACCCTGATCGGCTGCACCCAACTGGTAGATGGTACCAAAGTTCAGCGCCTGGCCTGGGCCCTGTCCGTAACCCATTGGCAGCAGCAGACCGCCGGAGTAGAAGATGTCATTGCCGGCAGCAGGATTACGCCACCAAAGGAACATCGGGATGGTTATGAGCAGACCGAAAATACCCTGAATGATATAGGTTGCTATTGTCAGTGTACCGGTATCGATAACCGTGCGGGTATTGGCACGGTCGGTCTCCTTGGATGGACGCAGTGACATTGCAATAAAGCCCAATGCAAGTGCATGGTAGGTTACCGTCTCCATGAAACGCTTGTCTATAGTTCCGTTGAAATCGGCCCACATCTTGAGCAACAAGATAATCAAACCACCCAAAAGGGCCGATGGAATGAGGCTGCGGCGGAGAATCTTTACTTTGCGGCGCAATATGTTACCGGCCAGCACAGCCAGCGCAATGATAAACACCTGAACGAGGGCGCTCCACACCTCGGGGGCAGCGAACGATGTCACTGCAATACCGCTTGAAGACAACAGCATAGTTCTTCTGTTTTAAATATCTCTCAAAGGTAAGAAAAAACAAAAATAGAATACAGGCTGTTCTCTTTTTTTTGGTTGTGTAAGCAATTATGGACAGACGGGGCGGACAGGCAGCTCCCAATGGCGGTAGCAGTAGCCTGATCTTATGTGGCCATCAAAACAGACCCAAAGGCAGGCAGTAGCATCAATATCATTGGAGTTGGCATTGAACGAACCGGACCAGTAGCCCACATCGCCCGAAGTACCGGCATAGTAATAAGGAAGGAAAATGGAACGGTCAGTGTAACCTTGCTTATTACTTGTTATGAGGAAACCTATCTCACCGTTCACCGATGCCCAGGTCCAGGTACAGTTTTCTATGAGTTCACTAATCTCATCTGATGTGGGCATGCGCCAACTGCCACCCAACTTACTTTCTGTTTCACCCCAGGAATAATATCCGCCTATTTCTTCCGGTCCGGAAGCACCAACGTTACGCGTAGCCCATTTTACGCCCAAACCCAAGTCAACATAATCAGAGTTACCACCAATCATGTCATACGGTACATCCTGATAATACTCTATTACAATATCTGCACCATGGCGCCGCCGGCTGCTCGATCTATTCTTTATTTTCACAAAGGCAGTTCCACTGTTGAGTTTAGTATCTTCTGAATAATTCCTACAAGGGGATTCTGTAGCGTACGGTGATATTTTGAGTTTAGTATCATTTGTATAATACAGATGATCGATGTTATCTTCAGAAACCCATTGACTATTGAAATGAATACAGCGTATGGTCTTTTTACTTTTTTTCGCCATAAACCTGCCCAAAATGTTTCTTTTAATACCCGGCAGGCTGAGAATCAGTTCTTTGACAGTAATCCCTTCTGGGACTTGGTAAGTCTTTTTAGTGAATTCTTCCCTGTAAGCAGGTCTTGCCCTGTTGTGGTCCGATATCGTTCCTATTTCAATGACATAACACTCAGATATGGTCTTGTCTTTTTGGGCACAGGTTGGAACGCAGAGTGACATCAGCATGGATGTCAATGCAAGCAAGAGGACTCTTTTTCTCATAATGCTATTGATTCTGTTTTTTGTTATCTAATTTGATTTATAATGAAAATGCGTCTTGTGTTAAAGGCGCATTTTCACTAAAAAACTTAAAACAAACTGGGTTACCGCGGACAGACCGGACGAACAAAAGCGCCTTTTATCCTACTGACTGACGCTATCCGAATCTTTGACCACAAATCACCATCCTTATCTTTCCTTGGTTTGTAATAAGTCCTTTTATCATCGGAACCTCCGGAAGAGACAGGATCAAAATACAACGCCACACATTCGGTCGTAAACTGGCCCAATTCAGAGGTCATATAACAACCTGTGTCATAATAATTTCCATCGTCAAACAGCAATGCAAAGACTGATGTGCAGGGAAGGAATATGGAGTTTGACGTATATCCGCGAACCTTACTGGTAACCCTATAGCCTTTTACACCGTTTAAGGTCGTCTCTTTCCACTCACATTTTTCAAACAGTTCCATACACTCCTCCTTGGTGGGCATACGCCAGTTTCCTCCCCAGTTCACATGGGCGGCATCATCCTCAATATCCAGACTGGTCTTATTGTCAATATATGAATTGTTGTCTAAATTGACGTTCAAGGTATATTTTGAGAACTTCCATTTCCTTGCATCAACAAATGCTTTTGCATGCTTATAGTTGTAGAGTGAATAGTAGGTTTTCGCAGTGGTTTCGCCCCAGGCTATACGTGCGCCACGCTCCCAAGGATTCTCTGCACCTACATTACAGTCTGCCCATAGCACGCTTAATCCCAGGTCCACCTGAGCATTATGCGTAAGAGGCTTTATGGGATCCGGTTCCGGTTTCACGCGTTCTGCCCCTGACTCATCCTTTACCGGCCTGATATTACAACCGGTAAAACGATTAGTACTACCAAGGCTCTGGTCCATAGTTGATGTCCAGTAACATAATTCCCCTCTCCATTCAGAGTCTACACAGGATGGATAATAATAATCACTCATGCGGCCGGCTGCCGGCAGAAAAATGCTCCGTCCATCATATCCGGGAACATTGCTGGTAATTATATATCCGTGGAATTTTATAGTCATGTAACCATACCTGTCTATATTAAGTGTATCCTGAACTATTGTCCAGGTACATTTGGTCCTGAGTTCCCAAAGTTCATCGGCCGTAGGCATGCGCCAGCCGTCACCAAGCAGGACTGCTGCTGCATCGTCTTCGGCATCCAGCGTCTCCTTATAATCAGGCATCGGATAATTACCGGCAAAGATGTAGTCATAACCCATATTGTACTTGGTCCACTCAGTTGAATACTGTCCGAATTTGTAGTTCTTGCCCGAGTAATATCCAGCCTTGGGGCTTGTCTCGCCCCATGCAAAAAAGGCGCCCGCCTCATTCTGGTCCGATGCCCCCAGGTTGGCCGATGCCCACTTGACGCTTAGTCCCAGGTCAACAGGCTCAGGCACGGGCAGAGTCACCGTAACGGTCATCTTAGCCTCATGACCTTCTGAGCTGGCCGTTATCTCACAACTGCCGGTTCCCACAGCAGTCAGATAACCGTTCTCTACAGCAGCCACATCGGCATTTGATGTACTCCAGACAATGTTTCCTTCATTAACAGCACGGCCTGATGGAAGCATGCTCACTACCATCGGTTTGATTTCACCATAGTGCAGGTCAAGATGTTCATCGGCCAATGATATTGCCGAGAACATATCGGCATCATGCTTCTTGACGGGACGCACATTCATTCCAATAAACCTGTTAATATAACCGACACTCACTTCCGGGATAATGAATTTTTTTGATAAAAACCTATGTCTTGATAACGTATCAATCCAAATGTCGAGATATGCACTTAAATTATTACTTGGTGTTGATGACCAGAGCTTGAACTCGCTGCCAAGCCCTTTCACCTCATCATCAATCATACATCCTGAATAGGGTATGAAAATCTTTTTACCCTCATAGCCCGGAACCTTACTCTCAAATTCTACACCCTCTACTCCCTTAACCTTCACTAAATTCCATTTGCAGTTTTCTTTCAGTTCCTCAAAATCCTGTGATGTGGGAATATACCATTCTCCACCTGAAAGAACCGATGCAACATCATCAATGGCTTCAAGACGGTCCAGATTGTCGGCTTTGAGTAAGAACCCTGTCTTTCCGCCGGATGTATATTTGTCCAGAACCCCATTAGAACCGGAAACCGTACTGCAGTAACGGTAGTTTCCCCAATAGAAATCATCCTTGGGTTCTATCTCGGCCCACGCATAATAGTCACCGCAATCCGATGGTTTGTCGGCGCCCAGGTTACATGTGGCCCACAACACTCCCAGACCCAAATCCACAAACTCAATATCATACGGAGTTACGTGAATGGTGCATGTGGCAGACTTACCGTAAGCCATCGCCGTAATTTCACAAGCACCTGGTTTCTTGGCCACAATCAAGCCGTCATCCATAACAGAAACCACGTTTTCATCGGATGATACCCACTTGCAGGCACTGTTCACAATACGTTTACCGTCAGCCGCAGTAACATTAAGCCTGATGACCGACGCCTGCCTCATTCTAAAATTCCCCATTTCAAGAGAAATACCGGTAAGTTCACTCTCTGAAAGAGGCATTACCATGCGTACTGATTGCTCTGAGAAACGGTTCTCACTGTGCCATTCCGTACCGTCACTCATAAAATTGAAACCGTATGCACCCTGCTCTTCGGACTGGACACCGGGGGTAGATGTCCAATATGAGCCATAAGAGTGCTGACGCATTATATTACCATCCTGCAGCCAGCCGGATGCGGGCAGGAATATGCTGCGGTCCCTGTATCCATCAATGTTGCTTGTAATCAGATAACCAGTCTTGCCGTCTTTTTCTGTCCATTCCCATGTACAGTAATCAAGCAATTCATTCCACTCAGCCTTTGTAGCCAGGCGGCTGCCATCGGTCGTCTTTATGTTCATAGCATCGGCCCAGGTCCAATACCATCCGAACGGTCTGAGATTAGTGGTACCCAAATTTACGGTACCCCATTTTACACTCAGGCCCAAATCAACATAATCATTCTGGGCAAATATAGGAATGCAGAGTGACATCATCATGGATACCAATGCAAAACATTTAATTCTGTTTCTCATAATTCCTTTTCTGTTAAACCGGGGATTTACTTTCCTGCTTTTCTGGCTTTACGAAGCGCTCTTTTTGAGGGTACTTCCAGTACGGGTTCTTCCTCACCATTCTCATATGGGGGTCCATAAACTGTCATCACACGTGAGTTGCTATTTTTCTCATACGCCTTGACCTTTGCTATCATATCGGCAGTTAGTTGTTCCAAATCCATAATAATAGAATCATTCTCTGCAGAAACAGTCTCTCTGTTTTCATTCTGAGAACGATTGACCGAAGAGGTACTCTTACAAGAATTGCACAACAACGACAGCAGCAAAAACGATACACAAGATACTACATGCCACCATCCACGGGAGAACCATATCTTAATCTTTCTCATAATGCAATGTTTGATCTCTAAACTGATTTATACGGAAAATGCGTCTTGAGTTAAAGGCCCATTTTCATAATAAACCATAAATGAGAGTTTTGCGTTACTCGCACACGGGACGGATAGCACGGCCTAAGTTGCGTTGTACTATTGATCTGTCAAAGTTCACATCCCGTTCAAGCCAAATACCCCACGCATCACATATTCCGTTCAACTGCAGTACAAGTTGGTCATCTACCAGGAAGCATGTCCAATAAAGCCCACCATACTGACCATCGCCTGGAAACTGACCATCTTCAACGCTTGTAGAATCTCTGAACACTGTATATGGAATAAAAATGGAACGGTCTCTATAGCCTCGTTTATTACTTGTTATATGAAACCCTTCGGTGCCATCCTTCTTTTTTACATAAATCCAGGTACAGTTTACAACCAACTCTTTCCATTCTCCTGTTGTGGGCATACGCCAGTTTCCACCCCATTTTACATGGGCCGCGTCATTTTCAGGATCCAATCTGTTCTTACGGTCTTTATAGTTATACTTGGTAAAGTCATCATAACTGCCGTTTATGCTGAACTTATAATTGGACATAGTGTATTCAGACTTGGGCTCAGTCTCACCCCAGGCAAAAAGATCGCCTTTATCCTGGGGTCTTTCAGCACCAACATTACAGGTGGCCCACTTTACTGATAAGCCCAGGTCAACGTATTCATGTTCAGGGAGTTTATTTTTATCTACTCCCTGAGATTCCTCACTATATACTACCTTGCTGTTTTCAGGTAATTGATGCGTTTCGTTTCCTTTTATCATCAATACGTCGCTATCTTTAAACTTTACGAAGTCCTGATTACTGCGGAAGACTTCTTCAACAGACGCACTGTTATTAATTGTATTGAGATTGAAAGGCTGTGTTGATTCAACAGGATATCGTATCTGTTGAGCACTCACAGTAAGGCCGATTGATACCAGTATGCATGTCAATGCTATATGATGGACAGTCTTTTTCATAATGCATTTTTAATTGATAATGTTACGGGCAGACGGGGCGGACAGAAAGACCAGCCATTCGATCCTCCCAACCAATATTAGCTTGATTATTATTAAAACGGATACAGGCTGCAGTACCACATATTACACTACCATCTCCATAAGGATCTGTCATAAGCGAACGCGACCAATAGTTTCCATTGGAACCATATTGGTATCGACCGTTTGCTTTATATCCGGCTGCGGGAAGGAATATGGAGCGGTCAGTATAACCTTGCTTTTTACTTGTAACACGATATCCGTTTACACCATTGAGAGTTGTCCATTCCCAAGTGCAGTTGTCATGCAACTCATCCATTTCTTCCCTAGTAGGCATACGCCAGTTGCCTCCCCAAGTTACATGAGCGACATCATCTTCAAAGTCAAGTGTGGTTTTGTTATCTACCGTA
>JAGCPB010000085.1 GCA_017642425.1 Bacteroidaceae bacterium
CTAACGGCACGGTTATGAAGATGTAATCAATGTTAGAGAGCATACAGGACTTGATATTAGTGTAGTAAATTAGGTTAATAACGGAGACTGCCGGTGACTATGATGATGGTTTCCGGCAGTCTTTTTTGTGTTTTATTGGGGTGCTGGGTGCGCTGCGGCCCATATCAGACCGCCCCGTAATCATCAGCTTTCGTGAAAGGTGATGGTTACGGGACGGAACCGATGCGAAGCAGCGGATGTTACGCAGGTGCTTGGGTTAGCTGCTTGCGCAGATCCTGAACTTCGGTTTTGAGTTGGGCATTCTCCTTACAGAGTTGGTCCACGGAGGTCTTGAGTTCTCCGTTCTCACGGCGGAGGGCCACGACTTCACGATTGACGGTCGTGAGGTCCTCTATCAGGCGCTTGTTTTCCATCGAGAGGATATCGATGGACTCCTGCATGTTCTTGAGGAAGTCATTGCGGCGCTTACGCTTGCCGGCAAGCCAGCCTGCAGCTGCTGTTATCAGCGGTACCAGGCAATCGGTTATCAGGTTTATGGTTGGTGTATCCATGGTGCTTGTCTGATTATGAGTAATACAATTTGATTTCTTGCTCTCTCCTCTTGATGAGCCCGGGGAGTTTCTTATCAGCGGCATAGATCCAGCGGCGGAACTCATCGGCTATCTTTGGGTCGTTTGGATTACGCTCTACGAGCTTGCGCAGAGTGCTATATCGGAAGTTCTGTTTACCTACGTTGAAGACGAAGGAGACGAGGGCATCGAACTGTTCCTGGGTGAGGTCTGCATCGATGCGGTTGACTTCGGCTTCAGCATTCTTGATATCCTGTTTAAGGAAGGCATCAGCGGTCTTCTCGGTGATGAGCATGCCCTGATTGACGCCGTCGGTGTGGCCGTAGCCTATGGTCCACTTACCGGCTGGGCAAAGGTATGCGTTGAGGCGTAGCTGCTCGAAACTTTTGATGAGCAGGGTTGCGTAGTTGGTTGATTTCATGGCTGTGTTGTGTTTATATGGTTGTTTGAACGGTGTGTTATTGATTCCTGCGCCCCTGAAGCACTACTATGATGAAGGCCAGGAGCAGGAAGATGTAGAATATCTTGTCTATGACAGGTGATGCCCGGGGCGGATTGGATTGGGACTCAGTTTCATTGCTCTCTGATTCATCTTGGGTCTGTTCTGCATTGGTTGTATGGATTACGGTGGTTGTATCGTTCTGCAGCTGCTCATTCTGGGTGATGATGATGGTGCCTCCTCCCTGCCCCATGAGGGCGGCGGCGAGATCACGGATTGGTGCGGGGATATCGGAGGGTGCGGGTATCGGCCCCGGGGCGATATTGGGTGCGGCGGGTTTGGTGAACGCAGGTGTTTGCATCGGAAGAAAGGTTATGATGGTCGTGGTCTTCCGGGTGTTCAGGATGCTTTGCGCTGCGCTGTCCATCGTCATTGTTAAGCTGCTGGAGATGGTGGACTGGGTGCTGCTCATCTGCTTGGTGGAGCGGCAGCTGATGGTCATCAGAAGTATGATGGTGATGGCCACGATGCGGATGGTGTTCGTGTTCTTCATGGTGCTAACGATTTATAGCAAAGGTAACACTTTTGGAAAAAGTGTGCAATAGGCTTCTGAAGGTTGAAAACTTGATTTTAGAATAGAGCATAGGATATTCTAAGATTTATCTATATTTGTCTCGGATTACCGATGTTTGCACGGTAAACTACGTACATAAGATAATTGGAAGAATTCGCTTATTGCATGTAGGGGTTGAAAACTGCTAATTATAACTACAAGCTACAGTGCAACAAGGGAACGGACACCCGTGTAATGTGGGCGTCTTTCCTTGTTGTTGGCTTGACGGTATTAGCAGTACCTATACCCCTACGCAGGAGGCGCTCACATTATTTTTTAATAACCAAAGATGATAAAAAGGTCATTTGTAATTTACCCTGAAATGGAGAAGTTTGTTTCTGACGAAAATAACAGAAACCTGGATTCCATGAAAGTGCTCTTGTTTGACAGTGACGCTGAAGCCGTGAAAGAAATCATTGCTAATATTTCACTTGCTTATCTGCTGAAGGAGGAGGATGAGATTGTGCCGGAGGATGATGAGCTGATTGCAAGAGTCAATGATGAAGACAATGTCATTGACGCAATAAACAGATATGCATCGTTCGTATGTGCTTATAACAGTAATTTCAAGCCTACGGACTTTGATTACATATTCTCACTTGCTTTTGATCATTACTTCGAGTATCTGAGTAACCGTCTTGACGATTATGCGTTTGACGGATCCAGCTGGAAAAAGTGCTGGAAGGGTGCTTTGTTTATGAGCTGAGAGCAAGGTACTCCAGGATTCCTTTGATGTGAAGGTCTATGATGGCTTGGCGGCCGGTGCTGCTGAGTATATACGCTGCGTCCCTCACGTTATCCTGATAGAGATTCAAAGTGAGAGCTGCAGGGATTTTGAGTTCTGCTAAGATGGCTGATAAATTGAGGTACCGCTGACTTGGGAACTGGTCTTGTGGAGATGCTGCCATTGAGCCTAGAGTTTGGAGAGCGGCGGTGGCCAATGACAGGGCGATAATATCTGATTGCTTGCTGACTGAATTGTTGCAGACTGACCAGCCTCTTGACGTATGGTAGTGGCCATCATCAATTGAGGCGTTAAGGCCTACTGCTATCAGCAGTTTGGAGGATGGCGGGGTGTTCCGGGATAGAGTGTCTATCTTGGGGATGGATTTGTCTATAGGAGCAGCGAACTTGGTGATTGTGATGAACGGTGTGTCTTTGATGGAGTCTGTGAGAGCGGCATGGATTCCATCTACTATACCGGTGAGATAGGTAAGTTCATCAAGACTTGGATTTGGATTACGGTGGCTCAAGTAGAAGCTTGAGACTGCAGGGGTGAGAATAATGTTCATGGTACTTATGATTTTATGTATATAGCAAAGGTACTACTATTATGCGGTATTAAGAAATTGATTACCTTTGCATACAACGATGGTTGACATAAAATCATCGTTATAAGTATCTATTTGACCGGAGGCTGTGATAGCCCCCGGTCATTCATTTTGAGAAAGGTTCCTAAAAAAATTCTGGTTATTATCTAAAACCTTGTTACAGATATGCTGTAGAGGGGGTAAAACATTTTCAGATGTAACAAGGTTTTAACAAGGTTTTTTAAATAGAAATGCCCTACAAGGCTTGTAGGGCATTTTTGTGCGGTGCGTATGGGAC
>JAGCPB010000086.1 GCA_017642425.1 Bacteroidaceae bacterium
ACAGCACGTCAAAATAGTGTGAGTGGAATACGAAACGCCAGAATCCGGTCCAGTGATAGCAGGTCCACACGTTGAAACTCTGGTAATAGCGCAGAGGTCCCTCCAGCCAACGGGGCAGCGGCAACAGCGGGGCGGCATCCATGATTGCATGGTCAACCGTCACCTCATTACGCTCAAGCACGCGTGACAATATCTTGCCGCCCAGCGACAGACCGTAGATACAATCCACATGCCCGCCGCACTGCGTACGTATAAAATCAATAACACGTCCGGCCTGTCCATCGACAGAATCAAACCGCGTGCATCGGCCCAGAGTAAATCCGTCCACCTGGAAAGCATAAATCCGGAACTCCTCCTTTAGCAATTCAATAAGCGGAAAGAATATCTGGTACGATACCCCCAGTCCCGGCAACAGCAAAAGAGTCGGTTTCCCCTCGGTCCCGGCCACGTACCAATTAAATAGTTTCATGATCTTTACGGGACGGGAATCGCTGTGATACAGTTTGCTCAGGATGTTGGTGCGGCCGGTGTCACGGAACCCGCATTTCTCCATCACACGGCCCGATGCAGGATTATCCACAAAGTAATCGGCCCAGATGTTGTTGTACCCTCTCCTGCGGAAACAGTAGTCTATCATGGCGCGCAGGGCCTCGGTGCAAAGCCCCTTGTTCCAGTACGGCTTACCAATCCAGTACCCCACCTCAACGTCCTGCTCACCAATCTCTATATTGCTCTCAGTATGAGTGTAATAGCCCATACACCCTATCACATGGCCGGTCTCCTTGAGCTCCAGCGCCCAGGTGTGACCGTTAGAAAAGATATTCTTAATTACCATCAGGCTGTCATCAACCGTCTTATGCGGAGGCCAGCCGGCACGCTCGCCAATATCAGGATCCGATGCACACAGGAACAAATCCTCCGCATCGGCCTCCGTCCAAGCCCTAAACCTTAATCTCTCTGTCTCAAAATTCTCCATCTCAAAATATTTTCGCCAAAGATACAAAAACAGTACAATTGGGGTCAGGCCCCTTTTGTATCATTTTAACAAAAAAGCGTCCAAAATCTGACTTGGACGCTTCTTGAATTATCAATTCGTCAATTAAAGCCTGAAAAATGATACAAAAGGGGCCTGACCCCAATTGTACTATTTTCAGGCTTTGTTGAACTTTTCCTTGGGTTGCTTGCAGCGGGGGCAGCGCCAATCGTCGGGAAGTTGCTCAAACGGTACACCGTCGTGCTCAGCCGGATCATAAACGTAGCCGCATACCGAGCATACATATTTGCCCGATGCCTCCACGCTGCCAAAATCCACATCCGCCAGTATGGTCTCCACCGGATTATCCAGATCCATTATGCGGTCAGCCTCCAGATTTTCATAACCCTGAGGCGTGTGCGTGGAGAGATAAACCGTGGGATTGTTGCGGATAAACTCGCGGATGCGGTCCATAGTGTCACGGGCAGCAGGCAGGTCATCATACACTACTGAGAGTTTGTTCTCATACAGAGCCTCATCCACATAGGTGATATCGCCGTGAATCATGTAGTACTTGCCTGCATTCTCCACAATCACAATGCTGTTGCCGTTGGTATGGCCCTTAGCCTTGATAAGGTAGATGCCGTCGGCAATCTTCTGGCTGGCCGGAAAGTTCTTATATGGACCGTCCGTGAATTCTACAGGAACGATATTGACAATACCCTGTAGTTCTGCGGCCGATAACTCATCGGCATTGACAAAAATCTTTGCGTTGGGGAATGAGCGGAGCTCGCCCGAGTGGTCGGCATGCTTATGTGTAAGCAGTATCTTGGTTACCTGTTCAGGCTTGTATCCCAAAGCCTTTAAGGCATCCATGTAACTGCATATATCAACTCCTGTAAAGGCAAGTGATTTGGCATCGGGCACCTCCATAGGCGTTCCTGCGGGGAGTCCGGTATCCACCAGTATCACCTCGGTGCCGGTATCTATAAGGTAATTCTGCAAACTGCCGCGATAGCGGATGTTGATGTCATAATTCTGCGGGCCATCCTCACCGCCAAAGGCAAACGGCTGACTGTAGAACCCGTCTTTCCTGAACTTTACTGCTTTAATCTTCATAGTCCTGATTAATTGATTATGATTAGTAATGGAGTAAAGATAATTGTATTTCCGGATTTACACAACAATAAAAATGATACAAAGGGGTCTGTCCTTTGTACTACTTATTCCTTATATAATTGAAATCCGAAATGTCCGACAGCGGCTCCCGTTCCCTCCAGTGGCTTGTAACACGGCACAGTTCCTGCCCCTGACCGTTGGTTGAAATGCCTATGAACGTATTGTCATCATCAGATGGGTAATTAGCGGTCCTTACGGTATCACCCATCAGGGACTCATGAATGAACCTTATATTGAGCATATCCGGGCGGTATGCATTAATAAAACCGGGCTTGAAACAGGCCAACGCCATCTGGATGTATCGGCGGTTATTGGTATGGCCGTTAAAATCAAGGTCAATCAGG
>JAGCPB010000009.1 GCA_017642425.1 Bacteroidaceae bacterium
GGTGTAAAATACTAATTTTGCGCCCGATTAGTGCCGCAGAGGTTTGAGAAGTGTCTGCCACAGAGGGCGGGCCACCCCACGGAGAAACGGATAAAAGCAAGATTTAATGTACGTTATTGCTGAAATTCAGGGACAGCAGTTCAAGATTGAACAGGGAATGAAGCTGTTCGTGCACCACATTCAGGACGTTGAGGCCGGTGCAAATGTTGAGTTTGACAAAATCCTTCTGGCTGACAACGATGGACAGGTTACCATTGGTGCCCCCACCATTGACGGTGCAAAGGTAGTATGTGAGGTCAAGACCGCACTCGTTAAGGGTGACAAGGTGATTGTCTTCAAGAAGAGAAGAAGAAAAGGTTACCGTAAGCTGAACGGTCACCGCCAGCAGTTCACAGAGCTTCTGGTAAAGGAAGTAGTAGCATAACCCTAAAATTTAGAAAGATATGGCACATAAAAAAGGTGTAGGTAGTTCTAAGAACGGCCGTGAGTCTGCCAGCAAGCGCCTGGGCGTTAAGATTTGGGGTGGACAGTATGCAAAAGCAGGTAACATCATAGTTCGTCAGCGCGGAACACAGCATCATCCGGGCGAAAACATCGGTATGGGTAAGGACCACACCCTGTTCGCTCTGGTTGATGGAACAGTTCAGTTCAAGAAAGGCCGCAAGGACAGAAGTTATGTTTCAGTAATCCCCGTTCAGGAGACTGCTGAGGCCTGATAAACCAAACTACATAAAAGAGGCTCACTCAGCGTGAGCCTTTTTTAATTTAAAAGCAATTATTTCCCGATGCTCACACTCAAACAGATTACAGAACAGACCGAACTTGTTATAGCAGGTCTTAAGAAAAAGCATTTCAAGAATGCAGAGGAGGCTATTGCCCAGGCCATCAGCCTGAATAATGACAGGAAGAAGGCCCAGGCACAGTTGGACAACAATCTTGCAGAGGGTAAGGTTCTTGCCGCCAAGATTGGACAGGCCATGAAGGCAGGCAACAAGGATGAGGCCGAGCAGGCCAAGGCAAAGGTTGCAGAACTGAAGGCTGCCGCTGCAGAACTTGAGGCCAGGAAAGAGCAGGCCGAAAATGATCTGACCGCCCTACTCTGCACCATTCCCAACATACCTTACCCCGAGGTACCGGAAGGTACTTGCGCCGAGGACAACTGGGTGGTAAAGTCAAACCTCAAAGAGTGTGTAATAGGACAGGATACAGTAGGCAACTGGACATGCAATCCAGAGAACAGCCAGGCCAAGGTTCCTCACTGGGAACTTGCCAAGAAGTATAACCTGATTGACTTTGACCTTGGTGTCAAGATTACAGGTGCCGGATTCCCCGTATATATAGGAAAAGGTGCACAGCTGCAGCGCGCACTCATAAACTTCTTTCTGGCCGAGGCAAACAAGGCCGGTTATACCGAAATCATGCCCCCTACAGTTGTAAATCCTGCATCAGGTTACGGCACAGGACAGCTTCCCGACAAGGAGGGCCAGATGTACCACTGCGAGGTTGATGACCTCTATCTGATTCCTACCGCCGAGGTTCCCGTAACCAACATCTACCGCGATGTGATTCTGGATGAGAAGCAGCTGCCCATAAAGAACTGCGCCTACACACAGTGCTTCCGTCGCGAGGCCGGCTCATACGGCAAGGATGTACGCGGTCTGAACCGTCTGCATGAGTTCTCAAAGATTGAGATTGTACGCATTGATACTCCCGAGCACTCAGCCGAAAGCCACAAGGAGATGCTGGCACACGTAGAGGGCCTGCTACAGAAGCTGGAACTCCCCTACCGCATACTGCGTCTGTGCGGCGGTGACCAGAGCTTTACATCGGCCATCTGCTATGACTTTGAGGTATATTCCGAGGCTCAGGGACGCTGGCTTGAGGTATCGTCAGTATCCAACTTTGACACATATCAGGCCAACCGCCTCAAGTGCCGCTACCGCAAGACCGGCGAGAAGAAGGCCGAGCTCTGCCACACTCTGAACGGCTCCGCCTTGGCTCTGCCCCGCATAGTGGCGGCAATCCTGGAGGACAACCAGACACCGGACGGAATCAAGATTCCTAAAGCTTTGGTTCCCTACACCGGATTTGAAATGATTGATTGAATGAATAAAGGCTCGCAAATTTGCGAGCCTTTATTGTATCACAACGCGGCACGTAGCCTTACAAGCTTAGTTAAGAGAGGTTCAAGCAAGTCAAGCGGAAGCATGTTGGCGCCGTCACTCTTGGCCTCGGCTGGATTCTGATGCGTTTCCATGAAGAGACCATCGGCTCCTACTGCCACTGCAGCCTTTGATATTGTCTCAATTAGTTCAGGCTGGCCACCTGTCACTCCGCTGGTCTGGTTGGGACGCTGCAGTGAATGTGTGCAGTCCACTACCACTGGAAAACCGAACTTCTGCATCTCGGGGATACCACGGAAATCAACCACCAGGTCCTGATAACCGAATGTGGTGCCGCGCTCAGTCAGCATTATGTTCTTATTGCCTGCATCGACCACCTTCTGGGCTGCAAACTGCATGGCATCGGGTGCAAGGAACTGGCCCTTCTTGATGTTCACGGTCTTGCCTGTACGCGCAGCAGCCACAAGAAGGTCTGTCTGACGGCACAGGAATGCCGGAATCTGGAGTATATCCACATATTCGGCTGCCATAACGGCATCCTCCTCACGATGAATGTCGGTCACTACAGGAATTCCAAACTCCTTGCGTACGCGGGCAAGTATCTTTAATGCCTTTTCATCGCCTATTCCGGTGAATGAATCAATGCGCGAGCGGTTGGCTTTCTTGAACGAGCCCTTGAATGCGTACGGGATGTCCAGACGTGAGGTTATATCAACACACTTCTCTGCTATGCGCATAGCCATATCCTCGCCTTCTATAACGCAAGGACCTGCCAGCAGGAAGAAATTGGCTGATTTCTTGAAAAGTGCCATTTTATCAGGGGATTATGAAGTTTATAACTGCCGGCTCAAGTGAAACCTTGAGCGGGAATGTATGGTTCAGCGTACGGCCGTCAATGCAGGTCAGCGTGCCGTCAGCATCCAGAATCTCAATCTGCTTGGTGCGGTACGGACGTACCTGCTCATGATTGAGGAACTTGTTGTGCAGAATCATGTAGAGTCCGCGTATGGTCTGCCAGAACTTGGGCCTATATACTACCGAAAGGTCCAGCCATCCGTTATAAGGCACAGCGCTCGGCGTCATTCCGTAACCGCGGGAGTTGCCTATGCAGATGGTCATGATCTTGTCATTTATCTCCTCGCTGTTAACCTTGATGCGCATCTTGTACTGCTTGCGCTCCTTGAACAGGCTGAAAATGGCCAGCAGGTATGCAGGATTCTTCTTACCGAACCGTTTGCAGATATCCGACAGGCGTATGGCCTGAGCTCCCAGACCAATGTTAACAGCCATAAGGAAATAACGGACCTTCTCCATGCCGTCCTGCTGGAACGAGCAATATCCTACATCTATCTTTCTGGTCCGATGCTCTATTATGCTGTGAATGGCCTTCTTGTAGTTATCAACTTCCAATCCCCAGAAACTGCCGAAGTCATTGCCTATTCCGTTGGGAACAATGCCGAACGTAAGGTTCTGGCGAATCTCACGGGGCGAGAACATGATGGCGTTTATGGCATCATTCAGAGCCTCGTCACCGCCCACGACCACGATTGTCTTGTGGCCGCTGTCTATCAGCATGCGGGTTATGCGTTCTATAGAACCCTCGCCCTCAGACTGCACAACGTCATACTTGACCTTGCGGAACTCCAGATATTCCCTTATCTGCTCCCACCTCTTGAGTGAGTTGCTCACTCCTGCACGGGGCACATATACTATTCCCCACCTCTCTTCTTCAACAGTCATGGTCTTTTTTCCATTAGTTCAACAATTCGGTTAACCTTGTCTTCCATGGACCATTCAAACGGAATCCATTCTATATGTATCCCGCGACGTTCCATACCCCGGAACCAGGTCATCTGCCGCTTGGCAAACTGGTGGATGGCCACTTCCAGCTCCTGCAGCAGATATTTATATTCAAGCTGTCCTGTCACATACAGCGTAACATACTTGTATTCAAGTCCGTAATAAATAAGATCATCGGCTGGAACACCACGATCCAGCAAGCCCTTGACCTCATCAATCATGCCCTCCTGCAAGCGACGTTCCAGACGGCTGCTAATCAGTTCACGCCTCATGTCGCGGCTTATTTCTATCCCTATGTTCAGACTCTTAAGTTGCGGGAATCCGCCTGCCTCCACCGGTGTATTCCTGTAGCACTCCTCTATCTCAATGGCACGTATGGCACGCTTGGTGGTGTCCACATCGGTAGTATTGTGCAGAGTCTTGTAACCTTTGAGAATCTCAGTGAGTTCTGCCAGTGTCTTGCCCTGCAAAGACTTGCGCAGCTCCGGATTCTCAGGCACTGGGATAAGGCGGTATCCACGCAGTACCGATTCCAGATAAAGTCCCGTTCCACCGCACATTATCGGCTGTGCGCCGCGCTCCACCACTCCCCGATAAGCCTTAAGGAAATCTCCCTGGAACTCATACACGTTGTATTTGCTGCCAGGTTCTGCAATATCTATCAGATGATACGGAATATGGTGGCCGTTGATTTCATAATCGGCCAGATCCTTACCCGTACCTATGTCCATGCCGCGATAGACCTGACGGCTGTCGGCGCTCAGTATCTCGCCGCCCACACGGTCTGCCAATGCCACAGCCAGCTTTGTCTTGCCGCAGGCCGTAGGACCAAGTACGGTTATCAGGTCGTAATTCTGCATAGTTAGGTGCGAAGATAAAAAAAAATCCCCGCATTGCTGCGAGGATTCTTTTATAAAGGTATAATTACTTAAGGCCTACGGCCTTGAGTAAAAGCTTCGCCTCGGTATAAACAAGTAAACTTGCTTCTACTCTCGGCTTGCATTTTACTTTGTGATAACGCGAGCCATTTCGCAAACCTTGTTGCTGTAACCCCACTCGTTGTCATACCATGCGCAAACCTTAACGAAGGTAGGATCAAGCTGGATACCTGCCTTAACGTCAAAGATAGAGGTATGAGGATCGTTACGGAAGTCAGTTGAAACAACTGCATCCTCTGTGTAGCCCAGAATACCCTTGAGCTCGCCCTCTGAAGCCTCCTTCATTGCAGCGCAGATCTCATCGTATGTGCAAGGCTTCTCAAGCTCAGCGGTCAGGTCAACGAATGATACGTCTGATGTGGGAACGCGGAGTGACATACCGGTCAGGCGGCCGTTCAGAACGGGAAGAACCTTACCTACAGCCTTGGCAGCACCTGTTGAAGAAGGAATGATGTTCTCCAGGATACCACGGCCACCGCGCCAATCCTTCTTTGAAGGACCGTCAACGGTCTTCTGGGTAGCGGTAGCAGCATGTACGGTTGTCATAAGACCGCGCTTGATACCGAACTTGTCATTCAGGACCTTGCTGATAGGAGCAAGGCAGTTGGTGGTGCAAGATGCGTTGGAGATGATGGTCTGACCAGCGTAAGTCTTGTCATTAACACCGTAAACGAACATAGGAGTAGCATCCTTTGAAGGAGCAGACATGATAACCTTCTTGGCACCAGCCTTGATGTGAGCCTCAGCAAGCTCAGCGGTCA
>JAGCPB010000087.1 GCA_017642425.1 Bacteroidaceae bacterium
ATCAGTGATTTCAATTCCCATAAGCGCCTTCTTAATAAAAGTGGCCATCTTGAACAACAGGCCGTTTGAGAAAGGTGCAGGTTATGCAATCCTGTTCTACCTGTTCATATTGCTGATAATGGTGGTGTTTGTCAGCATGACGATAGGTTTCAAGATAGGCCGTATTTCCCGTGAGAATCCCGCCGATGTGATAAAAAGTGAGTAGGTGTCAAATTATTAGACAATTTCAGCCTGAAAAAGTCGATTTTGCCTTTAATAGTTGGAAAAAGGTCTATAGGCAGAGTACTTTTGACACAGAAACAACAAATAATTCAAAACAGTCCTTATCATGTTTTTGCATTACCTTAAAATCGCTATCCGCAACATCCGTAAGTTCGCTCTGCAGAACACGGTCAGTGTAATCGGTCTTGCCGCCGGTTTTGTTTGCCTCAGTCTCTCCTCTGTATGGCTCTATTACGAGAACTCGTTTGACCGGTTCCATAAGGATGCGGACCGTATCTATACGTTAAAACCGACATACGAGACAAATCCCGTAGCAGATCAGTATTCACAGAAATATGACGATATATTAACCAAGGCCGGAAATCAGGGAATACGCGGTATATCAGAGGCTCTGGATGTGGCCCAGACAACATATTTCAGATATGAGAAAGAGCATGAGGGTTATCTTGAGATTCAGGTGGACTCTGTGTTCTGTGAGTTTTTTGGTATAGAACTTAAAAAGGGAGACTGGTCTTTCATTGGTGACCCCAATCTGATTGCCATATCCGAAAAATACGCGAAAAAGTTATTTGCCGATAACGATCCGATAGGTCAAAGCATTGACGGCAGGACAGTTGCTGCTGTCCTTAAAGATTTCAGTAAACCTACCATACTTCAGTTTGATGTGATGTCATATCGTGAGGTATTATATGATGTTGACACCAGTAATATGAGTGGATTGATGTTTTATAAGAACCTTAACAAGATGATACAATCCAACTGTTTCTTTAAACTCAAGGAGGGGGCCGATCCTATCGAGTTGATGGATTTGCTAAGGAAAAGTCAGAATGCCTATGCACTACTAAATGCATCAATACTTGATGCTTTGGGTTCCGTCAATCCTTTCATTCCAATAAAAGATGTACACCTGAATGCCATCAAGGAGATGTCATATGTCAGTTACAGGACAATGAGCCTGTTCTGTATGGCCAGCATTCTCATTATGTTATGCTCACTTTTCAATATCCTTATATTCTTTATAAATACCCTCAAGGGACGTGACCGTGAGGCTGCACTCCGTATAGTACACGGCGCATCAATGAAAGACCTTATCAGGATGTTCTCTTTTGAAATGTCAATTCTGGTAATAGCCGGACTTTTAATAGGAATGTTATTGATATGGGTTCTCAAGGAGCCGTATATCAGGCTTGTTGATATCACCATGCCGGCCGGCTTCCTTGTAACAAGCAGTATTGTACTTATGCTGGCAGTATTCCTGATATCCTTGTTGCTGTGTGTATTAAGTGTATATGTGATAAGACGCAGGAGCATCCGTGATACCATATCGGATTCACGCCGGAACGGATTGTTCAGGAAACTGAGCGTGGGATTGCAGCTGTTCACCGGTATCCTGTTTGCTTTCATCACCTGTGTGATGCTGCACCAGTTCAATTATCTGAGAAACCAGAACTGGGGTCTCAAGGTCAATGACCAGGCTGTAATCAAGTTGTCTCCGACGGGTGCGCTTACGCTTCTTGACATAATATCGGGAAATTTTGCCGGTGGAAGTGATGAAGAGATGAGAGACCTTATTGACAAGCAGGACGCAATGTCCAATGTCAATTACCAGGAGAAATATGAGAACGAGTATGGCGTGACCGGGAAGTTGGCGTCATTGCCTCAGGTAACTCAGGTCATAAGCGGTTACGGCGACTATTATCTGCTCTCTCAGGTTGGAAAACTCAAGTCGGATGTAAGCCGTATCAATGATATTGACAGTTGCGCCTACAGTACTCTGGGCATGCTTGACGAAAAGGGTCTTGAAGTGCTTGATGTAACAGTCATTGACGGAATGATTCCTACCGACCGTCCTGTAATGGATAACGAGGTGGTCATTACTGAGAGTCTCAGCAAGAAGCTGGGTCTTGGACCGGTATCGGATGATCCCGTCGTCACCATAGAAAGCAGGCTGCAGCGCAATCCGTTTGACCTTAATCCGCCTATGGTAAAGGACAGTTATCATGTAATTGCAGTGATAAAAGATATGTTCCCCAATACATATGAGGGAGAGAATATCAACTTTATCCTCTGTACTCCTACCAATTACAAGTTGGCATCAATAATGGGCGATCTGTCAGGCTTGTTGGTAGCTCCGCATGCGGCATATCTTGTCCGATATGAACACGGTTTCAAGAAAGAGCTGAAAAAGCAATTGTCGGAGATGTTTGACGAAATGGATTGCACATATGAGATTTCTTTCACGGAGGACCAGTACTTTAAAGGTCTTGAGAAGGATAAGCACCTTAAGAACCTGATTCTTATCATGGGAGTAATCTGCATCATGATATCCATATTCGGTGTGTGGTCCATGATAAGTCTGGCCTGTCTGGAGCGCCGCCGTGAGATAGCGGTCCGCAAGGTTCATGGTGCCAAAGTCAGGGATATCCTGTCAATATTCACAAAAGAATACGGTGCAGTGATAGCAATATCCATGGGCGCAGCCTTTATCACAGGTTATCTGATAATGCATCAGTGGATACAGAAATTCCCGCGTCAGGCTACAATAAGCTGGTGGATATATGCAGGGATATTTGCTGCAACGGTCATTGTTATCGGCCTTACCGTTATCCATAAGGTTGTCAAGACCGCCAGCGAGAATCCGGCCGATGTCATCAAGAGCGAGTGAGTGTCAAAAAATTAGACGATTTTGGGGCGGAAAGTACGATTTTGATGTTTTTTCTTGGAGAATGGAGTAGTTGAGGGATAATTTTGAGTCAGAAATAAGTAATCAATAACCTAATAATTTGAAATATGATTGAAGTACAGAATTTACAGAAGATCTTCCGTACGGAGGAAGTTGAGACCTGGGCTTTGAATGATGTATCGTTCACGGTTGCCGACGGTGAGTTTGTGGCCATCATGGGCCCGTCAGGTTGCGGTAAGTCAACCCTTCTTAATATCCTTGGTTTGCTGGACAACCCCACCAAGGGCAGTTACAAACTGCAGGGAGTTGAGGTTGCAGATCTTGATGAGAATCATCGGACAGACTTGCGCAAGGGCGTGATAGGCTTTGTGTTCCAGAGCTTTAACCTGATTGATGAGCTTAACGTGCGTGAAAACATAGAGCTGCCGCTGCTTTATATGGGTGTGCCCGCCAAGGAGCGTCGCCGCCGCGCCGAGGAGGTTATGGAGCGCATGAACATTTCGCACCGCGAGAAACATTTCCCCAATCAGCTGAGCGGTGGTCAGCAGCAGCGCGTAGCCATTGCCCGTGCCGTAATAGCAGGCCCCAAGCTGATATTGGCCGATGAGCCCACCGGTAACCTGGATTCAGTGAACGGTCAGGAGGTTATGAACCTCTTGAAGGAACTCAACCAGCAGGGAACCACCATCGTAATGGTAACCCACAGCCGTCACGATGCATCGTACGCCAACCGTATCATCAACCTCTTTGACGGAAGCATCGTAAAGGAACTGCCGCTGTAAAAACGACGCAATGTTTTTGCATTACATTAAGACTGCATGGAGGAGCATCTGTGGCAACTGGGTTTACAGTCTGCTCAGTGTTTGCTGTCTCGCTATAGGTACAGCAATGTTCTCCATGCTGTTCTATGGCATCAACTATGATGATTTCTTTAAGAACCGGCTGCCCGGTCACAAACGGAGCCGGTTTGTTTGCATGACAATACCGGGAAACCATGTGGGGCAACAGGATAGGATATACCGCTCACAGTTGCCATACCTGGATTACAAGACTCTGTTGGATTTGCCGGAAATAGAATCTGTAAGTGTAGGCGGTGGCATGTCGGCCCATTTGTCTTTTGCCGATTCGGTCAAGGTATATGGAATGGGGCCGGTAAAAGGAGTTTATGTTGATGGCGATTATTTCAAATACTGGAATCTCTCTTTTTTGTATGGTGACAGAGTGCCACAGAACGAGAATGAGATAGTAGTATCGGAGTCACTTCTTAAGCGCATGGGTTATGACAAGGATATAAGCCAATGTCTTGTCAAGACTGAGACCTACCGGATAGGCAGAGAATATCAGATTGTAAATGTGGTGCGTGATGACAAATGGCGTCGCAGCTGTGGTTATGACGTTTTTTTCAGTGCTCAGGACTGGAAGATCCAAGGTTTTACATTTTACAATGTCGATGTTGTACTTAAGGAGGGAGCCGACGTAAATGATATAAACGACAGGCTGAGCGTTACCTTGGTAGATGATGGTGAGGGAAACAGGAAGATTCTGCAACTGGCCGGATTCTATGATGATCCCAGCGACAGAATAGGAAAAGCTTTACTTAGCATATTGAGCATTCTGGTTCTCCTTGTTGCTGTAACAAATTACCTCAAGCATCTGGTAATGGTGCTCAAGCAGCGTAACCGGGCCAACATCATCCAATATAGCCTGGGAGCCAGACAGAGTAGTCTTACGTTTATGCTGGTAGCCGAAGTTCTAATCATACTGCTATTATCATTTGCCATAGCCCAATATATCACATTCCTTGTCTGCTCATGGGTTAACCAGACAGTTTATATGGGAGACCGTTATTTCCATTTGGCGGATTTGATATGGCTGAATACA
>JAGCPB010000003.1 GCA_017642425.1 Bacteroidaceae bacterium
ATGTTCATCCAGCCCACAGCCGATGAGCTTGAGAAGTTCCAGCCCAACTTTGTTATCTTCAACGCCAGCAAGGCTAAGGTTGAGAACTACAAGGAGCTGGGTCTGAACTCAGATACCTGTGTTGCTTTCAACACAAAGTCACGTCAGCAGGTTATCATCAACACCTGGTACGGTGGTGAGATGAAGAAGGGTATGTTCTCAATGCAGAACTACTATCTGCCTCTGCAGGGTATCGCTTCAATGCACTGCTCAGCCAATACTGATATGCAGGGTAAGAACACCGCAATATTCTTTGGTCTGTCCGGTACTGGTAAGACCACCCTTTCAACTGATCCCAAGCGTCTGCTCATCGGTGATGACGAGCACGGATGGGACGATGAGGGCGTGTTCAACCTTGAGGGCGGCTGCTACGCCAAGGTTATCAACCTTGACAAGGAGTCAGAGCCTGATATCTACAACGCAATCCGTCGTAACGCACTCCTTGAGAACGTTACCGTTGACAAGGACGGCAAGATTGATTTTGCCGATAAGAGCGTAACTGAGAACACCCGTGTATCATATCCTATCAATCACATCGAGAAGATTGCCCAAAAGGTAAACGGCAAGAGCGCAGGTCCCGACGCCAAGAACGTCATCTTCCTGTCAGCCGATGCATTCGGCGTTCTGCCTCCCGTATCAATCCTGACCCCTGAGCAGACCAAGTACTACTTCCTGTCAGGTTTCACAGCTAAGCTGGCCGGTACCGAGCGCGGTATCACTGAGCCTACTCCTACATTCTCAGCTTGCTTTGGCCAGGCATTCCTTGAGCTGCATCCTACCAAGTATGCCGAGGAGCTGGTTAAGAAGATGGAGAAGAGCGGTGCCAAGGCTTATCTGGTCAACACCGGTTGGAACGGCACAGGCAAGCGTATCTCTATCCGCGACACACGTGGTATCATCGACGCTATCCTGGGCGGTGCTATCCTGAACGCTCCTACCAAGAAGATCCCGTACTTTGACCTGGAGGTTCCGACACAGCTTGACGGTGTGGCATGGGGCATCCTTGATCCTCGTGACACCTATCAGAACCGCGCCGAGTGGGAAGAGAAGGCCAAGGATCTGGCAGGCCGTTTCATCAAGAACTTCAAGAAGTATGAAGGCAACGAGGCCGGTAAGGCTCTGGTCGCTGCCGGACCAAAGTTGTAAAACTTTAATCCGACAGCAACGAGCATTCCTGTTCGTTGCTGCCGGACTCAAGCTCTAATGACCTATAAATTAGACAGATAATATTAGAGATTCTCTTTCCGGCACGCCCGCTGGAAAGAGAATCTTTATTTAACTTTATTCCAACTGCACGATATTAATTACGACCAAATTTTTAAAAGGAGACAAGACAATGAAGAAAATCATCTTTACAATCGCAGCCTGCTTTGTTGCAGTCATAGCATCAGCACAACCTATGGGTGGCCGTCCACCAATGGGAGGCCGTCCTCCGATGGGTGGCCCTATGGGTATGGAGAAACCTTTCTATGAACAGGAATCAGATTCCATAGCCAATGCACGCATACAGGATGTTGCCGGCCGTCTGGACCTTACAGAAAAGCAATATGATAAGGTAGTAAAGCTCTATGCACAGGAGTTTGAGGAGATCTGCCGCAACCTCCAGATGTCTGTCAGAGAGTTCCAGATGATGCAGAACGGTGGTTTCCGCGGACGTGGAGGCATGATGGGCGCAGAGACAACCACCACCAACGTACAGTTTGACACCGCTGCTGCAAAAAAGACATATGACCAGATTATAGCCAAGTTTGAAAAGCGTTACAAGAAAGCCCTCAATGCAGAACAGTATGAGGTTTGGAAAACGCTTTCCGCTACAACCCTTGACAACAAGTTCAACAGCATTCTGCAGCACGTTCAGCAGAATACTGAGAGCATGTTCTGATCTATGAAAGTAGCTTTGATAGGTTACGGCAAAATGGGCCACGAGATAGAGAAGATTGCCCTATCCCGTGGTCATGATGTCGTTTGCAGGATAGATATTGACAACCCCCAGGACTTTGACAGCCCTGAGTTCAAGAGCGCCGATGTGGCAATAGAGTTTACCGCCCCCACCCAGGCCTACGGAAACATAATGAAATGTTTCAAACACGGTGTCAAGGTGGTAAGCGGCAGTACCGGATGGATGGCAGACCACTGCCAGGAGATGCAGGACCTGTGCAAGGACGGCGCAAACACCCTGTTCTGGTCAAGTAATTTCAGCATCGGAGTGGCTCTGTTCTCAAAAGTCAACACATATCTTGCCAAGCTGATGAACAGCTATCCCATGTATGAGGTCACGATGTCCGAGACACATCACATCCACAAGCTTGATGCGCCAAGCGGCACCGCAATCACTCTGGCCGAGGGAATAATAGATCAACTGGACCGCAAAAGCGGCTGGAGCAAGGGTACACTGCTCAATCCTGACGGAAGCGTGTCCGGAACAACCGAATATGCGCCGTCGGATATTCGTATAGACTCCGTTCGCGAGGGCGAAGTTGCTGGAATACACGAGATTACATACAGTTCAAGTGCTGATTACATAAAAATCATCCACAGCGCGAATGACCGTAGCGGACTTGCTCTGGGAGCCGTACTGGCAGCCGAATACACCGTTAACCACAACGGACTCCTGCGAATGGATGACCTTATGAACGCACTATCCTGATACAATGAAGAAAATAGGGGAGGTAACAAAAAAGCAATGGATAAAGGCAGGAATATATCTTGCCCTTTACATCCTGTTTCTGATATGGGTAAAAAGCTGGCTGGGTATTCTTGTAATACCGTTCATCTTTGATGCCTGCACCACACGTATTATCAAGTGGGACTGGTGGAAACAGCTCAAGAACAAGACCCTTTACCAGATAATGGGTTGGATTGACGCCATTGTATTCGCTTTGGTAGCAGTCTATTTCGTGAACATTTACCTGTTCCAGAACTATGCCATACCCTCATCATCGCTGGAAAAATCGCTGCTTATAGGTGACCATCTATATGTAAGTAAGGTGGCTTACGGCCCACGCAAGCCCATGACACCGCTCACCATGCCGCTAACTCAGAACCAGTTCCCGGGCGGCGGCAAGAGTTACTTTGAGAAACCGCAGTGGCCTTATGAGAGGGTCAAAGGCTTTGGAAAGATAAAGCAGGACGAGATAGTGGTGTTCAACTACCCATCGGGAGATACCCTGGTAACCAACCCCGAATGGAGCAGCCGAGACTATTACGGCATGATAGTCTATCCTTTGGGCAAGAGTAGGTGCAAAGAGATAGACATAGACAGCCTGAGCCCCTTGGAGCAACGTCATGTCTATGATTTCTACTACAACGTAGGCCGCCAGTACATACTGCAACATGAAAATGTATTCGGCCGGATAACATCCAGGCCTGTTGACCGCCGTGAGAACTATGTAAAGCGCTGCGTAGGCCTGCCTGGACAGACATTGGAGATCAAGGACGGCATTATTTACATAGACGGCGTGGCAAGCAGGCAACCCAAGGCCGCCCAAACCAACTACACAATCACCCTGCTTCATGCCATACCCGATAACCTGCGCCGCCAGATGAATCTGAGTCTGGAGGATCTGCATGCAGAATGGAACCGTGCCGGAACCGTGATAACGATTCCGCTTACGGTCGATGCAGTAGGCATACTTGAACAACACCCCGAAATTGCCACAATCAGCAAATATGTCTCATCAATCCAGGAGAACGAGTGGCTGTTTCCCCAGAACATGAACACCCATTGGACTCTGGATGACTATGGTCCGATATGGATTCCCGCACGAGGTGCATCGGTAGAACTCACCATTGATAATCTGCCTCTGTACGAACGCATCATCAAGGTGTATGAAGGCAATGACCTCAAGGTTCAGCGTGACGGTACAATTCTTATAAACGGAGAGAAAGCCAGCAGCTACACATTCAGAATGGATTACTACTGGATGATGGGCGACAACCGCCAGAACAGCGCCGACTCGCGTTATTGGGGCTATGTACCCGAGGACCACATCGTAGGACGCCCCGTATTTGTTTGGCTTTCACTGGACAAGGAGAAAAAATGGGGACAGAAAGGAAAGATACGCTGGAACCGCCTGTTCCGCGCCGTCAAAAACTATAACTGATGGATTCCATTCTGCTCTGTTCGGCATATCTGCCACCTGTTAGTTTCTTCACCGCCATCAACAGTGGCGGTGATGTTCTTATAGAGCAGTATGACAACTACTGCAAGCAGACCTACAGGAACCGCTGCGTAATTGCCACGGCAGGCGGCTGTCAGACTCTTACCATACCTGTAGTCAAATCAGACTCTCCAAAACAGCTGATGAAAGATGTCCGCATAAGCGATCATGGTGATTGGCGCCGTCAGCATTGGAACGCACTGGAATCGGCCTACATGAACAGCCCGTTCTTTATGTACTATCAGGATGATTTCCGTCCGTTCTATGAGAAAAAGATTGAGTTCCTGATTGACTTCAATATGGAACTGACCAGACTCATCCTGAAACTGGCAGGAATTGAAAAAAAAGTAAGTCTTACAGAATTCTATTCCGTACAACAGGATGGAATAACAGATTTGCGGGATATGATAGAGCCCGGTGTTAGAGAACCTGTAGAACCCCACCCCTACTGGCAGGTATTCAAACAAAAATACGGATTCCTACCCAACCTGAGCGCAGTAGACCTTCTCTTCAATATGGGACCCGAGTTCCCCCTCTATCTCTAGAGGTAATTCTTGACTTTGGTAAAGACGGTATCGGGATCGATACCGGTAAGGCAGCGGTAATCACCGTAGATGCACTCTTTCTTGCCGTAGATTGAGCAAGGACGGCACGGCAGATCCAGCTGGATGCAATCGTCAGGCTTCTGCCCCCACCCCATGAATCCGGCCACAGGATGCGTAGCACCCCAGACAGAGACCACCGGCGTACCTGTAAGCGATGCAAGATGCATATTCGATGAATCCATAGCCAGCATCACCTCCATGTGGCTCATAAGCACAAGTTCACCCTGTAAACCCAGACGGGTATCAATCATCTCTACAGAACGATACTTGTTTGCCCATTCCGATACCTGCTCCAGCTCCCTGCCGTAAGCAAAAACGAATTGACGGCATACTCCGGCCGAATCCAGCTGGGCCACCACCTCTTCCATCAGATAGAGTGGATATATCTTACCTTTGTGAGCGGCAAACGGAGCTATTCCTATCCACGGGCAATCCTTGTCACCCACAATATTCCTAATGGCCGACAGATCACCCCGGCCATCGCCGAATATTGAGCGGAAACTGACGTCAAAGCTTAATCCCAACTTTTCAAGAACCAGGCGGTAACGGTCAAATGAAGTGAGTCTGGGAGTAAGGTCCTTGTTCTTTTGGCGTGTAAGGCGTTTTCTTGAACGGCGGTCTTTATTTATCCTACGCACCCTGGTAAATGACAACCTGAAGAAAAAAGATAGTGCCGTAGTGCGCAGAACTCCGTGAAGGTCTGCCACAGCGTCAAAATGTTTCTTGCGCAACTGTCTGAACAGCTTGAACATGGCCCCGAATCCATGATAATCCTTCTTAAGGTCCACACCCATGAATGTGACATTTTGCGGCAGATGTCCGAAAAACGGTGCTAACCTTACATTTGACAGCATGGTAAAATGCACCTCAGGATATGCAGTGGCCAGCGAATGGATAACAGGCACTGTCATGGCCACGTCTCCAATTGCGGAGAAGCGAATCAGAAGTACATTTTTGTATTTGGGATTATCTGGAGCCATTCTGTCCGTACAGAACCGGGTTCAGTGTTGGGTCATTATACATCTTCATCTGCTTGTAGACCTTCATGAACTTGCGTCCTGCGGCCATATCGTCAAGCAGCATGTCAATTGCCATGGAAAGGTCTTTCTTCTGCTCCAACAGCACGGACAGTTTCTCACGGCAGCGTTGCTGCTGGTCTGCCGACGTATCTTTACGTTCAGCCTCAATATTCATGTGGAATATCTTGAGCGCCAGGATGGAAAGTCGGTCCACAGCCCATGCTGGGCTTTCCGTGTTGATAGTAGCGTTAGGCAGAGTCTGAACTTTACCGTACTTGTCCAGGAAATAACTGTCAATAAGCTCAACCAGATCAGTACGTTCCTGATTGGAACGGTCAATGCGGCGCTTAATGGCCAATGCCTTAACCGGGTCAATCTGAGGGTCACGGATTATATCCTCCAGATGCCACTGGACGGTATCAATCCAGTTCTTGAGATACAGATAAAACTCTATGCTTTTCTCCTTATATGGGTTGGAAATGGGAGTATCTATATCATCAGTTTTGTGATAGTCCTGTATGGCCCGCTCAAAAATGCTGAAACTTTCCTGGCTGAATGTCATGATAGCTGTCGTTCTTTTTTAGACAATGCAAAAGTAGCGTATTTTTCTGAATAGCCAACCATTAGGGTCCAAAACAGTATTACACACATTGAGGGTATTTGTGCACAACACGTCCGTTTTGCTTTTCCATTATTTGTGACGCTTGACTAAAATAGGTTTCTTTGCAGCCAAATTCATTTTTAATACTTAAAAATTACAATTATGGCAGATTCACAGATTGCAGAGAGAGTTCAGGCTATCATCGTTGACAAACTTGGTGTTGAAGCATCAGAGGTTACTCCCGAGGCTAGTTTCGCAGCTGACCTGGGCGCAGATTCACTGGACACCGTAGAGCTCATCATGGAGTTCGAGAAGGAGTTTGGCATCTCTATCCCCGATGATCAGGCTGAGAAGATCACAACCGTAGGTGAGGCTATCGAGCTCATCAGCCAGGCAGCTACAAAGTAATCCAGCAATCTTCTTCCACATAAGATGGATCTTAAAAGAGTTGTCGTAACCGGACTGGGGACCGTCAACCCTCTGGGTAATTCTATCCCTGAATTCTGGGATAATGCCTTAGCGGGTGTGAGCGGTGCCGGTCTCATTACCAATTTTGACACTAACGCCATACAGACCAAGGTCAAGATAGGATGTCAGGTCAAGAACTTTGACATATCCCACTACATGGACCGCAAGGAGGCGCGCAAACTTGACAAATACAGTCATTTTGCCGTTGCTTCGGCTGTCCAGGCCATTAATGATTCCGGCCTTGACCTTGAGAAAGAGGACCTGAACCGCATAGGCGTGATCCTTGGTTTCGGTATGGGCGGTGTAGACTCTTTCGAAGAGGGCGTAGATACCATCCATGAACAGAAGAAACTTGGTCAGGAACTTAAGGTTACCCCGTTCTTTGTACCCCGCATCCTGGGATCAATCGCATCGGGACTGATATCCATAATGTACAAGCTCAAAGGACCCAACTACGCTACATCATCGGCCTGTGCGTCAAGTACACATGCCATCATTGATGCCGTGAACATGATCCGTTTGGGTAAGGCCAATGTGATTGTCTCAGGCGGAGCCGAGGCTGCACTTGGAGACTGCGGAATAACAGGATTCGGTGTGATGCATGCACTTTCAACCCGTAATGACTCTCCCCTGACAGCTTCGCGCCCCATGAGCGCCAGCCGTGACGGATTCGTCTTGGGTGAAGGAGGCGGAATCCTTATCCTTGAGGAGTACCAACACGCCATAGCACGCGGCGCAAAGATCTACGCCGAGGTTGCAGGATGGGGTGCCACCGCCGATGCTTACCACATGACCGCTCCGGACCCGGAAGGAAGCGGAGCCATCCGAGTCATGCAGGAGGCACTTGAGGATGCAGGTTTGAAGCCGGAAGATATTGACTACATCAATATGCACGGCACATCCACACCTCTGGGCGATATTGCAGAATGCAAGGCCATAAAGGCTGTGTTCGGCAATCACGTCTATGACATGAACCTTAGTTCAACCAAATCCATGACAGGCCATCTGCTTGGTGGTGCCGGTGTCATTGAGGCAATTGCAACCGTCCTTGCAGTCAAGAATGACATCATACCGCCCACAATCAACCATGAGGAGGGCGATGAGGACGAGCAGATTGACTACCGCATGAACTTTACATTCAACAAAGCGCAAAAGAGAGAGGTACGTGCCGGCCTGTCCAACACATTCGGATTCGGTGGACACAACTCTTGCGTGATATTTAAAAAGTTCAAGGATTGAATTATCGCTCAAGCGAAATAACCCGTACCGTTCACAATGCGGCATTGGCTGTTCTTGCCATTGCCGCATTGTCGGGTTGTGCGGCCATAGGCAATCCTGACGGCGGTCCGTATGACGAGACACCACCCAGAATCACTTCCAGTCACCCTGACAACGGAGCCACGGGAGTGAACACCCGCAAGGTAACAATTGATTTCAACGAGTTCATAAAACTGGAGAACGCCAATGAGAAGGTCGTAATATCTCCACCACAGACAGAGCAGCCTGAGATTAAGGTAACCGGCAAGAAAATACATGTAGAACTGTTTGATTCACTCAAACCCAACACCACCTACTCCATTGATTTTGCCGATGGCATTGTTGACAACAATGAGGGTAATCCTTTGGGTGACTACTGCTTCCGTTTCAGTACCGGCGATGCCATAGACACTCTTGAGGTATCGGGCTACGTACTTGACGCCGAGAACCTGGAGCCTGTAAAGGGAATGACAGTAGGTCTTCACAGTGACCTTTCTGATTCGGCCTTCATGACCAAACCCTTTGAACGGGTATCACGCACCGATGCAAGCGGCCACTTTACCATTCGCGGCATAGCTCCGGGAACCTACCGCATCTATGCAGTGATGGATATGGACCAGACATTCAGCTACTCTCAGCGCAATGAGAAAATAGCATGGCTGGATACTCTTGTCGTCCCTTCATCTGAACAAAGATTCAGGACTGACACCATATTCACGGATCAGGGTACAGTAGACACCACTTTGCTTGTCTCATATATACAGTACCTTCCAAATGACCTTACCCTTCTGGCTTTCACTCCTAATCCGGTCATTCAGTATCTGAGCGGATCAGACCGTTCCACTCATGAGAAGTTCACCGTCAGGTTTGCCTTACCGCTGGACTCCATGCCCATAGTCAAGGGTATCAACTTTGACGAGACAGACTCTTACATACTGCAGCACAGCGCCCGTTATGACACGCTCACATTCTGGATGAAAGACACCACTGTCTATTATATGGACACTCTGGCTGTCAGCATCACATATCTGGGATCCGATACGGCAGGCGTGCTGGTTCCTATGACCGATACCCTTAAACTGGTTCCCAAGAAAAGCCGCGAGAAAATCCTTAAGGAAGAGGCAAAAAAGGCCGAGGATGCCCAGAAAGAGCTTGAAAAGCAGTTGCGCCGTCTGGAGCGTGCCGGAGACTCCCTGGGTATAGTAAAACTCCTGGAACCCAAGACCAAGTTCCTCAACGCCCGGCTGACATCTGGAGGAGCCATGAGTCTGTATGCCAATGTAAACCTGACATTCACAGAACCGGTAACATTCCTGTCAGATAGCGCCATACATATCTACCAGCAAGCGGATACCGTATGGCTACCCATCCCGTTTGAGATAGAGCAAAATGAACTGGATATACTCAGATATGACATCTATGCCGAATGGAAGCCTGAACAGACATTCAAGATAACGGTTGATTCGGCCAGCATACAGGGTCTTTACGGCCTGTATAATGACGGCATGGAATCAACACTCAAGTTCAATGCCCTTAAACAATACAGCACGCTGACTGTAAATGTGGCCAATCCCAAACCCGGCTATACCGTGCGCCTGCACAACAACGGCGGTAAGATCGTCAGGACAGGCCGGTTGGAGAACGGAAGCGTGGATTTCTTCCTTTTACAGCCCGCCACCTATTTTGTCTCAATGTTTGATGATGCAAACATGAACGGCAAGTGGGACACAGGCGAATATGAAGAGAAGCGTCAGGCAGAAAGTGTCTGGTACATAAAGAGAAGTTGGGTACTAAAACAGGACTGGACCCATGAGACAGAGCCCTGGAACGTAAATGAAATGCCGCTCACCCAGCAGAAGCCGGATGAACTCAACAAGAACAAATCCAACAAGAAAACGGTCGATGTCCATAAGAAGAACGTAGACCGTCTTGAAAAGAAAGCCAAACAAGCTGAATCCGAGAAAAACAAGAAGGAACGTAAACGCAAGGAGCGCAAGGAACGCCGTGAAAAGAACAAGGAGAAATACCGTGCCATCAGGGCCAATGCCAAAGCAAAGGCTAAAGCCAACTCAGAGCCCGCAGTTGACACTCCAGACATTCAGGAAGTTGAGACCCCAAATGAGTGACAAGTCATAATCACTCAGGCCCTGGACCATAAGCCTTTCTGTAAGCGTCACAAACCAGGATGCATCCTCCAGACCCGGAAGTCCGCCTCCGCCGTCAAAATCAGATCCTATACCCACATGCTCTACGCCCATGACATCTATCATATGCATGATATGGTGCACGGCGTCATCCACAGTTGCATTACCTCCTTTCTTAAGGAATCCACTGTAAAGGCATACCTGTGCTACACCTCCGGATGCAGCGAGAGCACGCATCTGCTCATCGGTCAGGTTGCGGGTATGGTCACACAGCGCACGGCTGGATGAATGTGAACATATTATGGGTTTGCTGCTGCACTCCAACGCATCCCAGAAACTTTTCTCCGATGCATGTGACAGGTCAACCATCATACCCACCCTGTTCATGCGCTCCACCACACGCCTGCCAAACTCCGACAGGCCGTTATGCTCATGATTGCCCTTGTGAGAGTCACAGATATCATTGTCCCCGTTATGGCATAGCGTCATGTATGCCACGCCACGGCTACGGAACCTGTCCACATTATCAATATCCAGACCAACGGCATATCCGTTCTCAATACCTTTAACAACAGACTTAACCCCTTTGAACTTGTTCTGCCACAGTTCCTGCGGGGCAGTTGCAATGGCAACATGTCCGTTGCACTCACCAATACGCTCGTCAATAAGATTGAGCAGACGGTCAGCCTTGGCGGTGGCAGCCTTCAATGATTCCGAATCACGTTCATGCTGTTTAAGATAAGCCACCATGAAACTTGCGTCCAGACGTCCGGCAGTCATCTTGTGCAGGTCCACCAACATATCAGGGTTCTTCATATAGAAATGAGCCCCCTTGTCAAAGAACATGGGGCTGTCACAATGACTGTCAAGTATAATTGTTTTGCTATGCAATCCCTTTGCGCGACTAAAAAGTCTGGCTTGATCTATAAACCAGCCGAATATGGGCATCATGTTCCGGTCATTCTCAAGAATAAAACATTCCGGATGCCACTGAACGCCTAGAATGGGGCGGAAAGCCGTAGATTCCATACCCTCTATAATCCCGTCGGGAGCCATAGCCGTAACACGGAATCCTTCCGGAACCTCCTTTACCGCCTGATGGTGGAAAGAGTTGACGGCAAGTGTCTCCTTACCGAATAACCCGTATAACATAGAATCCTTTTCCAGCCGGACCTCATGTGACGGCAGACCGCGGGCAATAGTCTGTGAGTGCTCAATGCAAGGCCTGTCATGCTGCGTCTTAATATCCTGATACAACTTGCCACCCAATGCGGCAGTCAGCACCTGGATACCACGGCAAATACCCAGCACAGGTATCTGACGGTCCACTGCCAGATGAACCAGAAGCAATTCCTGGGCGTCGCGACGAGGATTGACAGAGACGCAGTCCAGCGGTTCTTCGCGCAGGTATTCCGGGTCAATATCAGCTCCACCTGATAGAACTATCCCGTCAAGCGTATCAAGCAGTGATACAAGCGCCTGCTCATTGTCATAAGAAGGTATCACCACCGGTGTACCTCCGGCTTCAAGCACTGACATATAGTATGCCTGGGCAAGCGTACAGTCGCCGTCCCTGAAATTTCCGCTTATGCCAATAACGGGAGCGTGCCAGTCCAGCACCTCCGTACCCGAATCCATACGCTTGCACAAGGATTCAAGCTGATCTGCCTTAGTCATGCTATTCCTGGATTGGAATCTCCTTCTTGATGCTCTCGTCGAGCGATATCAGGGTCTCGGTGGCAGTCACGCCTTTAATCTCCTGAATATGACCGTTTATGAGTTCCATCAGATGAGAGTTGTCACGGGCATACAGCTTTATCATCATTGTGTATCTGCCTGTTGTGAAATGGCTCTCAACCACCTCTGGTATCTGATCCAGTTCCTCTACAACCTGATGATACATAGAACCCTTCTCCAACGTAAGACCCACGTATGTGCATGTGTTATAGCCTATACTGCGCGGGTTAACATGATAACCGGAACCGGTAATGACGCCTTCATCAAACATGCGCTGTACACGCTGGTGTATGGCTGCACGTGAAACACCACACTGGGCGGCTACATCACGGAACGGAATACGCGCGTTCTGTGATATGATACTTAGAATTTTCCTGTCAAGTGAATCCATTCTGTCAGATGACGGGACCGGTTTTTTTGTATTCATATTGTATACGTAAATTGGTTATTCGGGATAATTCTGATTCAAAAATAGACAAAATTTCCTATATTGTTACGAAAACGCTTACAAATTGACAAAAAAGAAGAGGAAACCGTTCAGTTCCCTCTTCTTTACACTTTTATGTATATCCTTACTTGATACTTACAAGCTCAACCTCAAATATAAGAGTTGAATAAGGCTTGATGTCACCACCGGCACCCTGCTCGCCATAACCCAGGTCATACGGGATAAACAATCTGTACTTGTCACCAACGCTCATAAGCTGGAGACCCTCTGTCCAACCCTTGATAACGCTACCCAGATTAAGAGTAACAGGAGTGGTTGACTCGTCAAATACGGTACCGTCAATAAGCTCACCGCGGTAACGTACCTCAACGTCGCTGTCAGCTGTAGGCTTGGGACCGCCGTCACCCAGCTTGATAACCTGATAGAGCAGACCACTTGCAGTCTTTACAACGCCATCCTCCTTGGCTTTTTTCTCCAGATATGCGGCATTCTCCTCCTTAACCTTGTCATACTGACGCTGGCTCAGATACTCGTAAAGACGGTTTGAAGTCTCATCGGCCTCATCAAAAGTCATAATCTTCCAGTTATCAAGCATACCATCACGGAAACCGCTTATGTAATTGCTCTTGTTGAATGTTTCACCCGGGCCAAAAAGATTCTCTGCCAGACCTACGTATGCCTGGGTCATCTCCTGGCAACCAACCTCAAAACCAAGAGCGTATGCCAACTTAGCCATATCATCAGGATTCTGGGCTGCATCAAGGAAACCTTTCACAAATGACTTGATTGTAACAGAGTCAACGATATCGTACGGGAGCTGGTTCTTGTAAACGCGAACAGCGCGACCCATACCGATAGAGTAAGAGATAGTGTCCTTTACATCATTCATAACAACTTTACCTGTGCCCACGCCACCGCATGAACCAAGTACTGCAATGGCCATACCAGCCACCAGAACATTCAGTTTTTTCATTTCCTTTTTTATTTGTTAAGTATCTGTATTCATGAAATTTTGCGCAAAAATAGTGTATTTTTCCGTAAGTTGTGCCACATTCTGAATAACATTATCTATTAATAGTTCTCCAGATGTTTGGCTTTAAGATAAATACACTACTTTTGATGTAACCTTTAGTTTTATGAGAAGAACTGCCATAACCAAATTCATTACAACACAACTAATAACCGTTATCACTGTTATGGCAGTGGTATGCTCTTGCGTTGACTCCCGTATGACTCAGGCCGAGGCGTTTTTGGAGACAGACCCCGCAGCGGCAGATTCCATACTAACTTCCATGCCTGAACCCCAGTCCCGCCGTGACCGTGCCTGGTATGCAGTCCTTAAGACTCAGGCAGACTACAAGCTTTATAAACCTATTACCTCTGACAGCCTTATACTTACCGCAACAGATTACTACGGAACACATCGCAAGAACTACCGCTCCGCTATGGCATGGTACTCACAGGGGTGTGTGTATTTAGAAATGAATGATGATGTTGCAGCAACAGAATCATATCTTAGGGCCATTGATTTGTTTCCTGACACTTTAGTAAGATACTATGTCCTCACAGAAGAGCGTTTAGCAAAATGTTATTTAAACAAATACATGTATGACGAATCGCTTTCTCTTTATTACTGTTGTAGGAATAATGCTATTAGAGATGTGGATTCAACGTTGTTGTCATATGTGGATTATCAGATTGCCTTGATAAAAATATTTAATCAACAGTTCCAGGGCTTAGATACTGCTTTTTTGAAGTTATATCATGATAAAAACCTTTCTGATTTCTACAGGGGAGACTGTCTTCTTGAACTGGCAAAATGTCATATTTGGTATACTTGTCTATATGATTCTGCATTATTTTATTTGGACAAATACAGGGATTACGTTAAAAAGCCACTACAAGGTATTTATTACAATCTAACCGGTAACGTCTATTATAGTATGGATAATATCGATAAAGCATACTCCTGTTATTTGTCATCAATTGAGAAGAATAGTGATATATATACTCTAACCAATTCTTATAAAAACTTAAGTGAAATCAGTTTGTCAAAAGGGAATTCAATAGAAGCTTTTGAATATTTGAAATTATATACGCAAGGCCTTGATTCAATAAGGATACTGAATAATGCAAATGAGATAGCCATGATTAAAATTGCAAATAATGCGGATAAAGAATTATATAAAAGAAAGGAATTCCGCATAAGGACAACAATAATGTGTGTTGCAGTATTTCTAATTATTCTTTTATTGCTCTATGGCTTATATCTTAATTATACAAATACCATTAAGCAAAGGTATATCAGATTCTGTGACAATGTGTGGACAACCATAAACTCTCCTCTTAAAGAAAACAGTACAGAATCAGATTTACTCTCTTACGGAAAGACAAAATATCTGAATAGCCCATCACATCATATACTGTTTGATAATAAACGCGATTCGTTAATCCTAAATAAGGATGCCAAAGCAGCCGTACTACATGACTTGAATATTGCGTTTTCAGATCTAATCGTAAGGATAATAAGCAGAGATTCCTCTATTAATAACAGGGACATTCAAGTTTGTCTATTATGTTATTTAGGTGTAGATAATCGTACTGTTTGTGATATAATGAATATTACTGGTGATAATTTCAGGAAGATAAAGAGTAGAATGAAGGATAAACTCTTAGATACTTATCATCTGTATTATAGATAAGACATGATTATGTTCATTAGGAATGGTGCGATTCTTAAGCTAACTGATTGATTTATAGTCGTGAATTTTTGTCACAATTAATTTTGTAATTTGTCTTTTTTTATCTATATATTTGGGTCCTCAAACAATTAATTTATATTTTATGAGGACAAAATTCTATTCTTTGTTAACAATCTTGGCAACAGTATCAATACTGTCTTTTGCCAATGATGAGATTCCATTGAGACTGGTTTCAGTACCAGAACCGGGAGAGCCTACTAATCCCCGTTCAATTGAGTGTGAGGTAACGGCATCTATTGATAGCCAAGTACTAACCGTATCGTTCAGTGAGCTAACAGCATCACAGATTGTGATAACTGATTCAGCAAACCTGACCGTATTCAACCAGAACTATGCACCCGCAAATAGTATTCAATCTAACCTTTCAACGTTACCTTCTGGATCGTACATACTGAACGTATATGCATTAGGCTACTGGTGGTACGGATATTTTAATTTATAATTCTGTTGTTATAATGAAAAAAGGTATTATTACGTGTATTATGTGCGTAATGTATTCTTATACTAATGCACAATTGTATGTGGATTCAAACGGAAACACAACAATAGGTGATTATTTTAACACCAATACCTCCTTAAGTGTCAATTCGTCTGCCAATTCATTAAAATCATACTATTTGACTGAATTGAATACCAATTCCCATTTTTGTGCATTAGGTATCAACAACTCCACTCATGTACAATTACCAACCAATGTTTCTCATGAGTTTTATGGGATTCAACTTGGCTGTGAGAACAATGCAAATAGTGCAACATACGGAATCACCACATGCGTTTCAAGTGAAGGACCTTTCAGTACAGGCAGAGCATATGGCCTTCTTGCCGAAGCAGGACGTTCCACACCCGGATGGAACTTTGGCATCTGTACTTCTGTTACCGGTGAAAATAATGGAGCCGGATTATTCGCGTCATCTGGAAGCTATCCAGAAGGATTTAACGTAAATGGACGGTGGGCTGGTTACTTTGACGGAAATGTTAATGTAGTAGGCAATCTATCTGCTTCTTCATATACATGTTCGTCAGACTATCGTCTAAAGGAAAATATTCGTCAGATTGACAATGGAAGTCTAGACAAGATTCTGGGAATGAATGTAGTAAAATACAAAATTAAGAACACAGAGGTTGACATGGGAGACACAGCAAAAACTGTTCATTACAAATATCCAGAGGACTCACCGTTGCTAAAAAAAGACCATTATGGAGTTATCGCTCAGGAATTGAGAGAAATATATCCAGAACTGGTCAATGAGGGCGAAGATGGTTACCTGTCTGTGAATTACATTGAACTGGTGCCTATTCTCATCAAGTCAATACAAGAACTCGCATTAAAAGTTGAAGCATTGAAGAATGAATCTCCAAGGGCCGTACTACGAGGGAATGGAACTACGAGCATAAATCAAGGAATAAATCAAACTGTTCTCTTCCAGAATGACCCCAACCCGTTTACAGAAAAAACAACCATCAAGTGCATTATTCCCAATAGTGTCAAGAGCGCAGTCTTATATATTTATGACATGAACGGCCGCCAGATAGACAGTATGCCTATTCCTGAAAGGGAAAATGTAACCATTACTATTGAAGGCAGCAGGCTCGATGCAGGAATGTACATGTATTCACTTGTAACTGACGGCAATCTTGTTGATACCAAGAGAATGATTCTCACAAAATAAAAAGGCAATGAACAGAGCGGTATATAAAAGATTGCTGTCATTGATATGTCTGTCATTGTCATGCACTATCTGTTTTGCTACAGACAATGATGAAAGCCCCACATCTGACTCATCGCTAAACACGGTTAGTGTGCAAACTGCTAACAATGGCACCATAACAATTGAAATATCAGTACAAGATTTTGACACTATTCCTGTATTGATAGGTAATGATAAATACTATATGGTAATGATGCCTGAAGGGCATAGTACACTTCAGAGAGGGTATCCAGACCTCCCTGTAATTACCAAGAGTTTCATCATACCTGAAAACAGCAGCTATGTTATTAGGGTAGTAGATGATGACTATAGTGATTACACCATACCTGTCTCCCCGTCAAAGGGCTCCATACTGCGCAAGGTGAATTGGGACGATGTCTCCTATGTATTCTCTGATACATATTCACAGAACTCCTTTTATCCGTCAGAATCTGTAATCAGCGGTGATTCATATTATATAAGGGATATACAGGGAGGCAATATCCAGATATGCCCTTTCAAGTATAACCCTATCACTAACACATTACGTGTTTATAATTATCTTAAGATTGAGATATCCTTCTCTGATTATATGGGCAGAGGATCTTTGACAAATGAACTCAAAACCGTAAACAAACATTTCTATCCTCTTGCCAAGCATAGATTCATAAACTCAGACAACTATATACGTAATGAATCAGAGTCAGTACAGCAAGGAGAGCCGTTGCGTTCACTTGATGAAACTACCGCCAAGATGCTGGTTGTTTGTTGTGACTCTTTTGTTACAGAGATGAGGAACTTTATAATACACAAAAACAACCTTGGTATACCTACTACGTTGGTTAAAATGAGTGATGTAGGTACAACGGCAAATCAGTTGAAAACATTTATCCAGAATGCATATAATAATGACAATGACTTGACATATGTGCTGTTGGTTGGCGATGCTCCTCAGATTCCTACTCCATTGATAGTATACACAGAATATACGAAGATATGCATAGAAGGTACTAATGACAGTCTAATAGTACCTTATGATGCCTATGGCGGAGCAGATCCTTTATATTCACTTGTTTCGGGAAATGACAAATACCCCGATATTGTTATAGGAAGATTCTCGGCAAGTACAAAGAGCGAAGTCAGAACGATGGTTGATAAGGTAATCAATTATGAGAATCAATTGACTTCAAACTGGTTCCATATCGGAATGGGAATAGCCAGTAATCTGCAAAGTAAGACTTCTGGTACACATGGTTATTCAGAGGCTGATTGGCAACATATGAGAAATATCAGAAGTAAGTTACTTTCAGGGCATTATACAAGTGTATCGGAGTTTTATGATAATTCACATGGTTTATTGGATTCGCCAGGAAACCCAAGTAATGATATGATTGCCAATTCCGTTAACTCAGGAGTTTCACTCATAAATTATGTAGGACATGGAGATGTTGACAGATGGGTTACCAGTGATTTTAGTAATAATGATGTTCAAAATCTAATGAATCAAGATAAATTGCCGTTTATCTTTTCAGCTTCATGTTTGGTAGGTCAGTTCAATAATGATACAACACAATGTTTTGCAGAAACATGGCAAAAAGCAAAAATGGCGAATACAGGAGATCCCACTGGATGTATTGGGTTTTATGGATCTTCAATAACACAAAGTTGGTCTGAACCTATGAGCGCCCAAGACAGTTTCAATAGGCAGTTGATAGATGAAGACTTTGTAACTATAGGCATGCTTTGCTATAGTGCAGGATGTGATATGATGAGTAATTGTTTGTCAGGTGAATATCCAGATATTGCAGAAGAGATGTTTGATGCATGGATTTTATTTGGTGATCCATCACTCCATATTATTCCTAACAATAATGTTGGAAATACATTATTTCTTGAGGGTGATATAGTAAATGATTCCACTTATACAAAGGATTTTGTTGATGTTCGTAATGCTACGATAAAAAATAATACAGACATTATCATTGATTGTCAACAAAATACTATCTTTAATGGCGAGTTTAGAGTTGAAGAAGGTTCTACACTATCAGTATGGTAAGTAAAAAAATTCAATTATGAGAAAGATAATCACAACGTTTGCCCTTGCATTAATGGTTCTCCTTCAAGCCAACGCCCAGGAGCAATGGAATGCCGTAAAGGTGTTTGATCTGGATGTTGATGATGCCCGCAGCGTGTACAGTATGTACATAGATTCAGTGGGGACAACTGATGGTGAAGCTATATTCTGTTTTCAACAATTTCTCTCTACTGACACACTTAAACTAATCAAAACAGATCTTTCAGGCAATGTGATTGAAGTAACAGATAATCCTTATCCTGATTTTTCAGTTTTGAATGGTGATACATTGATTTGTCGTAACAATAAAGTTGTGATTAATGCGTCAAGTGGAGATACTATTTATAAGCACTTTGCATATTATTGTCTACGCATTGCTGCCTCCTTTTCTCAAGCATATGTGTATATTGAGAATCCTTACAGAAATGGGCGTCCGTCATATGTCATTAATTGTTTAAATGAAAAAAGGATACATGAAACCTTTATGTTCGGCGCATTATGTTGCAGTAAATCTGAGTTGTATATAATAGAACGTGATGATGACGGTCAGGGCTTGTTGATTACTTTTGATGAAAAAACGGGTGAAACTATCAAAACAATTCATACAGTAAAAGAACCAAACGGAATAGCTGTATACAGAGGTACGCTATATGTATATTCTCAAACAGACAAAGCAGTATATAGGCTGGAATCGGCGGGAGGTACAACAGCAGTCAAATCCAACCATGCTCAAGTTCAGCAAACGGTTTATTACAATCTGTTGGGCGAAGAAACAGATTCACCGTCAGGCCTTACAATAGTGGTAAAGAGCTTCAGTGACGGTAGCATAAAAACAGAAAAGCAACTATTCCGGTAAAAATTAATTAATCGTTTTTTTATAGATCCATCCGCATATGAAACGTTCAATCAATCAAAAAACAGCATTAGCGACAATGCTATTAGCTTTGCCACTACTGGCAATAGGACAGGAGCACGTTGTTTCTCCATCTTTTGTGGATATTGACAATCTATTCATTTATTCATACTCATATAGTCCAGGTTCTCTTAATGAAAGAGGACCTATCGGCAAGGTTTATCTAAGCGTTATATCTGATGAAATATTCATAAAGAAGGAAGCGGATGTTAATCAGCAGAAAATTGAAGATGCTGTATTAAGCCTGATTCCTTCGGCCCAGATTAGTTGGGTCAAAGATGATGTCTGCACAGTCATAGGCAACAAGCAGTCTATTGAAGCCAATGTAAATGCCTTGTTAGATAATGATGACATAATAAGTGTAAGGCCGGCATATATAAGGAGAGTATATAAAGACTTTATGGAACTGTATCCGGTAGAACAAGTTAAAATATACGGCTTTACCGATGATATCTATGTAGCACAAGAGTATGAAAACGATGATGAGGTTGATGCACTCATGGCATCATTGGGCGTCCAGTTTCAATCAGAACCATATGGTATGCTAAGACAACTTCGTGTTTTCGTGCCTAAAGAATCTGATATCATTGCAATCGCAAACAGTCTGTATGAGACCGGCTTTTTCAGTGACTCACAACCCATGTTGTATGGAACTGTAAGAAATCTTGATTCCGAGCCTTTGGATAGATCCGGATTGGATTTTGTTTATGATTCTAACGGCGAAAAAGTCTATCTATATAAATCTCCCGGTCAGTTTATGATTACAAAAGATAAAGAGACGGATAAAGCCGATATAGAAGCCATCATAAACAAATATCTGACTGACCCATATTACGTTTGGGTGGCTAATAACCGTTGCCAAATAGAAACAGACGAATCATTGGTTGATGATGCTATAGCCAATATCAGAAAAGAAGAACTGGTTGTCAGCGCAAACCGGAGTTATCTGAAGCAATCAGATTATGAGTGGACGTTACAGAATGGAACAGATTATCCCAGTCTCTTCAATTTTAACCAAGAAATAATGGTATCATTAAAAGATGATGTCTCTCAGTCTGTAAAAGACAGCTTGCTGAACGCCTTTGATCTGACCGTGATAAAGGAGCGGGAGATGTATGATAAATGGGCTGCACTTAAAACAGATGATGTAATAATAGTAAGTCAAAAACTCTATGAGAGCGGCTATTTCAAAGGGGTTGAATTGGATTGGATTACCGGTTATAAGATTCATCAAGCTTTCGGTTCAGTAACCACTGGTATCAAGAGACCAGAAATAAACGAAACCGCCAATATAGTAAGTGAAAGCTACTATGACCTACTAGGCCGCCGTATAGATACACCTTCTGGTATGACCATAGTGGTAATCCGTTACAGCAACGGCACAGTCCGCACGGAAAAGAAGCTGTTAAAGGGTGAGAATTAACTGCATTAGTCCATACCAATTTTTTTACGCCCCTTAAGGAGAAATAATACGTTCCTTAAGGGGCGCATTTTTTTCCAACTGGAGAGTTTGTTTTTCTTTTTGCCTAAAGGACTTTACTGATACCGAAAAATGCAGTAATTTTGAAACTCTAAATAAAAATAGGTATGGAAATCTACTGCATAAACAACAAGAAGACGGAGAGTTTCAATCCCGGGGTATCATTTTCTGAGATATTCACAACATTGGGCGTGACGCTTAAAAGCAGTCCCGTGTGCGTGACGGCAAATGGCAGGCTTACCGATATGGAGGCCCGTGTATATGAGGACTGCGATGTGGAGTTTCTTGATGCCACATCAAGTTTAGGTGCACGCAGCTACTCTCAGGGGCTGGTGTTTGTGCTGGCCAAGGCTGTGGCTGAACTCTTTCCGGGCGGAATGATAAGAGTATCAAACGCTGTTTCCAAGGGTTTCTACTGCCCGGTTGAGATAGGCCGTGAACTGACAGAGGATGATGTAACTGTCATAAGCGAGCGCATGGGCAGCATTATAGGCCGCTCCATTCCGTTTGTCAAGCATACCGCCCACACCGCCGATGTTGCCGATATCATGGCAAAGGCAGGACGTGAGGATACGGCCCGTCTGCTGCGCAGCATAGGTTCCATTTACACTTCATACTACACGCTTGACGACATGCCGGATTGGTTCTTTGGCATTCTGCCCCCGCATACCGGATGCCTAAAGGTATTTGGACTGGAGATGATGCCCGGCGGCGTCCTGGTGCGCGTACCTAACCGCACCAACCCTGACCAGCTGGAGCCCATGGTGCGCCAGGACAAGATGTTCAGCATGTTCAAGGAGCATCATGACTGGATGGGAATCTTAGGATTCTCCACTCTGGGAGAACTTAATGAGGCCATTGCTAAGGGACAGACCAACATGATCATAAACGTGGCCGAGGCCCTGCAGTCACAGAAGATTGTGCATATTGCCGACCAGATTGTGGCACGCCGCAACGAGGGTAAGGGGTTGAAACTGGTTATGGTTTCAGGTCCCTCATCATCGGGCAAAACCACGTTCAGCAAGCGTCTTATGGTGCAGCTTATGGCCCACGGACTTACTCCAAAGGTTATATCACTTGATGACTATTTCCTGGACCGTGACCACACTCCGCTGGATGAGAACGGTGAGCATGACTTTGAGTCACTCTACGCCATAGACCTGCCCTATTTCAATGAGCAGCTTAAGGATTTGCTGGCAGGCAAGACCATCCAGCCGCCCACATTTAATTTCAAGAAGGGCGGCATACGTGAGTTCACAGACCCGGCCATCACACTTGGCGAGAATGACATACTGCTTATAGAAGGCATTCATGCGCTCAATCCGGACCTTATGCCCGATATTCCGGCCGACAGCCGTTTCCTGATATATGTTTCTGCACTTACAAGCATACGCATAGACCAGCACAATTATATTCCCACAACCGATAACCGTCTGCTGCGCCGCATTACGCGTGACCACAAGTACCGCAGCTACTCTGCAGTGGATACTATCGGACGCTGGCCGTCAGTGCGTGCAGGTGAGGAAAAGTGGATATTCCCATATCAGGAGAATGCCGACGCCATGTTCAACTCTGCCATGATGTTTGAGATTGCGGTCATTAAGGACATGGTGGCTCCGCTGCTTGAGGAGGTGCCGGAAAACCGTCCGGAGTATGCCAAGGCATGCCAGATGAAGGATTTCCTCAAGCTGTTCCGTACCATACCCAGCCAGAACCTGCCACCCACATCATTGGTGCGTGAATTTATAGGCGGCAGCAGTTTCCACTATTGATTATATCAATCCGTGGCTGATTACGGCAATATACAGACACAGGTCCAGACTCAGACGCAAGTCCAGACCCTATCGCCCCAGCAGGTGCTTGAGGCCAGGATCCTTGCGCTCAACACCCTGGAACTTGAGGAGCATGTGCGCTCCGAGTTGGGCGATAACCCCGCTCTTGAGGACGGCCCCGCTGATGTATCGGCCACAGACAATGATAATGAAGATGCCGGTCAGGAAGATGACCTCCAGTATGGTGATGAGGATTATGGCAACAATGACAGCCGTGATGACTGGGATGATGACGATGACTGGTATGACCGCCAGCCGGGAGGCTCCGGCAGCGCGGTAGCTGATATCCCGCTGGCCGACACCCGCTCATTCTACGACATACTGTATGAGCAGTTGCGAGAGCAGGACCTGACTCCGCGCCAGATGAAGATTGCGCTCTATATCATTGGCTCAATAGACAATGACGGCATACTGGACAAGGACCTTCAGGCCATATCTGATGACCTGGCATTCTATCACGACACCGATGCAACGGTCGATGAGATAGAACAGGTGCTAAAGGTGATACAGGAGTTTGACCCGGCCGGCATAGGCGCACGCAACCTGCAGGAATGCCTGCTCATTCAGATACGCCGCAAGCCTGATTCTGAATCCAAGCAGTTGCAGGAGCGCATCATCTCCACCATGTTTGACGAGTTTACCCACAAGCGCTGGGATAAGATTGCCGCACGGCTGGAGTTGACCAAAGAGCAGACCGATGCCGTGATAGCCGAGTTGGTAAAGCTGAACCCACGCCCGGGCAGCTCGCTGGGCGAGACTGTAGGGCACAGCCGCCAGCATATAGTCCCGGACTTTCTGCTTGACAACTATGACGGAGATATCCATTTCACGCTCAACAACGGTAACATACCGCAGCTGCACGTGAGCCGCGAATACTCTGATATGCTGGAGAAGCAGATTAAGGAGGGCACCAGCAGCCAGAAGGCTGCCGCAACTTATATAAAGGGCAAGCTGGATTCGGCACGCGGATTCATACAGGCCCTTAAGCAGCGTGAGCAGACAATGACACGCACCATGCAGGCCATAATAGACATGCAGCAGCCTTTCTTCATGGAGGGCGATGAAACCCTGCTCAAACCTATGATACTTAAGAATGTGGCCGATAAGACGGGATATGACATATCTACCATATCACGGGTAACCAGCGGCAAGTATGTGCAGACCCCATTCGGCACATTCCCTCTCAAGGCTTTCTTTACCGATGGAGTAAAGAATGAAAGTGGTGAGGAGGTATCGGTAAAGGAGATTCACCGCATACTGCGTGAGGTTACCGAAGCCGAAGACCACAATAACCCGCTTACCGATGAGCAGCTGGCCGCCATACTGGCGGAACGGGGGTTCAGGGTAGCACGGCGCACGGTGGCAAAGTATCGGGAGCAGATTGGGATACCTGTAGCAAGGATGAGACGAAATTGAAAAATATAACGCTATATGAAACCAGTAGTAAGCATTATCATGGGCAGTACATCAGATCTGCCCGTTATGGAAAAAGCCGCTGCATTCTTAGACAGCATCCAGGTTCCGTTTGAGATGAACGCCCTGTCCGCTCACCGCACTCCTGCGGCTGTGGAGGAGTTTGCCAAAGGCGCACAGGCCCGCGGCATCAAGGTAATCATTGCAGCAGCCGGAATGGCCGCCGCCCTGCCGGGTGTGATTGCCGCCAACACAAACGTTCCTGTAATCGGTGTACCTATCAAGGGTATGCTTGACGGTCTGGACGCCATGCTCTCAATCATACAGATGCCCCCCGGAATACCCGTAGCCACCGTGGGCGTAAACGGAGCGCAGAACGCAGCCATACTGGCAGCCCAGATACTGGCTGTAGCTGACAGTGACCTGGCAGCACGCCTGGCCGCCCATAAGGAGGGGCTCAAGGAAAAGATTGAGAAGGCCAATGCCGAACTCAGTCAGATAAAGTACAACTTCAAGACCAACTGATGAGCGTATTTAACCGCCGTAAGACCGTAAGCGTGCGCGTGGGTAATACCGCAATAGGCGGCAGCAATCCCATACGCCTGCAGTCCATGACCACCACCGCCACTATGGATACACAGGGCTGCATAGAGCAGGCCATCCGTATCATTGAGGCAGGCGGTGAACTGGTACGCATGACTACGCAGGGCACCCGAGAGGCGGAGAACATGCGGCTTATACGTGAAGGGTTGACCGCACGCGGTTACAACACCCCGCTGGTGGCCGATGTCCATTTCAACCCCGCCGTGGCCGATGTGGCCGCCCGCTACGTGGAGAAAGTGCGCATCAACCCAGGCAACTATGTTGATCCAGCCCGCACTTTCAAGCATCTGGAATATACCGATGCTGAATATGCACAGGAGATACAGCGCATACGTGACCGTTTTATCCCATTCCTGAACATATGCCGTGAACACGGCACCGCCATACGCATAGGCGTTAACCATGGATCGCTGTCAGACCGCATAATGAGCCGGTACGGCAATACCCCAGCCGGTATGGTAGAGAGTTGCATGGAGTTTCTGCGCATATGCGTGGAGCAGGATTTCATGAACGTGGTGATATCAATCAAGGCCAGCAACACCGTGGTCATGATTGAGACCGTACGCCTGCTGGTAAAGGAGATGGACCGTGAGGGTATGGCGTTCCCCATACATCTGGGAGTTACCGAGGCCGGCGAGGGTGAGGACGGGCGCATTAAGAGCGCCATTGGCATAGGCGCACTGCTGGCCGAAGGCATAGGTGATACCATTCGCGTATCGCTGTCAGAGGCCCCTGAGCGCGAGATTCCGGTGGCCCGTAAACTTGTGGATTATGCTGAACACAGTGCCCAGGTTCGTGCCGATGCACGTATCGTAGACGGAGTCCTGCAACTGGCATATGATGATAAGAATCTTGAGGATTTCCAGCTGCACGCCGCAATGGATGCCGGTGCTTTGCTTATAGACGGCAAGGCAAGTGACCTGAAACTTACAAATCCCAACATGACTGCCGCCCAGATCAAATCCACAGAGGAGGCCATACTGCAGGGAGCACGCATCCGCTTCAGCAAGCCGGAGTACATATCATGTCCGGGCTGCGGACGGACACTGTATAATCTTGAAGAGACAATAGCACGCATCAAGGCCGCCACAGGTCATCTTAAAGGTATCAAAATTGCCATAATGGGCTGTATAGTGAACGGACCTGGCGAGATGGCAGACGCCGATTTCGGCTATGTGGGCGCCGGCCGCGGAAAGATAAGCCTGTATCGCGGCAAGGAGTGCATAGAGAAAAATATCCCCGAGGAGAATGCCGTAGAACGGCTCCTCAAACTAATAGAAACTACATTAAACGCATGATATGGAAAACAGATTGACCATCTACAACACGCTTACACGCAAGAAAGAGTTGTTTGAAGCATTGAACCCGCCACACGTAGGCATGTACGTGTGCGGTCCTACCGTATATGGTGACCCGCATCTGGGTCACGCCCGCCCGGCAATCACTTTCGATATCCTTTTCCGCTACCTTCAGCATTTAGGTTACAAGGTTCGTTACGTCCGTAACATCACTGATGTAGGCCATCTGGAACACGATGCTGATGAGGGCGAGGACAAGATTGCCAAGAAAGCCCGCCTGGAGCAACTGGAGCCCATGGAAGTTGTGCAGTACTACACCCTGCGTTACCATAAGGCAATGGAGATGCTTAACGTATTGCCGCCAAGCATAGAGCCGCATGCATCGGGCCATATCATTGAGCAGATTGAGCTGGTAAAGCAGATTCTGGACAACGGTTACGCATATGAGAGTCAGGGTAGCATCTACTTTGACGTGAACAAGTACAACAAGGACCATCACTACGGCATACTTTCAGGTCGCAATCTGGAAGATGTGCTCAACACCACCCGTGAACTTGACGGTCAGGAGGAGAAACATAATCCCGCCGATTTTGCACTGTGGAAAAAAGCCCAGCCCGAGCATATAATGCGCTGGCCGTCACCCTGGAGCAACGGATTCCCCGGCTGGCACTGCGAGTGCACCGCCATGGGACGCAAGTATCTGGGAGAGCGTTTTGACATTCACGGAGGCGGAATGGACCTGATATTCCCGCATCACGAGTGCGAGATTGCACAGGCCGTGGCCAGCCAGGGTCATGACATTGTCCACTACTGGATGCACAACAACATGATTACCATAAACGGCCAGAAGATGGGTAAGAGCCTGGGCAATTTCATTACGCTGAACGAGTTCTTTACCGGTCAGAATCCCAACCTTAAGCAGGCCTACAGCCCCATGACCATCAGGTTCTTCATACTGATGGCCCACTACCGCGGTACGGTTGACTTCAGCAACGACGCCCTGATAGCTGCAGAGAAGGCTATGAGCCGCCTCATGGAGGCCTACAATGCCATAGACCGCATACAGCCTGCAGCAGAGAGTTCCGTAAACGTTGGCGAATTCAGGACCAAGTGCTATGAGGCCATGGACGATGACCTTAACACACCTATAGTGATAAGCCACCTGTTTGATGCCGCCAAGGTTATCAATCAGGCAGTTGACGGTCACGCAAAACTCAATTCAGTTGATGTGGCAGAGCTTAAGAGCCTGTTTGACACATTCCTCTTTAATATACTGGGTATCAAAGCCGAAGAGGGAGGTGGAAGCGGCCGCGAAGAGGCATTCGGCAAAGTTGTGGATATGCTGCTTGAACAGCGCGCCATTGCCAAGGCAAACAAGGACTGGGCAACCAGTGACAAGATACGTAATGAACTTACCGCACTCGGTTTCGAGATAAAGGACACCAAGGACGGAGCAACCTGGAAACTGAACCGCTGATATGAAAAATCCGGCTATTATCATAACATTGTTGTTTGTGGCACTATCCTGCGGAGGGCGGAAAGCTGCAAATACCGGCACTGCATCCAGCAAAGCCATCCAAGAAACCCAAGCCAAGGCTGTTCCTGAATTCTGTGCCGACAGCGCATTCAGTTTCATAAAACAGCAGACTGACTTTGGTCCGCGTGTACCCAACACTCAGGCGCATGACGATTGCGGAATCTGGCTTGCCGCCAAACTGTCATTATTTGGGGCAGACATGATACACCTTCAGAACTTTGACACCAGGACATTTGACAACAAGACCCTTAAGTGTCTCAATATCATTGGCAGTTTCAATTCTGAATGCCCCACCCGCGTAATCCTGTGCTCGCATTGGGACAGCCGCCCGTGGGCTGACAATGACCCGGATCCTGCCAACTGGAGCAAACCGGTTGATGCAGCCAATGACGGTGCAAGCGGTGTAGCCGTAATCCTGGAGATTGCACGCCAGATGCAGAAACAGGCACCCGAGATAGGTGTGGACTGCATTTTCCTTGATGCCGAAGATTGGGGTCCGGGTGAGAACTGGCAAGGTGAACATCTGGAGACCTATTGGGGGCTTGGCACCCAACATTGGGCCAAGAATCCTCACAAAGCGGGCTATAAGGCACGTTATGCAATTCTGTTGGACATGGTTGGCGGCAAGGGTGCACAATTTGCACGTGAGATGTATTCTGTAATGTTTGCCAAGCACGTGGTTGATAAAGTATGGGGAGCAGCCGGGAGATTGGGTTACGGCTCATTGTTCCTGCCCGTTGACGGTGGCTATGTTACTGATGACCACTATTTCATAAACAGCATAGCCAGGATACCTTCCATAGACATCGTACCGTATCTGCCTGCTTGCAAGGAGAGTTCTTTCGGACCTACATGGCATACAACCCATGACAACATTGAGAATATTGACAAAAAAGTTCTGGAAGCCGTAGGCAAAACGCTTATGGAGGTTATTTATAACGAGAAGCCATGACTATTGACGAATTACAGGATGAGGTCATAGAGGAGTTCAGCGCATTCGATGACTGGATGGACAAATACCAGATGATTATTGACCTGGGCAACGGACAGCCCGCGCTTGACCCCGCATATAAGACAGAGGATAATCTTATTGAAGGATGCCAGAGCAGGGTATGGCTCCATGCAGAGATGCGTGACGGTCTGGTACATTTTGAGGCCGACAGTGATGCAATCATTACCAAAGGGCTTATAGCACTGCTTATTCGTGTCCTCTCTGACCATACACCGCGTGAGATACTGGAAAGTGACGTGCATTTCATTGATGCCATTGGGCTCACCCAGCACCTTTCGCCTACCCGCAGCAATGGACTGTTATCAATGCTCAAACAGATTAAAACGTATGCTCTTGCATACTCACAGACCAAATCTTGATAAAGTGACCAGAATTTTATAAATTTGCAACGCAAAAAAGAAAACAACGTATAAATATACAAATATGAACAGCAAATACTGGAATGAGGAGATTGAGACAATGCCTCGCAAGCAACTGGAGAAATTGCAGGTGGAGCGTCTCAAGAAGACCGTGGAAATTGCAATGGGAAGTGAATTCTACGCTCCCAAATTCAAGGAACTGGGAATTACCCCCGATAGTATCAAATCCGTAGAGGACATAAAGCGATTCCCGTTCACCACAAAGAATGACCTTCGCGCCACATATCCGTTCGGTATTAAGTCTGTTCCACTGGACAAGGTGGTACGTCTGCACTCATCAAGCGGCACCACCGGCAACCCCACAGTCATACTTCATTCACAGAAAGACCTTGACGAATGGGCCGATGCCATGGCACGCTCCATGTACTGCATAGGTCTGCGCAATACCGATATCATTCAGAATACTTCCGGATACGGTATGTTTACCGGCGGTCTCGGAATCCAGTATGCCGCCGAGCGTCTGGGCGCACTCACCGTCCCTGCAGGTGCAGGTAACAGCAAGCGTCATGTAAAGTTCATTACAGACTTTGGTACCACAGCCCTTCACTGCATACCCAGTTATGCCACACGTCTGGCTGCCGCATTCCAGGAGGAGGGAATTGACCCGCGCACCACTACCGTACATACTCTTATAATAGGTGCAGAGCCCCACTCCGAGGCACAGCGCAAGCGTATAGAGGAGATCTGGGGAGCCAAGGCATACAATAACTTCGGAATGAGCGAGATGTGCGGCCCCGGCGTGGCAATAGAGTGCCAGGAGCAGAACGGAATGCATATCTGGGAGGACAACTACATAGTTGAGATACTTGACCCCGAAACTCTGGAACCCGTTCCGGAGGGTGAACTTGGAGAACTTGTGCTTACCACCCTGAACCGTGAGGCCATGCCGCTGTTCCGCTACCGTACACGTGACCTTACCCGCATCCTGCCGGGTGACTGCCCCTGCGGTCGCACACACGTACGTCTGGCTCGTTTCCAGGGCCGCAGTGACGATATGCTCATTGTCAAGGGCGTGAACCTGTATCCCATACAGATTGAGAAGATACTCATGCAGTTCCCGCAGTTGGCCAGCGATTATCTTATCACGATAGAGACAATAGGTGATAATGATGAGATGACCATTGAGGCCGAACTGGCACAGGCAACCGATGATTTCGGCATGCTGCAGAACCTGACCAAGGAGATTACCCGCAGGCTCAAGGATGAACTGCTGTTCACTCCAAGAGTTAAACTTGTAGCAAAGGGAGTAATCCCGCAGTCAGACGGCAAGGCCAAGAGAGTGAATGATTTGCGTCATAACCATTAATAAAGGACATTATGAAGACTATCAAGCAGATTTCAATATTCCTGGAGAACCAGCGCGGAAAACTTAGTGACATCCTTACCGCACTCAAGGACCAGAACATAGAGATTCAGGCTGCATCAGTAGCCGATACCACAGAGTACGGCATTCTGCGCCTTATCACATCAAACCAGAAAAAGGCTGCCCAGCTTCTTACAGCAAAAGGACATCTGGTAAACCTGAATGAGGTTCTTGCAATAGAGGTTGAGCCTGATACCGCCGCATTTGCAAACGCTATCGGTGCACTCACTTCAGGTGGCTGCTCCATAAGCTATCTCTACACTTTCCATAAAGACGGCAAACTGGTGCTCATAATCCGTCCTGCAAATCTGGAGATTGCTGAACGTGTAGCTACAGAGAAAGGCCTTACTCTTATACAAGGATGGGAATGACGCTTTTCATTCCCATTCCTTTTCCGGATAATCATTAACACCTGATACATAAACAACCATGTTCCTTAAGATTTTTATTCTGATATTGTTCTTCGCCGTGATGATAGGCGTGGGTATTTATTGCCGTAAAACCGCAAACAACGTACAGGGTTTTGTGCTGGGTGACCGCAAGGTTGGCTCCTGGCTTACCGCATTCGCGTTCGGTACATCATACTTTTCGGCCGTGATATTTGTGGGATATGCCGGTCAGTTTGGTTGGAAATACGGTCTGGCATCAACCTGGATAGGTTTGGGCAACGCCCTGATTGGTTCGCTTCTTGCCTGGAGAATCCTGGGTCGCCGCACACGCCTTATGACACAGTACCTGCACAGCGCCACCATGCCCGATTTCTTTGGACAGCGTTTCAACTCCGAGGCACTGAAAGTGGCTGCATCAGTAATAGTGTTCGTATTCCTTATTCCCTATACCGCTTCACTCTACAACGGTCTGTCACGCCTGTTCGGTCTCTCATTCGGTATTGATTACAGCTGGTGCGTGCTGGGTATGGCCATACTTACCGGCATCTACGTGCTGGTGGGCGGATATATGGCAACCGCAGTGAATGACTTTATCCAGGGTATGATAATGCTGGTAGGTATAGTAGCTGTCATCATTTCCGTTCTGAACGGAAACGGAGGCTTTACCGCTGCAATTGAGAAACTGTCACAGATTCCAAGTGAGGCCGCTCCCGCCCTGAACGGTGCGTTTACCTCATTCTTCGGACCTCAGCCCATCTGGCTGCTGGGTGTTGTATTGCTCACATCCCTGGGCACATGGGGTCTGCCCCAGATGGTTGGTAAGTTCTACGCCATCCGTGACGAGGCTGCTATCCGCAAGGGCACTTTCATTTCCACCTTCTTTGCAATCATCGTGGCAGGCGGCTGCTATTTCCTGGGCGGTTTCGGCAGGCTGTACGGTAATGTGATAGACTTTGCCCCCAACGGCACTCCCGTTTATGACAGCATCGTTCCCTCAATGCTCCAGACCCTGCCGGACCTTATGATCGGCGTCGTAATCATTCTGGTGCTCTCAGCATCAATGTCAACGCTTTCATCACTGGTTCTTACATCGGGCTCTACGCTTACTCTTGACATAATCAAACCGGCAATTGCCAAGGGCGGCAAGACAATGAGTGAGAAATCACAGCTTCTCTCAATCCGTCTGCTGGTGGTGTTCTTTATTGCAGTATCATCTGTCCTGGCTATAGTTCAGGCCAAGAGTTCCGTTACATTCATAGCTCAGCTCATGGGTATTAGCTGGGGCGCGCTGGCCGGCGCCTTCCTTGCTCCGTTCCTTTACGGACTGTATTGGAAAAAGACCACCAAGGCTTCAGTCTGGGCAAGCTTTATTGTGGGCGTGCTCATTATGTGCGGATGCATGTACGGCACATTCACCAAGACCACATTCATAAGTCCGTTCTTCAGCTCACCCATCAACGCAGGCGTTCTGTCTATGGTGGCAGGTCTGGTCATTGTACCTATAGTAAGCCTGTTCTCAAAGGTTAAGGAGCAAGAGAGCGTGGATAAGATGTTCAGCTGCTACAATCGTGAGGTTACCGTCCGTGCATCGACTTCACTTATGGATGCCGACGAGAAAAACTGATAATTAAATAACTGTTCAATATGAAACGTATTACTCAACTCAAAGATGAAGCCCTGGAGGCGCTTCATGGTAATTTTGGAAAAGCCGCTCTGGCTACCCTGGCATTCATACTCGTTTATGCAGTTTTTGAAATCCTGCTTGGTTTGGGTCAGGAACAAACTGATTTTTCGGATATATACAGCGCAATGATCAGCGGAGACTATTCCGCCTTATACGATCTTTACGGAGGGAGCCCCTTACGTTATTTGATTGGAATACTGGCATCCATGTTCCTTTTTGTTCCATTCACTGTAGGTTTCTCCAACTCTTTCAGATTACTCTATCAGAGTAAGGGAAGTGACAACACTTTATTCAAGAATTTCTTCCGGTTGGGTTTTGGCAAGAGCTACCTTCATATTGTATGGGTAATGTTGGTCAATACCGTCCTGGTTACCATCCTGACGACTGTTGCAGCGATTATCCCGATTATCCTCATGATTATCATTCGTAATGCCGTTGCCACAATCATAGGTGTGTTACTTATCATTTTCCTGGTATTTTCAATTTTATTGATGTACTCTATGGTAACATATATTGTTGTTGACAACCCCCAACTTGGAGCTATAGAGACAATGCGCCGCAGCCGCCAGATTATGGACGGCAACAAGTGGAGGCTGATTGTTTTGGCTCTCAGCTTTCTTGGATGGATAATACTGGGAATCTTTACCCTTGGCATTGGTTACCTTTGGTTGATACCTTATATGACCACAACAGAATCGGCATTCTACTGCGACGTAAGAGATGCAGAGAAGGTCGCTTGATAACTGAACAGAAATGAAAAAACTCTTACTTGGCGATGAAGCCATAGCGCAGGGTGCAATAGACGCCGGACTTAGCGGCGTCTATGCCTATCCCGGCACACCCTCAACTGAGATTACTGAATACATACAGGGTTACTGCAAAAAGAATCCTGCCGAGAAGATACATAACCGCTGGTGTACCAATGAGAAGACAGCCATGGAGGCTGCTCTTGGTATGTCATTTGCCGGCAAACGCGCTCTTGTATGCATGAAACATGTGGGCATGAACGTAGCTGCCGACCCGTTCGTAAACTCATCTATTACCGGAGTTAACGGCGGTCTGATAGTACTTGTGGCCGATGACCCATCAATGCACTCGTCACAGGATGAACAGGATACCCGTTTCTACGGCAAGTTTGCCCTGATTCCGGTTCTTGAGCCGTCATCACAGCAGGAGGCTTACGATATGATGTCATACGCTTATGACCTGTCAGAGTCTCTCAAACTGCCGGTTCTGATGCGTACGGTTACCCGTCTGGCCCACTCACGTGCAGTGGTAACACTTAAAGAGAAACGTGAACAGAACGCCTTGAATCCCGTAAGCGGAGTCCGTGACTGGGTGCTGCTGCCTGCCATTGCAAAGCGCCGCTACGCTTCACTCCTGGAGCGTCAGCCCGAGATAATGCGTCTGTCGGTGGAGTCACCCTTCAACAGCTTCAAGGCCCAGGCCAAGCGCTACAAGATGGGTGCCATTGCCTGCGGTAACGCTTACAACTACCTCTCTGAGTGCTATCCCCAAGGTATCCCCTTCCCTGTGCTCAAGATTTCACAGTATCCCATACCCGCCGAAACCGTTCGCACACTCGCTGAGCAGTGTGACTCAATAATGGTGATTGAGGACGGACAGCCTTTTGTCGAGGAGCAGGTGGCTGGTATACTGCCGTCTGACTGCAAGATCATAGGCCGTCTTACCGGAGAACTGCCCCGTCAGGGAGAACTCAACCCCGATATCGTAAAGGCCGCTCTGGGTCTGGCTCCGCTGCCGCATCCCGATGTTGCCAGAAATGTCGTGGCACGTCCGCCCGCCTTGTGTCAGGGTTGCGGTCACCGTAGCGTATATGAGGCAATCAACATTGTGCTCAAGGATTACAAGGATGCCAAGGTGTTCGGTGACATAGGTTGCTACACCCTGGGTGCCCTGCCCCCGTTCCAGGCGCTTGACAGCACCGTCGATATGGGTGCCAGCATAACCATGGCCAAGGGTGCCGCCGATGCAGGCGTGTTCCCCGCAGTTGCCATAATCGGTGACAGCACATTCACCCACTCCGGTATGACCGGTCTGCTGGATGCAGTAAATGAGAATGCTCCCATCACTATCATAATCTCCGATAACCTTACCACCGGTATGACCGGCGGACAGGACAGTGCCGGCACCAACAAGTTTGAGGCTATCTGCCGCGGTATAGGCGTTGATCCCGACCACTTGAAGGTAGTTGTCCCGCTGCCCCAGAACATGGAGGAGATTACACGCACCCTGCGTGAGGAGATTGAGTATCAAGGATTGTCGGTAATCATACCGCGTCGTGAATGCATACAGACACTTGCCCGCAAGGCCAAGGCAAAAGCAGCACAGAAATGAAGACAGATATCATACTTGCAGGCGTAGGAGGACAAGGTATCCTCTCAATCGCCACAGTAATAGGTCAGGCCGCCCTTGAAGAGGACCTCTACATCAAGCAGGCCGAGGTTCACGGAATGAGCCAGCGCGGCGGTGACGTGCAGTCCAACCTGCGCATATCGGACCAGCCCATTGCAAGTGACCTCATATCACTTGGCCAGGCCGATATCATCATCGCCATGGAGCCCATGGAGGCCCTGCGTTACAAGCACTACCTGAGCAAGGACGGATGGGTAATCACATCATCCAACCCCTTTGTAAACATTGGCAACTATCCCGATAAGGATGCCATCATAGCCGAGCTCAAGGAACTTGGTAACGTAATCCTAATTGATACCGATGAGCTGGGCAAGGAGCACAAGATGCCCAAGGCAGTCAACATGATCCTGCTGGGCGCCGCATCAAAGGCACTCAAGAGCATCAGTTTTGACAAGCTGTGCCAGAGCGTACGCACCATATTCGGCGCCAAGGGTGATGCAATTGTAGATATGAACATAAAGGCCCTTGAGATAGGCCGTAACTGTGAATAAAAACACCGATGAATACGATTATTCCCAAAAACGTTATAGATGATTTCCTCAAGAGCATTGAGGTGACCGATATGAACAAGGCCTCCATCCGTCAGGTGCTGGCCTGCGCCATGAATGCCGAGAAGGTGACAGGAAAGGAGTTCATACATTTTGAGATGGGTGTACCCGGAATACCGGCTGCAGCCGTAGGTATCCAGGCTCAGAAAGAGGCTCTGGACCGCGGAGTTGCCTCCAAGTACCCCAACATTGAGGGAATAACCGAACTCAAGGAGCAGGCTGCCCGTTTTGTAAAGGCTTTCATCAATACCGATATCCAGCCCTCTCACTGCACTCCCACTTGCGGAGCCATGCAGGGCACATTCGCCGCATTCCTGCTCTGCTCGCAGGTTGACCCCAAGAAGGATACCATCCTCTTTATTGACCCGGGATTCCCTGTGCAGAAGATGCAGTGCCAGGTTATGGGTGTCAAGTTCGCCCAGTTTGACGTAGCCGGTTTCCGTGCAGAGAAACTGGGACCCAAGCTGGAGAGTTATCTGGCTAAAGGCAATATCTGCTGCATTGTCTATTCAAACCCCAACAACCCCAGCTGGATGTGCCTTACCGAGGAGGAGATCAAAACCATCGGTGGATTGGCTACCAAATATGATACCATCATACTGGAAGACCTGGCCTACATGACCATGGATTTCCGCCGTGACGGTCTGGGCATACCTTTCAAGGCTCCTTATCAGGTCAGTGTATCACACTACACCGACAACTACATCATGATGATAAGCGGCAGCAAGATATTCAGCTACGCCGGCGAGCGTATCGCCATGGCATGTATATCGGACAAGCTGGCCGAGCGTCATTTTGAGACTCTACAGAAACGTTACAACATATCCCGCTTTGGAGCAGTATATGCATACGATATGCTTTACGCCATGTCATCGGGCGTAACCCACTCGGTACAGTGCGCTATGGCCGCCATGCTCAAGGCCGCATGTGACGGCACTTACCAGTTCCGCGAGGATATCCGTGAGTATGCACGCCGGTCGGAGAAGATCAAGGAGGCTATGCTGCGCAACGGATTCCATATCACTTATGATAAGGACCTGGAGGAGCCGGTGAGTGATGGATTCTACTTCACGTTTGGCTATAACCTTCCTGACGGCACACCCATGGAGGGCGGACAACTTATGCATGAGTTGCTCTACTACGGAATTAGCGGAATTGTCCTGTCATCGACCGGAAGTGACCGCCAGGGCATGCGCGGCTGCTCATCAAATTTCCGTGATGACCAGTTCCCCGCTCTGGAGGAGCGCCTGCGTCTCTTCAACGAGGCCCACAAGTAAGTATGGGGGGGTAACGCCCTGATTCCAACCTAATAAAGGAAACCAAACAACCAAAGCGGAATCCGGCTGCCTGAACCGACCTCGGTGTCATCTACTGCGAGATAACTGCCCGGAACATCGGCTATTTGGTCAAAGGTCTTTCCCTTACCACCAACTTCAAACAGATACTTGTCATCGATAAGGAAATCTCCCTGTTTAGGGTATCGGACATCGTGAAGGACACGCAGCTGACTGATGAAGAATGTCTCCCTTTCGTTTCCCTTGTCCACTTTCGGACATAGGACATGCATAAGGTTGGGATTGCATAAAAAAATCTTATCCGGCTTGGTAAGAGACTTGTAATTCCTTGTTTTGGCTGTGAGCAGAGCAATGACTTGAGCCTTGTCGAGAGCGTATAGCATCTTGAGCCCGGATTCATTGTCCGTGGAGAGCTGCCTCCAGAGTTCCGACATATTGGGCTCGAATGGAACGTGCTCGCTGATAATCATCAGGAGTTTCTTTACCTTATGTAGTGTCTCATAGGTTACATTCATGGCGGCGGGAAGGTCAGAGTCAATGACCACAGTTACTGTTTCACCCAATCGGGAAGGAAAATCCTCCAGTGATTCTCGGTAAAAGGGATAGTACCCGTGGGAAAGGTATGCCTCAAAAAGAGGAGCAACCTTAATGCTTCCGGCAATTTCCATCGCTTTCTTTACATGGCGCATCAGGATATCATCCAACGGAATAGCATCGGTCTTTAAGATTCCTTCCAATTCAAGATATTCACGAAATGAAAGACCGCACAATGTGTATGTAGTCTGACGACGGGACATATCCACGGTCGCATTGTCGAGGACCAGCAGTGAGCTGCCGGTATAGACGATGCTCATATCGGGATAGTCATCATATATGTTTTTCAGCACCTGGGACCATCCTTCATAACGATGCACTTCGTCCAGGTAGAGCCGCGAAATGCCATGCCGGTCCGCCCAATCAACAAGATCCATCAGACTATGTGTGGCAAACCACAGGTTGTCCAACGATACATATAGAGTCTGGTCAATATCCTCGTAGTTTTCCAGAATATGCTGGAGGAGCAGGGTGGTCTTACCAACACCCCTGGCCCCTTTAATGCCGATGATACGCGCATTCCAGTTGATCTGGCTGTAGAGATAACGCTTGAAGCGCAGGTCAATCTTAGTGAGTTTGCGGTGATAACTATCATATAGTGGCTGCAGTTCTGCCTGTTCCATGACAAAAACCATTACGTTTACTGAGCAAAGATAGTATATTTATATTTCAGACCATAAAAATTCTTAGAAATTTACGGTTGCAACCGAAAAATATTGCTATAACTCGGAAAAATCTATTACCGTCAAGAAAATGTCGGGCAGGAAAGACGTATTTTGAGTATCTTGGCGTTATAAAACCGGATAAGCAGAAAGTAGGATGAGAACTGAGCAGGAACTGGCCCGCTTGTGTACCGCAGGCGATAGGGAGGCGCAAGGCGAACTCTACGCTCAGTATGCGTCGCGTCTGTATGCTCTCTGCTACCGATACGTGGCAGACAGCGAGGAGGCCCAGGACCTTATGCATGACGCCATGATAAAGGCCATGGACAGTTTCCGGTCTTTCAGTTATACCGGTGACGGTTCACTCTACGCATGGCTGCGCCGTCTTACGGTCAATGTTGTGATTGACCGCCTGCGCCAGATGAGCAAGTTGCGTCTTGTACCGCTGGACCAGACGATTGAACCGGGCATTACTGATACCGATGACGATGCTGCCGATGATATTCCTGCACAGGTATTGATGGATATGGTGGCAGCCCTGCCATCGGTCAGGCGTACGGTATTCAACATGTACTGCATAGACGGTTTCGGCCATAAGGATATAGCCGCAGCCATAGGCATCACGGAGAAAGGTTCGGCATCCATTCTGGCCAAGGCCCGCGCTCAACTTAAAAGCCAGGTTAATGATTATCTTAAAAGGACAGGAAGATGAAACAGTTTGATGATATATTCAAGGAGCGTCTGGACGGTTATGAAATGAAACTGCCCACCATGGACCAACAGTCCTTCTGGAGCACTAAAGCCGTCCGTGAACGCGCTGCCAAGCGCCGCCGCTCAATTCTGGCCATTGCAGTAGGACTTCCCGCTGTGGCCGCCGTCCTTATGGCTGTGATAATGACAATGAACCTGCTGACACAAAAAGACAGCAGTCCAAATACAGATACTGTAACTACAACAGAACAGTCAGATACACTGACCAAACAAATTTTAGTCTCTCCTGAATAAATCGCGGGTATAGACCTTGTCCTGGACATCATCCAGGCAAGCGTCATAGCGGTTGGCTATGATGGAGTTGCAGCGACGCTTGAACTCTGCAAGATTGTTCACCACCTCACTGCCAAAGAATGTATCGCCGTCCTTGAGCGTGGGCTCATAGATGATTACCTTGGCTCCCTTAGCCTTGACACGCTTCATTACACCCTGAATGGAGCTCTGACGGAAATTATCAGAATTGGATTTCATGGTAAGACGATAAACTCCCACCGTAATCACCTTTTCCGATGCTTCATTCCATGCGCTGTTGGCGGTATAGTAGCCGGCTTTCTCAAGAACACGGTCTGCAATGAAATCCTTGCGGGTACGGTTGCTGTCAACGATTGCCTGGATAAGGTTCTCCGGCACATCATTGTAGTTGGCAAGAAGCTGTTTTGTATCCTTAGGCAGGCAATAGCCGCCGTAACCGAATGACGGGTTGTTGTAATGGCTTCCGATACGGGGATCCAGACCTACACCATCAATGATGGCACGGGTATCAAGACCCTTCATCTCGGCGTATGTGTCAAGTTCGTTGAAGAAACTTACGCGCAGAGCCAGATAGGTATTGGCGAAAAGCTTGACAGCCTCAGCCTCAGTAGTTCCCATATAGAGGGTGTCTATGTTCTCCTTAATTGCTCCCTCCTGCAACAAGCGGGCAAAAGTATGGGCTGCCTCCTCAAGACGCTTTACGTTTTTATCAAATCCTACGATGATTCTGGACGGATAGAGATTGTCATAAAGGGCCTTGCTCTCACGCAGGAACTCAGGGGCGAATATGATATTGGGTACAACCACCTTCATGGTGCCGTCCTGCAGACGCTCGCGGTATGAGAACTTTTCACGCACGCTCTCTGTGTAACCTACAGGAATGGTGGATTTGATTACCATTATAGCATCGGGGTTGACCTTGAGCACCAAGTCTATAACCTCCTCCACATGGCTTGTGTCAAAGAAATTCTTCTTGCTGTCATAGTTGGTGGGTGCGGCTATCACGACAAAATCTGCATCAGAATATGCCTTTTCACCATCCAATGTGGCGGTCAGGTCCAGCTCTTTTTCTGCCAGATACTTCTCTATATAATCATCCTGAATGGGTGATTTGCGGTTGTTGATAAGGTCAACTTTCTCCTTGACTACATCAACTGCTGTAACGTGATTCTTCTGTGCCAGCAATGTGGCCAATGACAGTCCTACATAACCTGTTCCTGCTACTGCAATCTTCATACCGGTAATACTAAGTTTATAAAGATGATGCAAAGATACTCTATTTGTAGTAGAAAAAAGCTACCTTTGTATTAAAGATACGTCCAAAAATGAAATACAAACTTATAGCATTACTACTGATGGCAGCAACAATCAACTCTTGTGGAGCAGGTTCTTCACAGAATGCACAGGCACAGACTGCAGAAAAAGAGACCAAGGTTCTCATAAAGACTTCTGTAGGTGACATTACCGTTAAACTTTACAATGAGACTCCCCTGCACAGGGACAATTTCATAAAACTGGTGAATGAACACTATTATGATGGCCTGCTGTTTCACCGTGTCATCCGCGATTTCATGGTTCAGGCCGGTGATCCCGAATCAAAGAATGCCGAAAAGTTTGCCCAGTTAGGGTCCGGCGGTCCCGGTTATACCATACCAGCAGAGTTTGTGTATCCCAAGTATTTCCATAAGCGCGGAGCCTTGAGCGCTGCACGTCAGGCAGACCAGGTCAATCCGGAGCGAAACTCATCGGGTTCCCAGTTCTATATCGTAACCGGTAAGAAATACGGCAAATATGACCTGCAGGATATGGAAAAGCAGCTTGACGATCAACAGGAACAGGCTATATTTGACAGACTTTGCGCCCTGAACCGTGATACCATCATGAAACTGCAGATGGACAATGACAATAACGGACTGATGAGACTGCAGAATGAACTTATTCTCAAAACAAGTGAGGAACTCAAGAAAGTTGGGCGGTTCAAGTTCACCAAGGAACAGGTTGATGCATATATGTCAGAAGGTGGCACTCCTTTCCTGGACAACCAGTACACCGTGTTTGGTGAGGTAATAGACGGAATGAAAGTCGTTGACAAGATAGAGTCTGCAGGAACCGATATGAATGACCGTCCCCGCAAGGACATCAAAATAATCACAATGGAAATAATAAAATGAAAAGAAGAATAACAATGATTATGGCCATGATGCTGTTGGTATTTACGGCATCGGCCAAGAAAGGACCCAAGTATGTGTTCTATTTCATAGGCGACGGTATGGGTACCAACCAGGTAATGGGTATCCAGTATTATCTTCAGGATATTGAAGGGCAATACGGCTATAAACCCCTTTGCTTTACACAGTTCCCCTACACCGGTCTTGTTGTGACTTATTCGGCCAATAGCGATGTTACCGACAGTTCCGCGGCGGGAACTGCACTGGCAGGAGGTAAAAAGACAAACAACAACTATCTGGGCGTTCTTCCTGACAAGGAAACACGTGTTGAATCCATCGCTGAAATGGCGCATAAAAAAGGAATCCGTGTCGCAATAGGTACTTCTGTTTGTATTGACCATGCCACTCCCGGTTGTTTCTATGGGCACCGCCCACACCGTAACCAATATCACGAGATAGGAACACAGTTGAGTGAATCAGGGTTTGATTTCTTTGGTGGAGCTGATTTCCATTCTCCTTACACTAAGGATGAGAGTGATGAAGGGAACTACGTCCAGGCTGAGAAAGCCGGATATACCATTGTACATGGATATGACGAATACAAGCAGAAGGCTGCATCCACCGATAAAATCATACTATTTGACAAAGAACCCAACAGTGACCATTACCTCTCTTATGCCATTGACCACAAAGAAGGTGAATTGAAACTTTCTGAGATTACTGAAGCGGCCATTGACTTTATGATGAAAGACCCCAAGAAAGGATTCTTCATGATGATGGAGGGTGGACGCATAGACCAAGCCTGCCATGCCAATGACCCGGGTGCATATATTAAGGAAATGCTGGACTTTGACGAGGCAATCAAAGTGGCCTATAATTTCTATCTTAAACACAAAAAAGAGACTCTGATAGTAATTACGGCAGATCATGAGACAGGCGGTTTAGGACTTACAGCAGGTGACTATCGCACTAACCTGAAGGTTCTTCAATATCAGAATATGAGCAAAGGAGCTTTCAGTGCACATCTGGAAGAGAAAGGACGTGAAATAGGTGATATCCTCACCTGGGATGAAGTTCAGGATGAACTGAAGGAACATTTCGGTTTCTGGGATAAAGTAGATCTTACAGACAAACAGACAGACCGCCTGAGAAGCGTTTATGTGGAGACCTTTGGTATGGGACCCGGCGCACTTGAAGAAGGTGAATATTTCAAGGTTGACAACCTGACCGATGAAGCCGCACGCATTATGACAGAGGCTGCACAGATCAGTTGGGCTGCTGGTTGTCATTCCGGCAGTTATGTCCCCGTATTTGCCATTGGTGCAGGCGCCGAGCAGTTTACCGGCCAGATGGACAATACTGAGATACCAATGAAAATAAAGAAACTTGCAGGCTATTGATCATCTGAAGTCCAGATAAGGTTTTAAACGTTCAAGGTCCTGAGCGGTAAATTCCTCAAGCAAGGAGAGCTGTTCAGGACCTTTTATTTTACCCCGTTCCCTGCGCAATTCAACTATGGCTCTGGCCTGATAGAAATTCATGTATGGATGACTTCTCAGTTCATTAACCGTACCTTTGTTGACTTCTATCATCTTTAGCTGTATGGTATCTGTTATAATGAACCATTCCATCAATGAATCCGGCAGGCCGTTTATTTCCAGAAGCTGTTTCGTTGAGGCAAATCCTCCAAGTTGTTCCCTGTATCTCAATATCCTTGATGCATAAACAGGACCTATACCAGGAAGTGAAACCAGTCCCGCACTGTCAAGAGCATTGAGATCCAGGGGTGACATAGGCCTTCTCTTGGAGGTATAACGGTTTTTCACTATGCTATCCGGAGCATTAATAATACTTCTGGTAGTATCTCTCACATATTTCCTTGTTATCGAGTCACGGCGATAAGAAGACTGTGACCGGTTTCCTGTGGCAGGACGTGAAGTATCGGAACTGCGGTTACTCCTGGCGGTTGTCTTGCTTTTGGGAGCCTGGGTTACGGTTACGGTATCAACCGGCACTTCCGGAACCGGAACCTCATTTTTGTGTGGTATACGGAGTATATTGGTAACTACTATTACTGAAAGCAACACCAAAGCTACTATCCGGTCGTTACGGCTGAAATAGAAATGGTCTTTAGACATTGTGTTACGGTATAATTGGTTAATTTTGCGCCATGATAAAATTCATAAGGAAATATCCGTTGTCGCTGCTCATAATAGCAGCCATTATATTTCTATCTCTGTTCAATCCTCCCAAAACCAAGCTTGACACGGTTTCATACATAGACAAGATTGCCCATGTGTGTATGTACGGTGGTCTGGAACTGGTTATCTGGATTGAGTATCTGCGTCACCATTCCGGTTTAGACAGAATAAAGATGATTCTGCTTGGAATTACAGTACCCATCATTCTGGGTGGTGCAATGGAACTGGCACAGGCTTTTCTTACAGAAAATCGCAGCGGTGACTGGGTGGACCTTGTAGCCGATGCTGTCGGGGTACTGGCCGGAGCCGCAATAGGCTACCTTGCACTTACCCGCATCTTTTCCCGTAAGGGATAGTCATTCCTTATTCCAGGTCTTGTAAGGATTGGTGGCAAGATAGGCGTTGTAATAACGGTGGTCACCTGTTACCTCCTTGCCTATGAAATCAGGCTTGACGAATGACTCGCCCTCTGAGCCCAGCTCAACCTCAGCCATGACAAGTCCCTCGTTTTCACCGTGGAATTCATCCACTTCAAACACATGAGGACCGCTGTGTACAAGATAGCGGCGTTTCTCTATGGCACCGCTCTGGTGCAGTTCAAAAAGCTCACGGGCATCCTCTACAGGGATGAGATGGTTCCACTCGTAACGGCTCATGCCCTTGCCGTCAGACGGACCTTTAATAGTCAGAATAGCCTCTTTGTCTGTTATGCGCACACGTACAGAACGGCCGTTCTCATGGGCGATATAGCCCTGTAGAATGTCATAATAGCTGAATGCCTGTGTGCGGTAGGAGTCATTCCTGACCAGAAACTTACGTTCAATCTCTATCGACATAGTATTAGTGTTTGTAATTATTGGAAACTATTGTTGATTCTGTGATTCGGCAAATGACATCAGGTAGGATTTGATGAATCCGTCAATGTGTCCGTCCATGACACCGTTTACATCGGATGTCTGATAACCGGTGCGATGATCCTTGACTCGGCGGTCATCAAACACATACGAGCGTATCTGCGAGCCCCATTCTATCTTTTTCTTTCCGGCCTCAATCTTTTCCTGCTCGGCCATACGGTGCTGCAGTTCCTTGTCATACAGGATGGAACGCAGGTGCTGCAGGGCACGCTCCTTGTTCTTGGGCTGGTCACGGGTCTCGGTGTTCTCTATGAGAATCTCCTCCTCGACACCGGTATACGGATCCTTGAACTGATAACGCAGACGCACGCCCGATTCCACCTTGTTCACATTCTGACCGCCTGCACCGCCGCTGCGGAATGTATCCCAACTCATAAGGGCGGGGTTGATGTCAACCTCTATTGAGTCATCAATAAGGGGAGTTACAAATACGCTTGCAAATGATGTCATACGCTTGCCCTGGGCATTGTAAGGCGAAACACGCACCAGACGGTGAACTCCGTTCTCACCCTTAAGGTAACCGTAGGCAAACGGGCCCTCTATCTCCATTGTGACCTGCTTGATACCGGCTTCATCGCCTTCCTGAAGGTTGGCTACGGTAACTTTGTATTTGTTGTCCTCGCCCCAACGCATATACATGCGCATGAGCATCTGGGCCCAGTCCTGACTCTCGGTACCACCGGCTCCGGAATTGATCTTGAGTACGCAGTCCATCTGGTCGGCCTCCTCACGGAGCATGTTCTTAAGCTCAAGCGACTCTACGGCCTCAAGAGCTCTGGCATAATTCTCATCAACCTCCTGCTCTGTTACCAGTTCCTCCTTATAGAAATCCATGGCCAGCTGCAACTCATCAGTCAACGCCTTGACCTGCTTGTAGCCGTCAATCCAACCCTGAAGGTCCTTTACCTTCTTCATCTGGATCTCAGCCTTCTTGGGATCATCCCAGAATCCCGGGGCCTGTGTACGCAACTGCTCCTCCTCGACCTGTATCAGTTTAGAATCTATATTCAGATAGCGTTTCAAGGCCTCAGTACGGTCAACCACGTCTTTGAGTTGTTCTGCTGTAATCATACTTCTTGGTTTTGGACTGCAAAGATAGTGCAAGCCGAGAGGAGAAAAAAGAAACTTGTTTGTTTTTTATTCCGAGGCGCAGCCTATCTAGGACCGAAGGTCAAAGTTACTCATTTATTTGCAAGAATCAACGCCGCAGCCACTCTGAAGGATTGAGACGTTTGCTCTCTTTGTGCAATTGGAAATGCAGAATGGGAGTTCCGTCCTCGGATGTCTGGACATTACCTACTATATCCGATGTCTTAACGTTGTCACCTTTCTTGAGACGGGTCTCACTCAGGTTGCAATATACCGATATGTATGAACCATGGCGTATGAGTACGCCAATCTGACCCTTACCCTGCTGGAATATTGATGAAACCGTTCCGTCAAACACCGCTCTGGCCTGTGCGCCCTCCTGTCCCTGGATATCTATACCCAGATTGTTCTGCTTGACGTCTTTCATTCCGGCCACATTCTGTACACCGTACTCTCCTACCACAAGATATGCTCCGGTAATAGGCATAGGCAGCTTGCCTTTGTTGCTCTCAAAATTGCCGGATAGTTTGACATCCTCCTGCGGCTGGGGCTTGCCCTGATTCTTGGCCTGCTCCTCCTTGATGGCCGATTGGATCTGGCGGTCAATCTCCTTGGACAGCGCATCCATCTTTTTCTGCTGGGCTGCTATCTCCTTCTTAAGGTTGGTACGCTTGTTCTTGAGCTGGTTCACTATATTCTTCTGCTCCTTTTCCTCCTTACGGGCCTCCTCCTCATTCTTTTGCTGAACTTTCTGGAGTTCCAGTTTCTCTTTTTTAAGCAGCTCTATCTGACTCTTCCTGTCCTCAAGCGTATCCTTCTTTTGGCTGATTTCATCGGCCATTTCCTGCAATGAATTGGAATACTCGCTAACATAACGCGCCCTGCGGCTCATCTCACGGAAAGATTCGGTTGCAAGTATGAACGTAATAGGATTGAAACTGGAGTTCTGATGCTGATAGAACCGGCATGCATCAGCATAACGTTCACGGCACTGCTCATGCTCCTTTTCCAACTGCTCGATCTCTTTCTCCAGACGGCTTGACTCACGGTCAAGAGAGCGGATTTCTGTACGGGTCTTCTCCACAATCCTGGTACGCTCCTTGAGTTTGGCCGTAATGATGTTCAGATTGTTTACCTGGCTGGTAATGCTGGACTCGGTAGAGGTAAGGATCTGTTCCTGACGGGCTATCTGCTCCTCCATCTCTGCGCGTTCCCTGCGCATCTTCTCAATAACAGAATTGGTCTGCCCCTGCATTAACAGCGGAACAGACAACAGGAACAACAACAGTACGCGTCTCTTTATCATACCAGATTATCCAATAGTTCATCAAGTGTAACCTGCTTCATGCGGCGTGAGACCTGGGTCTTGTCGGGCCAGTTCTTGTTTTCGGTCGAAACAGAAGAAATCCTTACCTTCAAGTCTATGTCAGAATCAGAAGTGTTTATTACAACCCCCAGTTCCGAAGGATATTTCCACTTGCCGGAAACAGCGGTGAAATCAGCATAATCAATGCGGAATCTGAAACCGCCTCCTGATCTGGTCACGGCATCAAGACGCCCCTTTCCGTCAGATATGAATTCATATCCGCATTCAATATCCTTGATATAGAAATTGCCCTGTTCATCGGTCCTGTCTATCCTCAACCGTGTGGATGCGTCCACAAGGTTTGCACTTCCCGGTGAAAATATCCGGTTCCAGAGCAAAGCCTGAACCACCTCAAAATCCAGCCCCAGCTCATTGCGATACGGGATATCGGCATAATGGCATACGGAATAGATGTTGTGCACACGGTCCGATACCACAACCATATCAGGCAGGAATTCAATACGTGCCACCTCAACCAGCCCAAGCATGCTTGCACTTATCTGGATACTATGGTCGCGGCGCATCCTCAGTTGCCCGCTCACCTTGTTGCCGCCGATATTGAAAGAGAGACTTGCTGTCAGTTCCTGAACCGGAGGGGGATCCAGAAGGTCATGTACGATACGTTCGCTCTTCTGTTCTTTCTGCCCTTTCTGTTTCCTTGCAGCCGATGTGGAACGGCATCCATACAGTAGAACCGTGGAGAGCAATATCAGCAATATGTATTTAACGCCTCTCATTCTAAATAACGCTCCTGACGTATCTTCTGTTCCAGAGTCTTGGAACTGCTGTTGTACTGGACGGCCTTATGCCAGTTTTCAAGCGCCTTTTCTTTCTCACCGCACATGTACAGCACATCACCGTAATGCTCATAAATCTCAGGATTGTCGGCATCAAGGTAACGTAAAGCCTTCTCCATATATCCAAGCGCATCATTATACCTTTTCATCCTGAACAATATCCACGCGTAAGTATCCAGATATGTGGCGTTCAAAGGTTCTGCCTCCAAAGTCCTGGCGCTCATCTCCAATGCCCGTTTCAGGTCACGGTTCTCGACAGAAAGATAGTATGCGTAGTTATTGAGCACACTTATGTTGTCAGGATCAAATATCAGCGTGGAGTCATAATCAGCGTACATCTTTTCAGGGTCACCGAAAGTATGATGGAAATCTCCCCTGAGGTTATACAATGAAGCCTTGTCTTTGTCTGTCTTTACATGTTCCAAGCCCTTTGAGAGCATATCAAGAGCCTCCTGGTTCTGTCCCATCCAGAAATACGCTATTGACTTCTGGCTGTATGGCGCCAATAGTTCGGGCTCGTGTCTTGATACCACATCGCAAAAACTCATTGACACGTCCAGAAGGGAACGGCAACGGGCCCTGTCCATCTGTGTCTCGGCTTTCTCAAGCATATCTCTTGTGGTGTTCATCAGGAGTTCTATGATCTCAGACGGATTGTCCGATTCATAATAGGCCGAATCAAGTTCTCCCATCTGCAGATAGCAGACAAAACGCTGGAACTTTAGTTCATCCGCCACATCCTCAAGCGTACCGTAACGTTTGAGCACCCGCAATTCCTTCTCATAGTCTCCGGCATCATCATACAGACCGGCCAGTGTTATCAGTACATCGGTCCTGCCTGGGAAACGGCGGGTAATCTCCTCATATTGCTCAATGGCTTCATCCTGGCGGTTCTGCCGCAGATAATTCATTGCCAGAAGGCGGCGGTACCAATAGTTGTCCGGTTCCAGAAGCACGGCGCGCAACAGAAGGTCCTGTGCGGTACCGCTAAACTTTTCCAACAGAGACCTGTCACGCAATGACATATAGTATTGAGCCAGACTATAGCAAGTGGCGGCCGATGCGGTATCATACTCCAGACTGCGTGCCATCAGGTCCATAGCGGCATCCATATGACCCTGATTATACATTTTGATGCCTTCCATATAGAGATGGTCACGGGCATAACCGTCCACCTCTGTCCGTGACAACGGATCAGATGATGAGGTATGCCGCAAAGAACCGCATGAAACCGTGACGGCAATTGCCACCAAAATGCCCACAAGTCCGGAAAAGCCCCTTTTCATCGGTAAAAAGTAAGATCAGATTCCGCTATGTCCAAACCCCCCGGCTCCACGCTCAGTCTCATCAAGCGTATCAACCTGGATCCATTCGGCCTGCTCGTGGCGGGCTATTATCATCTGAGCTATGCGCTCTCCGTCATTTACCGTAAATTCATCCTGTGAAAGGTTTATGAGGATAACTCCTATCTCACCACGGTAATCGGCATCGATAGTGCCAGGAGTATTAAGTACCGTAATACCCTTCTTTATGGCCAGACCGCTACGGGGACGGACCTGCGCCTCAAACCCTGCAGGGAGAGAAATGAAAAGTCCTGTAGGAACAAGACGGCGCTCCATAGGTTTCAACACTATGGGTTCATCCAGATTGGCTCTCAGATCAACTCCGGCAGACTGTATCGTGGCGTACTCCGGAAGCGGATGATGGGACCGGTTTATGATTTTTACCTTCATGATTCAAGAGGTTTTGTATTTACACAGCGAAAATAACAAATATACCGCCAACTAAGGCCATAATCAACCGAAAAAGCACTAATTTTGAAACAAAAGAAATCAACAGATGGATTGGGAAAGACTAATATCGGCCAAGCGTTTGGGAATGGAGGGAATAGAAAGCGTCCACAAGGATGACCGTTCCGCATTCCTTAGGGATTATGACAGACTCATTTTCTCGGCACCGTTCCGCAGATTGCAGAACAAGACGCAGGTATTCCCCCTGCCCGGCAGCGTGTTTGTCCATAACCGTCTTACACACAGTCTTGAAGTATCATGCGTGGGCCGCTCTCTGGGTAACAATGTTTCACGCGGCATAATCAGCATACATCCTGAACTGGCAGGGACCAATATTACCGAGATAGGCAACATTGTATCAGCCGCATGTCTTGCGCACGATATGGGAAATCCTCCCTTCGGTCATTCGGGCGAGAAAGCAATTTCTGCCTATTTCACCGAAGGAAAGGGCCGGTATCTTGAGGAGCAGTTCACACAGAATCCCGGGCAGTGGACCGATATAATTAACTTTGAGGGAAACGCCAATGCGTTCCGTCTGCTGGCCCACCAGTTCATAGGCCGCCGCAAGGGAGGGTTCGCCATGACCTATTCAACATTGGCATCCATAGTCAAATATCCGTACGCATCCATACTTGCCAACGGCAAGCACAAGTTCGGGTTCTTTGAGAGCGAGGCTCCCATATTTGCCCGAATCGCCGATGAATTGGGTATAATCTGTTTGTCGGAACCTGGTCAGCCTCTCAAATATGTACGCTACCCGTTGGTATGGCTGGTTGAGGCTGCCGATGATATTTGCTACCTGCTGATGGACCTTGAGGATGCCCACAAACTTAAACTCCTGTCAACCGCCGATACCATAAAACTGATGATGGATTTCCTTGAACCGGCGGAGCAGAAGCATGCAGAAGAGATAATAGGCATGGTGACTGACGTGAACGAAAAAGTATCATATCTGCGTTCCAAGCTGGTTGGAGTATTGGTAGACGAATGCACCCAGGTGTTCCTGGAAAATGAACAGGCAATACTGGACGGCACGTTCAGCGGGTCACTGATCAAGCACATCAGCCCAACACCAAGAGAGGCCTACAGTAAATGCGCTGAACTCTCAGTCCGTAAGATATACCGTTCACGTGACGTACTTGAGGTTGAATTGGCCGGTTTCCGCATCATAAGCACCCTGCTGGACCTTATGGTAGAAGCAGTATTGAACCCTGAACGCGAATACTCCAAACTGCTCATTGCACGCGTATCAAGCCAGTATGACATCAACGCAAAGGATATCTACAACCGCATCCTGGCTGTCCTGGATTACATCAGCGGCATGACCGATGTCTATGCCCTTGACATCTACCGCAAGATAAACGGCAACAGCCTTCCCGCCGTTTAAACTCATTGGGGACAAAACAGAGAGGGGTGACCGGCAAATCCGATCACCCCTCTCATCTATCAAGTATAATCAATTTTCCCTCGTAGGAATATTCATGTCAAGAAAATTGCTGCGGGATGCCTGAAGGCGCTCGTACTCCTCCTTGTCACCTACAATAATCTTCTCGAACTCACGCAGACCGGTACCGGCGGGAATCAGGTGACCGCAGATAACGTTCTCCTTCATACCCAGCAGGCTGTCGCTCTTACCGTTGATGGCGGCCTCATTCAGAACCTTTGTGGTCTCCTGGAATGATGCGGCTGACATGAAGCTCTGAGTAGCCAGAGCGGCGCGTGTGATACCCTGCAGTATCTGAGTTGATGTAGCAGGACGTGCCTCCTGTGCCTGAACCAGCTTGAGGTCCTTACGCTTGAGCTGTGAATTCTCGTCACGGAGCTTGCGTGCGGTTACCATCTGGCCTGCAAAGAGGTTCTCACTGTCACCCGGATCGGTAACGACGTACTTGCCCCAAATGCGGTCATTCTCCTCCATGAACTCCAGCTTGTCAACCACCTGCTGTGCCAGGAAGCGGGTATCGCCCGGCTCGTCAATCTCAACCTTACGCATCATCTGACGAACGATGATCTCAAAGTGCTTGTCATTGATCTTAACACCCTGCAGACGATATACATCCTGAACCTCATTCACAATGTACTCCTGAACAGCTGTGGGACCCTTGATGGCAAGGATATCGCTCGGAGTGATGGCACCGTCAGACAGCGGTGTTCCGGCGCGTACATAGTCACCCTCCTGAACAAGGATCTGCTTGGACAGGGCAACCAGGTACTTCTTCTCATCATCAGTACGTGACACTACAGATATCTCACGGTTACCACGCTTGATCTTACCCATGTGTACGGTACCGTCAATCTCGGATACGACTGCGGGGTTAGACGGGTTACGGGCCTCAAACAGCTCTGTAACACGGGGCAGACCACCGGTGATATCACCAGCCTTACCCTGTACACGCGGAATCTTTACGAGGATATCACCTGCAGCCAGTTCCTGACCTTCCTTGATGACCACGTGGCCACCTACAGGCAGGTTGTAGGAACGCAGCACCTCGCCCTTGGGACCGATGATATCGGCCGATGGAATCTTGGTGCGGTCCTTGGTTTCAGTGATGATTATCTCCTCAAGACCGGTAGCCTCATCTGACTCAATCTTGTATGTTACGTTAGCGATGACATCAGTAAGCTTGACCTTACCGGCAACCTCTGTGATGATAAGTGCGTTGAACGGATCCCAAGTGGCAATCAGGTCACCCTTCTTGACAGTTGTACCATTCTTGACAAACAGTTTTGATCCGTACGGCAGGTTATGGGTTGAAAGTGCAATACCGGTGTTCTCATCTATGAACTTGGCCTCACCCAGACGTCCTACAACCACCTGAATCTTTGAAACGCCGTCATCTGCCAAAGCATCAACTGTACGGAGCTCCTCAAACTCAATGCGGCAGTCATACTTGGCTGTCAGGCTTGAGTTGGCTGCAATGTTAGATGCAGTACCACCGGCGTGGAATGTACGCAGCGTAAGCTGTGTACCCGGCTCACCGATTGACTGGGCTGCGATAACGCCCACGGCCTCACCCTTCTCAACCAGACGGCCTGTTGCCAGGTTACGTCCGTAGCACTTGGCGCAAACACCACGCTTGCTCTCGCAGGTGAGCACTGAACGTATCTCAACGCTCTCAATAGGTGACTCGTCAATCTTCTTGGCAATCTCCTCATTAATCATCTCACCATCGGCAACCAGAAGCTCACCGGTGGTAGGATGGATAACATCATGTACTGATACACGACCCAGGATACGCTCATAAAGTGATGCAACAACCTCCTCGTTCTCCTTAAGGGCTGTGCAGACAAGGCCACGCAGAGTACCGCAGTCCTCCTCGGTGATGATCACATCGTGTGATACGTCAACCAGACGACGTGTCAGGTAACCGGCATCGGCTGTCTTAAGAGCTGTATCGGCCAAACCCTTACGGGCACCGTGTGTTGAGATGAAGTACTCAAGCACTGACAGACCCTCCTTAAAGTTAGAAAGAATCGGGTTCTCAATGATCTGTGCGCCTTCGGCACCGGCTTTCTGAGGCTTGGCCATCAGACCACGCATACCGGAAAGCTGACGGATCTGCTCCTTAGATCCACGGGCACCTGAGTCAAGCATCATGTAAACTGAGTTGAAGCCCTGGTCATCATTGGAGATGGTCTTCATCAGAACCTTTGACAGGTCCTCGTTAACGTGTGTCCAAACATCGATAACCTTGTTGTAACGCTCGTTATCGGTGATAAGACCCATGTTATACTCGGCCATGATACCTTCAACCTCCTCGTTACCTTTGGCAACAAGTTCCTGCTTCTCCTTAGGTATGATGATATCGTTCAGGTTGAATGACAGGCCGCCCTGGAAGGCCATCTTGTAACCCAGGTTCTTGATTCCGTCCAGGAACTCGCAGGCGCGGGCTACACCTACCTTCTTGATAACATCCGATATGAGGTCACGCAGAGTCTTCTTTGATATGATATAGTTGATGTAACCAACCTCATCAGGTACCAGCTCGTTAACGATGACACGACCTACTGATGTCTCTACCAGGTGAGTGATGGGGCTGCCCTGCTCGTCAATGTCATTTACCATGACCTTGACAACGGCGTGGATATCAACCTTACCCTCATTGTAAGCGATAAGAGCCTCCTCGGGTCCGTAGAAAGTAAGACCCTCACCCTTGACCTTCTCTATATAGTTGCCTTCGGCATCCTTGACTGAACGACGCAGTTTGGTTATGTAGTACAAACCAAGTACCATATCCTGTGCAGGCACTGTGATAGGTGCTCCGTTGGCAGGATTCAGGATATTGTGTGACTGGAGCATGAGCATCTGAGCCTCAAGGATAGCCTCATTGCTGAGCGGGAGGTGTACAGCCATCTGGTCACCGTCAAAGTCGGCGTTGAAAGCGGTACAAGCCAACGGGTGCAGCTGAATGGCCTTACCCTCAATCATCTTGGGCTGGAATGCCTGGATACCCAGACGGTGCAGTGTAGGAGCACGGTTCAGCAGAACGGGGTGACCCTTCATTACGTATTCCAGAATATCCCATACTATAGGATCCTTGCGGTCAACAATCTTCTTGGCAGACTTTACGGTCTTTACGATACCGCGCTCAATGAGCTTACGGATAATGAACGGCTTGTAAAGCTCGGCAGCCATCAGTTTGGGAATACCGCACTCACCCATCTTAAGCTCAGGACCTACCACGATAACTGAACGTGCTGAATAGTCAACACGCTTACCCAGCAAGTTCTGACGGAAACGACCCTGCTTACCCTTGAGTGAGTCAGAGAGTGACTTGAGCGGACGGTTGGCCTCGCTCTTTACGGCGCTGGCCTTACGGCTGTTGTCAAACAGGCTGTCAACGGCCTCCTGGAGCATACGCTTCTCATTACGGAGAATAACCTCAGGTGCCTTTATCTCAATAAGTCTCTTAAGACGGTTGTTACGTATGATAACCCTACGGTAGAGCTCGTTCAGGTCTGATGTGGCGAAACGGCCGCCATCCAGGGGAACAAGAGGACGCAGCTCGGGAGGAGTAACCGGAACCACCTTGAGAATCATCCACTCGGGACGGTTCAGTTCGCGTGATGAACGGAAAGACTCCACAATCTGAAGACGCTTCAGGGCCTCAGTCTTGCGCTGCATGGTTGCCTTCTCGTCATTGGCTCTCTCACGGAGCTGATATGACAGCTTGTCAAGATCCAGCTTGCACAGCAGGTCGTAGATAGCCTCGGCACCCATCTTGGCGACAAACTTCTGGGGATCATCATCATCAAGCATCTGGTTCTCCTTGGGGAGTTTGTCAATTATATCCAGATACTCGTCCTCAGTCAAGAGAATAGGCTCATCGGCCTTGCGAGATTCCTTAAGAGGATCATCCCACGCACCCTTGTTGATGACGATATAGCGCTCGTAATAGATTATTGAATCAAGCTGCTTTGTAGGAATACCCAGCAGATAACCTATCTTGTTGGGGAGAGAACGGAAATACCAGATATGTGCTACCGGAACTACGAGCTGGATATGGCCCATACGCTCACGACGCACCTTCTTTTCTGTAACCTCCACACCGCAACGCTCGCACACGATACCCTTGTAACGGATTCTCTTGTACTTTCCGCAATGGCACTCGTAATCCTTTACAGGACCGAAAATGCGCTCGCAGAACAGACCGTCACGCTCAGGCTTATAGGTACGGTAGTTGATGGTCTCAGGCTTGAGCACCTCACCGCTTGAGTTTGTCAGAATCTCCTCAGGTGATGCCAGACTGATGGTTATCTTTGAGAAATTGTTCTTGATCTTTGTATCTTTTTTGAAAGGCATAGCTTCTTACTTTTTTAATGGTGATTACTCAAGATTGATGCTAAGTCCCAGACCGCGCAACTCATGCAGAAGCACGTTGAGCGATTCGGGGATGCCGGGTGTCGGCATCGGATCACCTTTAACGATTGCCTCGTATGCCTTAGAACGGCCTGTAACGTCATCAGACTTGATGGTCAGGATCTCCTGCAACACATGTGAAG
>JAGCPB010000088.1 GCA_017642425.1 Bacteroidaceae bacterium
CTTGCCATCAGGTTGCCCTGCAGGTCCGGCACCTCCTTTACCGTCAGATAGACGTTGGTCTTCTCTATGGTGTAGTCAGGCTCCTTAATATTTACCAGAAGTAGGTTGCCGTTGGTTACGTAGCTAAAGTTCAGGTTCTCCAATTGCGAGTTGCTCACCATAGGGGCATAGACGCTGCGATCCACCAACTGGTCAGGTATTACATCTATGAGCGTATCCCTGCGCTCCACTATATTGCCCTGATTATCTTTGTAGCGCTTTATGCTAATGCCGGTAGGCTCCAGTCGCATGGTGTTGTTGTCCTGACGTTCCGGCCGTCCAAAATCAAGATAGGCCATAAGCGATGTAAGTTCGCCCATAGGTGTATGTGTGGTGAACTCGCTCAGCAGTTTCTCCGGCAGCACGCTTGCAAACATGCCCACCTCGTCAATGTTACCGGTCATCACGCTTATGGGAGTGTTCTTATCTACATAGGTAGCGCCCAATGCAATATGGTCACCCGATATTCCGCGTATATTTTCGGCAGCAAAGGCATCTACCATATTATCATCTATATAGATGTTGGCCACATTGCGAGAACGCGATACAGTCATGCTAAAATGGTGCCACTCGCCGTCATTTACAAGACGGTTGGTATTCCTTTGCCAGCCGGCCGAACATACGTAGAGACCTCCGTTCTCCACACCTATGTTGAATTCGGCGCCACTGGAGAATATTGTGGCATTCAGGTCTTGCAGGCGGAACCAGAACATAAGCGTAAAGTCATGATAAACGGAGCGCATGAACTTGTCGGGTTTAAGCCGCATTCCGTTCTTGCCGTCAATCTTTACCGAGATGCCGGCCGGCCGCTTCCATACAATATTCTGCAGCCGCAGGTCCGAAGCACCCGGTGAATGGTCATAACTTATCTCACCCATACCTTCATTCATCCGATAGTAATCCACCAGTCCACTCTCATACCCTGACAGCTGTTTCTTGCCGTATTCATTCAGGTCCGATGGCGTAAGGGCGCGGTTCCACAGGCGGAACTCCAGCATATCACCCTTGTAGTTCAATCCATTCTCCCAAATGTCTGAACCTATGTGCAGATAGTCTGAGTTGTCATATTTGCCGCTCAACGGCTTGCTGCCTATTTGCCTGCTGCCGTCAAAGAAATTCACCGTCATGCTGTCACCGCTCTGGTCAAGCACGTAAGCCACCTGCTGTAGGATACCACTGAACCTTACCGTGCTGTCCGATGTTACGGTCTGGCCGTTCACCCTGGCAGTCAGACGGCGGTCGGCAGAAAGGCCGAATCTTACACCGTTCTCCTCGCCTCCATGCCAGAACACTGTCATGTCACCCTTGTAGGGATCGGGGTTCAGCATTACATCGACCGTAAAGCTCTTGCCAGCCAGATTGCGACCGGCCTGACTGGTGGCAGCCGAAAGCTGCCCGTCAAATGTGAGCGATGTAGAGGTCGATATGTCGTTATTGGTTGGAGAGCCCAAAAGCTCAAAGTTGTTTATCTTGCTCAGATAGTTGCCTGCTATAGGCTCCGAGAAGGTCAGCTTGATGTCATTGCCTATTCCTAATATTCCGTTCACCGGCTCCGGTGTACCGAACAGTTCCGGCAGACGGGTGTCCTTTATCCCCTTAAGTACAGTCGATATGCCGGTCAGGAAACCGCCTGCATGGCGGCAGTAGTTCACGGCGCGCAGGTCATAGTACTGCTCCACCGGATCCACCTCACCGTAGAAACGGGCAATAATGGCTCCGCTGTTGGGAATGGTGTCGGTCACACCGCTGGCCTTGGCCCGCAGAGAGTCACTGGCATAGTATGAGCATACGCTCACCCAGTCCTTGTCACCCTGAGTGGAGAGCTTGTACTGCAGTTCTATATGGTCAAAACCTCGATAGTTGGTGTTAAAGCCCTCAATCCTTACCGGCATGTACCAAGCCTGACGCTTGCCGTCGTACGGACTCTCAGTGTTCATCACCCAGTTGCTGCCGGGCGATGTGACAGTCACCTTACCAGCCGTAGGTACAAAGTGTGCCGAGAAGCTGCATTCAAACGTACGTACGGGATCTTCGGGATCAAACAGCACGAGTTTCAGGTTGTTGTAGTCAAACTCCGTGCCGGGATACACCTCTATCTCCTTGGTATATATCTTTACATCGTTGTTGCTGTCACGGCTTGGAGACAGAATTATGTTCACACCCTCTGAGTTGATGGGCATACCATCCACATACACCTTGGCTCCGTTGGGATTGCTGGCAGACTGAAGCAGATAGGTGAATATTATAGAGGCCCTGTCGGGATAGTCGGTCTCATTGGCAAAATGCAGCTTGAATCGCGCCGGCTCGTCAAACGGCACATTGCTCTTTACAGGCTCTTCTATCCAGATGCTGGGCTTGTCGGCGGGAATGGTAGCCACGTCTATTACGGCACCTGGCTGATACCACTTGGTAGTGCGCTCGCCCTCATATGGCTGGCAGGTCACACCACCACGGGTACGATAAACAAAGTTGGAATAGACCATCTCGTTATAATCCAGATAGTTCATAGGGTTGCTGTACAGTTTGCCCGTACGCAGTTCTTCGAGCAGTTCGTATGTCATCCTGTTGAACGGTGTCAAAGTAGTATCCATTGTGAATACGCTGGCCGTACGATAGACATCGACCGTCATGCTGGACTTGCCGCTGGCTGATAGCGTAAAGCCTATCTTTTTGCTCTGAGTCTCTGTCTTGCCGTTCTTGTCGTTGAAGTTAAGCGTTATCTTAGGAGTGATTACAAGATTAAGGAATACTTCTCCAGCCTTTATCTGGATTTCCTCCCTATGATTCTCCTCATTTTGCACCAAACGCTCCTCAGGTACATTGTTGGCAGATTCTCCCTTGAAATCCAGCCACTTATCGGCACCTTGGACAAATTTTCCAAGTATGGGCAATAAACCATCGGATATCTGTCCCATGTCGTTCATGCCGGGATATAACAGGTAACGGGATTCATTCTCAGTACCCGTAAATGTCTCGCTGTACTGGATGGACGCTGCTCCGTCAAATTCATAGCGTTTAACCAGATTTCCCTCTGTAACGCCAAGTTTTGTTTCCTCGTTCTGAGCAAGGAAGCTAATCCACGTCATAATGGTCTGATTCAGTTGGCTTATGCTGTCGGCGTGATAGGCATTCGTGTTGACAGGATTAACCTGCGTATATTTGAAACCATACGCGTCATCACTTTCTTTTACGGTGCTTATATAAGCCGGATAGCCTTGTCTGTCGGCCAGTGCCTGGGCATAATCGGCCGATGTGCCTATAGGCAGCAGCAGTCCGTTACGTGTCTTGATAAGGTCGGGTAACAACTCGTTCTCAATGTAGTTCTGCGAGTGTACAAAGGTACTGTTCAGACGCAGGCCGGCCGAAAGCACCTCATCGCGTACCAGATAGACCGCCTTTCCGGTATTGTCGGTTCCCTGTGCCAGCACCTTCATGGCGCCGCTCTTCACCTTCACCTCCGATACATTGCCATAGGAGTCCTTAACCGGGAATGAACCGCCCTCATGTGTCTTGAGCAGCTTATATACGCTGTCTGGAATTACACGCACGGCTATGGCATCCTCCAGTATCACCTCATCGGTCATGCCTATGAACAGGTCTGCCTTAGGACCTATCCATTTCTTGCCGCTTGAGGTCTGAATGCGCTCCGTCAGGTCCATGTAATAGGTATAGGTCCAACTGTTACCATAATAGACTACCGCATCAATGTTTACAATTTTCTTCTTGCTGCTCTCCATAAACGTACCTGCTTCGGTGCCGGCCGCGCCCAGTTGAGATACGAACACCTGACCATGGTATAAGTCGGCTTTCCTACCCTCGTTGATATTGAACGTCATACCGCCCGAACCACTCAGGTCGGCACTATAACTGTAACTCAGTTTTGATCCCTCCTCAATGTAGGCCGATGAGCCGCCGCCCGGCGGGTCGCGCAGTACGTCAAACAGTTTGGGCGTGCCGGCCACTACGCCTTTGCGCCCCTCCTTTTGAGGTGTGGTGGCCATCACGTAGCCTTTTATCATCTCGCCGTCCATAGGCTTGATGTCATAAAAGTTACCGTCATACTCCAGTGTTATGGACACGCTCTTCAACGCATTCCCTCCAGTAAGCAGGAAAGTGCTGTTGTCGGGTGTGAACACATAACTGCCGCCACCGGTCTCGTCCAGTGTAACCGTCTCGGCCTCATTACGGCTCAGCATGGCATTGCTGATTGTTACCTTGCCTCTGCTCAGGTTCACCACATCGACCTTATTGGTAATCACATTGTTCCAGTAATATTTTTCACAGGCCTGAAGCATCCAGCCGTATGGCGAACCAGCCATGAACAGCGGATGTCCAAAAGCGTAGGCACCTATGCTGTCGCCATTCTCCTGCCTGCGGTAATACCAGGTGGTAATAACGGACTTGTTGCCTATATTGTCTGTTGACGTGAGCCGTTTGGAACCAAAATAAGGCTCGTTGCCGGGATTGAACTGGGTCACCTGGAGGTCTGGCACTGAATGGTATATGCGGCTGTACTCGCATGTATCACCCTGAACGTTGAAAGTAAGGTCTATGGTCTCTCCCACCTTGCCTTGCTGGAACAGCGTGGCATAGCCCTGGGCCGATACCTCTATTACCTTGTACTTGGCGGGATGCAGCGTAAGCTGATACTCACCGGTCTTGCTGTCAGGACGTATGGTGAGCGTATGACGGGTTATGTTAATGCGGGCAGTATCCTTATTCACAAGGCCAAAAGGCACACTGTAGGCGGCGCTCTTGACAGTCTCGTCGTTCTGCTTGCGTATGAGCCACGATGTGTTGTCACCCTCCAACTGCATCACAATCTTTATAGAGTCACCCAGATTGTTCCTGGAGAGCGAATTACCCAAAGGCTTGGAACCCTCAATGTCACCACCTGTTACGCGGCCACGCAGTACCACGGTGGTAGAGTCCCAAAGATATACGCTTGCTACGTTCTTTGTAAAGTTATAAAGGGTTCTGGCTGCATCGGTCGTGGCATCGGGATTTATCAGGAATCCGTCATCGGCAAAAATGTGGCCATCCTTAACAGCCTGGACGCTGTGGGCACCGCGCGGAATGCTCAGTTCGAATGTCCCCTGCGTATCCGTAATGATGCGATTCCCGCTGGCATCACGCATCACATTGCCGTCAAGTTTGAACGACACTCCCGCAACGGGAATAGAAGTGTCACGATAATAGATGTTACCGCTATACACATAATAGGTATCCATGTAAAAGTTGAACTCTCTGGTCCAGTTTGAACTGGCGGTAAAGTTAACCTCACCCAGTGCGTTAGGGGCTGTGTAACTGCCCATATCGCCCGATGCTGGCACGGTTACATAGTATTTGGCGGCACTCTGATAGGGCAACGCCGCAAACTTGAAGTAGCCAGCCTCGTCGGTCACGGTGCTATATACGGCACTGGCACCCAGTATGCCGTCGGATGGACGGCACTCCACAGTCACGCCGGCCATTGCAGTGCCGTCGGCCATGCGTATGTAGCCGTCAATACGGCCGGTTGTCTCACACTGGCCAGTGCAGGTCATGCTCTTTATGTTTACGCCCTCACACTGCCAAACGCTCTCCACACGGTAGTCATAGACCTGCTGAACCAGCACCGTCTTGTCCTCGTAGCTATTCTGGACCAGATTGGTGGCTACGGTATCAGTCCATGCGGCATCGGGGTCGTCACTGTGTTTGCGGCGCAACACTCTGAAAAAGTCATGGTCTCCACCGGAGGTTTCCCACACCAGCATCACACTTGACTGTTTTTTGGTGGCAGTAAGGCTTGTAATAAGATTCACATTATCAAAGCGATAGTTCTGCAGATCACCCTCATCAACCTTTTTAACGCTCACCACTAAGCTGTCGGCATCGGTGCCGTCAATTCTGAGTAGTGAAGAGCCGCGTTTAACTATCAGATCAAATGAATAATCCACACACTGGCGTGTAAGCTCTTGTATGAAATTATGCTTAACGGTGGCATTCTGGTTGTCAGACAGGTCAATCAGTTTGGAATCCACCCCACTCTCGCCATGCATGTTGACCCGCAACAGCAGTTTGGCGCGCCGGTCCCAGACCGTTACGGTAGCTTTGCTGTAATCTACATGGTTTGCTCTGGGAACCACCTCGCCTTCACGAATCTCCCACTGGTTGCTGTTGTAACCAAGAGAGCCTCTCAGTTCGTCCTTGCTCAGGGTGCCGGCAAAATCGCCTTTAACAGTGGAACTGCGGGTCTCCATCCTGGGAACGGCCTTTCCGTCAACCAGCTGCCACGAACCCGGAACTGCTCTGTTAATCCGTGCCACCACAGTGTCCTCATTGCTAATGCTGCGACTCTCCTGGGCAACTTCGTGCCAGTCGTGGCTCGACAGGCAGAGGTCTTGACCTGAAATGGCATTGGATTTGTAATAGTTCATTCCATAGCGGTTAATGTTTGAAGCA
>JAGCPB010000089.1 GCA_017642425.1 Bacteroidaceae bacterium
AACCATCGGTAAAACCAGACTGTATGACATAAAGAAATGGAGGGCCGACAACCTGTTGCCTAACCCCTCCATTAAAAGACTCAATCTGCTCAAAAAAGTGAGCTAAAATGAAAATATTAACTTAACACCCTAGGTCAGGCCCCAATTGTACCATTTTTCAAATCACCTGCAGAGTTGCTGAGCCGCAAGCACCAGGAACATGTAGTGCGATGAGCCACCGCCCAGCACGTACTCAGTCTGCTGCCACAGGAAGGGCCAGGTGAGCAGTTCGGGGAAATCGGGACGGATCATTGCGGTGCCCGATATCACTCCGCCGGGGATGTAACTCCAGTCTGCGCGGTTCAGGCCGTAGCCCACTGTGGCCGACTGTGCTCCTACGCCCGATGCAAACGATGCCTGGTTGCTGCCGGGATGGCATCCCAGCACAAAGTTCAGGGCACTGAGCATGGGCTTGATATCGAATATCTCGGGATAGGCTGATACCAGGAAGTACTGGCGGTAGCCGAATGACTGGATATCCCATCCTGCACCCCAGATGGAGGGCTGGTAGGGAACACCGTAAGGTGTGGCCTGAGCCTGACGCTGAATGCCTGCAGGCACGTTTTTGAGAGCCTGCTCAAAGGCATCCTTCCACTCTGCGGCCTCCTGATCATTACGCAGTGTACCGAACTGCTTGGCAACACGGCACAGGTACCAGGCGTTATTCTGAATACCGCGGACAATGTTATCCTTGCGTCCTATCAGATAGTCACGATACACTTTGTTACCTGTGGCAAGATAGAGTTCGGCCGCAAGCTGAGTCATATCGGTGGCTCGCATTCCGCGGCCCATAGGCTGTTGTGTCTGCTCTGCAATCTCGTTGTAAATTGCCTGCGCAAAATCCAGACAATGGGTGGCCAGAGTATCGTTCATACCCTTGAGTACACGATATGATGCAGCCATTCCCGCTGCTGCCGATACCGCACGCCCGGGGTTCTGCTCGGTAAATATCCATCGGTCATCATCATTACCCTTGATTCCGTCAGTCATAGCGGCGGCATCGCCCAGCATTGCGTACTGGCGCAGGCTGTTGCAGATGATTCCGCGGTACGGACGGCCCAGAGCCAGCCATGAGTTTATCACGGTCAAGGCGCCGTTCTCAACCTGCTGCAGGATATCGTTCTTGCCGTCGGGCTGATGAATCTCGCAGATACGCTTTACCTGATCTATCGATGTCACGTCAATATCGGGATGGAATGCCTCATAGGCCAATGCCAGGATATATGATTCGCCGGCCTGCGATTCTATGCGCAGGTCAAAATCACCCGCATCATGCCAGCCGCCAATGTTCACGCCGCCAACCTTCTGCAACGGCTCATATTTGGACAGGCCGGGACGCTGGTCATAACCGTCAATATGGCTGTAGGGCGGCGCCATAAGTGCATCATCCATGTGGCAGGCATCGTGCCATACACGGTATTTCTCATTCACGCGCATATGGCACATCTGCACCGGCAGGAAATACTCAATCACCGGCTGCCAGACTCCGCGGTCAAAAATATCGGCCGATATCCCAAACACGGGTGATTCACTGCCGTCATACCTGAGCTGGTACAGACCCTCCTCCTTTACATCGCTGAAATCCACATGCAGATAGTTGTAACGCAGAAATGCGCCCCACTCCGCCGGCTTGATATCCTTAACCTTGACCGGACCCTGGTCCGATATGCGATACAGCGTGCAGGTCTTGCCGGCAGCATCCTTGGCGCGTGCATCAAGCTCAATCACAGCCACTTTGGGCTGGGCAGGCAGATAGCCCACCTGTGATGTCTGGATCACGGGTTTGTACATCCAATCCTCTGTAACCGCGGGCTTGATGAGCCATTTGATTGCACCTTTGGTTGCACCGGCAGGGACTTCGGAACGCAGTACGAACCAGCCGTTGTTATGGTTCATGCGACCGTCATACAGCTTGAGTTCACTGTTGCCCAGACTCTCCACCGTCAGACGGCACAGATTGTCATCGGGACGCGAAGTGAACTTGCGGCCCACAGCGTACGGAGTGGATATGATGTCATCGGCACGGATGGGATTGAACACCTTGGGGTCACCCATCAGATGCTCGCGATCCACGCGGGACCCGCGGCCCATATAGAAATCACCCGTATATTCCAGATTGCTGATGGGAGTATCAACAGGACCGTTGGGCTGCTGCGGATAGATTCCGAACTTGCCGTCCATTATCCATGGCTTGCCAAAGAGTATGCCCGGAAAGAACTCAAAGTTGAATCCCACCTTGCCCAGAAACTCCTTGGGTACTGGCTGGTCCAGATCTACTGTCACCATCACACCGTCCTCAACGCCCTCCACGCGGACAGAGTAACGCAACTGCAAATCCGGATAGAGCATGGGATTGAATCCTGTCTCATGCTTGGATGAATCGGGGTAACTGAGCCATGTGGTTATGCTGTTGCCGTCAACGGTGCGGCGTCCCTGTTTGGGCAGCGGCTGCCACTGTCCGGGAGTAGCCTCAAGCCGAAGGTCGCCGTTGGTTGCTATGCGCACGCCGTTCATGATGACGCATACACCCGCCTGATGACCCTCAGGATAGGTATCCTGGAATGCCATGATGTTAACACCGGCTTTCTCAAAATATCCGCGCTCTCCAATCTTGAAAGCATCGGCATTAACCTGAACAAAAGGAATTAAAGCCAATACGGCCCCAAAAGCAAGTCGTTTCATATCAAAATGGTTAGTAAGTTTCCTTTTGCAAATATAACCCTACACCTCATGTTTTCAAAGTATTTGACTACTTTTGTGTAAACCTATCAATTACTAATATGATGCACCTGAATTTACATTCCAAATTGGCCATCGTTGCGCTGCTCATTGCCGCAACTACCGCAAGTGCCCAGAACCGCAGGCCACAGACCACCTACAAGACAGAACGTGACATACCCTATCGTGAGGCCGATGTCGGCGAATACGCCCGCGAGCGCTGCCTGCTGGATTTCTACTACCCCGAGAACGTAAAAGATTTCCCTACTGTCGTGTGGTTCCACGGAGGCGGTATTGAAGGAGGCAACAAGGAGATTCCGGCCGCATTGCAGAACAGTGGCATGGGTATAATCGGCGTTGGCTACCGCCTGTTACCCAAAGCCACTGTCTATGAAGCAATCGATGATGCCGCAGCCGCAGTTGCCTGGGCTTTTCGCGAGGTTGAGAAACGCGGCGGGAGTACCAAGAAAATATTCCTGGCCGGTCATTCCGCTGGCGGCTATCTTCTTGATATGATTATACTTGATAAACATTATCTGGAGAAATACGGAGTTGATGCCGATCAGATTGCAGGTGCGTTTCCATACAGCGCACAGGTAATAACCCACTATAACGTGCGCAAACAGACCGATGTAGGCCCGCTACAGCCCCGCATAGATGATACAGCCCCGCTTTATCACGTGCGCAAACTGCCCATGCCCATGCTGGTCCTGTCCGGTGATCGTGAGCTTGAGCTATACGGCCGATATGAGGAACAGGCCTATTTCTACCGCATGATGAAACTGAACGGCTGCGAGAACATTTATCTGTATGAGTTTGACGGTCACGACCACAATAACATGCCCGGTCCCGCCCACACCGTAACCAAACGCTTCATCCAGGCCATTGCCAACGGCCGTCCTCTTCCAGAACGCTAATCATTCCATTAGCCAAAGAGATGCTTGAAAGCTTCTTCGACCTTAGTGACTGGAACGAGTTCTATGCCTAGCTTGCGCTTTTCCAAGCCGTGCATATTGCTCTTAGGGATGATAATGCGCTCAAAGCCCAGTTTTGCGGCTTCGGATATTCGTTGCTCTATGCGGCTTACAGGGCGTATTTCGCCCGACAGCCCAACTTCACCCGTCATGCAGACGGTGCGGTCAACTGCAATATCAAGACTACTGGATAGTATGGCGCTGATGACTGCCAAATCTATTGCGGGGTCACTAACTTTCAACCCTCCGGCAATATTCAGGAAAACATCCTTCTGACTCAGTTTGAAACCAACACGTTTTTCAAGTACTGCCAAAAGCATATTCATGCGACGGACATCAAAGCCGATGGCACTGCGCTGAGGCGTTCCGTAAACTGCGGTGCTGGCCAGCGCCTGGACCTCAATCAGGAACGGGCGGACGCCTTCAATAGTGCAGGCAATTGATACACCGCTCATGCCCTGATGGCTGTCTGTAAGGAGCAACTCGCTGGGGTTGCTTACCTGACGCAGGCCGTCCTCACGCATCTCATAAATGCCAAGCTCGGCGGTACTTCCAAAGCGGTTCTTGATGGGACGAAGTATGCGGTACAGATAATGCTGGTCACCTTCAAACTGAAGCACGGCATCAACGATGTGCTCCAGAATCTTAGGGCCTGCAATTGAGCCGTCCTTGGTTATGTGACCTATCAGCAGAACGGGTGTTCCGCTCTCCTTTGCAAACTTGAGCAGAGATGCGGCACACTCACGTACCTGCGTAATGCTTCCGGCCGATGAATCCACATACTCGCTGCTTATGGTCTGGATGGAGTCAATCACAACAAGTTCAGGTTTCTGCTTCTTTATCTGTTCGTAGATGTTTTCAAGCGATGTTTCGCACAGCACAAGCAGGTTTTCACTCAACTCGTTGCCTCCAGCCAGACGCTCGGCTCGCATTTTGATTTGACGGGCACTTTCTTCACCCGATACGTACAGAACTTTGAGGTCCTGCAGGCGCATTACGGTCTGCAATGTAAGGGTGGATTTACCTATTCCAGGCTCACCTCCAAGCAACACGATAGATCCTTGAACCAGACCGCCTCCAAGCACACGGTTCAGCTCATCGTCGTGCATATCAATGCGCGGATAATCAGAGCTCTGGATTTCGCCCAATGTATGGGGCTTGCTGTCATCGGTCTTGCCCGATGCCTCCTTTCTTGCGGTGGCGGTTGCATTTTGTGTGGCCTGCGCCTTTACGGTTATCTCCTTCATGGTGTTCCATCGGCCACAAGAGGGGCACTTGCCGCTCCATTTGGGCGAGTCAAATCCGCACTCGGAGCACACGTACATTGTCTTGTCCTTTATCGATGCCATACGTTACGCTTTTTTTGACATTTTGCTCCACCACACTATTCCGTAAATGGAGTTCATCATGTAAAACACGTACTGAACCACCATGATAGGTGCAAACTGCACGCCGCGGGTGGCCGCGATTGACCACATCACCAGGTTGGCGCCGTTTACCACTATCCACATGAACCACTGCTCAATGAATGCAAACGTAAGCAGGAACTGAGCGCCCACAGCCACGGTCATGGCAAGTGCATCGGACACGGGCTGCGGGTCATCGGTCTTAAGAAGCAATCTGCTTATACCCCAGACTGCAGCAGCGCTCAGCACAATCAGCAGCACTCTCTGAGGCCAACTCATCCAGCGGGTCTTGATGCCCTCGCTGCCGCCGCCCAACGCACGTTTGCGCCACTGGGCCCAGCCCACGAACTGCATCGGCACATTATAGAGCAGGAACAGCGCCGCATTGGCGTAAAGCCCGCTGCGCAGAGCCATATATCCCTGAATGCAAGATCCCAGGAATCCAAAAAGGAAGTTCAGTACGCTGCCCTTGACACCGAATATTACGCACAACACGCTGCAGGTTCCCGCAATGAAACTCAACGCGCTGAAATTGCCCTTCAGCACGCTCACCACTACACTCACCGTCATGAATCCCAGTATCAGGAACCAGTCCCACCACGTAAACCGCGGCATCTCTATCTTTTTACTCATAAACTCTATTTTCAACGCGAAGATAACAAAAATGACACAAAAGGAGGCTGACCCCAATTGTATCATTTTTGCGTAAAAAACTCAAACTGTACTTGGGTACATTTATACGGATAGGCACCACGTTTTTCCGGCATTACAAAATGTATACGGACCAGCTTTTTGCCCACTTGCCTGTATTTATACTTAAACAGTCCCTCTTGAGTGGTGTCATATGACGGTCCCTGAGCAACCAAATTATGATTTTTGTCAAATAAGGCCATTCCGTCTATACCGTCATCATTGTAATAATTGAATAAGATGTTACCGTTTGATACATAAATCACCCGCAAATTATTAAGGGGTGTAAGACCGGGATCGGTGATATCGGACCCTACATGGAATACCTTTCTGAGTTTCTCACCGTCATACCGATATCCGTCATTATTCTCAATATCAAAGCACAGCACCTTGCCGAAAGGACGGCGAATGAACACCTCCGATGATAATATCAATCTCGTATCGTATCTTTTATATGGCAGGCGTCCCTCCACCTTCACGAAAGAGACCCCTCTGTTTAGTCTTTTGTTTGTAACCACATATTTACCCCTATTACCCGTCTCGCGTCTGTTCAGAAAGATATACCCGTTCTTCATCCTGAAGAATGACGAGGCTTTCATGTTCTTGACATTGATCGAGTCCGTCAGCTTAAGGTTCATGTCATATTCATAGACTATACAGTTCTCATCCAAGCCCAAGACATACAGGTGTTTATCATAATATGACAGAACGACCTGCGACCTTTTGAACTGTCTCTGGTCAACCACTTTGCGTTTCCTCAAATCAATCTTGGACAATCTGCTGTTTGCATCCAGAATGAAAGCATATCTTTTGGCAAACACAATATCAGAATACATTGCCGAAATAGGGAATTCATCGTCAACATCAACGTTCACCCGCTTGGGCTTCTTGAAAAAATCGTCATAAGAAAAGGTCTCATTGCCCCTGTCCAAGACCGGAATAGTGTATTCAATGGTACTAAAATCCATTCTACAACCCGTCAGGGCCGATGCCGTCAACACCAGAACCAGGATAATCAGTACCAGTTGTTTATTTTTCATTTTTCTTCCTTTGACCAGGTGACAGCACGGTTTATGAAGTCTAAGAAAGGTTTGGTGGTTTTAAACATAGCGGCCACGCGCCCAGCCAGATTAGGTGCCAGGATGAAATCCTCATCCGGCAGATAGGTAAGGCAGAATCGCTTGAGCCGATAATAATCTGAATCAGGTGTATCGGTAGGGAATCCGGCCGGCACCTTTTTGAGCGCACCCTCCATATCAAGTTCAAAGCCGGGAGCCGCCTGGGCCAGGATCTTGCGGAACCCGCCGTCGCTCATCTCAATATCCTCACGCAGAATGGCCAGCACCTTGGGGTCACACCAGTAGTCACCGGCAGCCAGCATGTGGGTACCCTCCCAACTGTCACTGGCCGATGCACTCACCTGGAAATAGTATCCGCTGTAAGGTGACTTCTTGCCTCCGGGGCAGATATAAACGCCCATGTGGGTCTTGTACGGGGACTTATCGGCCGAAAACCTTACGTCGCGGTAAATGCGATACGTTATATCGTTCAGTTTCAGATCACCTATTGCAGGGTCAAACTTACGGATTTGCGCAAGCAGTTCAAGAGCGAAAACGTCAAAACGTTCCTTTACTTTCTTGTATTCCTCCTTGTGCTCCAGGAACCAATCGCGCTCATTGTTACAACTCAGTTTCCTAAGAAAATCGAGAATCTCTCTCATATTATGCCCTTTATCTTTACTCTGTGACCCAACTGTTAATTCACAAGCAAAAATAATAAAACTAAACTATATGTTTGTCATCGGGCAAGGACGCTGCGGATTACATCGCTGGTCCTGTCATAATTAAAGGCACTCTGATTACCCAGATCCTGATTAAACAACACCAGTTTGCCGTTTGTATTGATCATAAATCTCTTATTATAATCAGTCCAATCGTTCTTATTCGCCTCAACCCTGAATTTGTGCCTCACAAAATAGCCCATAAACTTGCCGTCGTGCTGCGAGTCGCGGGTAAGGATTATCCGCTCGTTGGCGGCAAGAGCCTCCCTGTTTTCGGCCAATCGCCCCTCAAGCATAGCAAGGTGCGCCTGTGTGTTCTCATTATCAGGCTGTGACTTAAGCAAAGTTCTGGTATTCTGCACCTGAGACTCATAAGATCTGATCTGATCTTTCAGGTTCATGATCTGAATAGCCGCTTCTACACAATATTTCTCATTGAACGGACACACATAAGCCTTCTCAATGTAAAAATCCTTACTGATATACTTAATATCATCATCTGCAAAAGAGTCTGTGATGCATTTTTTGATGGTATTCTTTATTCTCCAGCGTTTTACTGGACCTATCATGCCGGGCTTTGATGCCTCCTGGAAGCTCTCCACTCTGTCATTCCTGAAAAAATGGTTTACAACAAAACCAACTGCAAACACGGCATTCAACGCCATCGATGCTATCAGCATCACCAAAATGAATTGTTTTCTCATTACATTAATAAATTAGGACCGATGCGAAATTACAAAAAAATTGCAAAAGGCGACAGTCCCCAATTGTATCATTTTTGTACTTTCGCGTTTAATATGATCAAGGAATTACAACTCAGGGTTGAGCCGCAGTTTGCGTATAACGAGCAGGTACTCAAGGAGACGGTCTCCAGGCAGTGCGGGCTTGACGTGCGCACAATTACAGCCGTTCGCACACTCAAGAAAAGCATCGATGCCCGCCAGCGCACCATATTCGTAAACCTGACCCTGAGGGTATTCGTAAATGAGCAGCCGCCCAAGGATGAATTCACCCGAATAGAATACCAACCCGTTGACGGCAAGCCTACGGTAGTAGTGGTGGGAGCCGGCCCCGGCGGACTATTTGCGGCCCTTCATCTCATAGAACTCGGTCTGCGCCCAATAGTTCTGGAGAGAGGCAAAAACGTGCACGACCGCAAGGTTGACATAGCCGCCATAAGCCGCACCCACAAGATCGACCCCGAATCCAACTACAGTTTCGGCGAGGGCGGCGCAGGAGCATATTCCGACGGCAAGCTCTACACCCGCAGCAAGAAACGCGGCAGCACCGACCGCATCCTGAACATATTCTGCCAGCACGGCGCCAGCCCTTCAATCCTGTCCGATGCACACCCGCACATAGGCACCGACCGCCTGCCGCGCGTAATCGAAAACATCCGCAACACCATAATAAACTGCGGCGGCGAAGTCCATTTTGAGACCCTCATGACCGGTTTCATTCTGCAAGGTAATAAGGTAATCGGCGTAGAAGCGGATCATGCAGGCATTAAGCAGCAGTTCATGGGCCCTGTCATACTGGCAACAGGTCACAGCGCCCGCGATGTATATCGCTACTTTGCACAGTCCGGATTTGGAATTGAAGCTAAGGCCTTGGCCGTAGGATGCCGTCTGGAACACCCTTCACAGCTTATCGACAGCATACAATACCACAACCGAAACGGACGAGGCAAGTATCTGCCCGCCGCCGAGTACAGTTTTGTCACTCAGGTAAACGGACGCGGCGTTTACAGTTTCTGCATGTGTCCGGGAGGATTCGTGGTGCCGGCTGCATCGGGCCCCCAGCAGATTGTGGTCAACGGCATGTCACCCTCCAACCGAGGCTCCCGCTGGAGCAACTCCGGAATGGTGGTAGAGACCCGTATAGAGGATATTGCACAGTCAGACGCAGACATGAAGGATCCGCTGGTAATGATGCGCTTCCAGGAGCAACTGGAGCGTGACTGCTGGCAGGCCGGCAACATGCGTCAGACCGCTCCTGCCCAGCGAATGGCCGACTTTGTGAACGGCCGTCTGAGTTACGACCTGCCGGAATCATCCTACTCGCCCGGCCTCATATCATCCCCGCTCCATTTCTGGATGCCCAAGTTCGTAACGGAGCGCCTCAAGCAGGGATTCCTGCAGTTCGGCAAAAGCAGTCACGGATTCCTTACCAACGACGCCGTAATGATTGCCGTCGAGACCCGCACATCATCGCCCGTACGCATAGTCCGCGATAACGAGACCCTCCAGCACATCGGCCTTGAAGGCCTCTTCCCCTGCGGCGAAGGTGCCGGATACGCCGGTGGAATAGTCTCATCGGCCATAGACGGCGAGCGTTGCGCCGACTCCGTCGACGCCTATCTCTCCCCAAAATGATACAAAAGGGGTCTGACCCCAATTGTACTATTTTTACTAACTTTGCAGTCACTATGACACTATATCCCAATCTTATAAAGGAGGCCTTGCAGACGGTGCGATATCCGGGTACCGGCAAGGACATCATCTCCATGGAGATGCTTGAGGACGATATCCGCATAGACGGCAACTCAGTATCGTTCTCACTCATTTTTGAGAAACCCACAGACCCGTTTATCAAATCGATAGTAAAATCGGCCGAGACCGCAATAAAGCTCAAAGCCGGTGATGACGTACAGGTAGAGGTAAAGGTAAAGACCCGCCAGGCACCACGCCCGGAAGGTCCGGAACTTTTGCCCGATGTCAAGAACATCATAGCCGTAGCATCCGGCAAGGGAGGCGTAGGCAAGTCAACAGTAGCCGCCAACTTGGCTGTAGCTTTGGCAGGACTGGGTTACCAGGTAGGACTGCTTGATGCCGATATTTTCGGCCCCTCTATGCCCAAGATGTTCAACACCGAAGGCGCACGCCCGTATGCCGAGAACAAGGACGGACGAGACCTTATAATACCCGTTGAGCAGTACGGCATCAAGCTGCTCTCTATAGGCTATTTTGTTGACCCCGAGCAGGCTGTCCTGTGGCGCGGCGCCATGGCCAGCAACGCCCTCAAGCAACTCATTGCCGATGCCGATTGGGGTGAGTTGGACTACTTTATCATAGATATGCCTCCCGGCACAAGCGATATCCACCTGACCCTGGTACAGACACTGGGCATAACCGGAGCCGTAGTGGTAAGCACCCCGCAGGAGGTTGCCCTGGCCGATGCACGCAAGGGAATAGATATGTTCCGCAACGAGAAGGTCAACGTACCTGTACTTGGATTGGTAGAGAATATGGCCTGGTTCACACCCGCAGAACTCCCGCAGAACAAGTACTACCTGTTCGGCAAGGAGGGTTGCAAGCGTCTGGCCGAAGAGCTTAAGGTACCTCTACTGGGACAGATTCCAATAGTTCAGAGCATCTGCGAAGGCGGCGACAACGGCACCCCGGTGGCTCTCAACCCCGATACCATAACCGGTTTGGCGTTCCGTGACCTTGCACAGTCAGTAGCCGTCGCTACCGATGCGCGCAACCATCAGCAACCGCCCACAAAGGCAGTAAACACTCACTCCTGAGCGGTTATTCAGACTTGGATTCTACGGGTGGAACTACAGGAACCTCAAATATAAATCTGGCTCCTCCATCGGTGTACGCAGTGTCAAGATAGACATTGGCACCCATAAGTGTGGCTATCTCGCGGCAGATACTCAGGCCCAGTCCTGTACCCTGTACAAAACCGTTCAGTTTGGTAAAACGGTCAAAGATTGCCTCGGCCTGATCAGCCGGGACACCCGGGCCGGTATCAGTGACGCTGAACGTTACATAGCCCGGCTTGGCCGTAAGTGAACTGGCCAGCACGATCTTGCCTTTTGATGTATGCTTGCAGGCATTGGTCAGAAGGTTTATCAGAATCTGCTGAACACGCTGCGGATCTGTCCTGAAAGTAAACGGCTCTTCCGATTCAGGCTCATATAACATCCGTACTCCCGGATGCAGACGGTGCTCAGAACTCGTTATAGCCGCACGGCACATATAATGGACCTCACCCTCATCATACGTAATCTTATACTGGCCTTTATCCATATCGGTAGTGTTCAGGATATCCTCAAGCAGCATTATCAGAATCTTGGTATTGTTCATGATATGGTTTGAGAACTCCTGCTTCTCCTCGGGTGAGAGCGCATCATCAGGAAGTGACAGCAACTGGGAGAAACCCACAATCGCATTGAGCGGGGTGCGTACCTCGTGGCTCATGTTCTGTACGAAACGGGTTTTGGCGGCATTGGCGATCTCGGCTTTGCGATTGGCGGCGGTCAGTTCATTGATCATCTTCTGGTCACGTATCCTGCGGCGTCTCAAGCCTATTACCTGACTGTATGAGAATGCCAGAAGACCAAGCAGCACCGCCGTCACCAATATGGTAAGTATCAGGGTGGTCCGGTCCAGTTGCCGTGATTTTTCTTCCAGATCGGCTGTCAGCACCTTGTTGCCCATCTTTGCGTCAAATTCAGCCATATTAAGCTGGTTGGACTTGGCAAAATTGCTTTCCATCAGTTCCATCAGGCGCTTCTCCAGGCGGAAAGCGGCGTTCTCATATCCGTAAAGCTCGGCAATATTGATAACGAACTTCATCTCACGTATTTTGGAAAGGGCTTCAATACTATCCAAATCCTTGTTGTTGATTGTACCCTCAATAATCTCATCAATGAGATGGAACATGTTCCTTGCTGTTACTGAAATCAGGCGCAACTGTCCATCGGCCAAACAACGGTCACGTAGTTCCGTGTACTTGCGTGTATCCTTATCCAGCGCCGCTATGACAGCCAGATAATAGTTACAGCGTAGAGTATCATTGTGGCTCATTGCTACTTCAAGAGCCTTGTCTATATATATCCTCATGGAATCACTCAAAACAGGATATGTATTGGCCAGGTCACAGTATGCATTGGTTAGTGACTGGCGTCTTACCGTAGGATCATCGGTCTCATTATAGACCCTGATGCCCTCCAGGATATATTTCTTGGCCGTTACGTAATCGTTCATGGCCGTATACAGCGAAACCATATATCGGGAACTGTACCACATACCGTAAGCATCATTCTGTTCAATGGCGTATGCCTGCATCTCCTGCAGCAACTCAATTGAGGTGTTGGGCATTCCATTGTTGTAATAAAAGTTTTGGGTCAGCTCGTAAGCGTAGTAGAAATACTGCCTGTAGCCGTATGAAAGAGCTATTGCTTTAAGTTCCTCGAAAGCCTTGAGAACCCGTTCCTCATTACTGAACGGACCGCGGTTAAGATGCTTGAGCCGCTCCACATAATATATCACCTGTGCCTTGTTGTCTCCCTTGGCCAAAGCGGTCTGCAGCAACGAGTCATTCACAAGGTTGAACTCCTCGTCGGATACGCCCCCCGCCAGACTCTCTGCCCTCTGGAAAAGCGCATAACACTCATCGTCAATC
>JAGCPB010000090.1 GCA_017642425.1 Bacteroidaceae bacterium
GATAATCACTGGCAGAGTCTTTCCTGATTTGTCCTGGGTTCTGGCGTTGAACTGCTTGCAAAACTCCATTATGTTCAAGCCCTTTGAACCGAGAGCCGGTCCTACGGGAGGTGATGGGTTTGCTGCGCCTCCTTTAATCTGTAATTTGATTAATCCAGCAACTTCTTTTGCCATTTTCCAAAAAAATTATATGTGAACACTATACGGAAAAGGTAAACCTGGTAACAGGCGGTTTACATCTTTTCCACTTGCATAAAACCAAGATCTATAGGGGTCTTGCGACCAAAGATCTTGACCATGACCTTGAGCTTCTTCTTTGCGTTATCAACCTCTTCAATGACACCATTGAAGCCTGAGAACGGACCAAAGGTTACCTTCACTGTTTCGCCTACAGTGAACGGTACAAGAACTTCCTCTTGCGTCTCTTCGAGTTCACTCGCTGAACCCAATATCCTGCTAACTTCAGAAGGACGGAGAGGCGTAGGATTATCCATGCCACCAAGGAACCCCAATACGTTGGGACAATTTCTGAGGCGTTGCTTTATCTCACCTACAAGAGCTGCCTCAACCAGGACATAACCCGGAAGGTAGCTGCGTTCCTTTACGACACGTTTACCGTTTCGTACCTGAACAACCTTTTCGGTGGGAATAAGCACTTGAGCAATGTAATCCTCAAGACCATTGTTACGGGCATCGGCCTCAAGATATTCCTTTACCTTGAGTTCCTTGCCGCTGATAGCCTTAAGGACATACCATTTCTTCTCCAACTCAGCCATTTCTCTCTAATTAGGGGTAGATAATTTTACTCATTATCTCCTGGAAGCATTTATCCATGAGGAAAACCACTACAGCAATCATCAGGGAAGCTACTAATACGACGACTGCGCTACTGGACAGTTCCTTGCCAGAGGGCCATGTTGTCTTATGGACAAGCTCGTTGTAAGATTCCTTACAGTTTTGAATAAAATTCTTGAACATAGTTCTTTTTTCAACTTGCACGGGTGGAAAGGCTCGAACTCTCGACACTCGGTTTTGGAGACCGATGCTCTACCAACTGAGCTACACCCGTAGGTAATGTCAGTCCCGCGCTCGGGACTGACATTTATTGCACAATCTATTAGTCAATGATTGCAGTGATCTGACCTGAACCAACGGTACGGCCACCCTCACGGATAGCGAAACGCAGACCAACGTTGATAGCTACAGGATAGATCAGGGTAACGGTGATCTCAACGTTATCACCAGGCATTACCATCTCAGTTCCCTCGGGGAGAGTGATCTCACCGGTGCAGTCCATTGTACGGATGTAGAACTGAGGACGATACTTGTTACGGAATGAAGTGTGACGACCACCTTCCTTCTGTGTCAGTACGTAGATAGAAGCCTTGAATGTGGTGTGAGGCTTGATCTGACCCGGATGGCAAAGAACCATACCGCGCTTGATCTCAGTCTTCTCAATACCACGGAGCAGCAGACCTACGTTATCACCAGCCTCGCCCTGCTCAAGGAGCTTACGGAACATCTCGACACCGGTAACGGTTGTCTCTTTCTCCTCACCAAGACCAAGGATCTCAACCTTGTCACCTACCTTAACGACACCAGTCTCAATACGACCGGTAGCAACTGTACCACGGCCAGTGATTGAGAATACGTCCTCAACAGGCATCAGGAACGGCTGATCAACAGCACGCGGAGGCAGCGGAATCCACTCGTCAACAGCGTCCATCAGCTCCATTACCTTGTCCTCCCACTCCTTAACGCCGTTCAGGGCACCAAGGGCAGAACCACGGATGATAGGAGTATTGTCACCATCGAACTCATAAGCGTCCAGAAGCTCACGCATCTCCATCTCAACCAGGTCAATCATCTCACCGTCAACATCGGGAGAATCACACTTGTTCAGGAATACAACCAGCTTAGGAACGTTCACCTGACGGGCAAGCAGGATGTGCTCACGGGTCTGAGGCATCGGACCATCAGTAGCAGCTACAACAACGATAGCACCGTCCATCTGGGCAGCACCGGTAACCATGTTCTTTACATAGTCAGCGTGACCCGGGCAGTCAACGTGAGCGTAGTGACGCTTCTCAGTCTCGTACTCAACGTGAGCGGTGTTGATGGTTATACCACGCTCCTTCTCCTCAGGAGCATTATCGATCTGGTCGAATGACTTGATCTTGTCAGCGTTACCTGATACTCTCTCAGCAAGAACCTTGGTGATAGCAGCGGTCAGGGTAGTCTTACCATGGTCAACGTGACCGATAGTACCGATGTTTACGTGCGGTTTGGTACGCACAAATGTCTCTTTTGCCATAATTTAAAGCTATTTTATTGATTATAAACTTGATGTTCAACTACAAAAAGGCTCCCGCCAGGGCGGTCTCCTCCTATCCTCATTAATAACTTGAGCTGTTACCCGGATTTGAACCGGGGACCTCATCCTTACCAAGGATGCGCTCTACCAGCTGAGCTATAACAGCGACAAATCTGGAGCGGGAAACGGGACTCAAACCCGCGACCCTCAGCTTGGAAGGCTAATGCTCTA
>JAGCPB010000091.1 GCA_017642425.1 Bacteroidaceae bacterium
GAACTCACAGTTCGCTCAGCCTCTGTTTGAGTTCTCAGGCGCTTGCTCAGGTTGCGGTGAGACTCCGTACGTCAAGCTGCTCTCACAGCTGTTCGGTGACCGTCAGATGATTGCCAACGCTACCGGTTGCTCATCAATCTATTCAGCTTCAATACCTTCAACTCCTTACACCAAGAACGAGAAGGGTCAGGGTCCTGTATTCAACAACTCACTGTTTGAGGACTTCTGCGAATTCGGTCTGGGTATGGCTCTGGGTAACAAGAAGATGAAAGAGCGTGTTGCCAAACTGCTCCAGGAGATGATTGATTCCGATAAGACCAGTGCTGAGTACAAAGAACTGGCACAGGAGTGGATTGCCAACAAGGATGATGCCGATAAGACCAAGGAGATTGCTCCCAAGCTGCGTGCCTGCATAGCTGAGAGCGCTGCCAAGGGTTGCCCCACCTGCAAGGAACTGCAGACTCTTGACCACTACCTGGTTAAGCGCTCACAGTGGATCATCGGTGGTGACGGTGCATCATACGATATAGGTTACGGCGGTCTTGACCACGTGATTGCCAGCGGTGAGGATGTCAACATCCTGGTACTTGATACCGAGGTTTACTCAAATACCGGCGGTCAGGCTTCAAAGGCTACCCCTCTGGGTGCTATCGCACAGTTTGCCGCTCAGGGTAAGCGTATCCGCAAAAAGGATCTTGGTATGATCGCTACCACTTATGGTTATGTATACGTTGCTCAGATTGCAATGGGTGCCGACCATGCACAGTGCCTCAAGGCTATCCGCGAGGCCGAGGCTTGGCACGGTCCTTCAATCATCATCGCTTACGCTCCCTGTATCAACCACGGTCTTAAGGCCAAAGGCGGTATGGGTAAGAGCCAGGCCGAGGAGAAGAAGGCCGTTGAGTGCGGTTACTGGCATCTGTGGCGTTACAATCCCGCTCTCATCGAGGAGGGTAAGAATCCGTTCTCACTCGACTCTAAGGAGCCTAACTGGGAGAACTTCCATGACTTCCTGATGGGTGAGGTCCGTTACCTCTCAGTAAAGAAGGCTTATCCTAACGAGGCCGAGGAACTCTTCGCTGAGGCACAGAAGATGGCTAAGCTCCGTTATCAGAGCTACATCCGCAAGACTCAGGAGCAGTGGGGTGAGTAATGACATCAATGTGTTAAAGAAGAGCGTCCGATTTTTTCGGGCGCTTTTTTTGTATATATTTACAGCAAATTTTAAAAAGGACTTGTTTTAGCCTATGAAGAAATTATACTTGTTAATGCTTGCAGCCAGTATTTCGGCTATGGTTATGGCTCAACAGAAATATGAGTTGGGCAAGCCCAACAATGACAACTATCGGTATCTGGACAATTATCTGGGCCTGAAGGAATATATCGACTATTCAAAGTATCCCAATTTCAAGCTTGGCGCCGGTACTACGGTCGATGAATACCTTAAGAAATCCACGGTTTATAATATGACCAATGCCAACTTTACCGAGACTGTTGCCGGCAATGCCATGAAGATGGCAAGCTGCGTGGACGGTAACGGTAACATGAACTTTAATAAAGTCAAGAACTATGTGAATACCGCAACTGCAGCAGGTCTCAGTGTCTATGGTCATACTCTGGCATGGCACTCGCAGCAGCCCAAGACCTGGTTGCTGAAACTGATTGCCGATAAACCCGATCCTAACGGAGAAACGGAATATGCGGTGGTTGCCAGCAAGGATTATCGCACATCTCAGAGCATCGGCTGGCATTCTGATTATGACAGGTACTCGTATTCCGTCAGTTTTGATGCCACCAATGGCCTTAAAATTCACTGCACCAAAGTGTGTGACAACTTTTGGGATGTTCAGTTCCTGGCTATGGATAATCTTAGCTTGAATGTGGATGAGGATTATAAGGTAACCATTACCGTACGTGGCACAGCTGCAGGTAAACTGCACAGCAAACTTGGTGATTGGGATACAGGAGCATATAAAGATATTGAATTTTCTACCGAATGGCAGGATATAGAAGTTTATTATACAACTGTCATGGCTTCTAATTTCCTTATGCTTCAGTGTGGTGATTTTGTGGGTGACGTATACATCAAGAGCATAAAAATTGAGGGAGCTCAAATAAAGAAGGTTTCCCAAACCAGAAAGGAGATGCGCGATACCTTGACGTATGCAATGGATAAGTGGATTAAGGGTATGATGGAAGCCTGTGACGGCAAGGTCAAGGCTTGGGATCTGGTTAATGAAGCTATTTCCGGTGGAGGTGATGATGGTTATGGTAACTACGCTTTGCAGCATTCCTCCAAGTATAGTTCCAGCGGCAATCCTGATGCAACATGGGATGTGGGCGGCGACGCCTTCTACTGGCAGGATTACATGGGTGATATTGAATACGTGCGTCGGGCGTGTCGCTTGGCCCGTAAATACGGCCCGGAGGATATAGTTCTCTTTATCAATGATTATAACCTTGAGTCGGACTGGGATGGAAACAAGAAACTGAAGAGTCTTATTAATTGGATCAAGAAGTGGGAGGCCGATGGTGTTACCAAGATTGACGGTATCGGAACTCAGATGCACATCTCATATTATGAGAACAGCAGCACGCAGGCAAATAAGAAGAGTGCCATCACAAATATGTTCACTCTAATGGCGGCAACAGGCAAGTGGGTTCGCGTAAGCGAGATGGATATGGGTTATGTGGACATCAACGGAAACAACGTTCCTACAGGCAGTATGACCGAGACGCAACACAAGAATATGGCAAACTTCTACGAATGGATTATAAAGGAGTATTTCAGAATTGTCCCTGTTAATCAGCAGTGGGGCATCTGTCAGTGGTGTGTCACCGATTCGCCGACAAACAGCGGATGGCGCGCCAATACCCCTGTGGGCATATGGGATCTGGATTATTATCGCAAGCATACTTATGCCGGCTTTGTCCGTGGATTGAATGGCGGCGAGCCTACTGCAGTAAACAATATTGAGTCAGACAAGACAATAGACACCTCAAAGGGTATCTACAATCTGGTTGGTGTGCGCATGCAGGCTACATCATTTGACGAGCTGCCATCGGGCATCTATATTATCGGAGGTAAAAAAGTCGTAAAATAAAAAACGTGCAATTGGGGTCAGGCCCCTTTTGCACGTTTTGCCTAAATGATACAATTGGGGTCTGACCCCAATTGTATCATTTTTATGAGATTGCGATGCTCTGAACGGTCTGGGCTTGCTTTTCGGCAGGCATCTTGGGTACGTTGATGGTCAGTACGCCGTTCTCAACCTTTGCAGAGATCTTGTCGCGGTCTGCATCATCGGGTAGGATGTAGCTCTGGTTGAACTCCTGATAAGAGAACTCACGACGTATGTAGTTGCGCTTCTTGTCCTCCTTGTTCTCCTCATGGTTGCGGACCATGGAGATTGACATTACGCCATCGGCATCAACCTGCAGGTTCAGCTCCTCTTTCTTCAGACCCGGAACAGCGAACTCAAGTTCGTAATCCTTCTCATTCTCGATGACGTTCAGTGCCGGTACGCTGGCTGCGGTGCGGGTAGTGAACCAATCATCATTCATAAAATCGTTGAACAGACTGGGTAACCAATTCTGGTTGTAGTTCTGATTTCTTCTTGCGAGTAACATAGTTGTAACCTCCTATACTTTAAAAATTAAACATGCTTTTTATTCCGGCCTCCCTTTCGGGCTGCCTTCGCGGTATAAGAGACAAAACCGATGCCAATAAAAATTGCATGACAAAATGTCATGCAATTTTGCTTCCAATCTGACAAGCTGTCAATTTAGAGTTCTGCGACGGGGGTATTCCAGATGCCGCCCGACAGACGTTTGCGTTCACTGTCAATCTTGAGCAGGTCATCGCGGATCTCATTGTCAAGGGCGTGATCCAGGTCACAATAGCCGTAAGAGTTTATTGCAGACAGAACGTTTACCACGGTCATCAACTGAGTATCGGTTGACGGCACGAATGCCGGCTCGCGTTCATCGTCCTGCATCACGGTCTCAAGCAGGCCGGCATCAGTGAGCGTATCGAGCGATGATATGACGTAACGGTGTGGAATATGAAGTTTCTGTACAATCTCCTTCATGGTGAGAGCCGGCTCGCGGCTGTTGAAACGCTTGCAGATGAGCGACATGACCATAAGGCTGTAGAAATCCTCGTGGCGGCGGCTTATCTTTTCGGGCTCCTTAAAGTAGTTGAAGTTGTCATTGTTCTGGCTCACGTATGCCAGCTCGCAACCAAACAGTATGATAGCCCATGATATGTTGAGCCATAAAAGGAACAGGGGCAGGGCTGCGAAACCTCCGTAGATTGCGTTGTAACTGGAGAGTGAGAACTGACCGTTAAAGTAGAGGTTCTGCAGAGCCTGGAACAGGCATCCTGCAATGATTCCCGGTATGATGGCATACTTGAACTTGACCTTTGTGTTGGGCATGAACATATAGAACCCGGTAAGAATCAGTCCCGCTACCAGATAGGGCAGTGCATCCTTGACCAGGAACTTGGCAAAGCCTCCCAGAAGCTGGAATCCCTGCATCTGTGAGAGTATCTTAGATGTCAGCGATGACATACCGCAAAGGCAGATAATGCCTATAGGGATAAGAAGCAGCAGTGAGAAATAGTCTGTTATCTTGCGGCCCATACCGCGGGATTTCTTTACATGCCAGATCAGGTTGAGGTTGGTCTCTATTCCGTCGGCCAGTGAATAGACAGACCAGAGAAGGAACAGTAGGCCGATGCCCACAAATGCACCGCTTGAAACATACTGCATGTAACCGTCAATGAACTGCATTACGGTATTCACGGTCTCATTGTCATTGATTATTCCGTTTTTGAGAAGACTGGTTACGATGTTCTCAAAACCAAATCCGCGTGCTACGGCAAAAATCAGTGCCAGAATAGGAACAATAGCGAACAGAGTGGAGTAGGTGAGCGCAGCGGCGCGTGTCATCACTTTGTCGTCAATGAACGTACGGACTGCTATGGCAATCACTTTTACGGTATTTGCCACGGCGCGGCGCAACGTACCTTTCTGATAGTAATCAAATGACCAGATGTCTTTTGTTAGGAATATCGTGAGGCGCTCTATAAACGCTCTGAGCTTGCTCTCTTTCTTCTTTGCCATGATAAATTCTTATAAGCCAATGGCAAAAGTAGTCAATTTTTTGAAAGTTTGTCTTTTAAGAAGCGTCCAGTGTAAGATTCTTTGCAGGCGGCAACCTCTTCGGGGGTACCGCATACAACCAAGTGGCCGCCGCGCTCGCCGCCCTCGGGACCCAGGTCAATCACGTGGTCGGCACATTTTATCACGTCCATGTTGTGCTCTATGATGATGACGGTATGGCCACGGCGAATCAGTGCATCGAATGACTCCAGCAGTTTGCGGATATCGTGGAAGTGCAGGCCTGTGGTGGGCTCATCGAATATGAATATGGTGGGATCAGCCTTCTCCAGGCTCAGGAAATAGGCCAGTTTCACGCGCTGGCTCTCACCGCCCGACAGGGTGGATGATGACTGACCCAGTTTGACGTAACCCAGACCTACCTGGCGCAGAGGCTCCAGTTTCTTTACAATCCGGCGTTCCGTGGGGTCGTCGGACGAGAAGAACTCCACAGCCTGGTTAACTGTCATCTCCAGTACGTCCCAGATGTTCTTGCCCTTGTAAGTAACCTCCAACACATCGTTCTTGAAACGGCGACCGTGGCAGCTCTCGCACACCATCTGAAGGTCCGACATGAACTGCATGGATACGGTCACAACGCCCTCGCCCTTGCACTCCTCGCAGCGTCCGCCCTCAGAGTTGAATGAGAAGTGTGTGGGCCGATAACCCATCTGGTGTGACAGCGGCTGGTCGGCAAAGAGCTTGCGTATCTCATCGTAAGCCTTGACGTAGGTGACGGGATTGGAGCGGGTGGTCTTGCCTATGGGGTCCTGATCCACAAACTCCACTGCGCGTACCATCTGCGTATCGCCTTCGATGCCCATGCACTCGCCCGGGCGCTCGGTTGATTCGCTGTAGATGTTCTTGAGGTGGCGGTATAGCACATCGCGCACCAGAGTACTCTTGCCCGATCCGCTCACACCCGTTACAACGGTCATCACGTTGAGCGGGAACTTTACGTCAATGCCGTCCAGATTGTTCTGGCGGGCACCTTTTACAAGAATGAAGTTGTTCCAGGGGCGGCGTGACGTGGGTACGGGAATGCACTCCTCGCCTGTAAGATATTTTACAGTCCAGCTATTTGTCTTGCTTTCCAACTGATTGGTGGGTCCCTGATATATGATCTCGCCGCCATGACGGCCGGCCTCAGGACCCACATCAATTATGTAATCCGATGCCCGTATTATCTCCTCGTCATGCTCTACTACAACAACTGTGTTGCCAATCTCCTGCAGCTGGCGCAAAACCATGATAAGTCTTGCGGTATCGCGACTGTGCAACCCGATGCTGGGTTCATCCAGTACATACAGCGATCCCATAAGGCTGCTGCCCAGTGAAGTTACCAGGTTTATGCGCTGGCTCTCACCGCCCGACAGCGTATTGCTGGCGCGGTTCAGAGTCAAATACTCCAAGCCTACATCCAGCATGAACTGTATACGGCTGTTTATCTCTATGAGCAGACGTTTGGCAGCCTTTGCCTCATGCTCCGGAAGCGTAAGATTGTCAAAGTATTTCTTGAGTTCCGATATGGGCATCTCAACAAGTTCGTTGATGTTCCTGCCGCCTACCTTTACGTAGCTTGCCTCCTTGCGCAGGCGTGTTCCGTGACAGTCGGGGCAGGTGGTCTTGCCACGATATCGGGCCAGCATTACGCGATACTGGATCTTGTACTGGCTCTTCTCCAACATACGGAAGAAGTTGTCAATGCAGGTCTCCTCCCAGCCGCGCTCGTCAATGCCGCGGCCGCTTCCGTGCCATAGGTAATCCTTCTGCTCCTGGGTGAGCTGGTAGTATGGTGTGAAAATGGGGAAATCGTGCTCCTGGGCGTGCAGGATAAAGTCATCCTTCCAGCCGGTCATTACATCACCGCGCCAGCAAACCACTGCGCCGTCATAAACGCTCAGGGCGCGGTTGGGAATTACCAGTTGCTCATCAATGCCTATTATACGTCCGAATCCCTCGCAACGCGGACAGGCACCAACGGGTGAGTTGAACGAGAACAGATTATCGGTTGGTTCCTCAAATTTGATGCCGTCGGCCTCAAAGCGGTTGGTGAATTTGTGGAGAGTTGTCTGAGGTGTATCAAAGAAACGCAGAGCGCATTCGCCGCTGCCTTCAAAGAATGCTGTCTCAACAGAGTCGGTCAGGCGGCTCAGAGTCTCCTTGCTGTCATCGGTAGTGAGGCGGTCTATAAGCAGCCAGATCTCCTTGGTGCGCTTGGAAAGGTCGGCCAGTTTGGTGCTGTCGGCCAGAAGGTCCTCAATGCGGATCATCTCGCCCTTATGCTCAATGCGGGTGAATCCCTCCTTAAGTGATGTGCGCAGTTGCTCCTCCAGATTGCGTCCGCCGCGCATGGGCATCGGCGCCAGAACCGTAAAGCGTACGCCCTTGGGCTGCGACAGCATGAAGTTGACCACATCTTCCACGCTATGCTTGCGCACCTCCTTGCCGCTGACGGGTGATATGGTATGTCCCACACGGGCAAACAGCAACTTCAGATACTCATAAATCTCAGTCTGAGTGCCCACGGTGGAACGTGGATTGCGGTTGCCCGAGCGCTGTCCGATAGCAATGGTAGGAGGCAAACCCTCAATGAAATCGCATTCCGGCTTCTTCATGCGACCCAGGAACTGACGCGCATATGCCGACAGCGACTCCACATAACGGCGCTGTCCTTCGGCATACAGGGTATCAAAGGCAAGTGATGACTTGCCCGATCCCGAAAGACCCGTTATGACGGTAAAGGTGTCGCGCGGAATATCAACCGATATATTCTTGAGGTTGTTAACCCTTGCCCCCTTTACCCTTATTGAATTGTTGTCGCTCTCCACCTTCTTGTCGTTTCGGACCGCAAAATTACCTAATTTAATCGGAGAACACAAACAGGACGGTTCTGTTTGTGTTTGACGACACAAAGAGAACCGTCCTGTTAAGTTAAGTGCAGCTTAATTAGAAGGCAAGGAAATTAAAACGGATTGTGAGCTGCGGAACGTTGTCTCCCCATCCCCAATACCATACTCTGGTGGTGCTTTAAATCTGTTGATAAATAGAAGAGGTGGGTGTGGGGAAAGTGTGCCCAAAAAAGAGTACCTTTGCACATCCAAATTCGTAATACTGAAATGATTATTTTCTTCAAGAACCCGTCAGGCACGATTGTTGCCACTGAGACTGTTTCAAAACTGCAGGCAGAGGATGTAAAGAAACTGAGCTGGCTGTATGGTGAGGCCGATGCTCTGGATCAGGAATCACTGGAAGGTTTCTTTGTTGGACCGCGCCGTGAGATGATTACCCCCTGGAGCACCAATGCCGTTGAGATTACCCAGAACATGGGTCTTAAGGGTATAAGCCGTATTGAGGAGTATTTCCCGGTAGCCAGTGCCGATGCCGACTACGACCCCATGCTGCAGCGCCTGTACAAGGGTCTTGACCAGAAGATTTTTACTGTCGATATCAAACCGCAGCCTATTCTGTTCATTGAGGACCTGGATTCTTACAACGAGCAGGAGGGTCTGGCTCTCTCAAAGGAGGAAATTGATTACCTGCACAAGGTTGAGGGTGAGTTGGGCCGCAAGTTGACCGACAGCGAGGTGTTCGGATTTGCCCAGATCAACTCGGAGCACTGCCGCCACAAGATTTTCGGCGGAAAGTTCATCATTGACGGAAAGGAGATGGAGTCATCACTGTTCAGCCTCATCAAGAAGACTACTCAGGAGAACCCCAACCGCATCCTTTCGGCCTACAAGGACAACGTGGCATTTGCACAGGGTCCGGTTGTTGAGCAGTTTGCGCCGGCCGATCACTCCACATCCGATTGGTTCATAATCAAGAATATTGAGACCGTAATATCACTTAAGGCCGAAACCCATAACTTCCCCACCACAGTTGAGCCGTTCAACGGCGCATCGACCGGAACGGGCGGTGAGATCCGCGACCGTATGGGTGGCGGTACAGGTTCATGGCCTATAGCAGGTACTGCTGTCTATATGACATCATATCCCCGCAATGACGAGAGTCGCTCATGGGAGAAGCCGATGAAAGAGCGCAAGTGGCTCTATCAGACCCCTGAGCAGATTCTGATTAAGGCGTCTAATGGTGCATCGGACTTTGGCAACAAGTTCGGTCAGCCGCTTATCTGCGGTTCTCTGCTTACTTTCGAGCATCAGGAGAACGGTGAGCAGTACGGTTATGACAAGGTTATCATGCTGGCCGGCGGCGTAGGCTACGGTACCAAGCGTGACTGCATAAAGGGAACTCCCAAGAAGGGCAACAAGATTGTGGTGCTGGGTGGTGACAACTACCGCATCGGTCTTGGCGGCGGATCGGTTTCATCGGTTGAGACCGGACGTTACTCATCGGGTATTGAGCTGAACGCCGTACAGCGTGCCAACGCCGAGATGCAGAAGCGTGCCTACAACGTTACACGCGCCCTCTGCGAGGAGGATACCAACCCCATTGTTTCTATTCACGATCACGGATCGGCCGGTCACGTTAACTGCCTCTCTGAGCTGGTTGAGGAGTGCGGCGGTCTGATTGATATGAGCAAGCTGCCGGTTGGTGACAAGACTCTGTCATCAAAGGAGATTATCGCCAACGAGTCACAGGAGCGTATGGGTCTGCTCATTGATGAGAAGCATATTGAGCACGTACGTAAGATTGCCGAGCGTGAGCGCGCCCCGATGTATGTGGTTGGTGAGACCACCGGCGATGCCCGCTTTGCCTTTGAGCAGGCTGATGGCGTACGTCCGTTTGACCTGGCTGTAAGCCAGATGTTCGGTTCATCACCCAAGACCTATATGGTTGATGAGACCGTTGAGCGCAAGTATGAGAATGTTACATATTCCGATGATAAGATTGAGGAGTACCTGGGTAACGTGCTGCAGCTTGAGGCTGTGGCATGTAAGGACTGGCTCACCAACAAGGTTGACCGTTCTGTAACAGGTAAGATTGCACGTCAGCAGTGCCAGGGTAAGCTGCAGCTGCCGCTCTCTGACTGCGGTGTTGTGGCTCTTGACTATCGCGGCAAGAAGGGTATCGCAACTGCCATCGGTCATGCTCCGCAGGCCGGTCTGGCCGATCCCGCTGCAGGCTCAGTGCTGTCAGTTGCCGAGTCACTGACCAACATCGTATTTGCTCCTCTCACACAGGGACTCAAGACCGTATCACTCTCAGCTAACTGGATGTGGCCATGCCGCGCCCAGAAGGGTGAGGATGCACGTCTGTACAAGGGTGTCAAGGCTCTGTCAGACTTCTGCCTTGAACTTGGTATCAACGTTCCTACCGGTAAGGACTCACTCTCCATGACCCAGAAATATCCCGACGGCAGCAAGATAATCAGCCCGGGTACCGTAATCGTTTCATCGGGCGGTGAGGTATCGGATATACGTAAGGTGGTGTCACCTGTGCTTGCAGACCGCAAGGACAGCGTGCTCATTCATATAGACTTCAGTTTTGACTCACAGAAACTGGGCGGTTCGGCCCTGGCTCAGTCACTTGACCGCATAGGCAGTGACGTTCCCACGGTAAAGAACCCCGAGTATTTTGCCGATGCATTCAACGCAGTTCAGAAACTCATTGACAAGCGTCAGGTTCTGGCCGGTCATGATATATCGGCCGGTGGTCTTGTGGTAACACTGCTTGAGATGTGCTTTGCCAATCCTCAGGGCGGTCTGGAGATCAGTCTGGACAAGCTGGATGGCAAGGATCTTACAAGCATGCTGTTTGCCGAGAACCCGGGCGTTGTGCTGCAGGTTGAGAGCAAGAAACTGGATGCCGTAAGTTCTTACCTTGATGAGGCTGGTGTTGGTTACGCCGTAATCGGTCGTCCGGCCGATGCACGCACACTCTACATACGTCGCGGCAAGAAGGACATAACCATCGATATTGACAAGATGCGTGACCTCTGGTACAAGACATCATACCTGCTGGACCGCAAGCAGTCCATGAACGGCTGTGCCGACAAGCGTTACAAGAACTACTCAAAGCAGCCCATGGACATCAAGATTGCCTACAACTTTAAAGGCAAGCTGAGCCAGTTTGGTCTGGATCCCGACCGCCGCACACCGAGCGGAGTCAAGGCTGCCATCATCCGTGAGAAGGGTACCAACGGTGAGCGTGAGATGGCTTACACACTGTGGCTGGCTGGATTTGATGTAAAGGATGTAACAATGACCGACCTGGTAAGCGGCCGCGAGACCCTTGATGACATCAACATGATCGTGTTCTGCGGCGGATTCTCCAACTCGGACGTTCTGGGCTCTGCCAAGGGCTGGGCCGGCGCGTTCCTGTTCAATCCAAAGGCCAAGGAGACACTGGACCGCTTCTACGCACGCAAGGACACCCTGTCACTGGGAATCTGCAACGGTTGCCAGCTGATGATTGAGCTGGGACTTATCAATCCCGATTATGAGAAGCAGGCTCACATGCTGCACAATGACTCACACAAGTTTGAGTCGGCTTTCCTGGGTCTGACAATACCTCAGAACGAGAGCGTAATGTTCAAGACTCTGGGCGGAAGCCGTCTGGGCGTGTGGGTTGCTCACGGTGAGGGCAAGTTCTCACTTCCTTACCCCGAGGATAAGTACAATGTGATTGCCAAATATACATATGCCGATTATCCCGCCAATCCCAACGGATCGGACTACAACGTGGCAGGTATTGCAAGTGCCGACGGCCGTCACGTAGCCATGATGCCGCATCCCGAGCGCGCCATATTCCCGTGGCAGTGCGGATACTATCCCGCCGAGCGCCAGGATGATGAGATCACCCCGTGGATTGAGGCATTTGTGAATGCCCGCAAGTGGGTTGAGGCTCAAAAGTAACTTCATAATGCTTTTTAACCTTTTCATCACCTTCTTTAAAATAGGGCTGTTCACCATAGGCGGCGGATATGCCATGATCCCGCTGTTGCAGCGCGAGGTGGTGGAGCACAAAGGTTGGCTTAAAGACGAGGACTTCCTGGACCTGATGGCAATTGCCCAGTCAGCTCCGGGAGTCTTTGTTGTAAATATGGCCATATTCGTGGGCTACAGGGTGCGAGGCAAGAGAGGCAGCGTGGCGTGCGCCTTGGGTGCAGTTATGCCGTCAATCATCATCATCCTGGCCATAGCGCTGTTTGCAGGCAGTTACCGTGACAATGAGATTGTGGAGAATGTGTTCAAGGGCATACGTCCCGCTGTCATTGCACTTATCCTTACTCCCACCATCCGTCTGGCATCAAAGGCGGGTCTGAACAAATGGACCTGGTGGGTGCCGGTGGCTACCGCACTGCTTATCTGGTGGATAGGAGTATCGCCGGTATGGATCATATTGGCGGCCATTGTGGGCGCAATCCTGTATTACATACTTAAACTCAGGAAGGCATGAACGGCATTGTTATCTGGATGAAACTGTTCTGGACCTTCTTTAAGATAGGCCTGTTCGGGTTTGGTGGAGGCTACGGCATGCTCTCGCTGATACAGAATGAGGTGGTTGAGAAACACAAGTGGATTAGCAACTCAGAGTTTACCGATATCGTAGCCGTTAGCCAGATGACTCCGGGTCCGATAGGCATAAACTCGGCCACATACGTAGGTTTCAAGGCAATTGAGAATGCCGGCATGACGCGAACTGAGGCCGTCTGCGGATCCCTGCTGGCATCGTTCTCTGTAATGCTGCCGTCATTCATCCTGATGCTCCTTATCAGCGCCTTCTTTATGCACTACAAGGAC
>JAGCPB010000092.1 GCA_017642425.1 Bacteroidaceae bacterium
GATTTTAAGGAACTGATAGAAAAGTGCACCTGTAAGAAAGTTACTGTCAAGGGAGTAAAGGGCGTGGAATTCAAGAGCAAGGTTCCAGGCTTTACCAGTAAGAGCATTTTCATACCTTATTCAGGATGCATGATTGATGATAATGTGAAAGGTCGTGACCGTGAGTATTACCTCTGGTCATCAACACCGGGCTGGGGTTCTTTAGGCACATACCTCACCACTGACATTGAATACAATGAACAGATTCAAAGTACACGTACCCCAACGGGAATGATTCCTGAGGTCAATAGCATAAAAGAGCGGTATACAGGAATGAACGTGCGTCCCGTAAAGACACATTCTGCCGATAAATTCTCATCATTGTCTCTGCCTTGTGAGCACCTAGACCTGAACTACGGTGAAATAAGGCAGATGGTAGTGAGCATGATGCCCTCTGGCCGTACGGTCACTGACGCAAACATTGTGTGGAGCACATCAAATGCCGATGTGGCTGCTGTATCTGACGGTTATCTGACAGCAGTGGGAACAGGCAGTTGCGTAATTACGGCCCGTTCTGAAGACCAGGAAGCCAAGATGACCGTTACAGTCACCCTGCCTGTGCCTGAGCCTGTTGATTTGGGACTCAGCGTCAAGTGGGCATCGGCCAATCTGGGAGCATCGGCCCCGAATAAGCCGGGTGCCTATATCGCTTGGGGTGAGACAAGTCCCAAGGCAGGATATTACAACGGTAAGAAATACAGATTCGGGGAATACACAAATCAGATGACCAAATACAATTTTGGATATGACACTTATTTTGGCGGCAATTATCCGCTCCCTGATTACAAGGAGACTCTTGATGCTCAGGATGATGCCGCAGCGGTTCTGTTGGGAAACGGCTGGCGCATGCCAACGGCCGATGAACTTTGGGAACTCAAGAACAAATGTACCTGGACAAGAGTTCAGGATACCATTGATAGTAGTGACATTTTTACCAGAGTGAAATTTCATGGATATCTCATTACCAGCAACGTTCCCGGATATGAAGGACGGAGCATATTCCTGCCTGCTGCCGGTTATATAGATGAATATCATTACCCTGTAAGTGCAGACCCTGCGGGCAGAACCGGAATTAACTATTGGACATCAACACTGAATCAGTCTATGGGTACTGACCGACGTTGGTACGGTAACACCATAAGGCCGGTAATGGATAAGTCTGAACCTGGAAACCGCAAGAAGATAGAGCCTGATCCCGTAAAGCCTTTGTCACATAATGCTCAGGTTGATTTGGGATTAAGCGTGCTCTGGGCAGACTGCAATGTGGGCGCTGAAAGCCCGGAGCAGTGTGGAGTACGTTTTGCCTGGGGCGAGACATCACCCAAGACCTACTATTCAGAATACAATTACAAATACATGAAAGCCTTTCCCGCCGAAAACAAGTGGTGGTACAGCAAGTTTACGAACAAGGCAGACCGCCTTGAGGCCGAGGATGATGCTGCCCATGCAAACTGGGGCGGCAAATGGCGCATGCCTACTAAGGAGGAGTTTGCCGAAC
>JAGCPB010000093.1 GCA_017642425.1 Bacteroidaceae bacterium
TCCACTCATCAGAGGCCGATGAGCAACTGGTAGAGGAGCCCGCAGATGAATCTGAAGAGTTCTATGCCGAGACCCAAACCCCGACTCCTGAACCTGAACCTGAAACTGAACCTGAACCCGCCCCACAACCTGAGCCTCAGCCTGAACCAGAGCCCAAGCCTCAGCCCGTAGCCGACAGCCAACAGCCAACAGCCAAAACCGCCCCCTGGCCCTCATTCCGAGGCCCCAACGCCAGCGCCCGTTCCACAGTACGCGGCATCCCTACCTCATGGGACCTGACATCGGGCAGCAACATAGCCTGGAAGACCCAGGTGCCCAAACAGGGATACAACTCGCCCGTAATACACTCGGGCAACATTTTCCTTACCGGAGCCGATGAAGACTCCCGTGAACTCTACTGTTTTGACCTGGCAAGCGGTCAACTGCGCTGGACCGCAAAGGCCGACGGCATAGCCGGATCACCCTCCACTATGCCCAGTGTTAACGATGACACCGGGCTTGCGGCATCCACAGTAGCCACCAACGGCGATCAGGTTTGCGCCATATTCGCCACAGGTGACCTTCTCTGCACCGATATGGAGGGCAAACGCCTGTGGGCCAAGAACCTGGGTGTTCCCGATAACCACTACGGATTTGCATCATCACTCATAATAAGCGGCAACCGCCTGATTGTCCAATATGACAACAATGACAAGGCACAGCTTATATGTCTGGATACCCGCAACGGTAACCAGCTTTGGGCCAAGACCCGTAAGGATCGCATAGCATGGAGTTCCCCCATCATTGCCCAGGCCGCAGGACAGCAGGCAGTGATAGTGATGGGTAATCCCGCCATAACCGCCTACAGCCTCAGCAACGGCACCGAGCTCTGGAGAGTGGAGTGCATGAGCGGCGAGGTTGGAGCCAGCCCCTGCGCATCGGACGGAATTGTGTTCGGAGCCAGCGAGTACGCCACCGTAGCCGCCATAGACAGCAAGGACGGCACAGTCCTCTGGGAGTCCGATGAGTGCATGCCCGAGTGCTCCAGCCCCGTGGCAACCAAGGATATGCTATATGTGGCTACCAGTTACGGAGCCGTCTGCGCATACAATGCCACCAACGGAGAGGTGATCAAGCAGCATGAGTTGGATACCCCGTTCTACTCATCGCCCGTGATTGCCGACGGCAAGATATGGCTGTTCAGCAACAGCGGAAAATGCTACATATTCTCCACCGGTGCCGATTTTGAACTGATAACCAGTTTTGAGACAGGCGAGCAGACATTCGCAACCCCCGCATTCACCGATGGAATGATGGTGATTCGCAGTGAAAAGAGTCTGTACGTGGTAAAAAAGAGTTGACTGTAATGGCTTGCGCAGACTGTAACATACACTCCCCCGAGGAGGCCCGCCAGGCCACCATACGCCGTACCGATGCCATAATAGAGCGCATCGGCCGTGAACGGCGTCATATCATCCCCCTGCTCCAGGCTCTGCAGGACGAGTTCAGTTATCTGCCGTCGGATGCGCTGGAGCGAGTCTATGAGCGTACTGAGATAGACCGGGCCCAGATGATAAGCGTGGCCACATTCTATGCGCAGTTCCGCATGATTCCACACGGACGCCATACCATCAAGGTATGCTGCGGAACGGCCTGCCACGTAAAGGGAGCCAATACCGTCTATGACGCTTTCAAACGTGAACTGGGCATAGGCGATGATACCATAACCACCGCTGACCGCGAATATTCCATAGAGAAGATAGCCTGCCTGGGCTGCTGTGCGCTGGCTCCGGTGGTCCAGATTGACAATAAGATTTACGGGCATGTGCAGCCCGGACGTGTGGATGCCGTGCTTGAGGAGTTTGAACGTGACTCTGCAGAACAGCAGAAGGCCGCCGTAGAGCGAGCCAACCGCCAACCCTTAGGTGAGGTCCGTTTCGGTATGGAGAACTGCTGCCAGGCCAGTGGCACCGCCCAGATTAAGGAGGCTGTGGAGCAGGCCTGCCGTGAACTCGGCATAGACGTGGATATCAAGCCGGTATCATGCGTGGGAGCCTGCAATCAGGTGCCGCTCATAGATGTAGCCATGCCCGACGGCTCCATAACCCGCTACCCCAACATACAACCTGATCAGGTAAAGGAGATACTGCTGCACCACTTCCGCCCAGCATCGGCACTGCGCCGTCTCAGGAACGCCCTGCTCAATCAGGTTGATAATTTCCATACAGACCAGACGTGGGACAACATACTCTATCTGAGCGAGAAACAGCGTACTCAGAGCATAAACACTTTCCTGGACGGACAGAAACGCATCTCGACCGAAGGATACGGACTCATGAACCCGCTCGACATAGACGAGTATATACGCCGTGGCGGATTTGACGCCCTTAAGAAAGCCCTCAA
>JAGCPB010000094.1 GCA_017642425.1 Bacteroidaceae bacterium
AGTTGCTGGATTAATCAAATTGCAGATTAAAGGAGGCGCAGCAAACCCATCACCTCCCGTAGGACCGGCTCTCGGTTCAAAGGGCTTGAACATAATGGAGTTTTGCAAGCAGTTCAACGCCAGAACCCAGGACAAATCAGGTAAGACCCTGCCGGTGATCATCACTTATTACAGTGACAAATCATTCGACTTCGTCATCAAGACTCCTCCTGTAGCCATCCAGTTGCTCGAGGCTTCCAGAGCTAAGGGAGGTTCACCAGAACCTAACCGCAAGAAGGTCGCTTCAGTTACCAAGGAACAGGTTGCAGCGATTGCACAGGACAAGATGCCCGATCTTAACTGCTTCACACTGGAATCAGCTATCTCAATGGTGGCAGGTACCGCAAGAAGTATGGGAATCACAGTCAAGGACTAAAGCCTGGCATTCACTTAAAAAGAAGTTTTAGAAATGGGTAAACTGACTAAAAACCAAAAGAGTGTCGCTTCTAAGATAGAAGCCGGCAAGGCATATACCCTCAAGGAGGCATCTCAGTTGGTAAAGGAGATAACCACCACCAAGTTTGACGCATCAGTAGATATTGATATCCGTCTTGGTGTTGATCCCCGTAAGGCCAACCAGATGGTTCGTGGCGTCGTATCTCTTCCTCACGGCACCGGTAAGGTTGTCAGAGTTCTTGCTCTGTGCACCCCCGATCAGGAGGCTGCTGCCAAGGAGGCAGGCGCCGACTACGTAGGTTTTGAAGAGTACATTGAGAAGATCAAGGGTGGTTGGACTGACATTGATGTCATCATCACTCAGCCTGCCCTTATGGGTAAGCTTGGTCCTCTTGGCCGTATACTGGGTCCCCGCGGACTCATGCCTAACCCCAAGAGCGGTACTGTAACAATGGATGTTGCCAAGGCAGTCAAGGAGGTCAAACAAGGTAAGATTGACTTCAAGGTTGACAAGACCGGTATCGTCCACACTTCTATCGGTAAGGTATCTTTTACCGCCGATGCTATCAGAGATAACGCAAAGGAGTTCATTGATACTATCATCAAACTGAAACCTTCTGCAGCTAAGGGTACTTATATCAAGAGTCTTTATATTTCAAGTACTATGAGCAAGGGTATCAAGATTGATACCAAGTCACTTGACGAATAATAACTGACAGTCATGAAGAAAGAAGATAAAGCGCTTGTAATAGAGTCCCTTAAGCAGACTATTCAGAACTACTCAGCTCTCTACCTGGTTGATGTTACCGGTCTTAATTCGACCGCTACCAGCAACCTGCGCAGAAAGTGCTTCAAGAGTGAGGTCAAGATGGTTGTTGTCAAGAACACTCTCCTTCAGAAGGCAATGGATCAGCTGGATACAGATTATTCACCGCTGTATGACTCTCTCAAGGGTACAACAGCCCTGATGCTGTCAAACACAGCCAACGCTCCTGCCAAGCTGTTGAAGGACGTTACTGACAAGAAAACCGGTATCCCGGGCCTCAAGGCTGCATACGCAGAGGAAAGCTTCTATATCGGAGCCAACCAGCTGGAGGCACTGGTCAACATCAAGAGCAAGAAGGAGCTCATCGCCGACGTCATTGCACTCCTGCAGTCACCGGCCAAGAACGTCATTTCTGCTCTGCAGTCTGGTGCAAACACCATCCACGGAGTCCTCAAGACTCTTGGAGAAAGAGAGAATTAATTTATCATCACAAAGTAACAAACCAATTAAAATTATACAACAATGGCTGATTTGAAAGCATTAGCAGAAGAACTGGTTAACCTTACCGTTAAGGAGGTCAACGAACTCGCAACCATCCTGAAGGATGAATATGGAATTGAACCC
>JAGCPB010000095.1 GCA_017642425.1 Bacteroidaceae bacterium
ACTGTCCGGACTGTTTTAGTTTCCACATGGTATCAATTATTCTACATGGATGCTACATATTTCTTAAAAGCCTCTAAATCAAAATCTTCAAGATTCTTGTTTTCCTTTGCGTCTTTTATGGCCGCTTTAGTAGTTTCATTGGGCTCATTGTATGCCACGGACATAAGAACATTCTCAACATAATTATTGAGACTTCGGTTATCTTTCTTGGCAAGCATTTTCAGGCGTTCCAATAAATCTGCGTTTAAACGGAACGCGGTTGCCTTTTTGGGAGTTTGTTGTACAATTGTATTCATTGTGTTATACATTTGTTTTGCAAATATAATACTAATAATACGATTATGCAATTGGGAACTGACCCTTATTTTTAAAAGAAGAGTACGAATCTTTGAGGTGCAAATATTTCACCTCAAACAAAAAATGACGCAAAACGCGCTCGGCCCGAAGGGACGCTTTTACCAAGCGTGCAATTGGGGTCTGACCCCAATTGTATTATTTTTGCTACTTTTGTCGGGAATATGAAACAAATCGAGGTTGTAGCCGCAATAATCCACGATGCCGATGGGCGCATTTTCGCCACCCAGCGCGGGTATGGTGATTTCAAGGATTTCTGGGAGTTTCCCGGCGGAAAGATGGAGCCGGGCGAAAGTCCGGAGGAGGCTTTGAAGCGTGAGATCTGGGAGGAGTTGGAGACGCGCATTGTGATTGAGCGGTTTGTCAGGACCATTGAGTGGGACTACCCTGCTTTTCATTTGGTCATGCACTGCTTCTGGTGCCGCGTGGAGAGCGGTGCTCTTACGCTTAAGGAGCACGAGGCGGCGCGCTGGTTATCGGCCCACCAACTGAACAGCGTCAACTGGCTGCCGGCGGACCTTCAACTGCTGGATGAATTGTAACACTAATATTCTGTTGATTGTTTATCGGCAGCATCACCGGCCTCTTTGAACTTGGCCTTCATTGTGGGGTTGTTATAGGTCAGTTTGCGTATTGTCAGGTCATCGGTGTCTTTTTGTGCCAGACGCAGATAGTTATCCCAAAGCCTTAGGCTTTCCTTTACATCCTGCAGTTTCTTGATGGTATTGTCAATATCGGCAATGGCATCTGTGTATCTGTCATTGGCCAGACGGTAATGATTAAGGAAACTTGACTTAAACTTTTCTATCTTATCCTCAAAGTTGGTGATGTCTATCTCCTTCTGCTGTGCCTGAACAAGCTGTTTCATATATTCCACGCTTTTCTTTGAGGACTGCACCATAAGATTGATGAATGATACAAAGAACTGCGGGCGGATTACGTACATCTTGGGATATAGATGTGACTTGTTCACTATACCGTTGTTATAAAGGTCATTGTCCGGCTCCAGAAGGCTTACAAGTACCGCAAACTCACAGTTCTTCTTGCGGCGGTCATCATCCAGCTTTTTCAGGAAGTCATCATTCTTGTGCTTGGTTGATGTGGTATCGGATTCATTCTTCATCTCAAACATGATGGATAGATACTCTACTCCATCCTCTGTGTCACGGAATATGAAATCACCCTTTGTTCCATCTATTGCCTCATTGTCCTTCTCAAAGTATGCATTGGGCAAATAAGGGCGGATGTACTGCTCATACTCTATGTAGCAGTGCTGCTCCAGTGTCTCTCCCACTAACTTGGTTGAGAGTTTGGTCTTAAGGTCTTTATAGTAATCCACCTCTGCCTGCTTGGCCTGAATGGCTTCGGCATGCTGTTTGATCAGTACTGCCTCGTGATTCTGGGCCTCTTTCTTTTCCAGCTCTACATCGGCTTTAAGCTGAATGATCTCAGCTTCTTTCTGCTGGACTACCTGTTGGGCACGCTGTTGCTCTTGCAGAACAGCAATTTTTAGATTGTTCTCATTCTGAGATATGGTTGAGTTGAGACGGGCTATCTCCTGGTCCTTGGCGGCCAGAGCTACTGCCAGTTCACTCTTTTTCTGTGTTTCTGCACCCTGTAACTGGTTCTTGAGGCGCTCTATCTCAGCATCCTTTGCGCTTAGTTGTTTTTCCTTATCGCTTAGCTGTGACTGGAAAGTCTGCTGAGCCTTAGCAGCAGCCAGTTCCTGCGCGGCTTTCTGGCTCCTGCTAATCTCTTGCATACGACGGTCAACCTCGGCCTCAAACTCCGAGTTCTTGACCTGACTTAGGATTACGGCGTAATCAGCTTCATCTACCTTAAATACTGTTCCGCACGACGGACACTTGAGTTCTTTCATGTGTATTAACTGTTATATCTTAGTTTGTTGCGGTGTTGATCTCCTGGCGGAAACTGCGGCTTCTTGATGATGATGACGGCTCCTCAACGGGTGTATCATCATGAGCCTTATAATCCTCCCAGTAGTCAATCTTATCCTGATAGAACTTACGCACATCCTCCCAGCGGTAGTAAGGCTTCTGCTCCTTACCCTTGGCATCCTTGTAGAAGGGAACTGACGCAGGCAGAGTGGCCTCTTGCTCATTAAGCAGGAACTTTACAATCACCTCACCCTTTTTGTTGCGGAAGAATACCCACTGCACGTTACCGCCCATATAAGCCAAATTATAAGCTGCCCAATGGTCAGCCACGCTCTCCAGATCATCGGTGCTGTATTCAGAACCGTTCAGGGACAGGAGTGAGAAGTATGACATGAGCGTAACCTCATGGCCGTAACGCAAAATCACGCTCACACCGTTGCCGGCAAGAGCCTCATCGGCAAAATCCAGGAAATTCTGTAATGTTACGCAGTGGCCGTAAGGCACAACGTTGTCTGTCAGGGGTGTGAAAGCGCCCTGTGAGTACCAGCGCATGTTGTTCATAAGGAACAGGTCATACCACTCATCGTAAGTGAAAACGTCATTCAAGTCAACGCCAGGATCCGAGCCCTGAACGTATGATGCTACGTCATAGAGTGATGAATACAGGCTGCTGCTCTGGTCACGTCCGCCAGCTGTCTTTATGTACTCAGGATCCTTGAACAAGGCCTTCATAAGACGCTCCGGATGTGTGTGGCGTTGGTTGAACTCTGATACGGCGGCGCTGGCCTTACGCTTGTGGGCCGATACGCCCTTATCCTCTGTATACATCCAAGGCTCATCATGGTTACTGGAGTCATAGTCAAACTTTATCTTGGGGCGCATGCGCAGTATCTGCATCAGGGCGGAATACTCACTTACCAGCACACGGTGAGATGTGGTGGAACGGGCCATGATTATCTTGTCATTGGTGAACAGCTCAGGATAGTTCTCAACCATACGGCGGGCTATGTCACGGTGCTGCTGCATACCCTTCTGGGTTAGGTCACCGGCACGCTGGTCAGCCTCGGCACGGATTATCTCCAGGCGGCGCAGCACATCCTTTCCGAAATCGGTCAGCGCTGCAGAATCATTGGCCTCCTTGAGTATGTTGTACGGACGGTCATAGTTTGATGCGTTGTCCAGGAAACGGGATCCGTGACGCCCGAAATGCGTCAGATATACCGGTTTGAAACCCTTGGGAGCTGCAGTGAGAGGTTCAGTAGGAGCTTCATACGCATACACTGAACCTGCCATCTTCTTTAAATTACTCGCATTAACCTGGTCCCTTTTTATAATCTCAGCCTTAAGGCCTGTTGTCAGCATTAATACTGACAATACAATAAATATCTTTCTCATAAAGCGATTAGTAATTGCTTGTAAAGATAAGAATCTTAGATTATTTTTGCAAATAGAAAAAACCTATTATTATGCTTACAGAGAGTATTGCCATAACAAGAATCCTTATCAGCGCCCTTTTTGGCTGCGCCATAGGTATAGAACGATACATACACAAACATCCCGCAGGAGTACGTACATTCATGCTTATCTGCATGGCATCCACGCTGGCCACGCTGGCATCAATCTGGATCTGCCAGACCAATCTGAACCTTATTAACGGTGACCCGGGACGTATTGCAGCCCAGGTAGTTACAGGCATAGGTTTCATTGGCGCCGGCCTGATAATCAAGAATAAATACGACGTATCCGGTCTGACCACCGCCGCCAGTATATTCGCAACAAGTATAATAGGTATAGCCGTGGGCGTAGGGCTTATCTGGGTATCGGCACTGGTTACATTCATCACCATCCTGGTACTTGCATCATCATTCCTTTTCCACGACAACAACTCACGCCTGCTGGCTATGGAGCAGGAGGCAAAAGAGAAAGCCGAGAAGGAAAAGGCCGAAAAAACCGACAAATAACAAACAATAAACATAACAACATGAAGTACAGATTACTGAGCATCATTGCGACAACTCTTATTGCGCTGCCGCTCCAGGCACAGCAGCCTGATCCCAATTTCTTTATATACCTCTGCTTTGGCCAGTCCAACATGGAGGCCGGCGCAACACCTGCCGATCAGGACAAGGATTGGAATGACCCAAGGTTCCAGTTCGTATCGGCCGTGGATATGCCGCGTTACAACCGCGTAAAGGGTGAATGGTATACCGCAACGCCCCCTATCTGCCGTCAGAGCAACAACATGGGCCCGGTGGATTTCTTTGGCCGCAAGATGATTGAGGAACTCCCGGAGCAGTACCGCGTAGGCGTAATCAACGTCTCTGTAGCCGGCGCCAAGCTGGAACTGTGGGACAAGGATGCCTGCGAGGAATACCTTGCAATGGAGGCCGCCGACCCCAGCCGCAACTGGCTGGTAAACATGGCCAAGGAGTATGACATGAACTGCTATCAGCGCATAGTGGATATGGCTAAGATAGCTCAGAAGAGCGGCGTAATCAAGGGTATGCTGGTACATCAGGGTGAATCCAACCCCGATGATGACCAATGGTGCGCCCGCCTCAAAAAGATACATGATGACCTGTGTAAGGATCTGGGTCTGAACCCGGACGAGATACCTCTGCTGGCAGGTGAGCTCAAGCAGGCCGAGCAGGGAGGCGTATGCGCCGCATTCAACCAGGTAGTGCTGGCCAACCTGCCCAAGGTAATGAAGAACGGTTACGTAATCTCATCACTGGGTTGCGAGAGCACCGGTGACCAGTTCCACTTCAGCACCGAGGGTATGCGCCTTATGGGCTACCGCATGGCAGAAAAGATGCTCCAGCTGCAGGGATTCAAGCCCGTACAGGAGCGTGAGGTTACCCTTAACCTAAAGAAGAAAGGTCTGGGCATTGAGATAAGCCCCACCCTGGCTGGTATATTCTTTGAGGACATAAACCAGTCACTTGACGGCGGCATCTGCGCACAGCTTATCCAGAACCACTCATTCCAGGCTTACAACGTGCCCGATGCACCCGTGCGTGACAAAGCCCGTGAATTCTCATATGACGACACCGTATTCTTTGGCTGGACAGTAATAAAGAAGGAAGGAGCAATAGGTCACGCCCGCACCGTATCTGACAAGCCTCTGGTCAAGGACCTTAAACGTTACTATGACTTTGATCCCAATGACAAATATGATGATGAACTGCGCTACGCACAGTACAGCGTAAAGTTTGACATTCAGGATGCAGGCCAGGGATTCGGAATAGCAGCCAACGGTTACGGCACAGCCCCCAATGAAAGAGGCGGCTACTACTCAAACAACACCCAGAAAGCATCCATTCCCGCACAGCAGGGCGTAAGCTATGACCTGACTCTCTATCTGAGCGGTCCCTATGCCGGAACTATTACAGTACAGCTGGAGGATGCCAACGGACAGGCCAATTCAAACGCCATCACCATAAACAACCTGAATAAAGACTGGCATAAATACACCGGCCAGCTCAAGGCAGAGCGCTCAGTTGACAGCCGCCTCTCTATCATAGCCGATAAACCCGGCATCTTCTGGCTGGATTATGTAACCCTTCTGCCCGAGGCATCGCAGCTGTGGCAGGACGGCAAGTACGGCCCCTTCCGCAAAGACCTGATGCAGGCATTGGCAGACCTTCATCCTACGTTCATGAGATTCCCCGGCGGATGCGCAAGTGAGGGTACAAACTATTTTGGCCAGCCCTTCTGGAAGAACTCCATCGGACCGGAAGAAGAAAGAATAGGATTCCGCAACCACTGGGGTTACTGGACTTCGCAATACGTGGGTTTCTACGAGTATCTGCTTATGGCAGAGTCACTTGGAGCAACTCCCCTGCCCGTTCTGAACAACGGCGTAACCTGCCAGTTTGCCGGACACCAGTACATTGCTCCGCTTGAGACTGAAGCAGACCGCAAGCGTTTCCATGACATATTCGTCTGCGATGCCCTTGACTTCATAGAGTTCTGCAACGGCGGAACCGACACCAAGTGGGGAAAGATGCGTGCCGATATGGGACATCCCGAGCCCTTCAACCTCAAGTACCTGGGCATAGGCAACGAGAACAAGGGACCGGAGTTCTGGGAGCGTTTTGACATCATCTATAAAGAGGTGCAGGCCAAGTATCCGGACATAATCATAGTATCAACCGCAGGTTCAGCTGCCGACGGTGCGGAGTTCAACGCCAACATGCATGAGATAGACACCAAGTATCAGAACACAGTCGTTGACGAGCACTACTACCGCAACAACCAGTGGTTCTACACCAACGGTGACCGCTACCATGCCGATAAGGTTCGTGGAGCCGACGGCCTCACTTATGACCGCAACCGCCCCACCCGCGTATTCGTAGGTGAGTTTGCCAACAACAACAGCAACAACGATTATGCATCGGCCATGGCCGAAGCCGCATACTGGACCAGCCTGGAGCGCAACAGTGATATGGTAGTAATGGCCGCCTACGCCCCCCTGTTCTGCAAGAAGGGCTACAACAAGTGGAACTCCAACCTGATCTGGTTCGATAACCGCGGCATGTGGCGCACCACCAACTACTACTATCAGGCCCTCTTCTCAGAGGCCGGAAACCGCGCCTTCCAGATGACCGACGTAATGAACGGCACCGAGGCCGATGCCACCGTCTACACATCACCCACCGTTGACACAGAGACCGGTGAGGTTTACATCAAGTTCGTGAACTCTGAGGCTGTTGACAAGGAACTGACCATCAACATGGGTAAAGGCCAGAAAAAGAAGAAATACACCGCTACCGTTGACTTCATCTCATCACACGACACCAAGATAAAGAATCAGGGAGACCTGAACAGCTTTGCCGGAGCACAGCCTCAGGCACAGCAGCTGCAGGGAGGCCGTCCCGGCCCCTTCGGAGGATTCGGAGGCAACCGCAACCGCGTAAGCTACACCGAAGCCGTAGTTCCCCACACCAAGAACTACGGAACCATCAAGAAGCAGTTCACCCTAACCCTCCCCGAAAACTCCATCGGCATCATCAAACTCACTCCCACCAAGTAACTTTGATTCGCCAACCCAAAATAACAGCGTTCAATAAAATGAGCGCTGTTTTTAATTTGTCAGGATGGAAAGGTATGGTATTTTTTAGGGGTATAGATATCTGAAACTACGCGCTACGCGCTATCCCTCCCACCGCTTCGCGGCGGGCCCCTCCCGTTCACAAGCCCACGGGCGGCCATGGTTTCTGATACCTATACCCCTAAAAAATACCGTGCACTGAGCATCTTCATCAGGATGGAGAGGTTCCTGTTTTGCACAATTAGGAAAAAGGGGTATGGGGTCCTGGGGAGGCTCGCACCCACGCGTGTCCAGTGGGAGGAGTGTGCACTAAAAATCAGGGGACCCGAAAGAGCCCCCTGATGTGTGATGCGTTGTGCAGATGCTTAGAACATGCCGCCACCGAAGCCGC
>JAGCPB010000096.1 GCA_017642425.1 Bacteroidaceae bacterium
AATGTGCAAAATTGCCTTATATTTGCACAATAAAGAGTAGAAGATGAAAAGAATGGTTTGGGCTGCCCTGATGGCGGCGGTAGTGTTGGGTTGTCAGGCGGATCCTTATGTGGTGCGCACCACCAATGGTAAGGTACGCGGTTTTGAAGAGGAGGGCACGATGGCATTCAAGGGTATTCCTTATGCCAAGGCAGAGCGTTGCATGCCACCTGCACCGGTAGAGAAATGGGACACCATACGGGATTGTACCCAATGGGGACCGCAGTCACTCCAGGGAGGCCGCATCCAGAATGGCAGCGCCGAGGACTGCTGCGTACTCAATGTATGGACAACCGATACCAAAGGAAAGAAACCCGTAATGTTCTGGTGCCATGGAGGCGGGTTTGACTCGGGCACATCGGCCTGGAACCCCGGCATGGGTCTGGCCAAGAAGGATGTGGTTGTGGTAAGCCTTAACCATCGTCTCAATATCATAGGATTTCTGGACCTTTCGGCCACCGGTGACCCCAAGTACAAGTACTCGGGCAATGTAGGCATGATGGATGCCGTCAAGGCTTTGGAGTGGGTGCGCGACAATATCAGCCGTTTTGGAGGCGATCCCGACAACGTGACCATATTCGGTGAGTCAGGTGGCGGCGGAAAGGTGGGCACCCTTATGTGCATGCCGGCAGCCAAGGGTCTGTATCACAAGGCCATAATCATGAGCGGCACAATCCTGAACGTGAACCACAAGGCTATGACCGAAGAACTGGGTCTGGCCGTTCTGGATGAGCTGGGCATTCCGCATAACGAGCCTGACCGCATAAAGGATGTTCCGTATGACAAACTGTATCAGGCAGGCCAGCGTGCTCTCTCGGCAAGGGGATTGGTCCGTACTCCTGGTACTCCCATTATGTGGGGATTCGGCCCTGTGCCTGATGGTGAGGTGCTGCTCCAACAGCCATTCCAGCCCGATTTTGCTGACATTTCAAAGGATATCCCTCTTGTTATAGGAACCACATTCAATGAACTGCAGCGCGGTCAGTACAACCGTGTGATGACTCTTGATGAGGCCAAGAATGCGGTGCGTGCCACATTCGGTGATGAGACCGATGCATACGCCGAGGCTCTGGCTCAGGCTTGGCCCGATTACATTCCGCAGGACCTGCCGTCTATAGACAACCTGTTCCGCGCCAAGACCGTCATTACGGCCGATGCTGCATCGGCTTCAAAGACGGCTCCGGTATACAACTACATGTTCACCTGGAAGTCACCTTCTACACATGTATCGGCACACGGAGCGGAATTGAACTTCTGCTTCAATACGCTGCATCATGCAGGCCGTGACCTGCCCAATCCGTCTGAGGGTGACCTGCGTCTGGCTGACCGTATGGCGCAGTCATGGGCTAACTTTGCGCATACCGGCAATCCCAACGTTGAGGGGCTGCCGGAATGGCATCCATACACTAAACAGAACGGTGAATGTTACATGTTCGGACCCGAGATAGAAGTGCGCAACAATTTTGACCGCACTCTTGAGGAGATAATAGACCGCCACTGTTTCCATAAACTGGATGCTTTCCGCGCCACAGGCTCACTTAAATAAAGATTGTCCATTAACCAATTAACCTTTTCAATATGAGAAAATTATTCAGTTCTTTGCTTGCGCTGCCGGTGTTGGCAGTGGTAGGGTGTTCCGGTCCGTCTTCATCATCACTTGATGTTGATGTGCTGCGTGACAGTGAAATCCTTGATGAGGGTGACCTCACGGAGATTGCATGTGATTTCAAGGTCTATCCGCTTAAGTCCGATGGTCCGATGGACGGCATCGGCGGTATAAAGTTCTGGGGCGACAAGGCGTTTGCCCGTTCCAATGACAACAGGAAACTGCTCTGTTTTGACAATTACAAGCTCTATGCTGTGCTCAATAAACTGGGGCGCGGTCCGGGTGAGTATATTTACCTGAGTGACTTTACGTATGATGAGAAAGATAACCTGATTTACATAGGCAATGATTCCCTTATCTGTGTATATGATGCCAAGACAATGGATTTCATCCGTAAGCAGTTTGTGTCTTTTGATATCCAGAACCTGTTGAATGTAGGTGACAGGATGCTGTATTACGGCTTTAAGATTGACGAGTCCAGGAAAATGAATGCTATGAGCAGTTACAATGCCACCGAGTCCGTGATTCTTGCAGACAGGGGTGAGTGGGATCTTAGCAACAACTCTACCGTACTCAATGAGCACAGCTATTTTCACAGAACTATTTACGGCTATCCCCAGGTGTTCTACATCAACCCCAGGAACATGTCGTTCTGCCTGCCCGGTTATGTGAACAGGATCGTCACTTTCAATAATGACTCAATCACCGATGTATATCGCTACAGGCTGGAGTCTTATGACAGCAAGACATTGTCAAAATACAAGGATGAGGAGTCATTCCAGGATGTGGATTATGAGGAGTTTTCAACTGAATATGTGGAGTTGGTTATTAACGGTCCGTATATTGAGAACACCTATAACATCATAGTTGACAAAGGCACAATAAGTTTCAGGTTGCATTATTATCCCAAGGGGTTGCTGGGCGGAGATGTCAATTTCCTGTATTGGGTTCACAATGATGCAGGGACAAAGGCATACAGGCATTTGCGCATACCGGGCCTGGCTAAGGATATTGACCCCACCGGCTGTCATGACAACCGCAATGTGGCAATAATAGAGAATCTGGGTGATCTTGCCATAGATCCCGATGTTGAGATGTCGCCTCTGGCCAAACAAATCATAGATGAACTCAAGAAACAGAACGACGACAATCCGGTACTGATAGAGTTCCGCTTCAAATAAAACAATATGAGAAAAAGGATGACATTATTGGCGCTGGCGGTGGCAGCCACATGCTTTGCGCAGCAGGAGATCAGGCTTTATGACGGGGTGGCCCCCGGAAGTGAGGGCGTTCAGGATAATGAGCGCGTGAATCGTGGCCAGGACGGTCAGATACAGACCATCTCTGGAGTGGTGACTCCATCCATGACGGTGTTCCTGCCTGCTGCCGATAAGGCAACCGGTACAGCTGTCATCCTTTGTTCCGGGGGTGGGCTGATGTCACACTCGTGGGGATCGGACGTACTCAACATGGCCCGATGGCTGAACGAGCGCGGTATTGCAGCCATCGGTCTGAAGTACCGTACCCGTGTGATGGGTGGCGGCGGGCCCCGTATGGGCGGTCCCGGCGGTCAGGGCGGCGGTATGGCCTTGAGCGCATCGGTCACGGAATTCGGTAAGATTACCAAATCCAATGCCAATCCCGATACTTCGGAGGGTGGGGTCAAGAACATAGACAACGCCATAAACGACGCATTGCGTTGCATGGAGATAGTTCGTGCCCATGCGGCAGAATGGCATATCAATCCTGACAAGATAGGTTATCTGGGCTTTTCGGCCGGAGGCGGAGTAGGGATAGGCGCTACCGTTCGTGCCGATGCCGCGCACCGTCCCGCTTTCATGGCTACCATCTACGGGCCGTCACTGATAGATGTGGATGTGCCTGAGAATGCGCCCAAACTTTTCATAGCCACCCGTGGTGACCATCACAATGTTGCGGCGGGACTGGTATCGCTCTATCTGGACTGGAAGCGTGCCGGAGCAAATGCCGAGATGCATCTGTACGATGACGGCACAGGCCCGTTCGGTCCCGATGATGTGGGCAATACCAGCGGCACCTGGCGTGAGTCATTCTACCGTTGGCTCCAGTTCAACAAGTTCTGATTTAATTCAGAGAAAGAATCGGCGGAACTCTGATTCAAAATTCGGTGTAAGGATGCTCTTGCCAAGGGCATCCTTTATTTCCTGCATGGTCCAGAAACGGCCTCCGTCCAGTTCATCGGCGCTAGGATTTACCGGACCGTCATAGACAGCCTTGAAAGCATAGACCAGTTCCTTTTCCACCTTGCTTTCAAAGACATAGTGACCAAGTGGAGTGGGGTTGGATACGCTTATTCCAAGCTCCTCCATTACCTCGCGACTGAATGCCTGCTCCACGGTCTCGCCATAGCTTATGTGACCACCCACAGCTGTGTCCCACTTGCCGGGCTGGATGGGCTTCCAGTCGGGGCGGCGCTGCAGGTAGAGCTCGCCCTTTGAATTGAATACATGCAGGTGTACTACCGGATGGAGGGTTTTACGGCCGTCATGGGCCTCTCCGCGCAGGATTTTGCCCATTACGTTACCATCCTCATCCACTATAGGGAACAGTTCGTTATTGTTGTCGCTGTTCATATCAGTCTGCGTCTTGAAGTACAGGAAACTTGGCGCGGAAACGTGCCAGTTGCTCCATATCCAGTTCTGCACATGTCATCTGCGGCTTTTCATCAGTCTGTACAAGAGTCTCTCCGTAAGGACTTATGATTGCGCTGTGGCCGGGATAGAACCCCAGCTCGTCACTGCCGCTACGGTTCACGCCTATGGCAAAGCACTGGTTCTCTATGGCGCGGGCACGCAACAGGGTGTCCCAAGCCAGGATGCGCTTGTCCGGCCAGTTGGCGGGATAGAACACTGCATCGTAGTCATCACGGTTGCGGCTGAATGTGGGGAATCTCAGGTCATAACATATAAGCAGCAGGATTCTTAAACCCCTGAAACTGACTACGACACGGTCTCTGCCGGCTGTAAAATGTTCAGCTTCACCGGAATATGTAAACAGATGGTGCTTGTCATAATAAGCCAGACTGCCGTCAGGCATGGCAAAGCAGAAACGGTTAAATACAAGACCATTTTCAATTATGGGTAGTGTACCGCAAACGGCGGCATTAAGTTCCGATGCCTTGTCACGCAACCACTCAACGATAGGGCCGCTCATAGTCTGTACCACTTCTGACGGGTCAATGTACTGCCCGGTAGCGAACATCTCGGGCAAGACATAAATGTCTGCTCCGCATCCGCCGCCTATCAGGTTGTCCGCATCCGCCAGATTCTGCATCCAGTCGCCTTTTTCAGGGGCATTCTGTACTATAGCAATTTTCATTCCTGTTCAATTTGGCTGCAAAAGTAATGCCTATTCCTGATAATCAGGTTGCTCAAAGGCTTGGATTTGTTGTTCTGCTGTCTCGGAAATGATATCCTCGAATCCTGTAAGTGCCGCAAACGGTGAGAACTGTGCCGCCCGGTTGTAGAGCGTCATAGGCTTGTGCGTGGCCGATTTGTGGTGCGGCAGCCCGATTATCTTCAAATATCTCTTATCCATTACGCCTTATGTCCTCCTACCTGTTTGTTACGTTCCCGTGCGGTGGATCCCTCCTCAAAGTTCATGCCCCGCAGTATGGAGTTCTTGCCGTATTTGTTACGGATAGCCAGCACGGCCTCCTGACGGCGTCGTTCGCGTCCGTCGGCGGGAGCGTTGTCGCCGAACATATCCAGCTGGCGAGGTTGGGCATCACGCTCGTTTATCACATTCTGGGCGGTCACATTGAAACGCCGCACAGTCATATCTGGGTTGACAATGCTGTTATACAGTTTTGTCACTGCCTTGATGATATATTGTGATGATGACGTGTGTCCGTTCAGGCTGGCTGTACCGTGGGCCGGCTTGGGCACCTCACGTCCATAATGATCGGTTACAACCGGACCTTCATATTTCAGGTCCGGCCGCTTAAGGTTCTCTGAATCATAGTTTACGGTGAGTGTTATGCGGTCCGTGACAAGACGCTTGCTTACCAGGTCGAACACAAGGGCATCGGTCATCTCCTTGGCTATAAGGCGTCCTTTTTTGAAATCGTACGGCTCGGAAAGCACCTGTCCGGAACTGATGCTGTTTACCAGTGGCTTGTACGCCTTTATCTCTGCCATTGTGCAGGGCTCCCAGCCCCAGGCATGGTCTATGAGCAGTTCCGCGTTGACTCCGAACATGCGGTACAGTTCATCCTCCCACTGCGGATGGGTGGAGTATAGCGCCACATCGCCCATGGTGCGCATTCCGTAACTCTCCAGTTTTGCGGCAATGCCGCGTCCCACACGCCAGAAATCGGTAAGCGGGCGATGATCCCACAACTGCTGCCTATAGCCCATCTCGTCCAGTTCCGCTATACGCACCCCGTCATTATCGGGTTCAACATGCTTGGCTACAATATCCATCGCAACCTTGGCCAGATAGAGATTGGTGCCAATGCCTGCCGTTGCCGTTATGCCGGTTTTTGACAGCACATCACTTATCATAAGTCTGGTAAGTTCGTGGGCGGTACAGGAGCGCATCTTGAGATAATAGGTCAGGTCTATGAACACCTCATCTATGGAATAGACGTGAATGTCCTCGGGTGCAACATATTGAAGATAGATGGAGTATATTTTGCTGCTAACCTCCATGTAGTGTGCCATCTGGGGTGGGGCGGTTATGTAGCCCAGTGCAACCGACGGGTCAGACTGTACTTTAAGGTTGTCGCTGGAAGGATCGCCCAGCTTGCGTCCCGGCGCTTCAAGCCTGCGCGCCTGGTTTATCTGACGTACCCGCTGCACCACCTCAAAAAGTCGTGCACGCCCGCCTATGCCGTAAGACTTCAATGACGGGGAGACGGCCAGACAGATGGTCTTGTCGGTACGAGAGGCATCGGCCACCACAAGATTTGTGGTGAGCGGATCAAGCCTCCTGTCCATGCATTCAACTGATGCATAGAAGGATTTAAGGTCAATTGCCGCGTATATCCTGCCCCTGTTCTCCATACCACAAAAATACATTTATTTTCGGTCTTTTCTGACTATTTTGCTACTTTTGCCATAACCCCAAAAAATGCAGGAATGAAAACTAACAGAATTATAGCAGCTGTAATGGCTGTGGTAGTATCAGGTGCAGTAAACGCCCAGACAGTGAGCGGATCTGCAGATGACGGCTTTCAGGTAAAGGCTGGTAACGTGACTATGACTGTGAGCGCCAAGGAGGGTGGCAAGATCATGTCATACAAGTATGATGACAAGGAGATGCTCTCCCAGTTGCGTATGCAGAACCAATATGGAAGTACATTTTGGACCAGCCCTCAGAAAGAGTGGAACTGGCCTCCTGTAACGGAGTTTGACCGAGGCGCCTATACTGTTGAGTCACAAACCTCCTCCGCACTTGTTCTTACCAGCCAGGTGGCCCGCAAACTGCCGTTCCAGATAAGCAAGCAGTATGCTCCCGACTCCAAGGGCAAGTTCATCCGTGTTTCATATACTATCACGAACAAGGGTGAGGAATCCCGAAAGGTGGCCCCGTGGGAGATTTCACGCGTGGTGGCCGATGAGGAGGGCCTGATATTCTTTGACGCTCCGGTTGAGGGCATAACCCCTGCAAACCTTATCCCGTTCAAGGGTGAGGCAGGTGCATCATGGTACAACTTTGAGACCGGTGCCCAAAACCGCAAGATCAATGCCGACGGCAAGGGCTGGCTGGCATACGCGGCAAACGGCCTGCTCATGATAAAGAAGTTTGATGACCTTAAACCGTCACAACCCGCTCCCGATGAGGCCGAGATTCAGGTATATGTAAACCAGGGCAAGACCTACATAGAACTGGAGAGCCAGGGTGAATACAAGACACTTGCTCCGGGAGGAAGCCTTACATGGGTGGTTGACTGGTATCTGATTCCGCTTAAGGATAAGGCTGAGCCTTCAAAGAAGCTACTTGACCTGGTGCGCAGTACCATCAAGTAAAACACAGAAACTAACCACATTGTCAAGCATGAAGAAAGTCATAACCATTATGGCGGCGGTGCTTGTTTTGCACCCCGCATTTGCACAGAAAACGCTAAAGGACGCATATGCCGATGCGTTCAAGATTGGGTGTGCAGTCAATTCGCAGATAGTGAGCGGACGCGACAGCCGTTCGGCCCAGATTATCCTGCAGCAGTTCAATGCCATATCGCCCGAGAACGACATGAAAGCCGAGGTGTTGCGTCCCAGACCCGATACATGGAACTTCCAGGCTGCCGACAGATATGTCCAGTTTGCCAGTGACAATGGCCTGTGGGCTCTGGGACACACGCTGGTTTGGCATAACCAGACTCCTGATTTCTTCTTTAATCATGATGACGGAACGCCCAAGAGCCACGATGAGATGGTTGAGACCATGCGCTCTTATATTGAGAAGGTTGCAGGACATTTTGCAGGCAAGATAAATGCTTGGGATGTAGTGAACGAGATTATTGACAATGACGGATCATATCGCAAGACTCTCTGGACCAATGCCTTTAACGGTGACGGCGATGAGGTGGTGCGCCTGGCATTCAAGTTTGCCCACCAGTATGATCCCAATGCAGAACTCTATTACAACGATTTCAATGTATGGCGCCCATCCAAGCGTGACGGGATTGCCCGAATGATACGTATGCTCCAAAAAGAGGGGATAAAGATAGACGGTGTGGGCATTCAGGCTCACTGGGGTCTGAATTTTCCCAAGAACGAGTATATAACCGCCGCAATAGATACATTCGCGGCACTTGGCGTGAAAGTCATGATAACGGAACTTGATGTCGATGTGCTGCCGCTCACCAAGGAGGGGCAGGTGATAGGCAAATCCCTCCAGGATCCGCTTTATCAGCTTGAGGAGTTCGAGACCTATCTGGATCCCTACAAGAACGGCTTGCCCGATGATGTGCAGGATCAGCTCACAAACCGCTATCGTGAACTGATGCAGATATTCTACGACCGTCGTGACAAGATAGACCGTGTCACAATATGGGGACTGCATGACGGCATGTCATGGAAAAACGGTTACCCCATTCCCAACCGTACCAACTATCCGTTGCTGTTTAACCGGGACCGTACTCCCAAACCTGCTTTCAACGCGGTTCTGAACATTCCAAAGTAACCATAATAAGAAGTCAAACTACCTGCTATGTTGAAGAAAACAAGAATTGTGCTGGCGGCGTTGTTCCTTGTGGGAATAACACTGCTGTTCATAGGAATAGGGCATAACTGCTGGGGTTGGATGGCAAAGCTCCAGTTCCTGCCTTCATTGCTTGCCCTGAATCTGGGCGTTGTCATAGGCATTGTTCTGCTTACGCTTCTTTTTGGCCGTATCTACTGCTCGGTGATATGTCCTATGGGCGTGTTTCAGGACCTTGTAATCTGGATTCGCCGCAAGGGTGAGAAACTCTTCAAAAAGAAGAAAACCCACAAGTTCAAGTATGTGAGCGAGCACAAATGGGTTCGCTATGGCGTTTTTGTGCTCTCAATCGTTTCATTGTTGGTAAGCAGCCAGATGCTGATTGCACTTATCGCCCCGTACAGTGCATACGGCCGTATGGTCCAGTCCATAGTTGCAACCGCATCGGGTTCGGTAACACTGCCTCTGCTGATTACCGGACTGCTCACACTCATAATCATATGTGTTTGCGCATGGATGTGGGGACGTGAGTACTGCAATACCATCTGTCCCGTAGGCACGTTGCTCAGCTTCTTGAGCCGTTTCTCAATGTTCCGTTTGCAGATTGACGAGAGCAAGTGCATAAACTGCGGTAAGTGCGGTCGCGGCTGCAAGGCATCATGCATAGACACCAAGAACCATAAGATAGATTATTCTCGCTGTGTGGATTGCTTTGATTGCATCGATACCTGTCAGGAGGGCGCAATACAATTCAAGACGGTCTGCGAGGGTAAATCCTGTGCCGTTAAGACCGATGAACCCATAGATGAGGGCCGTCGCGCATTCCTGGTAACCGGTGCCGTAGTGGCAGCCAGCGCCGCTGCCCACGCTCAGGACCATATGCACGGAGGTCTGGCCGATATCATTGCCAAGAAATCGCCTGAGCGCGCAGAGCGTCTGGTTCCGTTTGGTGCAGGCAGTGTGAAACACTTCTATGACCATTGCACCGCATGCCAGCTTTGTGTAAGCGCCTGTAAGAACAGCGTGCTGCGCCCGTCATCGGACCTGGAGCATTTCATGCAGCCGGTCATGGGGTATGAGAATGGTTATTGCCGTCCTGAATGTACCGCCTGCAGCCAGGTTTGCCCGGCCGGCGCAATCAAACCGGTAACCGTTGAACAGAAACAGACTATCCGTATTGGTGTGGCAAAAGTCAATCTGGATCTCTGCCTTCCCGCTCAGGGTAAGGACAGTTGCGGAAACTGCTCGTATCACTGTCCGTCGGGCGCCATCCGTATGGTTCGCCAGCAGGGCTCACGCATGCAGATTCCTACGGTTTCTGAGGACCGCTGCATAGGCTGCGGAGCATGTGAGAACCTCTGCCCGTCACGCCCCATAAGCGCCATCACCGTAAACGGACTATCTATTCACCACAATGCTTGAACACTATGAAAAGAAGAGAATTCCTTAAATATATGGGCGCAGGTGCAGCCGCACTGGCTCTTGATTCCTGCACCCCCGATGTTGCCAAGAAATCCGGCAAGTCAGCCACATCAAATAAGGACCTGCACGGAAAGATGCTGCAGAACTATCCCGGCATAGGCGTGCTGGGTTACGGTTGCATGCGCTGGCCGCAAAAACGTAACGAGCAGGGTAGGAACGTGATTGACCAGGAGGAGGTTAACCGTCTGGTTGACTTTGCATTGGAGCACGGAGTGAACTATTTTGACACATCACCCGTATATCTGGGAGGTGACAGTGAGCGTGCTACAGCCGAGGCCTTGAACCGACATCCGCGTGAGAGCTGGATACTGGCCACAAAACTGTCCGTTTTTGGCAACTCCACGTTTGAGGGCTGTCAAACAATGTACCGCAATTCGCTTGAGATTTTCAAGACAGACCATATAGACTATTATCTGTTGCATTCCATACAGGACGGCAATGACTTCCGCAACCGTTTTGAGAATACCGGAATCATGGAGTTCCTGCTGGGAGAGCGTGAGGCTGGCCACATTCGCAAGCTTGGATTCTCGTTCCACGGCCACAAGGACGGTTTTGACGAGATGATGGCACTGCATGACAAGTATCACTGGGATTTTGTGCAGATTCAGATGAACTACGTGGACTGGGAGCATCCCAACGGCCGCAACACCCGTGCCGATTATCTCTATGCTGAACTTGACAAGCGTGAGATTCCCATCGTGATAATGGAGCCTCTTCGCGGCGGTGCCTTATCGGATGTACCGGCACAGCTTGCCGACAAGCTTAAGGAGCGTGAGCCCGAGCGCTCGATAGCATCGTGGGCTTTCCGTTATGTGGGCAGTTTCCCGCGTGTGCTCTGTGCGCTGAGTGGCATGACATACATGGAGCATCTGCAGGATAACTTGGAGTCATTCCTTGATTTCCAGCCCCTTGATGATGAGGAAAAGAATTTCCTCCTTGATGTGGCAACCCAAATGGAGGACTATCCGCTGGTAAAGTGCACCGCCTGCAACTACTGCATGCCTTGCCCGTACGGCATCAATATTCCCGGAATATTCAAATTCTATAATGACAATATCACAGCCGGTACATACGTAAAGAGCAAGGAACAGGAGCACTACGCCCGTGCCCGCCGCAAGTATCTGCTTGCCTACAACGAGGCTATTCCCACAGTACGTCAGGCCGACCATTGCATCGCCTGCCGCCGCTGCGAGCGAGACTGCCCTCAGAACATCCGAATCCCCGATGAGCTGCGCCGCATAGACCGCTACATCGAGAGTCTCAAACGCGAAACGCTATAGAGACTGTTGACGGAGAGTTCCAATCCCTGAATCCTTTCGGTAAACACTAACACTTGTTCGCAACAAATGAAACCTATCAAGTCCTTTTTCCTATCGTTAGTATTAGCCGCATTCATACAGCCGGTTAGTGCTCAGAACGGCATAGTAAGGCTGGATGATGTCAATGACTCCATCATGTATGATATGTTTACCACTGCTTTTGATGGGCCCGGCGTTGTTCATCTTGTGCTTGAAAGAGGGCTTTTGGAGTATCAGCCTTTTGTCAGGGTGCGTATTGGTAATAATTTGTATCGTTTCATGTTTGATACCGGATGCTCCCAGACATTGTTCCACTCTCAGTTCGCTCCAGCTGCTCCAGGTGACAGCCTGGCGCAGTTGTTTGGAGTTGAATCACATGGAAAGAAAAATGATGTATATGGCATAGCCAGGATTGATAACATCAAGATCGGAGAGTTGGAGACCGGTCCTGTTATGGTTCCATTAATGGATTTGGGATACGGCGGTGCCGGTGGTACTCACGGCGTTTTTGGAATGGCTCAGCTGGTTAATTATGACATAATTTTTGATTGGAAAGATAAGTCCGTTTTATTGATACATCCTAATCTGACAGACAGTGTTATCTCCAGATATTTCAAAGTAATGACAACCGTTCCTATTTCGGTGAACGAAGACAGCCATCTGATATTTGTTGAATCACAGGTGCGCAGCCGTTTTAAGACACGCCAATACAGTTTGGTCCTGGATACAGGATCTGAACCGTGCATTATTCCTGAAGAAGCCAAACCATTCCTGTACAGGCCATCGTTTTTTAAAGCAGGAGATTGGCGCCCTAAACTTGGACGCACCACTATCATGTTAGGCGATAAGAAGTATTGCCATGTCAAAACAGTGTTCAGACCATCATCCACCTATACAGAACATGATGCTAAACAAGGTATTGATGGAGTTGTGGGCCTGAAAGTAATAGGTAAGCAACCCATACTAATCTCAACCAAGGATAATCAACTACTTATTCTTAAGCGCCGCAAATAAAGCAGCGGTGGTACGCATCAACCAGCCCGCTTCTTTATTCTTTCTTTCCGTATTCTAATGGAGATTCTGCTACTTCTCTTTGATTATTTGATGCCAAGTTTTGACTTTACCTCTTCAGTTACATCAGTAGTGAGTGTTGAGTTAACAAAAGGAACTGCAGCGCTGGAAATGTCGAATATGCAGACAAAACCTCCTTCTTCTCCAACGCTTTGAATAGCCTTGAGAGCTTTGTCATGTACATTGTTCATTAGCTCAATTTGTTTATTCTGATATTTGATATCGCTATCCTGTATGTATTGAGCTATCTTCTGCCTGCTAGTCATTATTTCTTCTTCACGTCGTTCTCTCAAGTCATCCGAAAGATTATCGTGTTGAGCCTGATAGTCATCTATTTTTTTCTCATACTCCTTCTGCATATACTCCAACTCCTCATTATACATTGTCTGAAGGCTCTGGAGTTCATTATCTGCCGCCTTATATTCAGGCATCAAATAAATGACGTCCGATACATTCACGCTGCCGAATTTCTGTGAGAAAACACTTAAAGGAGCAATAGCAAGGATTGCTGCAATAAAAAACTGTTTCATGTTGTAAGTAATTAAGTTAATGAAAATTGGTCTATTGATTGTAAGATTGTCTAACCAGGTTTCAGCAAAAATACCGGCATAGGATACGTATAACCAAATCAAATACATTAAATAGTGCGTCACTTATTTAATATTGTCATAAAAACGGTTAGATATAACACCGCTTAACTTACTCAACCTGCATCAGAAACGATTTAAAAATGCTCTAACGCAAAGAGAACCCTCCCATCTGTGTTAAAAACCGTGTGTCTTGGGGCGATGGTGTGTGTCCCGGATTGATATATATAATAACGGCCAAGCAGAAATGCCTGGCCGTTAATAATAAAACTGATTACTATACGCTTATTTCTGACGTTCGGCAGGACATGGTTTATTGGCAATATTGATTTCACCCTTGTCACCTTTGTATGTAAAACTAATAGAGAGAGTCTTGCCGAATTCATCTGGGTCATAGTCACCTTCTGGGAGATTCTGGCCTAATGCAAAGTCAACCCACCAGTCATCAAGATGTTCAGGTGAGGTTGCATCATTTCCCAAAACCCATGCCTTATCGCGCACCAGGAACTTATTGTAAGTGAGTTTAACCACCTTGCCGTCATAGGTGTATGTACCTTGCCAACGCTCGCCCCATGCGCTAATGATGAAATCAGCGGTACCGTCTGCTTTAAGTTCAAGAACGTATGCAACGTCCTCTTTGCTGTCTGCCGTATTGTAAGCATACCACTTGCCGACCTCTGTTGAAGATGAGTTTTCGTCCTCTTTTTCCTTTGAGCAACCTGCACAAACTAATGCAACGGCTGCCATAATAATAGCCAGTTTCTTCATATAGAATAAATGTTTAGTGTTTGTCTGTGCCAAAGATACATAGAATTTTGACCAATGCCACGATTTCAGCCTTCTGATTTATCAGGAAGATGTGCTGAAATCTCAGCGAGATCCACAAAATAGACCTTGAAGGCTGATGAACTTGGAAAACGGTTAAAGAAGGGGTCTGTGGTTTGGTAGAACTCTATGGAACTGACTATACCGCTGGCCATCATGCCGCGGCGATAACGACGGATATGACGCTCCATGCAGGGAATGACCTTGATACCGGTGCGTCCGTCTTTCAAAACCACTCTGGCCACTACATGTTTCTTGGGCCGATTATCGATTGCCTGCTCCAGCTGTTCAGCACTGAGACGGTGTGACACGCGGATATTACGGCCAAAACGCTGATTGATATCGGCCATCATCTTACGGAACAACGGGCTGTGACCGGGCATATCGGCCGGACTGAAAAGGCCTATCCAATAATGTATCATCTCATGGATGATGGTGTCATCAAGTTCATCCTGAGACAAATCAATACGTCGGCTTATGCGCAACTTGAAATCATAATACTCCGGCTTGCCGTTCCATTTAAAGCGTGTGCGGTACAGACACACGCCCAGATAAGACTTGGCATTGGTAACAGATATAGGCAGTTCTGGAAGTTTACCGTCAAACATTTTGACGTTGAACTCCCTGAACTTTTCCTGAACGTATGCTATATCTGCCTTCATCAACTATCAATTACAGTGCATAAAGGTAGCGATTCTTTTTTGTGGATTAGTGTTTTTTAGATAACTTGCCGCTGTTTTTAAAAGTCCTTTATGAAAAAACTATTTACCCTTTTTTTGTTATTTGCCACCTTCCAGGCAAGTTCACAGAACGCCGTTACCATCAATGTCCAGTCTGTCGATATATCGGCCGGTGACACTTTGACATTGGATCACATGAGTCTGTTTCATTATAACGGAGTTGAAAAGACGTCATATTTTGTTGCCGATGGAAACGGCAAAGCAATCATTCACGACGCAGTGGACAGTTTCAGCCGCCTACGTCTGAACATCAAAGACAACAATGTGACTATATATGCCGATGCGGGGCAAACCCTAAACATCAAGGTAGGCAACCCGCATGATATGGAATATGTCACCCCTACCGGCGGATTCTATGATGACCCTGGTTACTATGATTACATCAGCAATCACAACACCTTTATCTGTAACAAAAACAATGCCTTTTATAAATTTCAGTATTTTGCAGGAATAGGAGCAAATGATTCTGTCCAGCACTACATGTCCCTGTATAATTCCCTGAATGGCAAGGATGACTCAAAACACCAGATGGAGTTCATGAAACGCACTGACAATCAGGTAGCAGTGTATATGTTTGCAAACGAATTGGGAATGGACTATTTAGAAAAAAAGAATTTTGAGAAACAATGGAAGAAAATGGATGAGGATATTAAAGCCTCAGGCGCCGGACAATATTTCAAACAGATAATGGAGGCCCGCAAAGAGCTCAGGTCCAATGCGCAGGCCAGGAACTTCTCTGTCATTGACACAAAAGGCAACAGTGTAGAACTTAAGAGCCTGGAAGGCCGTTTTGTCATTCTGTACTACTGGGGAGTATGCGGATATGTGTTACAATCATGGTCAGGTCTGGTAGACCTTCATGAAAAATACGGCGATATCCTGACCACCATAGCCCTGACCAAAGAATCAACCTTTAACCAGGTAAGCAGTTACAACCTGCATAACACTGACGCGCTTTTATTGCCGCTAAAAGGTCTCATCAGAGATGACTGGACAAATGTACTGACCGATAATCACGACAACGCCCAGATAGAGGAAGACTATCTGATGATGGCCACCCCCTGCGTAGTCCTGATCTCACCCAAAGGCCGAATCATAAAGCACGGTTACGCCAACGTACTAAAAACAGCCAAAACCAGACTCAAACTCTACAGCCTATTCCACCGCAAATAACACGGTATTTGTTGGTGGTTAAAACTGCTTGTTTTTGCCCAGAAAATGGAGTGTACCCAGCTATCCATTTTGTATCATTTTTTTGTTTCTACCACTACAACACCATTCTTTCCTTTTTCACCATACAGATCTGTTGCTGCCTTATTCTTCAGGACCGTCATTGATTTAATATTTGCCGGGTCTAAATCATCTATGTTGCTGAACTCTTTATCATCAACTATAAACAGAGGCTTTTCCTGAGTGGGGTCAACGTATCTGATAGAAATGTGCGCATCGCCATTGGGCACCAATGCATCATCATATTTCATTACACCTTCGGCTGTCGTTATTTTATGAGTCCTTACTACGTTTCCGTTCTTTTTACCTTCGGTTTCAGGTTCAACCTTAATATCATAACTTAGAATCATCCTGCTCTCAAGCTGACTGCCGTCAAAGTTGTACACCAACTTACCGTCAACCATATACCTGTTGATAGTGTCGTTCTGAGCCACAATGTCGTTTGAGCCAAGCATGGATGCAAACATTGCTGTAATCAATAATGTGTTCATAATCATATTGTTTTTAAGTTAGTTTAATGCTGTGAATGACAATGAGCTACCGTAAACATCGCCGGTCATTGAATAGCTCCGTTCCTTCCCGTTTGTAAGTTTGACGGTTATTATTACCTGATCTCCCTGTGGCTCAGCTACGATTGAACCAATCTCTCCGACCTGAATCTTTGACAGCATTTCCATGCCTTCAAGAATCTGAGCCGTACTAATCGTACATGTAGTTTCCTCAGGTAATGCCGGTTTCCCGATATGCAGGCAAACCAACAGTACCACTATTGCAGCCGCCGCTGCCGATACGCCGCCAACCACATCAAACCCATCAATTGACTGAACCACGGGATTATAACCCCGCAAATGCGCAAGACACATCTTCTTTGTGATTGCTACCGCCAGTGCCTCGGGATTCTGCGTCTCTACCCTATAGTTGCAGAAAAACACCAAAAGTAAATTGAAAACCGCAAAATAATTAAACCGCTCCAAGAAATCTCAGAGCGGCTTTCATGTTTTCAATAATAGATACGTAGTTTTCCACCATCCAGGTGCCCCCGGGTGGATGTTACGTTTTTGCTACGGTATGTTGCGGGATTGCTACGGATTTAAGGCGTATCTTTGCGTCAAACAACACTAACTATGGATTCTAAAATTGAGAAGTTACAATCCTGCCTGGCACAGTTCCGCAATATGCCCGAGGCCTGCATTCTTATTAATTACCGTAGCCGTAACAACATGCTCACTTTTGATGAGCGCCTATCTGTAACACAGGCTATAGACAAGGCCTTTGCACCCGTATTCCTGGAAATGAGGGCCGAATCCCCATCACTCTCTGAATCAGACCTTATACATTGCGCACTTGTTGCTGCAGGCTTTAAATCAGAGGTAATAGCAGACTGCATATCTATCTCAAAAGACAGCCTCAGGACAAAGAAACGCCGCCTGAAAGAAAAGCTTTCACAGGCGTGGTCAGAACTGTTGTTCCCCGAGTCTGAAACCGCAACAAAAAGCGTAGCAGAAAAATGCTACGATAATGCTACGCAACATATTTCCAGGGCCGATGAAGCCGCAATACTTTTGCAGCAAAACCAATTAAACTCAAAAGTTATGGAAACAAAAAAAGTTACATTTTCAAGTGCAGTCAAATCCGGTTGGAAAAACTGCTTCAAGTATTCAGGTCGCGCATCAAGAAAAGAATTTTGGATCTTCTTTACGTTCAACGTGTTCTTATTTTTACTTTTAGGCCTGATAACACCAAGAATCTCATTTCATTTTGACTTTAAACCTCTTTATATGCGCCGTATTGTTTCAATGACGTTGTATATGCTTGCCATAGGCGTGATATTACCCTTAGCGTCACTGATAATACGCAGGCTGCATGACAGTGAAAAGAACGGATGGTTATCATTGATTGTATTAATACCAGTGTTCGTATTGGCTATTTCACCTTTAGTATACATAGTCACCGAATTACCAATGGCCGGCACCACTTCCTTAATGGGAACATTGCTGATTCCCGGAATGGCAGCCATTATCGCCCTATGCTCACTCAAAGGAACCGAGGGCCCCAATAATTACGGACCGGATCCTAATGTAGTCACGCAACCGGCATCAGAAACGATATAAAAATACTCTAACGTAATGAAACCGCGCGGCCCAAAGGTTGTGCGGTTTTTTATTTTGGAAGATGTGCTGAAATAAGGGCGGAGGTATGGGAAAGAATGGGTACATTTGCGAATCGATAACTTTAACCAATCAGTTGAAATGAAGAAAACAGAATTGCTTATGGCCGTGTCACTCTTGTTTGCGGCATGCGGACCTAAGGGAAGTGAAACATTAACGGGTGCTGACCGTATAGATCTGAGTACTGACGCCGGTACGGTGGAACAGAAAATCAAATCCATATCAGTTGTGAACTTTGATGTGGATGATTCTTGGGCATTCATAAACCAGTCAAAGATGACCATGACCTCTAACCGGTATGTGTTTGGACACAAGGATGGCAAACGTCTCCTTATGTATGATCTGGAAGGAAAGAAGGTGGTTGACCGCTCAATTCAGGGACGGGGCCCGGGAGAGCTGTGTTATGTCAATGACATCTTTGCCGTGGACGACATGGTTTACTGTTATGATTCAGGGATGGACCAACTGATATCTTATGATGAGAATGGCAGATATGTTTCCAAATGGGCGTTTGAGGATGCCTCCGATTACCTGTACAGGATGGGTGACGGTTTTGTGGGGCTGTCCAATCTCAGGGATGATTACGTCTATGTATATGATAGTGAATTAAAGCTGTCGGATAAGCATCTGCCATTGGATGAGTTCTTCAAGTACAACACAACCTCTTACGGATTGAATCCCATCTCTTACCTGTATAAGGATTCTCTCAGGCTTATGCTGGCGTATGACTATACCATTTATTCCTTGTCAAACGGATCGTTCATCCCCAGATTTGAGTTTGTGACTGAGAATTCCATTCCCTCAAGCCTTTATAAGAAATATGAAGGTGAGTATCAGAACTCCCTCGATCTGGTAGTTGATTTGATGAAAGGAGGGTATGACAACGGATTCAGCAGTCTGGCTGAGACTGACAGATATCTCTTTTTTGAATACTTTTCATCAAAAGGGGGTGATAAGACCTGCCTGTATGACAAACTAGACAAGAAACTGTACAGGTCGTTTTACCCGGAACAGCCGGTTGAAGAAGATGATGCCTCAGGGATTACCTGCACGGATGTATGGCAATACATGATATATTACCTGCAGCCTGCATATTCTGACGGTGAGAGTGTCTGGTTCAGCATATCAAAAGACATATATGATGTTCTGAAACTGAGAGCCGATATTCTTGATGACAGGCTGAAACCGTTATATCAGGAGCTAACACGTTACATGACTGACAATACTCTGTCCGGCGGCGATCTGCTTATACTGCGTGTAGAGTTTGAATGAACGCATCGGTGATGTTCTTTGCAACCCGGTTGCATTAGGGTGGGTGTACCTTTGCAGCGGAAATCAAAAAAAGTACGCTATATGATACACGAACATCACCATCATCACGAGAATGAATGCTGTGAGCATGAGCATCATGAGCACAGTCACGAGCATCATCATGAAGATGAAGAGGAGGGCAGAGGCCGTATTGTAAGGATTATCGCTTCTACTGTATTACTGATTGTAGCTTCAGTTATTGAGCGCAAGACTGCTTGGCGGGACTGGCAGTATCTGCTGCTGTTCCTTGTTCCTTATCTTATTGTTGGTTGGGAGACCCTGAAGGAGGCTGCAGAGGGTCTGTTTGAAGGTGAGGCGCTGAGTGAGGATTTCCTGATGAGCGTGGCCACGATAGGCGCTCTTGCCATAGGATTCATGCCGGGAGCCGAAACACAGTTTGCCGAGGCTGTATTCGTAATGCTGTTCTTCCAGATAGGTGAGATGTTTGAGGAGGTGGCCGAGGGCCGAAGCCGCAAATCAATTTCGCATCTGATGGATATTCGCCCCGATACAGCCAATGTTGAGCGCGATGGAGAGATATTCAAGGTTGCCCCCGATATGGTAAAGGTGGGTGAGATCATTATTATCCGCCCGGGCGAGAAGGTGCCGATGGACGGTGTGGTAATTGAAGGAACATCAAGTCTTGATACTGTAGCACTTACCGGTGAGAGCATACCGCGCAGTGTAAACAAAGGTGATGAGATCCTTTCGGGTTGCGTCAATCTGAACGGTTTGCTCAAGGTGCGCACAACAAAAGAGTTTGCCGAATCCACAGTCTCCAAGATCCTTGACCTGGTTGAGAATGCCGCTGAGAGCAAAAGCCGCAGTGAGAGTTTCATAACAAAGTTTGCCCGCGTATATACGCCTATCGTTGTGGGCCTGGCACTACTGGTTGCTGTCATACCCGGTTTGATAACCGGCGAGTGGGCAACATGGATATATCGCGGACTGCTGTTCCTGGTTGTATCGTGCCCGTGCGCGCTGGTGATATCGGTCCCGCTTACGTTTTTTGGCGGACTGGGCGGCGCATCACGCAAGGGTATATTGATCAAGGGCTCCAACCTTATTGACAAGCTGGCCGGAGTCAAGACTGTGGTGTTTGACAAGACCGGAACACTGACAGAGGGCGTGTTTGAGGTAACTGCCGTACATCCGCAGGAGATTGATGATAACGAACTGCTGCATCTGGCTGCCCACGTGGAGCGCCACTCCACTCATCCCATTGCAATGGCTCTGCGTAATGCATATCCCAACGAGCAGGATGACTGTATTATAGCCGATGTCCAGGAGACCGCAGGTCATGGAATAATATCCAGTTTAAACGGTAAGAGCGTGGCAGTGGGTAACAGTAAACTTATGGAGAAGGTTGGAGCTGAGTGGCATCCGTGCCATCACGCAGGAACTATCATACATGTGGCAATTGACGGCAAGTATGTGGGTCACATAGTGATATCGGACCGCATCAAGGAGGATTCGGTCTTGGCAATTGAACGCCTTAAGGATGTCGGAGTAAACAGGACAGTGATGCTTACCGGTGACCAGGAGCATGTGGCTGCCGCAGTTGCCAAGCATGTTGGAGTGGATGAATATCATGCCCAGCTGCTCCCGGCCGATAAGGTTACTCAGGTTGAGAGTCTCCTGCCGGACGGTACTCTGGCATTTGTGGGTGACGGCATTAACGATGCTCCGGTACTAACCCGTGCGGACATCGGCATAGCAATGGGCGCACTGGGATCAGATGCCGCAATCGAGGCGGCCGATGTGGTGCTGATGGATGACAAACCTTCCAAGATTGCGCTGGCCATTCAGATAGCACGCCGCACAATACGCATAGCCAAGGAGAACATCTGGTTTGCCATAGGAATCAAGGTTCTTGTGTTGATGCTGGCCATACCCGGTCTTGCAACGATGTGGATGGCGGTATTTGCCGATGTAGGTGTTACGGTACTGGCTGTGCTCAATGCCATGCGGGCCCTACGGGTAAGGATAAAATAAAACTTACAGAAGTGGAGATGCGGTTTCTCCGCTTTTTTATATTTTTGTGGAAACTAATTAAGACCAAAAAGTATGTTGGTAGGTGTTTGGCGCAAGGTTCTGGCCTTTTTTTCTCTGGCGGCATTCTGTTGTGTTGTCTGTGCCCAGCGTGGCATGGCCAATCAGCAGGTTACATACATAGAGAAGGGAACCGTATCGGTGGGGCTTTCGTTCGGATTTGACTCATGGAACGCTGACGGTGATACCGGCTATGACCTGCTGGGGATTGTGCAGGGATTGGACGGATATGTCCGACAGGGCAATGTGGCGGCATCGGGAGCATGGTTTGTCAAGGACAATCTTTCCGTTGGGTTGAGGATGGGATACACAGATACCCGTATATCCGTTGACAGCACATCTTTTATGAGTCTTGATGTACCCGACAGGAATATCATGCGTCAGGACGTAACCTGTGCTCTTACCGGCAGGGGATATCTGCCTCTGTTTAACGGTAGGATTCTGGCATTGTTCTTTGAAGGCAGATTATCAGGCTCTACAGGCTATGTAAAGAATTACAGGGTTACTGAGCGTGGAAAGGAGGGCAGTTACAGTGATTTGTGGAGCGTATCGGCCGGATTATATCCTGGCGTAAGCGTGTTTGCTACAGAAAGGGTCTCATTTGAGGTCTCTCTGCCGTTGTTGGAAGGTGGATGCCGATGGCAGAAACAGAATGCTACTGAGAGCGGAAACAGCACATTGATGCGTACATTCATCAATTTCAAGCCAAACCTTATCGGGTTAAGGATGGGCATGGTCTATCACTTTTGAGTCATGAGGAATATGTACATCTTCTGTTTGGCTGCCCTTTTGGCCATGTCCTGCAATGAGTGGGAGAATGACATAGTCATGAATGATCCCGAACCGGTCAATACAAACACGGGAAGTGCCGTTGATGAAGACGGACAACTCTATAACATGAACTTTGACTTGTGGAGCAAGGACGGCAATAATGAGGTTTGCTATGGTGCCGATGCATCCCCGGAGCAGAAGAAGGTATGGGGGTCGGCCAATGCATCAACTTCAATGCTGGGCAAGAACACGTGTATCCCTGACAGCGTATTTGTAGCAATGGAGGGTGCAGGCAAGAAGGCCGTTATGCTTAAGACACAGCTTGTCAATGCTCTCATTACCAAGAAACTGGCCGCAGGCTGCATTTTTACCGGCCAGATGGGCAGCATCAATATTTCCAAGTTGAGCGCCACTCTAAAATGGGGTATTCCATTCACCCTGCGTCCAAAGGCTCTTGAGGGCTATGCATGCTACAAACCTGTTGCCATAGACGTTGTAAAGGCTCCGTTTGATGACTGGTTGGGAAAGACGGACAGCGCTCATGTCTTTGTGCTTCTTACAGACTGGGATGAACAGTTTACGGTTGATCCTGCCACCGATACCTTTGTGGATATAGACAATGACCCGCACATAATAGGGTATGGCAAAGTGGGTTATAACCATACCTTGGCGGGATATGAAAAATTCAGGATAGATATCGATTACCGTAGCAACCGCACTCCCAGGTATGTGGTCATAGTTGCCTCGTCAAGCGCATTGGGTGACTTTTTTACCGGCGGCGACGGCAGTACCCTCTACCTGGATGAGTTCAGATTCATCTATTAAGATCAGTCCAGTTTCAGGTCTCCGGGTTTGATCCAGCCGATCCTGCGCATAAGCGGCCCGAATATCAAGGTCAGAATAACAGGCAGAACAATGCTTATCATAATAAGACCGGTCCAATCGGCACCCGTAATGGCGGTTCGTGCACCTTCGGCAATTTGTTGAGTCCATCCGGTATATACTCCTATAGGACCTACCAGACCGCAGGTTCCCATACCAGAAGCAATGGCCGGGCCGTTCATCTCAATCCTGAACAGGCAGGTGGCCATAGGACCTGTAATGGCCGATACAAGGGTGGGTGCAATCCATATTTTGGGATTCTTGACTATGTTGCCCATCTGGAGCATGCTGGTGCCAAGACCTTGCGATATGATACCGTTCCAGCGGTTCTCGCGGAAACTGAGCACTGCGAACCCCACCATCTGGGCACAACATCCTGCCAGCGCGGCACCTCCTGCCAGTCCCGTAAGGCTCAGTGCGGCGCAAATGGCTGCAGAACTAATGGGGAGAGTTAGAGCCATGCCCACTATCACTGATACCAGAATACCCATCAGGAAGGGCTGTTTTGTGGTAGCCCACATGATTACATTACCCAAACTGCTGGCGGCGGAGCCTATTGCGGGTGCCCACCAGAATGAGAGCCCCACGCCTATGGCTATAGTCACGAGAGGTGTTATGAGAATGTCTATCTTGGTCTCTTTTGAAACGGCCTTGCCGAATTCGGCCGCAAATATGGTCACTACATAGACAGCCAGAGGACCGCCTGCTCCGCCCAGCTTGTTGGCGGCGGCACCTACGGCCAGCATAGAGAACAGCACCAGGTTCGGAGTGCGCAGCGCGTATGCAATGGATGCCGCCATTGCCGGACCGGCCATACTCTTTGCAAAGTTACCTACTTCAACCAGCAACGCAATATTAAGCTGCTCGCCTATGGAGGCTATGATGGTACCTATAAGGAGTGATGCAAAAAGGCCCTGAGCCATAGCTCCCAGAGCATCCACGCCATAACGGTGGGCGGATATGATTATATCCTTCCTTTCAAGAAATGATTTGAACTTTCCCATTTTGTTTTCTTTACTATGGCTGTTAGCTGTTGGCTTATAGCGGCCAATAGCCAATAGCTAATAGCTAACAGCCAAAAATAAAATCCGGACGAAAGCCCGGATTTTGTTTTTGTTAGAATAGAGGATCAAGCCTCTGCGGGAGCTGCCTCCTCTGCGGGAGCCTCGGTAGCCTCTGCTGCTGCCTCCTGAGCTGCTGCCTCTGCTGCGGCTGCGTCTGCTGCTGCCTTGGCCTCGGCCTTCTTGGTAGCTACCTTCTCGGCAATTGCCTCGTTAACCTTCTTCTCTGCTTCCAGTTTAGCCTTGCTCTGCTCGCGCTTAGCCTGCTCATCCTTAACGGTGATAGCCTTAAGTGCGCTCTCCTTAGCCTGCTTCCAGGCATCGAACTTGGCTTGAGCTGCTGCCTCGTCGAAAGCGCCTTTCTTAACGCCACCCTGGAGGTGTTTCATAAGATACACACCCTCGCGTGAAAGGATGTTACGTGCGGTATCGGTGGGCTGTGCGCCTACGTTAACCCAGTACAGGGCTCTTTCGAAATTCAAATCTACTGTAGCGGGATTGGTGTTAGGATTGTAAGTACCAATCTTCTCAATAAACTTTCCATCACGTGGAGCTCTGGAGTCTGCAATTACGATTGAATAGAAGGCGTAACCTTTGTGGCCTCTTCTCTGCAATCTGATTTTTGCTGCCATAAGTTGTTGTTTTTATTGAATTTATAAATGATTTGAATAGCCGTTATCCCGTAACGGCG
>JAGCPB010000097.1 GCA_017642425.1 Bacteroidaceae bacterium
ATAGCAAAGAATCAGTTTTCCACCTACAGGTAATTTGAAGTCAAAACGCAATTCTTTCAATCTTCTCTCCTTTGCAGTAAGAAGCCTTAACAATAAGCCCCATTCATAACCAAGAATCTTTATACGAGCCTCTGAGTTCACTGTCTCCCTTTCCATGCCTGCTTTTTTCCACGCTCCCATTGTACGTCCATAATCATTACGAATCTGGTTGTCATTGGCTGGCTTCCAGAAATCGGGTTCAAGTGGTCCTGCCAGCATCTCCTTTTTCTTCCATTTCCAACTGGTCAATGCTCCTTTGCTGTCAATAGTATATGTGCTCTTACCACAAGAAACCGTGTAACCTCCATCCCCTGTAGAAACAATACCCTTAGTTCTTTTACTAACAAAGAGACTATCCCAAGCTGACAAATGAACTGTTTTTCTTGAATATGCAGGCCAATCCAACAGTTGGTCATAGGCAACAACAAAACCCGCATCAGCCCAAGGTTTATTTTCCCTAAGAACTGCAAAGATGTGAAGAGTCAGATTATCATCATAATTGTGAGACCACAAACTACCTTTGGGGAACGGAATAGTAACTTTTAATAAACCGTTCTCATCGGGTTTTTCTATGTTGAACTTTTTCCTGTCATCAGTATAGAAAAATGAAGGTCCCACAAAATCAGCCATATAGTCATATTCATCCAATCCGGTAAAGAAATCACGGTTAATGACCTTGATTATAGCCTCGCCGGTTGAGTCAACAACTTCCACCAGTTCAAAATACAGTGGCTGATAGATGTGCTTGACCTCATAGTAGTGCGGATGCGGTGTGCGGTCAGGGGCAAGGAGGCCGTTGATTACAAAATTGCCGTCATTTGGCATATCTCCAAAGTCCCCTCCGTAGGCCCAGAACTCACCATCCTCAAGGGCCAGACTGCTGCCTTTGTATTTGAGTGGAGAGCCATCTATCGGTTTGGCTATACCCTGGTCCACAAAGTCCCAAATTGCGGCTCCGGCAATGCTGGGATCGGCATAAATCACATCCCAGTACTCGGTAAGGTTGCCACCGGAGTTACCCATCATATGGGCATACTCACGCATCATGAACGGGCGGTCAGTAACCCTTTCTGCCACCTGCTTAAGACGGGCCGGTGAAAGATAACTGTCATCATACAGATCAGACACTGAAAGGTCCGTATCGCAGAACACCAGACGTGTTGAATCCAACTCATCCACCTTGGCACGCATGGCCCGCATATTCATGCCTGCGCCGCCCTCATTGCCTAATGACCAGAATAGTACTGAGGGATGGTTAAAGTCCCTTTTCACCAATGATTCGGCACGGTCCACATGGGCTTTCATCCACTGCGGATCATTACCCATCTGGCGGTTGCGCAGGCCGAATCCGTGTGACTCCTGGCAGGCCTCATCCATGACGTAGAGTCCGTAGATGTCACAGAGTTCGTAAAGTATCGGTGAATCGGGATAATGTGATGTGCGGAGCATGTTGATGTTGGCCTGTTTCATCAACTTGATATCAAGCTCTGTAGTTTCAGGATCCACATAGTGGCCGGTTCGCGGATGATGGTCGTGACGATTCACTCCACGCAGTTTTACGGGCTTGTCATTTATGTACATCACCTCACCGCGAGTCTCTATCTTACGGACTCCTATGTTCTGGCAGAATGATTCCGTAACCTGACCTTTTTCTGCCAACTCTAAAGTACATTCATAAAGATTAGGCTTCTCGGCCGACCAGAGTTGAGGATAGAATAGGTTTCCGTCTGTAGTAATCCATATTGAATCATGCGGCTGCAATACGGGTATCTTTTCAGGAAACCAGTTTTGAGAACACTCCTTTCCATCGGTCTTTTTATCCTTCAGGGTAAACATCAGGTTGACCCTGTTGACCTGAGATGCCGAAGTGTTTACAAGCTGGACCTGGGTATGGATCCTGGCAACGCTGTAATCATCGGACGGAATAAGGGTAATCCTGTAGTCTGATATATGCACCAGCGGGCGTTTCCACAGTTTGACCGGACGGAATATGCCGCTCAGACGCCAGAAATCCTGGTCTTCTATGTAGGAGCCGTCACACCAGCGGTAAACCTCGACTGCCAGACGGTTCTGTCCTTCTTTCAGATACGGTGATATGTCAAACTCGGCCGGCGACATGCTGTTCTGGCTGTAACCCACCTTCTGTCCGTTCACCCAGACGTAAAAAGCAGAACTGACAGCCTCAAACTCCAGTATCCAGTTATGAGAAGAGATATCGGCTGCATCAAACCAGGTCACGTAACTGCCCACCGGATTGCGGGCCTCGTATGCGGTCCAGCTACGGTCAGGAGTACCGGTAACAACTGGTGGTTGCCTACGGAAAGGATATCGGGAATTAGTATAGATGGGAGTACCGAATCCCTGCATCTGCCAGTCACAGGGCACATGGATGTCATCCCAACCGCTTACGTCATAACCGGCCTGATAGAAATCCACGGGACGGCTGTCAGGATCGGGCGACCATCGGAATTTCCAGGTTCCGTCCAGGTATGTTATCTCAGGATTTGCACTGTGTGTGGAGGGGTTACCCAACGTCACGTGATAAGGGAGTTTGTTGATGCCAATGACATCGGGATTCTCCCAGTCCGGCAGGCTCTGCGCAGCGGCAATTACCGGCATGAGCGACAATAATAACGAAAAACGGATTCTCATAACGTCACAAAGATATGATTTTTAGCAGGAAAATCAGTTAAAACGAAGTAGTATGGTATGGCGGACAAAAAAAATCCCTATATTTGCACCCTTGAAATTTTACGCACACGCGCACAAAAAATTAATAACACAATAAAACAGTATGCAAAACAAAGGATTCGTAAAGATTTTTGCGATAGCACTGACACTGGTTTGTCTGTTCTATCTCTCCTTTACATTCAGGACCCGCAGCATTGAGAAGAAAGCTGCCCAGAGTCAGGACGAGCAGGCCTATCTTGACTCTGTAATGAACAAAAAGGTCTGGTTGGGTATTTATTCATACAAAGAGTGCCGCGAGATGCAGATTGGCCTTGGCCTTGATCTTAAGGGCGGTATGAACGTGATTCTTGAGGTTTCGATACCCGATGTAGTAAAGGCTCTGGCCAACAACAGTCAGGATCCCGTATTCACCCAGACTCTGGCCGCTGCAAAGAAACGTTCAGTGAGCAGTCAGGACAACTTCGTGGACATTTTTGCTCAGGAGTATGCCAGGATTGCAGGTGCCGACGCCAAGCTGAGCACATTCTTTGCAACTTCAAATCTTAAGGAAAAAATCAATTCGCAGACACCTAACGAACAGGTTGTAATAGTTCTGAAGGAAGAGGTTGACGCCGCTGTTGCCAATTCTTTCAACGTATTGCGCACACGTATTGACCGCTTTGGTGTAGCACAGCCTAATATCCAGGAACTGGCTGGAAAGCAGGGCCGCATAATGGTTGAGCTTCCCGGTATCAAAGAGCCCGAGCGTGTACGTAAGCTCCTCCAGGGTTCCGCAAATCTGGAGTTCTGGGAGACTTACAAGACTGCCGAGATTCAGGATGTCCTGAACCGCATTGACAGCCGTCTGGCACAGAAATATGCAGATGAGAATCCCGATGAGGCAAAAGCAGAAGACGCACCGGCTCAGGAAACCGCACAGAATGCAGAGACAGACCTTGCCGGCCAGCTTCTTGAGACAGATGACGCCCAGAATCAGCAGACCACCGCAGCACAGCGTGAAGCACTGCGCAAGAGCAATCCTCTGCTGGCGCGCCTCAACCCCTATCCGTATACCGACAGTTGGGTAGCCGGTGTAGCTCACTACTCCGATACTGCCGAGGTTAACCGCATGTTGGCCAGCGCTGACGCCAAGGCCATCATACCGCGTGACCTCAAGTTCATGTGGGGCGTAAAACCCATGGACGGCACAGATCAGTATTTTGAACTCTACTGCATTAAGAACGATAACAAGAACGGTCAGGCAGACCTTACCGGTGATGTAGTTACTGAGGCTAAAGCTGATTTCAACCAGATGGGTCAGCCTGTTGTCAGCATGGCTATGAACACCGAAGGTGCCCGCCGCTGGGCAAATCTGACCAAGCAGAATGTTGGCCGCGGAATAGCAATCGTTCTTGACGGTTATGTATACAGTGCCCCCCGTGTAAACGGTGAGATTCCCAACGGTCATTCCGAGATATCAGGTAACTTTACCGTTGAGGACACTCAGGACCTTGCCAACGTACTTAAGTCCGGTAAGATGCCCGCTCCCGCCAAGATCGTTCAGGAGGACATCGTAGGTCCTTCACTGGGTCAGGAGTCAATCCAGAAGGGATTCACATCATTCATCATAGCATTCATCATCCTGATGATCTATATGTGCTGCATATACGGATTCATCCCGGGTATGATTGCCAACGGAGCCCTTCTGCTCAACTTCTTCTTCACACTAGGTATCCTCACCTCATTCCAGGCAGCCCTGACAATGTCAGGTATCGCAGGTATCGTACTCACCCTGGGTATGGCGGTCGATGCCAACGTGCTTATCTATGAGCGTACCAAGGAGGAACTCAAGGGCGGCAAGAGCGTCCAGTCTGCTCTGACTGACGGTTACAAGAACGCTTTCTCAGCCATCTTTGACTCCAACTTCACATCAATCATAACAGGTATCATCCTGTTCAACTTCGGTACAGGTCCTATCCGCGGATTCGCTACCACATTGATCATCGGTATCATCTGCTCATTCTTTACCGCTGTGTTCCTGACACGTATTGTCTATGAGCACTTCCTTGGTAAGGGCAAGTTGCAGGACCTTACATTCACCACCGGTTTCTCAAAGAACCTGATGCAGAACACTGCCGTCAAGTTCATGGAGGCAGCCAAGAAGTCATTCATAATCTTTGGAGCCGCAGCAATCATCTGCATCGGATTCCTTGCAACCCGCGGCCTGAGCAAGAGTATCGACTTTACAGGTGGACGTAACTTTGTGGTTCAGTTTGAGCAGCCTGTTGAGCCCGAGGAGGTTCGCGCCATACTGCAGAACGTGATTACTGAGGACAATGTCCAGGCAATCGCTCTTGGTACCGACCACAAGACCATCCGTATCTCTACCAACTACCGTATCGATGAGGAGTCAGAGACCATTGACTCTGAGATTGAGGAGTTCCTCTTCACATCTCTCAAGGCAGCCGGCAAGCTCAGTTCAAATCTGACACTGGCTACATTCATCGACCGTGAGAACCGTGACGGCGGCTCTATCATCAGTTCACAGAAGGTAGGTCCTTCAATCGCCGAGGATATCACACGCGGTGCTATCATATCAGTGATCCTGGCCCTGATCGCCATCTTCCTGTACATCCTGATCCGTTTCCGCAACGTAGCTTACTCAGTAGGTGCCATATTCGCCCTCTGCTTTGATACCCTTATTATAATAGGTATGTATTCAATCTGCTGGGGCTGGATGCCGTTCTCTCTTGAGATTGACCAGACATTCATAGGTGCCGTGCTGACTGCTATCGGTTACTCAATCAACGATAAGGTGGTTATATTTGACCGTATCCGTGAGTTTACCGGTCTCTACACCAAGCGTAACCGCAAGCAGTTGTTTGACGATGCCCTGAACACCACTCTGGCACGTACCATCAACACATCAGTAAGTACATTGATCGTGCTGTTGGCTATCTTCTTCCTGGGCGGTGACAGCATCC
>JAGCPB010000098.1 GCA_017642425.1 Bacteroidaceae bacterium
CTGGTTCCACTGCTCGGGGTCATCGGCCACGGGTTCGTTCATGAACTCGTATGCCACCATATCAACGGGGAATCTTTTCATCTGGGCCGATAACTGGTTCCACATCTCTATGAGTTTCTGGAGCTCGGCGGGGTCCTCATATAGAGCGTTTTTCTGACCTTCCTGCAGCACAAAGTTGTGTGACCTAAGGGTGTGAAGGTCAACTATTACGCGCAGGTTATACTTGCAGCACCACTCAAGGGCGTTGGTAAGGAGCTGCCAGGCCTCGTCCAGGCGGTTGCCTTGCTCGTCCCAGAACTGGACCTCGTCTATGGGCAGGCGGATGTGGTCAAAGCCCATCTCCTTGATGCGGGCCATGTCCTGCTCGGTGATATGGTTTGCACGGGCCTGACCTCGGGCCTGTGACTGTGACAGCCAGTGGCTTACGTTGACTCCGCGTTTTATCTCAAAGCCGTTCTGGGCTTTACTCTGGGTATTGCATGATGCCATGAGCAGTGCGCTCACTGCCATTACTGTAAGTAATCTAAACTTTCTCATAGTTATTGTTTTTGCTGATATACGCGGACGTAGTCTACCTCCATGGTGACGGGTAGGGCGCTCTCATCAACGCCTTCCTGGCCGCCCCAGTCACCGCCCCAGGCCAGATTCAGGATAATGTGGAAGGGGTAGTGGAATGGCCATTGGTCATGGTCAGTTCCAAGAACGGCTTTCTCCAGGTGGAGCTGCTCCTTGCCGTCCACATATGTTATGATTTCACCTTCAGTCCAGAGTAGGGCATAGATGTGGAAATCGCCCTCGGCATTCCTGATTTTCATGGCGTGGTTCTTGTGGGTGCCTTTTGTGTGGTTGTAATCCTGGGTGTGGATGGATGATGAAACCTCGTTAGGTACAAAGCCTACCTCTTCCATTATGTCTATCTCGCCGCAGCGGGGCCAGCCGTTGTTGGGCATGCGGTTGGCAGCGGGCATCATCCAGAAGGCGGGCCAGGTGCCTTTGCCCTTGGGCAGTTTGATGCGTGCTTCAAAATATCCGTTCTGCCAGCCGGTGCGTGCGTTTCCGTTAAGGCGGCCCGAGTAGACTTTGCCATCCTCCTTAAAGCAGTTTATGCGCAGGGTTCCGTCCTTGACCTCGGTTACGGGGGTTCCGGCGGGGGTTACGTGATTCACATAGTTCTGGAGCTCGTGATTTACCATTCCCTGGCGCATTACCACGTGGGTCCATTTGTTGATATCCGGCACTGTGCCCACATCGAACTCATCCTGCCAGACAAGTTCATATCCTTCTGGTACATAATTCTGGGAGCATTGTGTCAACACCAACGGAAGACATGCAATAGCGGTAAGCAAAACGGATCTTTTCATATTCTTTTGTTTTTATTTGGCCAATGTGTAGATTGCGGTCATATCATCGGGGCTAAGTACTTTGAACTGGCCTTGGGTGTCCTTGCCGTCGTGGCTGCACTTGCGTACCATTTCCTTGATTTGGGCATCGGTTATCTCTTTGCCTATAAGCTCGTGGATGTTGATGGGCATGCCTATTGAGTGGTAGAAACGCTCCATTGCCTCTATGCCGCGGATGGCGGTACCCTCCGGGTCTGTAAAGTCATTCTCAACGCCCATCACGTTTACTGCAAAGCGTACAAAACGGCTTACGTTGCACTTGTAGACGTAACGTGCCCAACTGGGCCATACTGCAGCCAGACCGGCGCCGTGGGTTACGTCAAACATTCCGCTCAGCTCATGCTCCAGCTGATGTGTGGCCCAGTCACCTATGCGGCCGCAGCCGGTCAGGTCATTGTGTGCCAGCGATCCTGCCCACATTACCTGGGCGCGGTAACGGTAGTTTTCAGGCTCCTTGAGTACCATAGGGGCGCAGTCAATCATGGTCTTGAGCAGTCCTTCGGCAATGGCATCGGTTATGTTCATGTCATCATCATGTGAGAAATAGCGCTCCATGGTGTGCATCATGATGTCTGTTATGCCGGCTGCTGTCTGATATGCGGGCAGGGTGTAGGTGCGCTCGGGGTTCATGATGGCAAACTTGGGACGGCACAGGTTGTTGGAATAACCAATCTTGACATCACCCTCCTCATTGGTAATGACGCTAGACTCGCTCATCTCACTTCCGGCAGCGGGAATGGTCAGGACCGATGCCACCGGCAGTGACGTTACGGGAGTGTATATGCGTAGGTATACGTCCCAGACTTCGCCGTCATAGGGAACACCGTACGCGATGGCTTTGGATGAGTCTATTACACTGCCGCCACCCACGGCAAGGATAAAATCAACCTTCTCCTTACGGCACAGTTCAATGCCTTCGTGAACTTTTGAGAGCCTTGGGTTAGGCACTACACCACCCAAAGTGACATATTCTATGCCGCCCTCACGGAGCAGACGCTCAATCTTGTCCAACAAGCCGGATTTGATGGCGCTCTTGCCGCCGTAATGAACCAATACCTTGGTACCTCCGTATTTACGTACCAGTTTTGCAACCTGTTCCTCTGATTCTTTTCCGAAAACCACCTCTGTAGGGGCGTAGTAATTAAAGTCTACCATATTCTACATATTTGTAAGGTTAATAATTGTTTTTATTACTAGTTATTACAGTCTGTTATCTTGTTTGAATAGACGTACCAGATGTGGCCCTCCACCTGCGGGTGGCCCATCTTGCGCAGAAGGTCCATGTATTCCTGGACCTGGTGCATGTATTCCTCTTTCTCGCGGCCGAACTTGAAATCCACTATTATGACGCGGCCATCGGGTTTTATCATCACGCGGTCGGGGCGGCGGGTCTGGAGTATGCCTCCGTCACGGTAAATGATTGATGCCTCGTTGAATAGGGCGTAGTTGCCGTTGAACCACTCCTTTGCGCCTAGTGTGGAGGCTATGTGCTTGCGGATGTCCTGCTTAAGCTTGTCTGCCTTGTGGGCCGAATCCAGCAGTCCGTCACGGAGCATCTGGTCAATCTGCGGGTCTATATCGGCCTCTGTGCGTATGGTGGCAAAGAGGCTGTGCATCAGGTTTCCGGTCTTTATGTACTCCTCCTGGAGGTGGATGTCCTCATCGTCGCTGTGGACAAAACGGGTGGATTCGCCCGATTGGCGGAACCGCGCGTTGATGGGGTAGGTGTGCATGGAGAGCTGGCTTACCGTGGGCTTTGCATCGAACGGGTTCCGGCTGTCGGTGTTTTTGCGTTCGGTGTGGGGGCAGATCCGGCCGGTCCGGTAGGTTATGGTGTCGTTATCGGCCTCACTTTGGAATGCCATGCTCATACAGGCTTCAAGTATGTCATATATGGAGCCTTTGTTGTGCGGGCGGCTGCTCAGTATGATAAGGTTGCTTATGGCACGTGTCAAGGCTACGTAGAGCAGGTTCAGGTTATCGACTGTCTGTAGGCCGGCCTCTGTCTTGTAATGCTCCTCAAAGGCCGATCCGGCCAAGGTGTTGTTGAAACCTACCGGGATGATGGGCATCTTGTCATAGGGCTCCTGCCCGGGTTTGATCCAGAGGCGTTTTTCATTGTAGCCGCCGCTGTCTATGATGGGCCAGTTGCACATGGGCACTATCACGGTGTGGAACTCCAGTCCTTTGGATTTGTGTATGGTGAGCAGGCGGATGCCGTTGATATCGGGGGCGGGGATAGGGGTTTTATGCAGGTCGTCATCCCAATCTTGAATGAATTGGGCCATATCGCCCGGGTTGCGGCTCAGCCATAGGCAGACGGTATCCTGGAAGGCCATGATATACTGCGCCTGACCTTCAATGCGCCCCAGATCAAGTATGGTGTAGAGTTTCTCGGTGAGCTCATACAGGGGCAGGTGGCGCAGTGAATCGGCCTGCTCTCTGAATGTCTTGGGCAGGGCGTTCTCAAAACCGTCAGTTTTGACGCGGTCAAACGTTATTTCGGTGCCGTTAATGGCGTTTGTGTACTCCCATGCCAGTTGTGCCAGCGCTATGCAGTCTGTGCTGTCAGAGAGCCAGCGCATGGCGTTGACCATTATCCGGACCGCTACCGATGAGTCCAGCTGGAAAGCCTCGCCCGATATCATGTTGTAATCGGGGCGGTTCAGGGCGAACCAGTTGGCAATATCGGCTATCTGATCTTTCTTGCGGCAGAGTATGGCTATGTCTGTGGGCAGTACTCCTGCCGCTGTCAGTTGGTCAAGCTGGTCGGCTATCTTGGGACAGATGGTATCGGCCAGATATTTTGCCTTTATCTCTTTGGTGATTATCTGGGCGTAGACGTAGCCGGTGCCGTCATTGTGGATGCACTGCTGTTCCACGCTCTTGTAGGCAAGGCCAAGATTGGGGTATTCCAGGCCGGTTTTTTCTTTGTAGAACTGGTTTGTAAGTTCCACCGCCATGGGAAAGAGTTTGTTGTTGAATTCTATTATCTGCGCACGGCTGCGACGGTTTTCTCCCATTGTGACTACGGTGGGGTTGTAGCGGGCGAACTCCGTTTCGATACCCGTGTTGAGAATGTTCCAGTCACTGTTGCGCCAGCGGTAGATGGATTGCTTGACATCACCTACCACCAAGCAGTCATTATTGGTTGACAGGCATTCGTCCAGCAGCAGGGCCAGATTGCGCCATTGCAGGTCTGACGTATCCTGGAACTCATCTATCATGACGTGGCGGGTAAAACTGCCTGTCTTTTCAAATACGAATGATGTATCGCCCTCTTCCATCTGATGAAGCAGCTGAGGGGTGTCGGCCAGCAGGAACCGGCCCTGCTCCTGGCTCTGGGCGTCGATTTCACGACGTATGCTTAGCAGCAGGCTCAGCTCGTGGAGGTATTTTAGGGCGGCGTCAAAAGAGTTCTTGGCGGAGATGTACCGGTCATGGATATCCTGTACCCTTGCAAACCTATGACACAGTTGTTCGGCAGCCAGGTTTACCAGTTCGGGCCTCTTTTTCTTGACCGGAGCGGTGAAGAAGAAATCAGGCTCATCAATACATCTGATAAATGAAGATGTAAGTTCTTTTTCCAATATGGCGCCATTGATTATCTTTCTTGCTTCATTGCGCGGTTTGTCCGAGAGACCGTCAACGGAGAATGCGGCGTTGGAGAGAACAGAGTCTATCTCCTGTCCAATCCGGAGCACCTCTTGTTCCATCGGAGACAGGGCGGAATCCCGCGCAGTCACCAGGTTCTCCTTGTAGTCTGTGACCGCGTCGGGGTTATCGGTCATGATGCGGCGCAGTTCCTGTCCGTTCTGCATGAAAATCTCGCTGAAAAGCTCTTTTGAGAAATCCTTGACGGTCTTGTCTATAGACCAGTTCTTGTCATTCTCTATCTTGCTTTCAACAAACTTCATGATGTTGCGCTTGTCGGGGGTGTCGGGCTGGACATTGGCCAGGAAGGCGTCTACGGCCTCATCTATGGCGGCGTCGGTGTCAAGTTCCAGTGTCAGGTTCCCGCCTATGCCCAGCTCTCGGGCCAGGCCGCGCAGCACTGTCTGGAAGAAGCTGTCTATGGTCTCAACGCGGAAACTGCTGTAGTCCTGCAGTATCATGTCAAGTGCCAGCAGTGCGTTGTGGCGTATGGTCTGCTCATTAAGGTTAACGGCATTCTTTACCTCAAAAAAATAGGGCTGCGAACTGTTGAGGCTGTGCCCAATTCCGTACAGCTGCGACAGTATGCGCTGTTTCATCTCGGCCGTTGCTTTGTTGGTAAAAGTTACTGCCAGGATGGTGCGGTAATCCTCCGGGTGACGAACCAGCATGGTGATATACTGCACCGCCAGCCGGAACGTTTTGCCCGATCCGGCCGATGCCTTGTACACAGTGAGGTGAGAATTGTTACCCATAGAAGTTTAAACTAGTCAAATATAGTAATAACTCTTGATAATAGTGCTATCTTTGCGGTCCAATTATAAATACTCGTTTTGAGTCGATTTATTTCAAAAAGATATGGGATACATTACTGAAGACAAACGTAAGGTTACCACACAGCGTCTCAGGGAGATGAAACAGCGTGGCGAGAAGATTGCAATGCTCACGGCTTATGATTACACTATGGCCAAGATGGTTGACGGAGCAGGCATTGACGTAATTCTGGTGGGCGATTCGGCATCGAACGTGATGGCCGGCAACCAGACCACACTGCCTATCACTCTGGACCAGATGATTTATCACGCCAAGTCTGTGGTTCGCGGTGTGCAGCGCGCCCTTGTGGTGGTTGACATGCCATTCGGAACCTATCAGATCAATGATTCCGAGGCCGTAACCAACGCCATAAAGATCATGAAGGTCTCTCATGCCGATGCCCTCAAGCTGGAGGGTGGCGAGGAGATCCTGCCTTCAGTACGTCACATCATAGAGGCCGGCATCCCGGTAATGGGACATCTGGGCCTTACACCCCAATCAATAAATAAATTCGGCACTTATGCCGTACGCGCCAAGGAGGAGGCCGAGGCTGAGAAACTCATCTCCGATGCCCACAAGCTGGAGGAGGTAGGCTGTTTCTCAATCGTGCTTGAGAAAATTCCTGCCAAGCTTGCCGAGCGCGTTGCAAAGGAGGTTTCAATCCCTATCATCGGTATAGGTGCCGGCGGCGGTGTTGACGGTCAGGTGCTTGTATGCGCCGATATGCTGGGCATGAACAACGATTTCAGCCCCCGTTTCCTGCGCCGCTACGCCAACCTCTTTGAAACCATCACCGACGCCGTAGGCCGCTACGTTGAAGACGTCAAGAACTCAGACTTCCCCAACGAGAAAGAGCAATACTAGTGGAGGATGAGGAGGATGGGATTGGAATCCTCTGTGATTTCCGGGAACTGCTTTTTCAGCTCCGGATCCATAAGGATGTTTCCTGCATCCAGAACCTTGAATGTATATCCGTCAGATACCGATAAAACCAGATAAGCCCTGTCATTGGCCGGGATTGCCGTGTCTTCCCAGTCCTTATGGGTGTAGGTCTTGTTGTTGATCTTATCGTAGTAAACCCTTAGTACAGTTTCATTATTCAGCACTCCGAAATGTACTACCCTGTATGTCTCGTTGCAATACATGATTTTGTATTGGTGCGGACCGCGTAGATTGCGTTCATTAAGCGCAACGCCATTGGTCAACTGCCTGTCGCCCGATATGGAGTAAGCCACGTAAACGTTGTCATCGGCGATATGGAAGACGGAATCGCCTGCACATGTATTGTAATACCCGATTACATCGGGAGCCAGATGGAAAAGGTTGATGTCATGGTCGGTAAGATTGTAATGGTTAGGGATAACGGTCTTAATATAGTTACCCTGGGTATCAAACTCCGCTAAACCGGCCGGAGCTTCGGGATCGAAATTACCGTAGCGTTCATAAAACAGGAAATTACCATTACTCTTTACGACAAATTCATAATGTAGGAACGGCAATGGAATGGTTCTGAGGTGCTGACCGGTAAATGAATAGACTTCCATATCCCCATCCAATATCCCTGCTACATACAGCTCTTTCTTTTCCGGCAGGATGTCAAAACATCTTGCGCTTAAATATTCTCCGTGTCCACGTCCTTTATAACCTATCTGCCTGATGAACTCTCCTGTACGGGAGAACTGTAAAACCCTCTCGTCTGTAGTGAGCAGGAAGATGTATTCATCGGTCATCCTGATGTCATTGACAGTGCTGACAAAGCTGTTTGCGCCCGATGTCTTAAGACGGACGGTGTCAACTGAGAAACCCAGTTTGGAGATGGTGGGGATGTTGTCGGGGTTGGTCTTTTCAAGGATAGGAGCATAGATGTCAATGCATGCGGCATCCTTGACTTGATCCTTGCATGAAGTTAACGCAGCACCTGCCATGATTATGAGTGCTGCACAGATACGGAAAAGGTCTTTTGTTCTCATATGTAAGCATTATTTGTTGCGTGGTCTGTGTCCGCCCTTTCTAAAATGATGCAATTGGGGTCTGACCCCTTTTGCACTGTTTTTGCGTTCTGCGGCGTAGGCGGGAGCTTCACCGAGCTCGGCGGGTAGGGGGACTTTGTAGACGTCCTTGCCCAGGAAACGCTCTATCTGGCGGAAACGGCTCTGGTCATCAACGCTCACAAAGGTGATGGCGCAGCCCTCGGCTCCGGCGCGGGCGGTTCGGCCGATACGGTGCACGTAGTCCTCGGGGTCATGTGGAACGTCAAAGTTTATTACCAGGTCTATGTCATCGATGTCTATTCCGCGTGACACGATATCAGTGGCTACCAGCACGTTGATATGGCCGTTGCGGAAGCGGTGCATTATGTCGTCACGCTCTGCCTGGGTAAGGTCTGAGTGCATCTCGCCCACGTTGAGCCCTATGCGGCGCAGGGATTTGGTTATCTCCTTAACCTTGAGTTTGGACGATGCAAACGCTATGACCCTCTTGGGTGCGTTGTTGCTGAACAGGCTCTGGATTATGGGCAGTTTCTGCACTTCATAACATATGTAGGCTGCCTGCAGGATGCCGTCGGCGGGCTTGGAGACGGCCAGCTTGACCTCGGCGGGATTGTGCAGTATGGTGCGGGCCATGCGCTGGATCTCATCGGGCATGGTGGCAGAAAAGAGCATGTTTTGGCGCTTTTGGGGCAACTGCTTTACAATCTGCATTATGTCATCATAGAAACCCATGTCGAGCATGCGGTCAGCCTCGTCAAGGATAAAGAACGACACTTTGCTCAAATCAATATTGCCCAGGCTGATGTGGCTGATAAGACGGCCGGGAGTGGCTACCACTATATCGGCTCCCATGGCAAAGCCGCGTTTTTCCTGCTCAAAGCGGATGCCGTCATTGCCTCCGTAGACTGCGGTGCCGGATATGTTGGTAAAGTATGAGAATCCCTCAACCTGCTGGTCAATCTGCTGCGCAAGTTCCCGGGTGGGCACCATGATGAGGCAGTTCACCGCGTTTTCCGGGTAATTGCCGGTAGAGAGCTTGTCCAATACGGGCAGAAGATATGCTGCGGTCTTGCCGGTTCCGGTCTGTGCGATGCCAATCAGGTCGCGTCCTTCAAGAAGAAGGGGTATGGCTTTTTCCTGAATGGGTGTGCACTCCTGGAAATTCATTGCGTCTATGGCATCCAGAAGGGCCGGCTGGAAATCAAACTCGTCAAATCTCACGACTATTTAGTTATTTAGGTGCTTTTATATAAAGGAAAATCGCTATCGGAACGTATATGAAGTTGGGCAGCCACTCGGCCCAGAACGCTGACATGGCACCGGTTATGGCAAAGTTTGATGATACTGTCTGGAACAGTATATAACCAAAACTCAACCCAAGTCCGATACCCAGGTAAAGCCCCATGCCTCCCTTGCGCTTGCGGCTGGAGAGCGACACTCCCATGATTGTCAGGATGAATGCCGCAAATGACATGGCGTAGCGTTTGTGGTACTCAATCTCAAAGTCCTGGATATTGCCCATGCCGCGTTCTTTCTGGCGTTGGATGTATTCACGCAGTTCGCCCGATGACATGGTCTCCTGCTGTCCGTTCTCTATCAGGAAATCACCAGGTTCAAAGCGGATTATGGTATCCATCTCTGAGCCTTGGCTGATGGTCTCAATGGTGCCGGACATGTCACGTATCATGAAATTCTTGACTTTCCAGTGATACTTCTCTGTTGATAGCGTATCGTAAGCAATGCTTCGGGCCGTCATGTGCGACACCAGTTTCTTGCCGTCAAACTTGTCAAGAGCAAAACGGTAACCGGTCATGTTGTAGGTCTGGAAACTCTCCATGTAGGCTATGATGCCTTCTTCAACCTCGAGCTGCACGTTATATGTTCCGTCAGAGTTGTTGCGGTTGTAGTGGCTCATCTTGTACCGCTCCTCAAACTTGAGTCGGGTTATGCTGCCCTTGGGTATTACCTGTGATCCCAGATAGAGTGTGAACACCGCAATGAATGCGGCCGACAGCATATATGGCACCATCATTCGCCTGAAACTCATGCCGGTTGAGAACATGGCTATAATCTCAGAGTTCTCGGCCAGTTTTGAGGTGAAGAATATGATTGCGATAAACACGAACAGGGGGCTGAACATGTTTATGAAGTAGGGTATGAAGTTGAGGTAATACTCAAATATTATCTCATGTGCGGTGGCCTTGTTGAGCTTGTCAATATGCTCGTTGTAGTCAAACACCACCATGATGATGATAATCAGCGCAATGGTAAAGAAGTATGTGCCCAGGAACTTCTTTATGATGTACCAGTCAAGCCTTTTGAGCAGTCTATGTCTGATAGTCTTTGCCATAACTCCTGATTATAACCTTTGCATTACACGTTTAACCATGATCTCCTTCCAGGTGTGGTAGTCATCGGCCAGGATATGTTTGCGGGCCTCTGCAACCAGCCACAGATAGAATGCCAGATTGTGTATGGAGGCAATCATAAGCGCCAGATACTCCTGAGCCTTGAAAAGGTGGTGCAGATATGCCTTGGTGTAGAGCGTATCAACTTTTGACGCGCCGTCGGGTTCAATCGGCTCAAACACATCCTCCCACTTCTTGTTGCGTATGTTTATGATACCGTCCTTGGTGAACAGCATGGCGTTGCGGCCGTTGCGGGTAGGCATGACGCAGTCAAACATGTCAACTCCTAACGCTATGGCTTCCAGTATGTTGGCGGGAGTTCCCACGCCCATAAGATAGCGTGGCTTGTCCTGCGGCAGTATGCCGTGCACCAGGTCAATCATCTCATACATGACCTCTGTGGGTTCACCAACGGCCAGTCCGCCAATGGCATTGCCTTCGGCACCTTTCGATGCTATATACTCGGCCGATGCCGAGCGCAGGTCCTTGTAGACGCATCCCTGGACAATGGGGAACAGCGCCTGATGGTAACCGTACTTGGGCTCTGTCTCGCTGAAACGCTGTATGCATCGGTCCAGCCAGCGGTGCGTGCGCTCCATTGACTGCTTGGCGTACTTGTACTCGGCGGTTCCGGGGCAGCACTCATCAAATGCCATCATTATGTCGGCTCCTATGGTGCGTTCAATGTCCATGACGCGTTCCGGGGTGAACAGGTGGCGCGATCCGTCTATGTGTGACTGGAAGGTCACACCCTCCTCAGTCATCTTGCGCAGGCCTGTCAGCGAGAATACCTGGAATCCGCCGCTGTCAGTCAGCATGGGGCGGTCAAATCCGTTGAATCTGTGCAATCCTCCGGCCTTTTCCAGAACGTCCAGACCTGGACGCAGGTATAGATGGTAGGTGTTTCCCAGAATTATCTGTGCTTTTATGTCATCCTTGAGCTCTGTCATATGCACGGCCTTGACAGAACCTACAGTACCCACCGGCATGAAAATGGGGGTCTCTATAACCCCGTGGTCAGTGGTTATGCGTCCGGCTCTGGCGTGGCTCGTGCCGTCTGTGTGCTCAAGTTTGAATGTCAATCCTTTCACAGATGAGACTTACTTTTGGGGTTCTTTTATGGGGACTATCTCCTGTGCATCCTTTACCTTCTCGTCAAGCAGGGCTATCTTCCAGACCTCACTGATCTCATTCACGTAGTGGAACTCAAGGCCTTTCAGGTATTCGGCAGGAATCTCCTCAATATCGCGCCTGTTTTCTGAGCAGAGAATGATATCGGTTATTCCGGCACGCTTGGCAGCCAGTATCTTCTCACGGATACCGCCTACGGGCAGCACCTTGCCGCGTAGGGTAATCTCACCCGTCATGGCCAGGTTGGCACGCACCTTACGCTGAGTAAAGGCCGATGCAATTGACGTTGCCATGGTTATGCCGGCCGACGGACCATCCTTGGGGATTGCTCCCTCAGGTACATGAATATGCACGTTCCATGAGTTGAATACTGCGGGGTCAAGATTGAGCAGCTTGGCGTGGGCGCGGATGTACTCCATTGCCAGCATGGCTGACTCCTTCATCACATCACCCAGGTTACCGGTCAGGGTCAGTTTGCCCTCCTTGCCACGGCTCAGGCTGGTCTCTACAAACAGTATCTCACCGCCTACGGCAGTCCAGGCCAAACCTGTAACCACACCGGCAAATTCATTTCCCTGATACTTGTCACGGGAATAGGGCTTGGTGCCCAGCAGCTCCTTAAGGTCTGCCGGTTTTACCGTCATTTTGCTTGTATCACCGTTAGTGGCGTATCTGGTAGCGGCCTTGCGGCATATCTTGCCTATCTTCTTGTCCAGCTCACGGACGCCCGATTCACGAGTATAATTCTCAATTATGGCCTCGATGGCGGGCTTGCCTATAGACAGGCTGCCTTTCTTGAGTCCGTTGGCCTCCATCTCCTTGGGTATGAGATGGCGCTTGGCAATCTCAATCTTCTCTTCGGTGATATAACCGCTAACCTCTATTATCTCCATACGGTCCAGCAGAGGAGCGGGTATGGTATTCAGGTTATTGGCGGTTGCTATGAACATAACCTTTGACAGGTCATAGTCTATATCCAGATAGTTGTCGTGGAAAGCGCTGTTCTGCTCGGGGTCAAGCACCTCAAGCATGGCCGATGAAGGATCACCCTGAGTGGTCATCTGGCTCACCTTGTCAATCTCATCCAGTATGAACACGGGATTGGATGAACCGGCCTTGACCAGTCCCTTGATGATACGGCCGGGCATTGCTCCGATGTAGGTCTTGCGGTGTCCGCGGATTTCGGCCTCATCATGCAGACCGCCCAGTGATATGCGCACGTACTTACGCTTAAGAGCGTTTGCGATAGAGAGTCCGAGTGAAGTCTTTCCAACTCCGGGAGGGCCGTACAGGCACAGTATGGGCGATTTGAAATCACCGCGCAGTTTCATTACTGCCAGGTGTTCCAGAATGCGCTCCTTAACCTTCTGAAGGCCGTAATGGTCCTTGTCAAGCGCCTTGCGGGCGTTCTCCATATCAAGATTGTCCTTGGTATATTCACCCCACGGCAGGCTCAGCACGGTCTGCAGGTATGAGAGCTGAACGTTATAGTCAGGTGACTGTGAGTTGGTGCGCTCCAGCTTTACCAGCTCCTTGTCAAATATCTTGCGTACCTCATCGCTCCATTTCTTCTGATTGGCCTTGAGGCGCATCTCCTCAATATCCTGGTCCTGGACGCTTCCGCCCAGCTCATCCTGGATGTTCTTGAGCTCCTGCTGCAGGAAATACTCTTTCTGCTGCTTGTCTATATCCTCATGCGTGCGGCGCTGGATGCTCATCTTGAGCTCGGCCAGCTGTATCTCACGGTTGAGCAGTGAGAGCAGGGTGAGAGCGCGGCTGGAGCAGGTTCCTTCACGCAGCAGGCGTGCCTTGTCCTTGATGTCAAACGGCAGGTTTGCGCAGATAAAGTTTATCAGGAAAAGGCCGTTGGATATGTTCTTGAGCGCGAATGCGGCATCGGGCTGTATGTTCTCTGACAGTTTCACATACTTGATGGCGGCATCCTTGCAGGAATCCACTATGGCCTTGAACTCCTTGCTGCGGGTAGGGGGCAGAACCTCCGGAAAAAGGTCTGCAGTGCCTATCAGGTAGGGATCAAAGTCAAGTATGTGTTTGAGCTTGATTCTCTGCATTCCCTGCAGGACAACCGTAGTGGTCTGGTCAGGCATATCGAATATGCGGATGACCTTGGCCAACACGCCCACTGAATACAGGTCATTTATATCCGGCTCTTCTATGTCGGGGTCTTTCTGGCAGAAAACGGCAATCTGTTTGCCTTCGGCCGATGCGTTCTGTATGAGTTTGAGTGACGTTTTACGGCCTACGGTCACAGGCATTACCACAGTGGGGAACAATACCATATTCCTGAGTGGAAGTATAGATACCACCTCATCCATCTGGGAGTCAAAGAGACCGTTTTCATTGCCGTCAAAATCGGCAATCATTGAGAAAGCCGGATTTGATTCGTCAAAAGAGTCTTCTGATTTTTTCTTCGTCCACATATATCATTCTGCAAATAATCTGCAAATTTAGATAATTGCGCGCACGTAAAGGCTATTTCTGTTGTCAAAAGCCGTGAATAAAACAAAAAAAGTAATTTTGCGGTGATATTTGCCGCATTGGGATGTCAAACCAGCATTTTGATTTCAAGCGTTTCAGGATAGAGCAGGACAGGTGTTCCATGAAGGTTGGAACTGACGGCGTCCTGTTAGGGGCATGGTTCAATCTGGAGCCCGGCATGAGCGTGCTGGACATTGGTACAGGCACGGGGCTGATTGCTCTGATGGCTGCTCAAAGGGGCGCGGGCAGTGTGACGGCGGTTGAGATTGATCCCGATGCTGCAGGGCAGGCTTTGGAGAATGTAAGACGCTCTGAGTGGGCTGACCGGATAGAGGTGATAAATGCTGATATTGCGCTTTTTACCGCCCGGACTGGTTTTGACCGCATAGTCTGCAACCCGCCTTATTTCCGTGATTCCCTGCGTTGTCCCGATGCGGGGCGTAACACGGCAAGACACAATGATTCACTCAGTTTTGAGACTCTTGTGCGTTGTTCCGCCTCTTTGCTTGCGCCCGACGGTCTTTTATGTCTGGTCATGCCGTTTGATGCGGTAAGCGTGTTTACAAAGTGCGCTGCATTGGCAGGGCTTTACCTTTGCCGAAGGACTGATTTGGTGACTGCTCCGGGCAAGACTCCCAAGCGTTCACTTCTAGCTTCCGGGAAACAGTCTGATGAACTGCAAAGTGACACGCTTTCCATATGCGGTCCCGATGGTAAAGAGACATCGGAATACGTTAATCTTGTAAATGATTTTTACTTGAAATACTAGCCTGTTCCAAGCTGTGCTAAGCGGGCTGGTCAGATTGTGCGGCGTTTGTCTGGGATGAGCGCCTTGAGTCCTCCCTGAACCAATTCTATATGTATCTCCTTACCCATTGTCACAGGCTCACCGTCATAGTGGGCCGGGCCTTCCTGGTCACGTGTTATGGTTAGGCGGCGGCACTTGCGTACACTTACATTGGGGTTCTTGTCAATCATCTTGTTGAACAGCTGGAATGCAATGAGCGGAGCATCGACCACGCTGAACGGATGTGCGGCAATCACGTCCAGAAGACCGTCCTGGAGCGATGCAGTGGGGGCTATGAAGGCGTTGTTACCCCATTGGTCGGCATTGGCGCAGGTAATGAAGAACGCCTCGAAGGTCTCGCTTGAATTATCGAAAGAGAGTTTGTATGTCTCGTTGTGGTAGGTGGCAATCTCCTTCATTATGCTCTCCAGATAGGTGAGCACTCCGCGTGATCCGGACTTGGAGAATGAGTCACTCACTTTTGCGTCAAAACCTACGCCGCAGGTGCAGAAGAAAGGCTGGCTGTCCATCATGCCGTAATCAATCTCCGTGAACACTGATTTGTCCAACCATTTTACTGCCTTATAGGGGTCCATGGGGATGCCTAAGTGACGTGCCAGACCGTTGCCGGAACCGCATGGGATAATGCCCAGTGCAGTGTCTGTATCTATGAGGCCGCAACCTACCTCGTTAACCGTTCCGTCGCCGCCTACGGCAATGACTGCATCATACCCCCTGACTGCATATTCGCGTGCCAGTTCAGTCGCGTGGCCTTTGTATTGTGTGGAAACTATGCTGAAATCATAAAGGTCTTTGTCAATGAACCTCTCAATTATCGGGACCACGGGTATTAGCCTGTGACTCCCGGAAATGGGGTTATAGACAAAAACTATTTTCCTTTTGACGTTCATTATGAATCCTGTTGCGATAACTTGAATCCGTACGCGAAGATAACTAAAAAGATTGCACCTATTGACAAATTGACTAATTTTGCGACGTTATGAACAAACTTAGCGAAAGATGTGCACAATATACTCTCCCGCAGGAGGGTATGGCGCAGGGTATCTACCCGTATCACAGATGCATTTCAAGCAAACAGGACACTGAGGTTATCATGGAGGGCCGCAAGGTTCTTATGTTCGGTTCCAACTCATATCTGGGTCTTACCAACCATCCAAAGGTGATTGAGGCTTCAGTTGAGGCTACCCGTAAATATGGTACAGGATGTGCCGGTTCCCGATATCTGAACGGTACTCTGGACCTGCACAAGCAGTTTGAGGCAGAACTTGCCGAGTTTGTGGGCAAGGAGGACGCCATGATATTCTCTACCGGTTTCCAGACAAATCTTGGAACAATTTCGTGTCTGATGGGTCGTGAAGATTATGTCATTTGCGATGAACTGGACCACGCGTCGATAGTGGATGGTCGTCGTCTCTCATTTGCCAAGCCGCTCAAGTTCAAGCATAACGATATGGCATCGCTGGAGAAAACCCTGCAGCGTTGTGAGCCCGATTCACTTAAACTGATTGTGGTTGACGGAGTTTTCAGTATGGAGGGTGATCTGGCCAACCTGCCAGGGATAGTTGCCCTTAAGGACAAGTATAACTGCGCCATCATGGTGGATGAGGCTCACGGACTTGGAGTGATGGGTGATCACGGACGCGGCGTCTGCAATCACTTTGGCCTTACAGACCAGGTGGATATCATCATGGGAACATTCAGCAAGTCACTTGCCGCAATAGGCGGTTTCATTGCTGCCGACAAGTCCATCATAAACTGGGTGCGTCACCATTCACGCTCATACATTTTCAGCGCAAGCAACACTCCTGCGGCCACCGCAGCCGCACATGCAGCCTTGCAGATAATGAAGAATGAGCCGGAACGCATACAGCATCTGTGGGAACTTACGGATTATGCCCTGAACAACTTCCGTCAGCTGGGATTTGAGATAGGCAAGACGTCAACACCCATCATACCTCTTTACATAAGGGATTTCTACAAGACATTCTTTATTACAAAGATGCTGTTTGAGGAGGGTGTGTTCGTCAATCCGGTCATCCCGCCGGCCTGTGCTCCGGAGGATACCCTTATCCGGTTCTCGCTCATGGCAACCCATACCAAGGAGCAGATTGACATAGCTACCGAAAAGCTGGTCAAGTGCTTCAAGGCTTACGAAATATTGAAATAAAAATATTTGCTGATTCTGACTTATTAGCGTACCTTTGCACCGCTTTTCGGGAAAGAATAGCTTACGGGATGTAGTTCAGTCCGGTTAGAATGCCTGGTTTGGGACCAGGTGGTCGAAGGTTCGAATCCTTTCATCCCGACAAAAAAAGAGGCTTAACGGCCTCTTTTTTTGTCGGGATGAAAGGATTCGGCAAGCCTCATTTTAGTTCGCTCCGCGAACGCGCTCCCGGAGGGAGCTTGGCGGCCCTACGGGACCGCGGTCTCGTTCGTTTCCTCACTCGATCCAATACGTTTAGACGTTAGAAGATGTAACCTAGGGAGATGGTCAGGAGATTGTCTTTGCTGGTGACGGAATTATATCTGCAAACGTCCAGCAAACCGGCCTTATAGCTTATCGTTAAACGGAACTGATCATATAACGTAACCCATGCGCCGCCACCTAACTTGAGGTCAAAACGGCTGCAATTGCCTTGATTGTCATCATAGTAGTCATATTCACCCATGTCTCCTTTTTCCTTGGCCACAAGACCCATATATAATGACGGACCGGCAAATACGGACAGTTTGACATCTGAACCCAGTTCAAATCCGTAGTTGAAATCTATCGGAACAAAAAAACCGAATTCCTTGTATTTTACGTCCTCGTCTTTGTCAAAAGAGAAATCCATCTCCAGGCCTGGAGCCACAGAAAAGCTGCCGGCCAGGTTTATGTTGTAATCAAAGCCAACCAATAAACCGTTGTAGTTGTCGTTTTCGGTCATGATATCATCCTTGTACGTTGATGATGTGTTGATATAACCAATTGAAAATGTGGCTTGTGCACAAACGGAGCTAACAATCATCAAAACTGATGCAAATAACAATAGTCTTTTCATAATCCTTCAATAAATTAGTGAATCGTGATGCAAATATAAACGATATTCCTTTAAAACGGTTTTATACATTAATAATAAATAGGAAAAAGGTTTGCAGGTAACAAAAAAGCAGTACCTTTGCAGTCAGGAAAGCAGAATGGATTGAATCAGAGTTTTCCTATTATTGAGTTGTGCGCATAACGCACATTGTGTACGGTAACGTACCCCTTTTTTTAAAGTTGGTTACTTTATAACCGAGGTTTTTATAACCGCCCGACTTGGAAAACGGTCAATAAGAAGAGTAGTAAAAGTATTTGTTTACTATATAGACTCTGATTTGAAAGTACAAAAGGCATTACTGCCTACGTACCGAAGACGTAAACAAGAGAGGTTTTATTGTTTA
>JAGCPB010000099.1 GCA_017642425.1 Bacteroidaceae bacterium
CTCAGAACCCCTATCCATCATCGGCTAGGTGGGCCGTTGCCCCGCCTACTACCTAATGGAACGCATCCCCACCCCTCACCGATAAATCTTTGGTGTGCATAATATGCATTGCGTACACTTCATCGGGGATTACTCTCAGTTTCCCGAGGCTATGCCCGAGTAAGGGACAGGTTGGATACGTGTTACTCACCCGTCTGCCGCTAAACTGCCGAAGCAGTTCCGCTCGACTTGCATGTGTTAAGCCTGTAGCTATCGTTCATCCTGAGCCAGGATCAAAATCTTCTTTGTAAATCTTACCGTATTGGGTTACGCCCATAAAAAAACGTGCCACTAAAGCACGCATCTCTTAAGGGACGTACCGTTTGTCTTTTTTTGCTCAGGTCCGTCTCAAGTTTCCTTGTCTAAAGTCTTAAAAATTGACGGTTCGTATTACCCTTGGACATACTCTTAAATAGAGCACGCCCGTCGTACTACTTGTCTGTATGAAATCGTATCAAAGATCGTTCTTGTCATGCCTTCCTTGCGGAAAGCGGATGCAAAGGTAGTGCTTATGGATGGTCCAACCAAACAAATTGGCAAATATTTTTTGGAATATTTTGTTAATATATATAACTAGCTGGAGCACAACAAGAACCGCCGCCATTGAGTCACCCGAACCGGCCCCGAAAAGAAAGAGGTGAGGCCTGATGACCTCACCTCTTATATATACGCGTGCGAAGAGATTACTCTGCAGCGGGAGCTTCAGCAGCAGGAGCCTCCTCAACAGGAGCCTCAGCGGGTGCCTCAGCAGCAGGAGCTGCAGTCTTCTCTGCGGCAGACTTGCGTGAACGACGGGTCTTAGTGGCCTTCTTCACGGTCTTTGCCATATTCTCATCGTAATCTACAAACTCGATAAAAGCCATTTCAGTCGCATCACTCTTGCGGATACCGAGCTTGATGATACGCAGATAACCACCGGGACGGTCTGCGATCTTCTGTGATATCTCCTTGAAGAGTTCGGTTACAGCCTCCTTATTCTGGAGATAGCTGAACACAACACGACGTGAGTTGGTATCGTCCTTCTTGGCACGGTTGATGATAGGTTCTGCATAAACGCGCAGTGCCTTAGCCTTGGCCAAAGTGGTCTCGATTCTCTTATGCATGATAAGAGAGATGGTCATGTTGGCCAACATCGAATTCCTATGAGCGGCTTTACGGCTCAGGTGATTGAATTTCTTATTATGTCTCATTGTTAGTCTTTGTCTAATTTATACCTTGAAATATCGGTTCCAAATGAAAGATTCAAGCTGTCCAACAGATCATCCAGTTCAGTGAGAGACTTCTTACCAAAGTTACGGAACTTAAGCAAATCTGTCTTGTTGTACTGAACGAGATCACCCAATGTCTCAACATCGGCAGCTTTAAGGCAGTTGAGAGCACGTACTGACAAGTTCATATCAGCAAGCTTGGTCTTAAGCAGCTGACGCATGTGCAATACCTCCTCATCAAATTCCTCGTTACCGTCAAGATCAACATTCTCAATGGTTATCTTATCATCGGAGAAGAGCATGAAGTGGTAGATAAGAATCTTAGCTGCCTCCTTCAATGCATCCTTAGGATGAATTGAACCATCGGTAGTTATCTCAAGAACAAGTTTGTCATAGTCAGTCTTCTGCTCAACGCGGTAAGGCTCTACTACATACTTGACGTTGCGGATCGGGGTGTAGATTGAATCAATGGGGATGGTGTTTACTTCGGTGCAGAACTCCTTGTTCTCATCGGCAGGAACATAACCACGACCCTTGTTGATTGAAATCTCAATCTGCATGGTAGCTTTTGAATCAAGATGGCAAATGACCAGTTCAGGATTTAACACTTCAAATCCGGTCAGACACTTACCAATATCACCGGCCTTGAATTCCTTGGTATTCTCAACCTTGATGCTGACTGTTTCGCTCTCATACTCTTCGACAATCTGCTTGAAACGCACCTGCTTAAGATTAAGGATTATGTTTGTGACATCTTCCTTAACACCGGGAATGGTAGCGAATTCATGCTCGACACCCTCTATCTTGATGGTATTGATGGCAAAACCCTCAAGTGTAGAGAGAAGGATTCGACGAAGAGCGTTTCCAATGGTGATACCGAATCCGGGCTCAAGAGGACGGAATTCGAACTTGCCGAACTTGGCATCGGCTTCCACCATTATAACCTTATCAGGTTTTTGAAATGCTAATATTGCCATTTACCTCTTATTTTTTATTTAGAATACAATTCAACGATCAGCTGTTCCTTGATGTTCTCAGGAATATCCTCTCTTTCGGGCTTATGAAGGAACTTGCCGGCCTTGGCCTGCTCATCCCACTCAATCCATGCATACTTGGCATGGTTGAAACCTGCCAATGAATCAGCAATCACCTCAAGTGACTTGGAACGCTCGCGAACACCTACAATCTGACCGGGCTTGACCTGATATGAAGGTATATTAAGAACCTTACCGTCAACTGTGATATGCCTGTGGCCTACCAACTGACGTGCAGCAGCACGAGTGGGAGCTATGCCAAGACGGAACACCACATTGTCAAGACGTGACTCAAGAGCCTGAAGCAGGTTGACACCTGTAATACCGCTCTCACGTGAAGCCTTGTCAAACATGTTACGGAACTGTTTCTCGAGAACTCCATATGTATATTTTGCTTTCTGCTTCTCAGCAAGCATGACACCATACTCAGAAGTCTTGCGGCGACGGCTGTTACCGTGCTGACCGGGAGCGTACTTTCTCTTCTCGAAAGCCTTGTCTGCTCCATAGATTGCTTCGCCGAACTTACGGGCGATACGGGTTTTAGGTCCAGTATATCTAGCCATAATCTTTTCTCTTTTTAGAATTAAACTCTTCTTCTCTTAGGCGGACGGCAGCCGTTATGCGGCAGCGGAGTCACGTCAATGATCTCTATAACTTCAATACCGGCACCATGCACGGCACGGATGGCTGATTCACGGCCATTTCCCGGGCCTTTTACGTATGCCTTAACCTTTCTCAGGCCAAGGTCGTATGCTACCTTGGAACAATCCTCGGCTGCCATCTGGGCTGCGTAGGGAGTGTTCTTCTTAGAACCACGGAAACCCATCTTGCCTGCTGATGACCAGGAGATAACCTGACCCTCACTGTTAGCAAGAGTAACAATGATGTTGTTGAAGGATGAATGTACGTGCAACTGTCCCATTGCATCTACCTTCACGTTTCTCTTCTTAGCTGCAACTGTTTTCTTTGCCATAGTTCAATTATTTAGTAGCCTTTTTCTTGTTAGCAACAGTCTTCTTACGGCCCTTACGTGTACGGGCATTGTTCTTAGTGCTCTGACCACGAACAGGAAGGCCGATACGGTGACGGATACCACGATAACAACCTATATCCATCAAACGCTTAATGTTCAGCTGAACCTCACTGCGGAGGTCGCCCTCTACCTTATACTCTGCACCAATCACCTCACGGATACGGGAAGCCATATCATCGGTCCAATCCTGAGCCTTGATGTCTTTATCCACACCAGCCTTGGCCAAAATCTTGGCTGCGCTGCTGCGACCAATACCAAAAATGTAGGTTAACGCGATTTCACCCCTTTTGTTCTGCGGGATGTCAACGCCTGCGATTCTTATTGCCATATATTAATTTGTTTGTTTACTCGAATTTATCCCTGACGCAGTTTCATCTTGGGATTCTTCTTATTGATTAAATACAGACGTCCCTTGCGACGTACTATCTTGCAGTCGGCTGAACGCTTCTTCAATGAAACTCTAACTTTCATATTCTATTGTTTTATTTGTACCTGAATACTATCCTGCCCTTGGTAAGGTCATACGGAGACATCTCCACCTTAACCTTGTCACCGGGAAGGATCTTGATAAAATGCATTCTCATCTTACCGGAAATATGACCGGTAATCTCGTGTCCGTTCTCCAATTGGATGCGGAACATTGCGTTGGACAATGCCTCAACTATTGTTCCGTCCTGTTCAATTGCGGATTGCTTTGCCATATTAAAACTCCTTATCTCCTAAAACTTCTGCAATATAGTCAAATGTGGAAAGAATCTCTGCCTTGCCGTTGTAAACTGCAACAGTATGCTCAAAATGAGCTGCGGGCTTGTGGTCACGAGTGCGTACACTCCAACCGTCACTCTCCATGTAGACCCTTCGGTCTCCCAAAGTAATCATGGGCTCGATAGCTATGCACATACCCTTTTTGAGTTGTGTACCATAACCACGGCGTCCATAATTGGGAACGCAGGGATCCTCGTGCATTTCGCGGCCTATGCCGTGTCCTACAAATTCGCGGACAACGCCATATCCGTGGCTCTCGCAGTGAGACTGTACGGCAAAACCTATATCACCAAGGCGTTTGCCTGCAACAGCCTGCTCAATTCCAAGATAAAGGGATTCCTTAGTAACCTTAAGGAGTTCTCTAACCTCGGGAGCAATCTCACCTACAGCAAATGTGTAGGCCGAATCACCGTTGTAGCCGTTAAGCAGTGTTCCACAGTCAACCGAAACGATGTCACCCTCCTTAAGGGGTTCATCGTTCGGTATTCCGTGTACAACCATCTCATTGACTGATGTGCAGAGAGCTGCCGGGAATGGAACATCATCCTGGTTGGGATAACCCTTGAAAGTGGGTTCAGCTCCGTTATCGCGGATGAATTCCTCTGCGACACGCGTCAGCTCATTGGTGGTCACGCCAGGTTTGATAAGCTTGGCAACTTCACCAAGAGTTTTGCCGACCAGCTGGTTAGCTGCCCGCATCAACGCAATCTCCTCTTCAGTCTTAAGAAATATCATTTCAATATTATCAATATGCGTTCAGTCCTGAGCGACCTTTAATACGTCCGGTCTTGAGAAGACCGTCATAGTGACGCATAAGCAGGTGGCTCTCAATCTGCTGCAAAGTATCGAGCACTACGCCGACAAGAATGATAAGCGATGTTCCACCAAAGAACTGTGCAAATGACTGGTTTACACCAAACATACGTGCAAACGCAGGCATAACAGCTACTATTGTAAGGAACAGAGCTCCAGGCCAAGTAATGCGTGACATCACAGTGTCAATGTAATCAGCGGTCGGTTTACCGGGCTTTACACCGGGAATGAAACCGTTGTTACGCTTCAAATCATCGGCCATCTGCTGCGGGTTAACCGTAACAGCTGTATAGAAGATTGTGAAGGCAATGATCAGTACTGCATAAATGACGTTATATACCCAGCCGTCTGTATCCATCAGCTTAAGTGCAAAGCCTGACTGCTCACCTGTACCGTAAATAGCGATAGGGATGAACATGATAGCCTGTGCAAAGATGATAGGCATAACGTTGGCAGCATTAACCTTAAGAGGTATATACTGACGTGCACCTCCAATCTGACGACCGCCCTCGATACGCTTTGCATACTGTACAGGAACCTTGCGGACACCCTGTACCAGCATGATTGTACCGGCAGTAGCCAAAAGAAGGACTACAATCTCAAAGAGGAACATAACCAGACCACCTCCTGTTGCACCTATCGAAGACATGCGTGAAACAAGCTCCTGGAAGAATGCTGCGGGGAAACGGGCTATGATACCAACCATGATGATGAATGATACACCGTTACCTATACCCTTGTCGGTGATGCGCTCACCAAGCCAAAGGATGAATGAGCTACCTGCAGCCAAAATAAGGGTTGAGGCTGTCAGGAACCATCCCCAGTCAACAGGAATAACGTCACGACCTACCTGATGTCCAAGATTGATCAGATATGAGGGACCCTGAAGAACAAGAATGATCAGTGTAAGATAACGGGTATACTGGTTAATCTTCATGCGGCCGCTTTCGCCCTCTTTCTGAAGCTTCTGGAAGCTGGGAACTGCAATGGTAAGCAGTTGGAGCACGATAGAAGCAGAGATATAGGGCATAATACCCAAAGCAAAAATTGATGCGTTTGAGAAAGCTCCTCCTGAGAACATATCAAGCAACGACAGAAGACCTGAACTGGTCTGTCTGCGAAGATTGATAAGCATATCTGCATCAATACCCGGAAGCAGGATATGAGACCCCAGACGATATACTGCTATAAACAGTACGGTCGTAAGAAGTCTTTTCTTTAAATCCTCAATCTTAGAGATATTCTTGATAGTTTCCCAGTTCTTGATAACCACATAGACAACCAGAACTACGACTATCGCGATGAGGATATATTTCAGAAGATTTTCATTCATCTTGCTTAAAGTTTGATAGCAGTTCCACCTACGGCCTCAATAGCAGCTGCAGCACTCTTTGAGAATGCATTAGCCTCAACATCCACCTTCTTGGTGAGCTGACCGTTACCCAGAATCTTTACAAGCTGCTTTGAAGAAACATAACCTGCTGCAACCAGATCGGCAACAGTTACCTTGTCAAGGTTGTTCTTCTCAGCCAGAGCCTGGATGATATCCAGATTGATGGCCTTGTACTCAACGTGGTTGATGTTCTTGAATCCGAACTTCGGAACAAGACGCTGAAGAGGCATCTGACCGCCTTCAAAACCTATTTTTCTAGCATAACCGGAACGTGACTTGGCACCCTTGCTACCACGGGTAGAAGTACCGCCCAGACCTGAACCAGGTCCACGGCCGATTCTCTTACGTGACTGGGTTGAGCC
>JAGCPB010000100.1 GCA_017642425.1 Bacteroidaceae bacterium
ATCATATATTTCAACCAGTGGAATATCATGTGAGACATAGCATACCCTGTGCGTCTTTTCATTAATCAATATTGAACCGGCATTAGGTTCAAGGGCAGTAATCAAGCCGTTGCTTTCTAAATGGTCTGTTCCTTCAAGTAATAGGAATCTGGGGCCATCCTGGTCTATTTTCAAGTCTTTGTTGGTGTATTTGTAGGGGTTGACCACAATGAAGCGGTTGTCATCCCATATATCCAAACCCTCACATGAAAAATTGTAATCCTTGTATTCAATCTCGGCGTTATCGTCATTCACAAAATCAGCCACATTTATTTTAGCCATCTTGTCGTCCATGCTTGAGTCTATGATGAGGTGATTGCCCGAATTACGGATAATACAGAATTGTACTTCACCTGGCCCACGACCTATCCTTAAGGTGCTTTTAAGGACTTTCATTGTTTTCATGTCAACAAAATCCAGTAGGTATCTGTCACTGTTTTTGTGATTCTCCACAACCATAATGTTTCCAAAAACATAGCAGTCTTGAGCATACTCCAACAGATTGCCGGTCGGAATCTCCTCTAATACTAGAGTCTTTGCGTTATCCTTCCAAGAAGGATTAATTGTATTTTCTCCGCTTTCGGTCTTATCCTTGCAGGATGCAAGCAACAGCAGAATCAGGAATAATATCCCTGTTTCCAAATATTCTTTCATATAATTCATCTTTTATTCGCCCATCGCTTGTTTGAGAACAGCGCGAGATATGGAATCTACTTCATTCGCGGGAACTTCCTTACCATCAACAAGTACTCGTGAAACTTTTTTCCCGTTCACTGTCATTTCTCCGGTTTCTTCATCAATATGAACCAATCCTTTTAATGTTTCGGCATCAGGGATGTAGTAGGCGGTTGCGTTCCATTTGGAATCCGGTTTGTCCTCACTTGTAATAGTAACTTGGTCTGAGTTTTCATCAACGTTTACGGTTATGTTCCGGCTGTAACCTTCAGGGGCTTTTCCCTCAACTTGGTCGACTATATCATTGGCAAAAATATTGTCGGGATCATCGCTGATATACTCTTTTCCATTGACCAGTATTTTTCTGACAGCCTTGCCGTTAACGGATACTTTACCATCCTGGCTAAGCTTAACTCCAGGTAATGATTTGATAAGGTCGACAACTGCTTCTTGGGACATTCCGGAGAATTCCATGTCCATTTCCTTACCTGCATCAACAACCTTCAAATCCGGGATGGTAGGGCCTGATTTTGCGGGTTCTTCCTTCTTGAAGAGTTCCTTTCCGTTGATAATGATTCTTTTAACTTGTTGTCCCTTAACTGTGATGTTGCCATCGGCGTCTTTCTGTCCGTTAGGGAGCATTTCCAAAATTTTGTCAAGTGTCAGACCGTCCAATGCATCTCCATCCAGTCTGATCTCATCGAAAGTATAATAATTTAACTGGCCGGGATTGCTCTTTCCGTCATTGTACACGTAATTGACCTTAGTTTGGGCATTGAGAGCCAAAGAAATGCAAACTAAGGGGAGAAGATAGAGTGCTCTAAGCAGACTCCTTCTGGTTGTTCTTTCCTTTTCCATCATAAAAATTCGGTTTTTTAAAATACTGTGATTGAAATTATTAGCTATTGTGTATCCGTTCATTGCGGCCGCTTTGCTAATGAGCAGATACTGATAACTGCGTATGTCGGTGCCGGCGCGCAGTACGGTGTCATCGGCCTCATATTCGTGGACGGCGCGCAGGTCTATGCGCAGCATCCAGATGGCGGGGTTGAACCACTGTGCGGCGGTTATAAGATCGGTGATGAGTACGTCAATTGAATGACGTAGTGCCACGTGAGCTTTCTCGTGGCGTATGATTGCGCTTTCATTGTTGTTCCAGTCAGCCTCTGAGATTACGATGTGTCCCATCCAGCTGAATGATGCCGCATTGCCAGGCATAATATAAATCGTGGTACCATCGGCCATAACCTCCTTGCGTGCGTGCTTTATTATACTGCGTACGCGAAGGACCGATGCTATTACTCTGGCCAGTACAAAGACTACGCCTGCGGCATAGACTGCCATAAGCGCAATATGCCACCACGGTGTGGATGGCTGGGCAGGAGTGCTTGAGACGGCTTGCACAAGTTGGGCCACCGGCATAGGCAATACCTCTGTCTTGTGGATTGTAATAATGCAAACAGGGAGGAGAAATGATAGCAAAGCCGTACTCAAAAGCATAATCCTGTTGAGTCTGTGCCATGAATCCTTAATCAGGAACAGACGGTAGAATATGTAGAAGACGGCCATTATGACCGCAACTTTCAATTGGTAGGTAAGGAAAGAGACCATAGCTGTAGATGTTACTTGTTGTTTTCCAGATGTTGGATGAGTTCTTTCAGTTCATCAATGGATACCTTGCCGTCACCCACAAAGGCCGATACCGCATTCAGGTATGAACCAAAGTAGTTGCCTATGAATCCGCCCATGGAGAACTTGCTGTACTCGCTGCGCGTCACGATGGGGAAGTACTGATAGGTGGGGCCGTATGCCTTGTGGTCCAGGAATCCGTCGGATTCCAGTTCACGTACCTGTGTGGAGAGCGTATTGAAATGGGGCTTGGGCTCCGGATAGAGTTCACGGAGCTCCCGTACAAACAGTGCGCCCTTATCCCAGAAGTGGTTCATTATGACCTCTTTCTTCTCACTTAACTTGGTTATCTCAGTTTTACTCATATTCGTTGTGTAACTATTGACGATGCAAATATAACTAGTAAAATAGTTACTCAACGATTCATTTAGTTAATAAATGCAAAGACTCATTTTTTTTTGTATCTTTGCGGGCGGTTATGAAAGGAAAGAAACATAGTTTTAAGGTAAGGCAAAGGGCATTCCATATATGGCAGGTTCTGGGTTATAACCCGTGGAAATCAGAATGGATGGTTGCCAATGATGTGCCTGAGGGTAACGTGAAAGGGTTTTATCGCGGAGCGTTTGACAGCATTCCTTTCCTGAATGATGATGCCAAGCGTACATTTGTGCATCTGCTGTTGCGCCCGGGTTACATGATACGTGATTATATAAAAGGTAAGCATGATATCTATCTTGCTCCGCTCACTTCACTGATCATATTCTATGCCTTCTTTTCGCTGGTATCCTCGATTGTGCATCCGGAGTATAAGGCTGATAATGAGTCTGCTTACAGTGTGGGTGCGGACTCGGTCCTGAATACCGGTCCATATGCCAGTCTGGAATTCTCGAATGTGGATTCGGTCAAAATGGATGATATAAATCAGCAAGTCAAGATAAAAACGGAAAATATTCTCTCTTTCCTGGAAGAGATGGACATACTGATGCATCTGGACAGTCATCCCGAGGCTGTAAATTCACCCAAGAAAGCATCGCTGGCCGCATTTGAGAGCGCATTGCGCAGCCAGGGCCTGCAATATTTCCTAGGGTTATTCCTGCTGCTTTGGCCATCCATGCGCATAGTGCTGCGCAAACACTCCATGGGGTGGGCTGCATCGGCCACAACTGCGGCGTATGTTTTATGCCAGTTCAGCTTCTTTATGCTGTTTGTGCTGATACTCTCATTGGGTAAGAGCAATGAGATAGGTGGTATGTTTATGGGCCTGCTGATATTGATAGATTACCATCAGCTGTTCGGCATCGGTTACAAAGAGAGTTTCTGGCTGACCGTAAGGACAGGTCTTTACTTCCTGTTGTTCATAGGCCTGCTTATATTGCTTATGATTATAGCGGTAACGGTCTATATGTTTATTTGAATAGCTTGAGTATGCCTTCTACTTCACAGCAGAGGTATAGCTCTTGTAGTGTATAGAAACAGTGGCAAAGATTGTGTTATTACAGGGATTTGTTGATGGTGGATATGTAGTCCAGGACTTCGTCGCGGCCTGATTTGTCCAGTGATGAGGTAATGAAGTGGGGCGGGAGTTCCTCCCATTGTTCCAACAGGGTGTCCAGGAATTTCTTTACGTTATCGTTCAGACGGCCGCGGCCCAGCTTGTCGGCCTTGGTGAAGATTATGCCAAAGGGGACGGAGTTCTCTCCAAGCCACTCTATGAACTCAAGGTCTATCTTTTGTGGCTCCAGACGGCTGTCTATTAGTACAAACAGGGAGGTTAGCTGCTCGCGGTTCAGGATGTAGCTCTCTATGATGCGGCGCAGCTGTTCACGCTGAGCCTGTCCGCGCTGTGCGTAACCATAGCCCGGCAGGTCAACCAGATACCAATCCTTGTTTATGAGGAAATGGTTGATAAGGAGTGTCTTGCCCGGTGTAGCCGATGTCATGGCCAACCCCTTGCGACCTGTGAGCATGTTGATGAGGCTGGACTTGCCCACGTTGGAGCGCCCTATAAAAGCGTACTCCGGGCGGTTGTGCTGCGGGCATTTGCTGATATCGGTGTTGCTGATTATGAATTCGGCACTCTTTATCTCCATTTGTGCGGGTTTTGTGACCACAAAAGTACGAAATTTTGGCCGAATCAGTTATTTTTGCAGAGCATTGGAAGTAAAATGAACAAGGAATATCCGTCATCGGCATTAGAAAGGGCAGTGGGAGAGTTCTCAAAACTCCCCGGAATAGGCCGTAAGACCGCCTTGCGTCTGGTGTTGCACATGCTTTCCAAACCGGACGAGGAGGTCAGCACATTTGGGCGGGTGTTCTCCACGCTGAAACAGGACATACATTACTGCAAGGTGTGTCATAACATATCGGATTCCGATGTATGCGACATCTGTGCCAATCCCAAGCGTGACGGTACGATACTTTGTGTGGTTGAGAACGTACAGGACGTGCTGGCCATTGAGAGCACCATGCAGTATAACGGGCTGTATCATGTGTTGGGCGGTATCATTTCGCCCATGGACGGCATCGGGCCGCAGGATCTGCAGATTGCAAGCCTGGTGGAGCGCGTGCAGGAGGGCGGTATCAGTGAGGTGATTCTGGCGCTGAGCCCCACAATGGAGGGCGATACCACCAACTTCTTCATATCGCGTAAACTGCAGCCGCTGGGCGTGAAACTGAGCGTGATAGCCCGTGGCGTGGCTGTGGGCAATAATCTGGAGTATGCCGATGAGGTGTCTTTGGGACGCTCCATCGTGGACCGCATACCTTTTCAATAACAGATAAAAACAGAGATATGGATACAAGGAAAATGGCAATTAAGCTGATGATAGCTTGGTGTTCTATTTATGTGACAGCCGCAATTACCGCGCTGCTGTTTGAATTCGGGCCGCTTAAGGGTGTTACCGTTACTGAGCCAAAGACAATATATATACTTGAGGTTGTAGGCGTTCTGGCATCACTGGCACTCATACCTCTGGCATTACGCGGATTCAAGAAGATGGTGGACCGCATGGCCGACAAGGATTACCCCGAAGAGAAGATAGAGGAAAGGTACATGTTCTGCTCGATGCTCCGTATCGAAGCTTTCTTCCTGGTGGTTGAGTTCGGAGTGGTGTTGTACTATATTCTGAACGATACGATAGGGCTTTACATAGCTGCCATAGCTGCCATCTGTTCCATGTTTGCCATTCCCACAAAGGCAGGAATAGAACACGAGACAGGTTTCTACGATTGATATATGCCGGCAGTAAGCGTCATCATAGTCAGCTACAAGGTAAGGTACTACATTGAGCAGTGCCTCAACTCCGTGTTGCGCTCTGTGCCAGATGCGCAGCTGCTGGTGGTTGACAACAAGTCCGATGACGGATCGGTAGAGTTTCTGCGGGAGCGTTTTCCGCAGGCTGAGATAATAGCCAATGATTACAATGCAGGTTTTGGCAAGGCCAACAATATTGCTCTGGCTAAAGCCATAGGACGATATGTGCTGTTCCTTAATCCGGATACGGTTGTTGCGGAGCGCACCATTCCTAGATGCATAGAATATATGGATTCGCACCCTGAGACCGGCGCCGTGGGTGTGCGGATGCAATATGGCGACGGACGGTTTGCTCTGGAGTCACGCCGATCGCTGCCTACACCGTCTGTGTCGTTCTGGCACATGACCGGGCTGGGACGTATGTTCCCACGCTCCAAAGTCTTTGCCAAGTACCATCTTACATACCTGGACAAGGCGCAGGAGTGCGCCATTGACGTGGTATCGGGAGCATACATGTTCGTGCGCAGGGAGGCGCTTGAAAAGACAGGCGGATTTGACGAGGCGTTCTTTATGTACGGCGAGGATATTGATCTGTCATACAGGATATTGCAGGCCGGATATGTGAACCGTTATATGCCTCTGCCCATTGTTCATTATAAGGGTGAGAGCACCGTAAAGACCTCATACCGATACGCAAAGGTGTTCTATGATGCCATGCTCATTTTCTTTAACAAGCATTTCCACCGTTACAGCGGTCTGTTTGCCCTGTTGGTCAAGATTGTGGTGGGCATAAAAAAGATGAGTACATTTGTATTGCAGAACATCCGGGCGCGTCGCAGGATGCTGGCTGATTACACGGAGAACTGCCTGTATGTGGGGCGGAAGGAGACGTTTGCTAGTGTGGAACGTTTGATTTCCGGAAGCGAGGTTTTACGTAATCCATGCTTTATTGAGGGGCAGGGCAGTATTGATGCTTTGATTGGCGGGTCGGATATAAAGGCGGTGTTGTTTGATACATCCGCATTCTCATACAATGAGATTCTGGACTGGATGTATGCTCGTGCATCGGAAGGAAAACGATACACAATGGGATTGTATTCATCGGAAACAGGTAAACTTATAACAGAGGACGAAACGCTATGATAGATAAAGGATTACTTAGTGACGGCACATATCTGCTCCGAGCTCCCGAGCCGGAGGATCTGGACGTGCTCTTCAATATGGAGAACGATACCTCCCTGTGGATGTTCTCCGGCAATGCCGTGCCATATTCACGGTATCAGTTAAAGAAATATATCGTGCAGTCGCAGCATGATTTCTATACAGACCGCCAGGTGCGCTTTATGATTGTACGTGAAGCCGATGCGATGGTTCTGGGTAGTATTGATCTGACCGACATTGACCCTTACAACGGACGCGCCGAGATAGGAATAGCCCTTCTGTCAAAGTACAGGGGGAAGGGTGTGGCGTCGGCTGCACTAAATATTGTTACCGGATATGCAAAGAAGGTCCTGCGTTTGCGTCAGTTGTTCTGCCATGTGCCTTTTGACAACAAGCAGAGCATTAAATTGTTTGTAAGCAACGGATTCGGAAAGAGCGGTCGGCTTAAGGAATGGCTCGTGCACGATGAGACTTATAGTGACGTTCTCATACTGCAGAAATTTTTTTGAAAAAAATGTGGTCTGACGTTTGTAGGATTCAAAAATGTCAGTACCTTTGTCACCGCAAAACAGCGAGGTGCGTTAGTTCAGCTGGTTAGAATGCCGCCCTGTCACGGCGGAGGTCATGGGTTCGAGTCCCATACGCACCGCACAAAAATGCCCTACAAGCCTTGTAGGGCATTTCTATTTAAAAAACCTTGTTAAAACCTTGTTACATCTGAAAATGTTTTACCCCCTCTACAGCATATCTGTAACAAGGTTTTAGATAATAACCA
>JAGCPB010000101.1 GCA_017642425.1 Bacteroidaceae bacterium
CTCATAAATCCTGACAATTGCACCTGGACATGGACAACTATGAATGGTGTGAACGGTTACAGGGTGACCAGTAAGAAACCCGGATATGAAGGCAATTCCATTTTCCTGCCGGCAGCAGGAGGATATTCCGGAACAGACTCCAAGTTACGTGATGCATATGGCTGGTACTGGTCCGGTTCAATAGATGACAAGACCTCCGATAAAAGTACGAATTTTGCATACATTCTCAATTTCTACTTTGATACCCGCTTTGTGTCCATTAACTCCTCCGGCCGATGCTCCGGGCTTCCTGTACGTCCCGTCTTACCAAACGGAAGAAACCATAAAACGGTATATGGAACAAATAATGAGCCTATTGCCGATAACACAGAGATAGAAACAGAAACAGTACAGACCATGTCGGCCCGTTTTGACGGTTCCTTCATGGAGTCTCAGGTGGCACTTATATCATATCAGGATGATAAGGTAATGCCCCAGAGCCTTCCGGACATAATACTGGACAGCCTGAAGATTCAGTATCTGGAACTGAATACCCTTGAGGGCATTTTTGATGATGACGGTATCAAAACAAATAACAAAGCATATAAAGGGTACTTGAATTTTATCAGAGTCTCCAATTCCGTTTATGAATTCTGGATTGCGGGTATTGAAGAAAAAGGCGGCAAGACTGTTACAATAGAGATGGGTTCCATTGATGATGCAATCACTATCCTGGAAAACCTTATTACATCATATAAGCAAGGTAATACCATTGAGATAGGAGGTTACTCTTTTACTGGAGTCAAGGGCAAGGCATATTCAATCCCCAGAAACGATGGCTCAGATTCCGGCCCATATCTGGTAAGCGTCAGGAATCTCAAGCATGACCTGTCAGTTCTGGAGAAAAGAAAGAAAATGCCTAAAGTAGGCTACGATGAGGTGGGGTTCTTTACAGAGGAAAACAAGCCTGACCAATATGTACTTGCCGGTCGTTCGCAATCAGCTTTTATATCTGAAGCTGATTATGGCGTAATTGGTGAAAAAGGAGCTGATTTAACTATTGAAAGGATGATACGTGAAAGGGCCGCTGGCACGACAGGAATGTGGGAACGGTTCAATGGCGTGATATTGGGCCCATTACGTCATTCTGAGCATATGGGCTTTTCTGGCGAAAGATATACAAATTATGTTAGGAGCTATATTCCTATTATCTATGACCCGGAAAAGTATCAGGCCCCGCTTACCGATTATCAGCGGAGCCTTAAGCGTTCTGTCTTTAGACGCAAGAAATAAAAAATCAGTGTGAAATTGGGGACAGTCCTCTTTTTCACATTCTCTTTATTTGAACGATTCAATCTGCTTTTTCATTGTACGTTCTGCAAGCCTTATGGCCAGAATAGCAACGGGTAGGGTGATAATCAGTACAATGATCAGCACGGGAATGTTCTCAATGACCGGAATCATCAGTTGGTCATAACCTGCAGGCATCTCCTCAACTGCTGCAGCAAGGGAGCCTTGGGTATCGGTCCACCAATGGGCGGTGTAGGCAAAGAAGGAGTAGGCGAAGGGGAGGAAACTCAGGCGAATGCCTTTGATTGAATCATATCCCTGGCGGCCTCTGATGATCTCAGAAAGGGCTGAAAGGATGACAAATCCTACAACGAGTGCCCAATCGGCCTCTCCGGCAATAAGTAAAAGGATCATCAGAATACCGTTCAGTACGGTTGCAACGCCGAAACTGCGCATAACGGTTGATGTGTAGAGATAAATGAATGCAAACAGAAGCGGCAGCAACGCACCGACATATGCATAGCACATAGGGTGAATCAATCCGGTTAATGAACCGATTACGAACGTGGCAAGATAGGCAATAGCCATCAGCAAAACTTTGAATACAGGTTTCATACTTTTATCAATTAATGGTTTAACTGCCGCAAAAGTATTCCAGTCTAAATCTCTGTACAATCACTAAAAGTGAGGATTTGGCAGAAAGGAGAGGAGCACAAAGGGGACGGTTCTTGGACAAGCCAAGCGTCTCCTTCGGAGCCGAGCGCTTTTTGTGCTTTTTTTTGTATCTTTGAAGAAGAATTCAAATTCAAGGACTATATGAGAAGAAAGAGAATCACACAAGTTGTTTTAATATCTACGCTGATTTGTGGAACAGGCCTGTTTACAGCCTGCAAGAATGGTAATGCAAACAAATCTGACCAGCCAAAGCAAGTAGTTTCAACGGAACTTATCCGCACATCCCAGAGTTGGGACGGTGTTGAACTTCCCGATTATCTTGAAGGTCGTCCGGAGCTGGTGGCCGTAAAATACGAATTTCCTGTCGGCCAGAAACTGGGCTGGCATCACCATCCGGTAATGAACTATGGTGTTCTAATGCAGGGAGAGCTTACAATCATCGGCCTGGACGGAAAAGAAAAGACCGTACATGAAGGTGAGGCAGTGGTTGAAATGGTAGGAACCATACATCACGGTGAGAATCGCGGTGACAAGCCCGTCATACTCTATATGTTCTATCTATCTCAGGAGGATATGCCTCTGGCAGTACAGCATCCTGAGACACCCCTGGAATGATAGAATAAATGGATATTGAGCATTACTATATCGAAAAGGGACGGGGAGAGCCGTTGATTCTGTTGCACGGGAACGGTGAGAACTGTGACTATTTCAAAGGACAGATTGATGAGTTTGCCCGATATTATCATGTTTATGCTTTGGATACTCGCGGACACGGAAACACACCACGCGGTAATGCTCCGTTCACAATCCGTCAGTTTGCCGATGACCTGTTGGGATTTATGGACTCTCATGGCATAGATAAGGCCCATCTGCTAGGTTTTTACGATGGTGGAAACATTGCGGCCATAAAGGCAAAGACCCTTGTCATTGCTGGCAACAACGATATGATAAAGGATGCACACACCCGTCTTATCGCCCATAGCATACAGGACTCACAACTAGTACTTATCAAAGGAAATCACTTCATAGCAAACAAATGCCCGGAGGCATTCAACCGGGCTGTGCTGGAGTTCCTAAACTCCTGATGCTTATTTATATCCTATGGGGCGGAACTGATTTTGTTCTTCATCGAAAACAAAATCATGTTCCAGCAGATAGCTTTTAATCTCTTCCGGTTCCTTATTGAAGTGAAAGCATAACGAATCCAAAGAGTCAAACTCCTCATCTCTAAGCAGCATATTCACTGCCGACACTAATATCCCCGGATCTTTAGGCAGGTATTCCATGTTTTTTTTTTTTGATGCCGCAAAGTTACAAAAATGACCAAAGGTAGGGGCACAAAAAGAACCGTCCCCTTTGTGCCCCTGTGGAGGTTTTTTGTAATTTTGTGGCATGAATTGGAGTGGAATTATTGTGGGCGCAGCGGTGTTTCTGAGCATCGGTCTGTGCCATCCTGCCGTCATTAAGATGGAGTATTATTGGGGTAAGAGAATCTGGTGGGTTTGGCTTGTCGTCGGCTTGGCTTGCTGCGTGCTGTCACTTTTGGTCAAGAACCAGACTGTATCAACCATAATAGGCGGATTTGCGTTCTCCTGCCTTTGGGGAATAGGTGAGATGTTCCAGCAGGAAAAGCGTGTGCTTAGAGGCTGGTTCCCCGAGAATCCTGCACGTCACGAATACTACGAATCAATAAGACACAAAGGGGTCTGAACCTTTTGTGCGCTTTTGCAACCGGATTGCAAATCAAAAGCCATACTTTTGCTGTGAATTAAAGAGATGAATCTATGAATCCCGTATTGACAGCATTGATGATTCCGTTCCTGGGCACAGCACTGGGATCGGCGTTTGTGTTCTTCATGAAAAAGGATATGCCCGATCTGTTGCAGAAAGTTTTGCTGGGTTTTGCATCGGGCGTGATGGTGGCCGCATCCGTATGGTCGCTGCTGATTCCGGCTATGGAGATGGGAACCGGAACAAAAGCTGTAGTTTCACCCACAATAGGATTGCTGGCCGGTTTTGCGTTCCTGTTGTTGATTGACTATATAACACCTCATATTCATCCTGTAGGTGGTCCGGAAGGCCCTGAAAGCCGATTGTCGCGCACTGCGAAGTTGGCTCTTGCCGTCACTATCCATAATTTCCCTGAAGGAATGGCTGTAGGCGTTGCTATAGCCGGAGCATTGACTGCCGATTTCAATATGGCCGGAGCGCTGGCTCTGTCACTGGGTATAGCAATACAGAATGTTCCTGAGGGCGCAATCATATCAATGCCGTTGAGAGCCGAGGGAAACAGCCGTTGGAAAGCATTCGGAATAGGTTCTTTGAGCGGAATAGTTGAACCCTTAGGCGGTGCGCTGGTACTGTTGCTGGCATCGTCAATAATAGGTATCATGCCGTTCATGCTTGCATTTGCCGCAGGCGCAATGCTTTATGTGGTAATAGAAGAACTTGTTCCCGAGACATCAAAAGGTGACCACTCCAACATAGGAACCGTTGGTTTTGCACTCGGTTTTGCACTTATGATGGTGCTTGATGTTGTGCTGGGGTAAAACTCCGTGGATATAAACATGCGCAAATAAAAGAATATTATTACTTTTACACCTGATAATTGGCTATACTAACTTAAAAACTACAATAATGAAGTCTATCAAATCATTGCTTTTTGCCGCTGTAGCTATGGCTATGGTTCCGGCAATAGCACAAAAGAACATTCCTTTGGTTTATGATCAGGAGTTTACGGGCGCCAAGTATCCCGCTCCTGCATTCCCGTCTGTTGATGAGGCAAAAACCCTTGAGACACTTCCTAACCCGTTTGAGTTCTCAAACGGCAAGAAGAAGGTCAAAAAGTTCAAGGACTGGGAGAAACGCCGTGCTGAGATTATCCATGAACTCTATCACTATGAGGTAGGTGAGAAACCTATGGTAGATAAGAAGGATATCGAGGCTAAGCTTGAGGACAATACCCTTACTGTAATTGTACACCGTAATGGTGAGACCCTGACTATCACTTCAAAGATTACTTATCCGGAGGGTGACGGTCCGTTCCCTCTTATGATAGGTATGTCAGGTATCAGTCTGCCGCGTAATTTCTGCCCTGACCGCAAGATAGCCACCATGAACTTCAATATGAGTCAGGTTATGGCACATCAGCAGAAACGCGGAAGCGAACCCATCAACAAGATCTATCCTGAACTTGTTGAGAATGGTGCATATGCTATGTGGCCTTGGGGTGTTAGCCGTATCATTGATGGTCTGGAGATTATCGGCGCCGCCAGCAAGATTGATATGAAGCATATCGGCGTGACCGGTTGCTCATATGCCGGCAAGATGGCTTTGTGGTCAGGTGCATTCGATGAGCGCATTGCCCTTACAATCGCTCAGGAGCCGGGTGGCGGTGGTGCTGCTGCATGGCGCGTATCAGAGACTCTGGGCCATGTAGAGACTCTTGGCAACACAGATCCCCACTGGTTCAAGGAGTCCATGTGGGACTGGAAGGATGAGAACGTATCAAAGCTGCCCATGGATCATCACGAACTCTGCGCTCTGGTTTGCCCGCGTGCCCTTCTGGTTCTGGGCAACACCGATTATGAGTGGCTGGCCGACGAGGCAGGTTACGTATCATGCGTGGCCGCCCGCGAGGTTTGGAAGAAGTTCGGCATTGAGGACCGCATGGGATTCTCGGTTCAGGGTAAGCATGGTCACTGCCAGTTGCCACAGAGCCAGTATCCTGAGGTTGAGGCATTCATTGACAAGTTCCTGCTAGGCAAGGAGGATGCCAACACAATCATTCAGTTTGTTGACGAGACACTAGCAGATAAAGAGGTACAGAAGTGGATTCCTTGGGCACAGACCGGCTTTAAATAAGCCGTTCTGACCCAGGAATCCGGTCCTTATTTTAGTTTCACATACGTGAAACGGGGGCACAGACCGCTTTAAATAAGCCGTTCTGACCCAGGAGTACCTGACCTATAAAAAACAAGTTAACCTAATTGCTTTATGAAGATCAAAAGACTAACCATTATTCCCGCATTGCTTATATGTGTGACATCTGCCTTTGCACAGGCGCACCAGTCTGAAGCTGCTGTCCGTGCCCTTAAGGAGGATCCTACACGTGCCGGCAACAATACCAACTCTTATGAGTTCAAGGAGATTCATGACACCAAACCCCCCAAGGGGTATAAACCGTTCTATATCAGCCATTACGGCCGTCACGGCTCACGTTCCAACTGGGGCGGAAGCTCATATGAGAACCTAATAGCCGTATTGGATACGGCAAAACAGATAGGCATACTCACTCCAGGCGGTGACTCCCTGCTTGTGGCAGCCCGTAAGGTTCTGGCATCATACAATGGTATGGACGGCCGCCTTACGCAGAAAGGAGTTCGTGAACATACCGCCATTGCCGAGCGTATGTACAAGCGTTATCCTGCCGTATTCAAGGGAAAGAAGATGGTTCGTGCATTCGGCAGTACGGTACAGCGTTGCCTTATAAGCATGAACGCTTTCACCACATCTCTTGTACGCCAGAATCCATCGCTTTACTTCTATCTGGATACCGGCGAGAAATTCATGGACTATCTGGATAACGAGCGTGGCTGGCAGCAGAAGTCATCGGCAGCGTCAAGAGCTGCAAGAGAGGCTTTAAGGGATCTGCCTGATGATACTTTAGGCGTTTTCCCCCGTCTCTTTACTGATGTTCCAAGGGCACGCACGTTCATAAAGAGTGCCCGCAGCTTTACCGAGAATGTATGGAACACTGCCATTATTGCCGAGGACTTTGAAATAGAGGACAACCTGTTCCGTTTCCTGCCCTTTGATGCCATCTACAAGCGTTGGGCACAGAGCAATGTGTCACTCTATACAGGTCACTGCAACTCTGTGGAATCCGGTGATGACCGTGTTCCCATGGCTCAGTCCTGCGTTGAGGATATTGTAGCCAAGGCCGATGAGTGCATAGCTACAGGCAAGTATGCCGCCGATTTAAGATTCGGTCACGATTACCCGCTGATGGCATTGGTAAGCTATCTTGGTATAGAAGGAGTGGGTGAGCGTATCCCTGCAGACCAGATCTGTGACCGTTGGCTCGGATTCTGGAATATTCCTATGGGCAGCAACCTGCAGATAATATTCTATCGCAACAAGAAAGGAGATGTGCTTGTCAAGTTCCTGTATCAGGAACAGGAAACCCGTTTGCGTGGTCTGGAACCGTTTGACGGACCATACTACAAATGGGAGACAGTGAAAGCAAACCTGGAAGGTTACAAGCGCAATTAAACGCAATTGAATTAACCCTACATATTTACTAACCAAATATTCAGAAAAAGAGATGAAAAAGATTTTCCTTTCATTCCTTATGCTTGCAGCCGTGTCAGTATCGGCTCAGCAACAGCAGAGAAACAACAACGTTCCGTCATTTGCCGACGCAGTCGAGGATTTCAAACCCTCAGTAATAACAAACCAGCCTGGCCGTCAGTACCCCATGGTGAACTCACAGGGTGCTGTCCGTGTGCAGTTGCGTGCTCCGGGTGCCACATCAGTGCAGTTGGATCTGGGCCGCCGTTATGAGATGACCAAAGACGAGAACGGCGTTTGGACGGGTACATCGGCCCCTCAGGATGTAGGTTTCCACTACTATCAGCTGATTGTGGACGGTACGGCTATGCCTGATCCCGGTACCATTTCTTATTTTGGCGCAGGCCGATGGGGAAGCGGTATTGAGATTCCGTCGGACGACATGGATTTCTGGCAGGTCAAGAACGTGCCGCAGGGTTCTGTCGAGGAGAAATACTACTGGTCAAAGGCCACTGAGAGCATGCGCCACTGCTATGTCTATCTGCCAAACGAGTATGACAAGAATCCAAACAAAAAGTATCCTGTGCTCTATCTGCAGCATGGTAATGCTGAGAACGAGTATGGTTGGTCCGTTCAGGGACACGCCGGTCAGATCATGGATAACTTGATTGCTGAAAAGAAGGCTGTTCCGTTTATCATCGTCATGGATTACGGTCAGGGCCAGAACATCCATCTGGTGGGCCAGTACGCTCAGCAGCAGCCTCAGCAACAGCAGGGCCAGCAGGGTGGCCGTGGAGGCAGCAATGACGCTTTCTCTGTAGTGCTGATGAATGACATCATCCCGTTCATCGAGAAGGAGTATCGTGTATATACCGATGCCGCTCACCGCGCCATGGCCGGTCTGTCGATGGGTGGCGGTCAGACACGCCGTATCACGCTGGCTAACCCCACCAAGTTCGGTTATATAGGTATGTTCAGCGGCGGCACCATCAGCCCCGAGGATGTTAACGGTGCCAATGGTTTCAAAAATACCGCCAAGCTGGTGTTCATGAGTTCAGGAAGCAAGGAGAACCCCAGAGTTATGGAGGCAGCCGAGGCTCTTAACGGTATGGGAGTGAAAGCCGTAGGTTACATATCTGAGGGTACCGCTCACGAATGGCACACCTGGCGCCGCAGCCTCTATCAGTTCGCCCAGCTTATCTTCAAATAATACCATAGGGACGGTTCTTTTGGAATCCGTTTTGCCAAATAATAATCAGCGGCGTTGTTGTTCGCCGCTGTTTATTTATTATCTCCATATAATGACGGTACCATCAAGAACCGTCCCCATTGCCACCGTTTTTACTCAGTCCATAGCATACCTTGTATGACCCGTACGCCTCTTGTCGGCTATCCAGCCTGCTACTATAATTCCAATTTTCATAATCAATTGTTAAAGTAAGGTTTATCTTCTTTTTTTGCCCCCGTAAAGCTGTAACATGGACATCTGTGCCCAGCTGGCAGGCTTAAGGTTTGAATCAGTCATAGTTGCGTCAAGTGTAGTGATTCGGCCGTCAAGTGTCAGGTTTACGAATGTACAGAACAGGTCTATAGAGCCTGGAAGCCAATCGGCCACTTCATGTCCGATGTCCTCAAAACGTATGAACCAGTGAGGTATATCCTGTCGCTTCATGGCCTTGTCAACCTTCTTGCCTCCGTGCATCTTGTCTGCAAAAGGCAGTCCGATACTCTTATATGTAACAATCCTGTCTTTCTTGCCGTGCATAAGCATTGTGGGTGCGGGATCCGTGGCGTATTTCAGCTTGCTGTCATGACACATTATTCCACCGGAATAAGGAATGACTGCTGCGGGTTTCCAACCAGGGGGTAGGGCCGATGCTTCAGCAAGCGAGTTGGCTCTGCAGTAATCCAGCTGCAATACGGTGATGGCTCCGGCCGAACTGCCTGTAAGAATGATCCTGGACGGGTCAATGCCCAACATTCCGGCGTTTGAATGCACCCATGCAACCGCAACCGCGCAGTCCTCTACGGCTATGTCAATACAGTACTTGAACAGTCCGGTTACCTTGAACAGTGTGCTGTGACTTGCCACCATTGCGCTGTCCTTGAATCCTAGCCTGTAATCTATGGATATTACAGTAAATCCCTGGTCAGTCAAAGCGCGGGCCCAATTCTTCATCTGGCGGTTGTTACGCTCTCCGCTGATGAATCCTCCTCCGAATGCCATAAGCACTGCGGCCTTATCGGCCCTGGGGGTATCGGGCTTATAGACATCAAGGCACAGGAATGTGTCACGTTCAACGTACTGATATGTATCGCAATGAAGTCTTTGTGGTCTTTGTGGTCTCTGTGCCTTGACACCTATGCATGTCAACACACATATTACAATACAGATGATATGGCGCGGAAAACTTATCATAAAAAGAATCTGGTTAGCGTGTCGTAAAGATACGGGAAAATGCTAAATTTGCATCATTGTCAACTAATAAAATGGTATGAAGAAAGTTATACTTATGCTGGCCATGGTGCTGGCTGTAACATCGGTCCGTGCCGATGAGGGAATGTGGATGCTGCCCACACTCAAGAAGATGAACCAGAAGGATATGAAGAAGCTGGGCCTCAAGATTGGTGTGCAGGAGATTTACAATGAGAAGAAACCTTCAATTAAGGATGCGGTCGTGCATTTTGGCGGCGGTTGCACTGCCGAAATCATTTCAGAGAAAGGTTTGCTTGTTACCAACCACCACTGCGGATATTCCAGCATACAGGGACTATCAACCCCAGAACACAACTATCTTGAAGATGGCTACTGGGCAATGAGCCTGGAAGAGGAGATTCCGGTACCCGGGCTTACCGTAACTTTTCTTCAGAGCATGATTGATATAACCGGCATGAAGCAGGACAAGGCCGATTCGCTGTTTCTTAAGACAAGAAGGGAAAACCCGGACTGTCAGGTGCAGGTGACAGGCTTTTATAATGACAATCAGAAATATATCATTGTCAACAAGGTATATCGTGACGTGAGGTTTGTGGGTGCGCCTCCCGCATCGGCCGGAAAATTCGGCGGTGAGACCGATAACTGGATGTGGCCGCGCCATACCTGCGATTTCTCAATGTTCCGCGTATATACTGACCGTGACGGTAATCCTGCCGATTACAGTGAGGATAACATTCCGCTTAAGCCCAAACGTTTCCTTAGTATATCACTCAAGGGTATAGAGGAGGGTGATTTTTCCATGATCATGGGGTATCCCGGACGCACGCAGCGCTTCCAGACGGCTGCCCAATTGGAGCAGATGATGGAGGTTCAGGATGTGCGCATAGCTGCCCGTACCGTGCGTCAGGATGTTATGTGGCAGGGGATGCGCTCCAATGACACCATCAGTCTGCAGTATGCCAACAAGTATGCTTCATCGGCCAACGGTTGGAAAAAATGGCAGGGAATGCGAGAGTGCTTTGCAGACCTTGACGTGATTGCCCGCCAGCGCCAGAAAGAGGCTGATTTCATGAGTTGGGTGAATGCCAAGCCCAAACGTCAGGCCAAATACGGCAATGTGATTGACGTGATAGAGGAGAATGTAAAGCGTAATACCGAATACAATCTGCGCAATGCAGTCTATAGTGAAAGTCTTGGCAATATAGAACTGTTGCGTATTGCTCAGATGAACGGTTTTGACCGCGAGTCTTTCTACCGCAACTACAGCCCGTCACTGGACCTTGATATTGCTAAGGCTATGGTAAAGTTCTATATGGACAACGCAAGCCCCAAGGACTCTCTTGACCTGTCAAAGCTTAATGTGGATAACATATTCATTTACAGTGCGTATACAAGTCCTGAAAGACTTTCATCATTCCGTGGTCAGGATCTGTCTATGGATCCCACCACAGACCTGAACGCACAGTTAAGCGCTGCCCGCAGACGCATAAACGCCTCATACTCATATGATGCGGCTGCATTGAGGGATTCGGCTTCAACAGTGTTTACAGCCGGTCTGATGGAATGGACCAAGGGCTCCAAGTCATATCCCGATGCCAACTCTACCTGCCGGCTCACATACGGTACAGTCCAGGGTTACACCACCAAACAAGGCAAACATTATGATTTCTACACCAACATGAAGGGTGTTATTGACAAGGAGGATCCCACCAATTATGAGTTCCGCGTTCCTGCACGTCAGAAGGAGCTGTATCAGAAACGTGACTTCGGCCAGTATGCCGGTCCGGACGGAGAGGTTCCCACATGTTTCATTACCAATCTTGACATAACCGGCGGAAACTCCGGCAGCCCCGTGTTGGATGCCCAGGGTAACCTTATCGGCCTGGCATTTGACGGCAACTGGGAGGCTATGAGCGGTGACGTGATATTTGAGCCGGAACTGCAGCGTTGTATCTGCGTTGATATCCGCTATGTGTTATGGATGATGGATAAGTTTGGCGGTGCAAGCTATCTGCTTGACGAAATGAACATTGTGAAATGAAAAAGATAGTTGTTCTGAGCGGCTCCGGCATCAGCGCCGAGAGCGGTATATCTATATTCCGCGGAGGGAACGGTCTGTGGGACAATGAGCCAGTAGAGGCGGTAGCAACCATTGACGGCTGGTATCGTGATCCTGCGCGTGTGCTGCGCTTCTACAATGAGCGTCGCGCGCAGCTGGCTACAGTAGAACCCAATGAGGCTCATCTGATAGTTGCAGAGCTTGAAAAGGATTATGATGTGACGGTGGTCACCCAGAATGTGGACAATCTGCATGAGCGTGCCGGCAGCTCCAATATAATTCACCTTCATGGCGAACTGACAAAAGTGCGTCCGGAAGACACTTATACCGATATGGATTACTGGAGCGAGCGTTACGTGCAGGATATAGGCTATAAGGCCATAAATCTTGGCGATAAAGGTGGTCCCCACAACACCCAGTTGCGTCCGCATATAGTGTGGTTCGGTGAGCAGGTGCCAAACCTTAGCAAGGCTGCCGATGCAGTGAGTAGGGCAGATATCCTGCTTATTATTGGCACATCTATGCAGGTCTATCCGGCAGCCGGCCTATACCAATATGCTCCTTTTGGCTGCAAAATCTATATGATTGACCCCGATCCGTCAGCAGCCGCGCACGTAAGCGGCGTAGTGCACATAAAGGACGTTGCCACCGCCGGAATGCGGCGTTTCAAAGAATTAATTGAGAATTGAAAATTGAGTATTGAAAATTATAAAAAGCCTTCGGATTTCCGAAGGCTTTTTAATGTCATGGGCTATTTTACTTTTCAATTTTCAATTCTCAATTTTCAATTGTTCTGCTCCTCAAGAGTGTAGAACGAACTGCCGTCAAAGCAGTGTGTGCAGATACGTTCCTTAGGCAGGCCGATTGCGTGAACCAAAGTCTCCAACGAACTGAATTTCAAAGTGGTAAGCTGTAGGCGTTTTGCAATCTCGACAACCATCTTCTTGTATTCGGGAGAACCTGTCGTGGCGTATTTGCTGAGTGTCTCCTGCGATGGGTTATCACCCTCAAAGTCCTGAATTACCCTGCGTGTTATCAGTTCCAGGTCATTCTTGCTGGCAGAGTAGTTCACAAAAGGACAGCTATAGATTAGGGGCGGGCATGAGATACGCATGTGAGCGGCCTTTACCCCAGACTCATAGAAATCATGTGAGTTGTCCTTAAGCTGTGTGCCGCGAACGATACTGTCATCGCAGAATACCAGGCGCTTTCCGTTAAGGATATCCTTGTTCGATATGAGTTTCATCTTGGCCACAAGGTTGCGTCGGGCCTGATCTGTAGGCATGAATGAGCGGGGCCAGGTAGGGGTATATTTGGCCACGGCCCTTACATACGGACATTTATGACCCTCGGCGTAACCGACAGCCATTCCAAGACCGCTGTCAGGAATACCGCATGCGCCGTCCACCTCAACGTCATCCTCACGTCCCATAACGCGTCCCAGCTCATTACGCACATCCTCGGCATTGCGACCTTCATAGCAACTGGTGGGGAATCCGTAATAAACCCAAAGGAATGAGCAAATCTGCATCTTCCGGTTAGGCTTGCGCAGTTCCTCATATCCATCGGCCGTAATCTTTACTATCTGGCCGGGACCGATATAGAGTTTGGTCTCATATCCGAGATTGGGGAATGCGGTAGTCTCGGTTGTTACGGCTACAGCACCATCTTTCATACCGAGTGCAATCGGAGTGCGGCCCCAAGAGTCACGGGCAGCAATGATTCCCTGTTCTGTCAGAAGCAGCATTGAGCAAGAGCCTTTGATTGTCTTATAGACGTTCTCAATACCTTCAACAAAATCCTTACCCTTTATAATGAGCAGAGCAATGAGCTCAGTGATATTGATCTTGCCGCTGCTGAATTCACTCAGATGCATGTTCTCATCCAGCAGATGCCCGCAGATCTCTTCTTTGTTGTTGATCTTGGCTACCGTAACAAGTGCAAAACGTCCCAGATGACTGTTCATGAGCATGGGTTGCGCATCAGTATCACTTATTACACCTATGCCGCTGTTGCCGTTAAAACGGTCCAGTTCACGCTCAAATTTGCTCCTGAAATAATCGTTCTCAAGGTTGTGGATGGTTCTGAAGAAGCCGTCTTCAAGGCTGTAGGTTGCCATTCCGGCGCGGCTTGTTCCCAGATGTGACTGATAGTCGGTTCCGTAAAAAAGATCATTGATGCATCTCTGCTTAGAGACGACTCCAAAAAATCCGCCCATTTGCTATTAAGAAATGTGTTTAGTATTCTGGCAGCAAAATTACAACAACTCTCCGAAATCACCCCTTATTAAAAGGTTTCCTTTTATCAACAATTTAGTTAAGAATAGTTACGCCGGCAATAGAATGGTTCGTATTTTTATTTACCTTTGCCGCCGGAATCAAGGAAAGATGCCAGAGTGATCGAATGGACCGGACTCGAAATCCGGCGTACGGCCTAGCCGTACCGTGGGTTTGAATCCCACTCTTTCCGCAAAATAAAGGCCACCTGATAGGGCGGCCTTTCATTTTACAACTCAGAGATTATCTGGTTGGCAAGTTCTGTGTTATCGGGACGTATAATCACATGTGAGAACTCGGATGACGAGTCTGCAAAGGCGTACATGTATTCGACCGATATTCCGGCGGCTGCCAGCTTCTCCATAGCTTCAGCCATTGCACCCGGTTTGTGAGCACACTCCAGGTAGACAACGTGAGTCATGGTTACGGCATATGAGTTGGCCTTGATAAGATTGAAGGCGCGCTCAATCTGTTCACGCTCCACTATGATACGGGCAATGCCGAAATCCTGAGTCTCGGATACGGTGAATGCCTTCATGTTTATGTTGTTGTTACCGAGCAGACGGGCTATCTCGGCAAATTTTCCCTTCTCATTCTCAAGGAAAACTGAAATCTGTCTGATAAGCATAGTCGGGATGTATTTGGGTTATTCAAATTTTCTGTGGTCAATAGCTCTCTTTGCCTTGCCGGTAGAACGCTCTATGGTGCCGGGCTGAACAATCTTGATGGCGGGCTGAATGCCGACAACGCTCTGGATTCTTGAAGTGAGACGCTGGCGCAGACGTACCAGTTCGTTGATCTGGTCTGTGTAGAATTCCGGCTTGACCTCTACCTGGATATCGAATGTATCGGTGTTGTTCACGCGGTCCACCTCTATGAGGAAGTATGGCTCGTACTCCGGGAACTCCAGCAGTATGGACTCTATCTGTGACGGGAATACGTTCACTCCACGTATGATCATCATGTCGTCGCTGCGTCCCAGAATCTTGCCCATACGTACTGCGGTACGGCCGCAATCACACTTGTCATAGTTGAGATAGGTGAGGTCACGTGTACGGTAGCGGATCATAGGCATGCCCCACTTGTCGAGAGTGGTGAATACCAGCTCACCTTTCTGTCCGTGTTCAACCGGCTGCAGGGTGACGGGATCAATGATTTCGGGATAGTAGAGGTCCTCCCAAAGGTGAGTGCCGTTCTGGCATTCGCATTCGCCTCCAACACCGGGACCGCTTATCTCAGTGAGGCCGTAGATATCGTATGCCTTGATATGAAGCTTATCCTCAAGCTCCTTGCGCATGGCGTTGGTCCATGGCTCTGCACCGAATATGCCAACCTTGAGCTTGAAGTTGTTAATGTCAAGACCCTGCTTGCGAATCTCCTCGGCCATATAGAGGGCGTAGGATGGGGTGCAGGCTACTGCGGTAGCGCCAAAGTCCTGCATGAGCTGAAGCTGTTTCTGAGTATTTCCGCTGCTGGTGGGGATTACTGTTCCGCCAATCCGGGTAACACCGTCATGAGCGCCCAGACCACCGGTGAAAAGGCCGTATCCGTATGCAATCTGAACCAGGTCATCGCTTCCAAGCCCGTATGCAGTAAGGCAACGGGCCACTGCTTCTGACCAGTTGTCAAGGTCTTTCTGTACATAACCCACAACAATGGGCTTGCCTGTGGTGCCGGATGATGCGTGCAGGCGCAGAATCTGGGTCATGGGTACGCACATCATTCCAAAGGGATAGTTGTCACGAAGGTCTTGCTTTACTGTAAAAGGCAATTTTACGATGTCATCAATACTGTGTATGTCCTCAGGACGGACTCCGTGTTCATCAAACCTTTTCTTGTAGAAAGGCGAGTTGTTGTAGGCATGAGCCACAATCTTCTTGAGTTTTTCACTCTGTAAGGCGTGCATCTCGTCACGTGACATGCACTCAATCTTCTTGTTCCAGATCATCGTATTATTTAATTGGTATGAAGTAATTGGGTGCGAAGATAGAGAAATATTGTTGTAACTTTGCACGTCCTTAGGAAATATGGAGTAAAAAATGGAAAAAGACATCTATATCTTGGGTATAGAATCATCTTGCGATGACACTTCGGCTGCAGTGATCCGTAACGGTGAACTGCTGTCAAACGTTGTTGCCAGCCAGAAGGTTCATGAGGAATATGGCGGGGTAGTGCCCGAACTGGCATCCCGTGCGCATCAGCAGAACATTGTTCCGGTAGTTGATACCGCGTTGAAAAGGGCCGGAATTGATGCCGGACAGCTCAGCGCCGTTGCTTTTACGCGCGGTCCCGGTCTTATGGGCTCACTTCTGGTAGGTGTTTCTTTTGCCAAGGGTTTTGCCCGCTCTCTGAATATACCGATGATAGAGGTCAATCACCTGCAGGGACACATATTGGCCCATTTCATCAGGCAACCGGGCGAGGAGTTGGAGACTCCGCAGATGCCGTTCCTGTGTCTGCTGGTTTCGGGCGGTAACTCTCAGATTGTCAGGGTGGAATCATATAACAAGATGGAGATTCTGGGGCAGACTATCGATGACGCCGCCGGTGAGGCTATGGACAAGTGCTCAAAGGTTATGGGGTTCGGGTATCCCGGCGGTCCTGTCATTGACCGGTTGGCGCGTCAGGGAAATCCCAAGGCATTTACTTTCAGCAAACCAAATATTCCGGGATACAATTACAGCTTTAGCGGACTCAAGACCTCTTTCCTTTATAATCTGCGTGACTGGGTAAAGGAAGACCCCGATTTCATCGAACATCACAAGGAGGATCTTTGCGCTTCACTTGAGCGTACCATTGTAGAGATTCTGATGAAGAAACTGCGTCTGGCTGCAAAAGATACCGGCATAACACAGATTGCAGTGGCGGGTGGGGTATCGGCCAATACGGGACTGCGCGAGGCGTTCCAGGACCATGCGCGCCGTTACCGCTGGAAGGTCTATATCCCACCGTTCTCATACACCACCGATAACGCCGCCATGATAGCCTGCACAGGCTATTTCAAATACCTGGACAAGGATTTCTGCGGGATAGATGTACCAATCTATTCCAACACAAGGATATAGTTTCCCTCTGCACCAAGTAAAACGAAACCCCGACAGCGAAGCCCGTCGGGGTTCCGTTTTACCCGGCCGGAGGCCGGCAGAGTGGAATGGAACGTAGTGGAATGGAACGGGTTTGGGGCGTGGCCGCCCCAAACTAAGAAAAGGTAAAATGGTTCTGATACGCAGTAGGGTTCCCATCCTGACGCTTAAGGCCTTTCAGGCCGTTAAGCGCAAAAAACCGAGTGTAGCGAAGCAACGAGTGCTTGCCGCATGGAAAAAGTAAACCACAAATAATGCTAAACAAATAAAAAACAATCTAGTTTGTTTGGAAGAATAAAAACAATCATGTAAATTTGCACCCTGTTTTGAGAACAGTGCAAAAAACGAATAAAAACAGATAGATATGTCAAGAATTTGTCAGATCACCGGAAAGAAGGCAATGGTTGGCAACAATGTCTCTCACTCAAAGCGCAGGACCAAGAGGACATTTGACGTTAACCTGTTCACCAAGAAGTTCTTCTATGTAGAGGAGAATTGCTGGATCAGCCTCAAACTCAGTGCTGCCGGCCTGAGAATCATTAACAAGAAAGGTCTTGATGCCGCCCTCAAGGAGGCAGTCGCTAACGGTTATTGCGATTGGAAAGACATCAGAATCATTGCGTAATAA
>JAGCPB010000102.1 GCA_017642425.1 Bacteroidaceae bacterium
CGCTGGCGGCACGTACAATGATCACGGCTTCACGTACGACGCTCCTTACAGCACGCTTCCGAGCGTCCATTACGACACGATCCGCACAACCAACGCGAACGGCTGCGACAGCATTGTGACCTTGACCCTGACGGTGAACCCGCAGGCCACATTGACGGTAACCAATGCCGAACAGGAGATTGAATACGGACAGAATATCATTCCGGCGGTGATTACAAATACCAACTCTACGGTATCTATTAATCCTGATCCTAACAGTGCAAATTGGCCTGCCGGTTTCAGCTATTCTAACCAGACACTTACCTCCGACATCCCTGTCGTTGGTGTGTACAACTTCACGGTCAGTGCAACCAATGAATTTGGTTGTAATGCGGAGGATGTAGCTGTCAAGGTGACGGTGACGCAGAACACGACCGCTCTGACAATCGCTTCTTCCGACGGCAACTGGACGTACGATGGCAATACGCATACGAGTCACTCCTACACGGTGACCTACGGCGGGGAAACCTATAATGTGACTGTCGCTGAGGGTGAGTCCACCGCTACGGTGACACTTCCTACGCGTGATGTGATTACCTTCACACCTGATGCCAATGCTTCGATTACGCATGTTTCTGACGGTAACGTGACGAATGCGTTCAGCTACACGATTACGAATTCTGACGATGTGGATATGACCGACCAGTACGCCAACCTCATTACTGATCCGGGTACGCTGTCAATGTCGAAGAAGAGAATCTTGATCTCTGGCGAAAAGTTCAAGAACTATGACGGCGAGGTGCTTGTTGCCAATTACGATGAATTGACGGTGACACCTCCTCTTTGCGGCACCGATCATTTCATCTCTGGTACAGTCACCACGGAAAGTGCCGAGCAAGACGTTTACACTTGTACCGACGGCCAGTTCAACTATGTGATGGATCTGGCTGCAATCCAAACCGGTTTCTTTATCGTGAACGCTCAGAATGACACTGTGAATGACGATTATACTCCTGAATTCCGTGTCACCCTCACCATCGCACCTCCTGCGGTTACCATTGATTGTGGTACACCTCAAACGGTTGTCATGAGGGATTGTGAGGAGAACGTCAATCTCGTGGATCTGGTTGCTCCGGAACTTGAGGTTGCCGATGGCGTTGACGCCTCCATCTTCACGGTTACGCCCAGCGTTGCCAGCGGATTGACTTCGCTGACTCCTGGAACCTACACGGTCACATGGACTGTTACTGACGAAGCCGGCAGCACGTTGGCATCTTGCGACCAGACAGTTACCATCGAGTACGCTCTTTGTGAACCTGTCTTCTATCACGGGCACACCTACCCGGCAGTCCGTATCGGTTCGCAGTGCTGGTTGGCCGAGAACCTCCGCAACGAGGAGGACGCTGACGGCAATCCTATCGTGAACTACCGTGCAGTCAATGATGATCCTGCCACAGTGGAAGACTACGGTTACCTCTACTCCTGGTACTCCGCCGTGGGTGTTCAGGAAAACAACAACAATGATGTGCCGACCACCTACACGGATGAGTGCGAAGGCGACTATGTGCGTGGTATCTGTCCTGAGAATTGGGGTATCCCGAGCCGGGCCGATGTCAACGCTCTCAGAGCCGCTGTGGAGGATGACGCCTCCCTGCTGAAGGACCTCAATGCCCAGTACTGGCTGCCTGGCTCTAACGGCGCGAACCCGAACAGCAGATTCAATGCCCGTGCCGAGGGTCACTACAACAGTGCGGCAGGCCGCTTCGAAGGTGTTCTCTTGTACGCTTATTTCTGGGAGGTTGAGTCCCAGCCGGGTGCATCCCAGGTGATTAGCGCAGTGATCTCCTACTACTGCGACAATGTCCAAGAGGTGCTCAGCTCCAAGGCGGACCTGCGTCCTGTCAGATGCGTCCGCAAGGTGACCACAGGAATGTAATCCCGACCGTCCATCGCGACGTATTTAATTCAAACCAAGCAGATGCGTGTGACCCACGCATCTGCTTTTTTTTTGTTTGCCAGATTGCCCTTGTAGTATAGTATTTTCAGGCTTTCTTCGCATATAAAAAAAAGTTTATTAACAAAAAAAAATAATTGTTGATAAACTTTGTTACTTATTGTAAAAAAATAGTGTATTTTTGCAAATTGTGAAATAAAATAACGAAATGTCCTGTTTTAGGGCATTTCGTGAAAAATTTATGTGTGAAATTTGAAATAAAAAACAATATTTATGAAAAAAATCTATTCTGTAAGATTGACGAAAATCTATTTTTTCGTATGTATGATGGCTTTGTTGGCAGGTGCAAGGTTAGGTGCTAACGCACAGAGCCATAGCTCTGTTCCAAAGGGTTCGGCCTATACTACGGTACAGAATCATACGGGACAGATCACCGCAAATCGTAACATTACAACCCAAGACGGACGGCAGCTTGCCTTCTCCGTTTCCGGCAGAATGCCCGCAGGAGCCTCGGTGAACGCAACCCCCGTGCAACGCACCGCTCCCCAAGGCAAACAACTTTATGGTGCTTACGACATCACTATTACCAAGGATGGACAGCCGTGGCAGCCCCAAGCGGGACAACCTGCAACGCTCTCCATCACTGACCCTCGCTTCACCGACGGACAGCTGCTTGATGTCTGGCATGAGGGGGCCGATGGCCTTGAGTTTGTCACCACCGTAAGCCCGGTGAACGGCAAGATCACCTTCGCGGCCCGCTCGTTCTCGGTGTATATTGTGACGGAGACGGGTGGAAATGCACGTCTGGCGGTGACATTCAAGCAGGCAGACGGAGAAACCACCATCATGGTGAAAAAGAATGATATAGACCCAACTGATCCTAATGATACCTTATTTAACAAGATTGTGTATGATCTTGGAGCAGGAGAATATAGTTCGGACCTGATTTTCCGCGGTTGGTATAATGCGGGTATGAATGGTGCAGGTAATCATTATACCTATACGATTGAAGATGCCGCTTCAGCCAAGACTATTGAAGGCGTACGTACCGATATTAAAGCCGCATTAAACGCAGGCACAGGCATAAGAGAAGGCGATACTTTGTATTTCTATGCTTTATTATATAAGTCGTTTACAGTCACCTATTTGGATACCAATGGAACGGTGCTGAGTTCCGAGAATTATCTGCAAGATACTGCAGTCAGGGAAATGGAATACACCGTTTTGCAAAACTTCACCTTAGACGACCACCATACTTTGTTGGGATGGTTTGTGGATCCTTCTTTTAGCGATAATGTTGAAGGACATAATTCAGACGAACAGGTTTTCCCCAATGACACGCAGATAGTCATTACCGGTGACGTGGTGTTCAACCCTTATATTCCGGCTGGCCATTGGCTGGTGTTTGATGAAAACGGTAAAGGCGGTAAGTATAATGCGCCCCAATTTGTGCTGGCAGGTGATGTGACGCATGAGCCCTGCAGTGATGAAGAAATGATACGCTATGGATACAGCTTTGGCGGTTGGTTCTTGAATAAGAGCTGTACACCGGATAGCGCGTTCTCTTTTGGGGGAGAACTTGATACCAACACCACCATCTATGCCAAGTGGTTGCCTAATCCAAGAGCTCCCTATACGATCATTTTTTGGACGCAAAATCTGAGTAGAACGGGCTATGAGGTGAAAGGATCTTTTGTGGTTAATAATGGTACGGTAGGCCAGTATATCCCTTACGAATCTGTGGATAATGGTGATGAAGACTATGCCAGAAACGATACCACTTTTGGCAATGGTCAGTTGTCCAACCAGCCATACACCGACAACAATAATACTATTGATAATCCTGCTTATACTGCTGTCTATGGTCACTACAGGGGTTTCTGCCTGACAGAGGGCAGCAAGAACCAACAAGTGACCATTACTCCGGAGGGCGATGCCGTGCTGAACCTATATTATGACCGAATCACTTATAACTTTAAGTTTTACCTGTATAGATCACCAGGAGGAAATGGTAGACAATATTCATGTGGTGACAATTCTGGTACCGGAGCAACTTTAGACAATTTGGTCACATGGTATAATAGTGACAATCATCCGAGCGTCAATGGATATACATTGCAATCAGAAACACATCAATTCGGTAATACGAATTACACGTATTATTATTTCACAATTCAGGCTTTCTATGGACAGGATATCAGCAACAATTGGCCGACATACGATAAAATTATTGGAGTAGATAATCGCGAAGCGGTCAGCTATGTGATGATGGTCGGGACGAAACTGAAACCCCGTGCTACAAACACGGGCTCTGGTACGGTCAAAGGCATTATCACGGTTATGAATGAAAATATCTTGGGTGCCACAAACAACGCAAACGGAAACTATGTGGTTATCCGTTTCCCACAAAACTACTATAACTGGAGATACCACATTTGGTTCGAACTTGCAGACGGAGAAACACCTTCTCCTAACACTATTACGAGAAATTACAATGGCCGGACTTACTATGCGTATGACACTTTAGTGGTTCGTTCCAGTAATACGGATGATGTCAACCAGAATGAGCCGAAATATCAAGGTTTTGACTATGTGACCAGATTAGGTCAAAACAATCAGGGTACATTCACGGGTGAACACTGGACGACAACCGAAAATGGTACCACGCTATATCACCTGAATTATATTTACAATCGTCAGCAATTTCAGATTAGTTATTTCGACGGAAACTATGTGGACGGTAATGGCAACCAGATTCAAAACCGAGCCGCTCACTTGATTACCTCAAGTGCTTTCATAGGGCATGGTTTGACGATTTCGGCTGAAGATACAAGCTATATCCCTGCCCTTCCTAATAACCAAGAGGGATATGTTTTCGAAGGATGGTACTTGGATGAAGGCTGTACAACACCCTACGTATGGACTACAATGCCGATTGGCGGTATCAAGGTGTATGCCAAGTGGCGTCAGATCCAGTACCGTGTTTTCCTCCATCCGAATGCCGCCAATGATCCCGAGTTGGAGTGGGGCTCTGCTAGCCAGCAGATGAATTTCCGTGCCACTTATGGTGAGGGCATCAGCGTTCCCACCGGCATTCGTCCAGGATATAAGTTCGTGGGCTGGTACACTGACTCGACATGCACACAGGTATTCAGTTCCAGCACCCATTTTAATGCGAGTTATAGATACTATTCAGATTACGACAAAAACACGGATTACACAGATCCCATGAATAAATGGGGCGTGATTTCCGGTGATACAATCTATTGTTCCGACACCTTGGTTAATTACAACAACAGTGGGGTATGGGTAGGTAATGACCGTCCGTGGATAACCAAGAAAGTGGATTTATATGCTAAGTGGCGTAAGATTGTAGAAGGTGCTGATGGTATTGGTGTTGAATATATCTGCGGTGAAGGGATTACCTGTCACCAAGATCCCAAACTTTATCTCGATAACACATCGGCTATCGCAGAATCCGCACCTACCATTCCTCAAGATACCGACTTTGTGTTTTCCTATTGGGATCTGCAGAGATATGATACTGCGACTCGTGAATATGTATCTTCCGGCATTACGGTTTTTCCCGGAGCTGACTATACAATATTAATTGACAATGCCAAACAAACGATTGTTGATGATGACACCTCCTACACGATTCAGCTGGTTGCTGTATATGAACCCAAAGAGAGACACACTCCGACGTTCATTATTTGGTTTGACAACTATACAGGTGACACTGTGCGTGTGGACGGCAAAACCGACGGCTATGACCCTGATCATCATGCCGAGCTGCATATCAACGAGGCCGTGAGCATACCCGTTCCGACTCGTGAAGGTTACCTCTTCAAGGGATGGCACAAACACAAATGGCAGGAGAGCGAGACGGTGGACTCCATTTATCCCACCTGCACTGCCAACTTCTTAATATATGTACCTGCAGAGGGTGGGGAGGAAGCACATTTCACCTCTTTGTCAGGAGTGACTGCCGACTCAGTGGCGGCTGATGAGGCCAATCCGTACGACTATTTGTATGCGGTATGGGAGCCCGTGGTGGAGTTCACGCTGGAATCCCCCTATTGTGAGGACGAGGTGGTGAGCCTTCCAGAGAGATCCAACGCGCCTGCGTCTGTGACTGGTGCCTGGAGTGTGAAATCGGGTAGTGCCACCATCGCAAACAACAATCTGACGGCCAGTGCAGGAGGTACCGTTGTGGTCACGTTCACTCCCGACGACTCCTGCGGCCAGCCGGTTGACGTAGAGGTTGTCTTTAACACAAAGCCGACCATTAGTGTCTCTGATACCACTTCTTGTCCGAGAAATAATATTCAACTGCAAGCCACATTTGCCGATGTGGCGGCTACCAACAGTGTGGTTTGGGTTTTGAAAAACAGCGATGGAGATACTCTGGCTGAGAATCCTGTGACGAACGTGGCATCGGGTAGTCAGACTTGGACTCCGCAGTACACTTACGAGTGCGGCAAGAACTACACGTATGTGGTGTCGTATAGTGATGAATCTTGTGAAGTTGCCGATACAGCAACGATCACCGTTACAGTTGGGGACTTCACAGTGCCCACTGCACGTGGCGAAGAGGTGACTTGTCCCAGCCAGATTCCTGTTTCTGGTCCGAATAGTTTGCCGGTTGTCACGGATGGATGTCGTCAAACGCTCAGACCGGTTGACACAATTATCAGCCTGATTCCCCCATGTAATGGCGATGTGACCTATACGTATGTTTATGAAGACTGCGCGGGCCACAGGCACGACTGGGTATATACGTACACGATTTTGGAGCCGGCGGCTCCTGTACTTTCAAGACGTGAAGGCTTGAATGAAAGATACGACCTGGGTTGCAATCCTGAAGTTCCCACTTTGACCGCAGCTGATTTTGTTGTTACTGCTGCTTGTAATATTAATGCCCCCATTAATGTCAGCTACGATGATTCACAGTCCAGCGGCTGCAATAAAGTCAGAGTATGGACGGCCACCTGCACAGACGCCTGTAACCATACGGCCACACCGGTGACGGTGACGTACACGTGGACGGAGATGTCGAAGCCGTCGATCAGCACGGATCTCGCCGATGCGGACCTTGGCTGCAACCCAGAGATCACCGCCCCGACGTCCGCCGACTTCACGGTGACGGACGAATGCAACGCCGACGCTGAGGCGACGGTGAGCGCCGGCACGGTGGAGAACACGAGCACGTGCGGCCGTAGCCGTACGTGGATGGCGACATACAAGAACACGTGCGACATGGAGGCGGACACGGTGTA
>JAGCPB010000103.1 GCA_017642425.1 Bacteroidaceae bacterium
TACGGTACACAGAAAAAGGCCGATTTAACAGGTTCTGTGGCTGTAGTTGAAGCCGAGGAACTGAAGCGTGTGTCACACAGCAACATCTCCTCAATGCTTGAGGGTAAGGTGGCTGGTGTAAACATCACTACCGACGGTCAGCCCGGTGCCGATCCGGCAGTCCGTATCCGCGGTTTGGGCAGCTTTGGCGATACAAGCCCTCTGTATGTGATTGACGGTGTTCCTATGGGTACATCAATCCGTGATTTCTCACCTAACGATATTGAGACACTGCAGGTCCTCAAGGATGCATCGGCAGCAGCCATCTACGGTTCACGTGCTGCTAACGGCGTGGTCATCATCACTACCAAGAGCGGAAAGAAGGAGCAGCCTATGAAGATAGACTATTCGGGCTATTTCGGCGTTGACCGCATCAGGAAAGGTGTGTATGATGTCATGGATTCGGAAGAATATGGAGATTATGTGAGAATGGCATTCGCCAACAGCGGCATGGAAGCTCCTTCGGGCTACAATCCCGCCAGCGCTGACTACCTGGATCCTTCAAAGTACAATACTGACTGGTTTGATACCATGTTCAAGACCGGTATCCGTCAGAACCACAACGTAAACATATCAGGCGGAGGCCAGAACAATACCTATAACATAGGTCTTGACTATTTCAGCCAGAAGGGAACCCTTGAGGGAGCAGGTCCTGATTTTGACCGCTTCACAGCCCGAATAAACAATAACATGGATGTCAAGTTCATAAGCCTCAAGACAGGTATAGTATATAGCCACAGCAAGCAGAACAATATGTCCATGAGTAATGCCAATGAGTATGTTCAGGGTCTTTACGGTCAGCAGTATCCGGTGATGGCATCTGCACTGATTATGCCTCCCACCATCCTGGCACGCGACAGCCGCACCTGGGTTCTGGACGATGTGCTGGCTCCTGCAACCGAGTACAACTATGACTCTTTCGGCTATGGAACATATTATGATAAGACTCATGGTGACCTGAGAATGACCAACCCGCTTCTGACCAATAATCTGCTTGAACGCAATACTCTGGTTGACAGGATTGTTGCTACCGGAACAGCCAAGGTTGACATTCTGGATATGATAGGGCACAAGAATGAGAACCATAAGCTCTCATATAACCTGAACCTCTCTTACAGCCGTACATTTGCCAAGGACTTTACATTTGTCCCGGCTTTCATCCAGAGTACAACCAACTATCTGGACAAGAGCAACGAGACACTTAACGAAGGTTATCGTTCATATACCGATGCCTTGATTGAGAACTTCCTGACATATGAGGGTACAATGGGGCGCCATCATCTGAATCTGGTTGCTGGTCAGACATTTGAGCGTGAGACTTATCATACTCTTACAGGACGCGGCAACAATATGCCCGAGCCTTATTACCTGCAGGTGGGAAATGCTGCCACACGCGATGCCGGTTCGTATGAGAGCGAGCATGTACTGGCTTCATATCTTGGCCGATTCACATATGATTATGACGGAAAATACCTGCTTCAGGCAACTGTACGTCGTGACGGATCCAGCCGCCTTTCAAGTGAGGATCATTGGGACTGGTTCCCATCATTCTCAGCAGGATGGCGCATTGACCGTGAGAATTTCTTCAATGTATCAAGCATCAATCTCTTTAAACTGCGTACCAGCTATGGTATCCTGGGTAATGAGAACATAGGCGAATATCAGTACATGGGTACAATGCCTCGCGGAAACTACACATATAGCTTTGGTGGTACAAAGGTTACCGGATCTGCCATCTCGGATTATGTAAACACTGCAATCCGTTGGGAGAAGAAAAAGACTTTCGATATAGGTCTGGATCTGGCATTCTGGGAGAACAAGTTTGAAATCAATGCCGACTGGTATCACGCCATGTCTGAGGACCTGCTCTATGCAGTAGCCGTTCCGGCCGAGGCTGGTGCTACCAACACCACGGTTACAATGAACGCCGCTACCATGCTGAATACAGGTTTCGAGCTTGCAGCTACATACCGCAGTCATGAGAATGCTCTCAAATATGAGATATCTGCCAACATGACTCTCCCCAAGAATGAGGTAAAGAGTCTTGGCATGACCAATGAGCCCCGTACAGACGGTTACAGCCGTACAGAGGTTGGTAATGAAGTGGGCCGTTTCTACGGTTATGTTTACGAGGGTATATTCCAGAGCCAGGAGGAGATTGACAACCGCGTCAACGACCTGGGCAATCCTGTAGTACAGAGTGGTGCCAAACCCGGCGATGTGGCATACAAGGATGTCAATAATGATGGTAAGATTACCAATGAGGACCAGGATTATTTAGGCTCAGGAATGGCTAAGATCCAGTTTGGTCTGAACATGAGGTTTGAATACAGGAACTTTGACCTGAACATATCAACATACGGAGCTGCCGGTTATAAGGTATTGGATTATGTGGATATGGTACTTCATAACTCATACGGAATAACCAACAAGAGCACTGACCTTCTCAAAGCTTGGACTGCCGAGAATCCCAGCGAGACGGTACCCGCCATAGCATACAAGACCGATGCTTCAATCACCAACGATATGTTCAGTTCACGCTTCCTGCAGAACGGGGCTTATTGGAAGATAGCCAACATTGAGCTGGGCTACAACTTCCCTGACGGCACTTTCGGAAAGAACATAAGCAATGCTCGTGCATACGTTTCAACCCAGAACCTGGCTTCTCTGACCAAGTACAGAGGCTATAACGTTGACTTTGCCGGCGGTACTTTCACTCCGGGTTTCAACTACTGCTCTTATCCCACTCCCATGTCATTCATGGCCGGTGTTCATTTCTCATTCTAATAA
>JAGCPB010000104.1 GCA_017642425.1 Bacteroidaceae bacterium
AAATATGAGCATGGAAGCAAAAATATTTGCCTTTCAGTAATCTTTAACTACAAATCAACAAATGTATATTCTTCAAAATGCCGGTTAAGGTAGGAATTTCAATATAAACATTCAATTATCTGCGAAATTGGTAGTTATTCAGCCAAAATCGGTAAGATACATACGTGCAAACCGTCTACTTTTGCATTAGTAATTTCTGATTTATGAACAAGATTATATTTACAGCAGCATTATTGGGCTTAATGCTCACGGGTTGCACAGGTAACGGACAAACAAAAACAGACAATAATATGACTACACTGCAATTGACACAGGAGTGGGACAAGACGTTCCCCAAGAGTGATAAGGTTGATCACAAGAAGGTTACTTTCCGCAACCGCTACGGCATTGAGCTGGCGGCCGATATGTACACGCCCAAAAATGTCAAAGGCAAACTTGCAGCGATTGCCGTGACCGGTCCGTTCGGCGCCGTAAAGGAGCAGTCAAGCGGTCTGTACGCACAACATATGGCCCAGCGCGGATTCCTGACCGTAGCCTTTGACCCATCGTTTACGGGTGAGAGCGGCGGAGAGCCCCGCCGTATGGCATCGCCCGATATCAACACCGAGGATTTCCTGGCAGCGGTTGATTTCCTGTCCGTTCAGGATAACGTTGACCCCGAGCGCATCGGAATAATCGGCATATGCGGATTTGGAGGTATGGGCGTGAATGCGGCAGCACTTGATCCACGCATCAAGGCTACCGTGGCATCCACCATGTACGATATGAGCAAGGTGAACGTGGAGGGTTATTTTGCCAGCGAGGACACCCCAGCTCAGCGTATGGAAAAGCGCAAGGCCATTGCGGCACAGCGCACAGAGGATTACAAGTCAGGCACTTACAAGCGCGCAGGCGGTGTTGTTGACCCCCTGCCCGACGATGCGCCCTGGTTTGTAAAGGATTACCACGCATACTACAAGACTCCGCGCGGTTACCACAAACGCAGCGGCAACTCCAACGACGGCTGGAACGTAATTGGATGCCAGAGTTTCATGAACCAGCCTCTGCTGGCATGGGCTCAGGAGATTGAGAATCCGGTGCTGCTCATCCACGGTGAGAAGGCCCACTCACGTTACTTCTCGGAGTACGCCTTTGAGCGCATGACCGGAAGGCACGTGGAGGGTGTATCGGCCGTAGAGGGAAACAAGGAGCTCATGATTATTCCGGGCGCATCGCACGTAGACCTTTACGATGACGTAGCCGGAGTAATCCCCTATGACAAGATTGAATCATTCTTTAAAGCCAATCTGAAATGAGAGCCAAATTATTGAATATCGGAATATTAGCATTATCGGTTATTATTATGTCTTGTAAGCAGAACGGCCCCATCACGATGAACCTGTACTACACGGGGCAAAACGGCAGCGCACTCAAGTTTGTGCAGGAGATGGAATCTACCGGTACGGCCGATGCCATCCGGCAGGAGGAGGGCAACCTGCGGTACGAATACTTTATCTCGCAGGATCAGCCCGAGACCGTCCTCCTGATAGACAGTTGGGCCAGCCAGGAGGCGCTTGACGCACATCACGCCACACAGATGATGCAGACCATCGCTTCCCTGCGTGAAAAGTATGACCTCACCATGAGAGCCGAGCGTTATTACAGGGCCGATGAGGACCTTACCGCCGCAGATCAGAAATTCATAAGAACCAAAACAGATACAATGACAGTGAAAACAGTTGATTTTTCGGTTTGGCCCAAGGGTGAGCCCAATACCGCATACGCTCAGTATTTTACAGGTAACAGCTATCTGGCTCCGATGGAGGGCGGTGTCAACAATGTGACTTTTGAGCCCCGATGCCGCAACAACTGGCATATCCACCACAAGCAGGTGCAGGTGCTTATCTGTGTTGCAGGGCGCGGCTGGTATCAGGAATGGGGCAAGGAGGCTGTACCCATGACTCCCGGCACAGTAATAGCCATCCCCGCCGAGGTCAAGCACTGGCACGGTGCGGCAAAGGACTCATGGTTCCAGCATCTCACCTACCACAAGGACGTACAGCCCGGCGCCTCGAACGAGTGGCTTGAGCCCGTCACCGACCAGATCTACAACAAACTAAAATGATACAAAAGGGGTCAGGCCCCAATTGTACTATTTTTAAAAAACAAAAGGCATGAGACTTAGAAACATTATTGCAGCAGTGCTGGCCATTTGCGTGGCATCGGGCTGCAAAGGACAGACAAACAATCAAAAATCAGATAAAATGAGTAAATCAATTGTAATATTCTTTTCACACGCCGGTGAAAACTACAGCGTAGGTGACATAAAAGTGGGTAACACCAAGATTGTGGCCGATTACATTACCGATATTATCGGTGCCGACCAGTTTGAGATAGTAACACACAAGTATGACGGTATGTCCTACTCCAAGCTTATTGATCTGGCCAAGAAGGAGGCGGCCGATGGAGAACTCCCCCCGTATGAGGGCAAGGCTCCGGATCTGGCTGCATACGATACGGTATTCATAGGCGGTCCCGTTTGGTGGGGCACCTACCCCCAGATAATGTTCACTCTGTTCAAGGAGATTAATCTGGACGGAAAGACCGTAATCCCGTTCACCACTCACGAGGGCAGCGGCCTGGCATCATGTGCCAACGATGTAAAGAAAAAATTCCCTAAGGCCAAAGTAACCCAGGGATTCAGCATCTACGGCCACGAGGTACGCTCCGGCAAAGCCAAAGTAGAGAAGTGGTTAAAATCTCTCTAAAAAACGCCGCAAAGGGAAACGACCCCTTTGCGGCGATTCTGCATTATTCGCAGACAAGACGGAGATTCAGGCCTCTGAGGGAAAGCGGTTTGATTTCCATTCTTGGTTGCAGGGAATCGAATACCAGGCAGAAACCGTTTTCACTATCCTTCCTGGTGCCGCTCCAATAGGCTCCGATTACGTTTTTGTCATAAACGCTGTCCGGATCACCATCCAGTATCCGGTATCCTCCAGCAGGCAGAAATATTGACCGATTCATATAACCGGGAACATTGCTGCTGACACGGTAACCTTTCACTCCGTTCAGTTCAGTCCATTGCCAGGTGCATTTGTCAATAAGTTCCAGATATTCATCGCGCGTGGGTAATCCCCAGCCGGAAAGTCTTTCCTGATTGATGACTTCATTGACCGAATCGGTGGTAGCTCCTACAGACAGGAACTTTGTGGAATCTCCATCATTATAAAACACATATCGGTCCTCAACAATCCAACGTATCAGATCTCCAGCCTGCTCCGGCGACTTTACGCCCAGGTTTCTGTCTTCCCATTTGACACTGAGTCCCATATCGATCCAACCCTGGGGATAATAATCAGGATCATAACTATGTTTGTAAGACAGGCCGATAACAATAAGGAAACCTAAACTGAATATGATCAGCACAACAATTAAAGCAATCCTCTTCATAACCTTGATTGCTTAATCCTGTTTGTCCGATGAATTGATGATACGGATGGGATCTGGTCCATACTGATTGGGGCCCTCGGTACCCGGCTTGCTCAGCAGCACTATCCATATTACAGATGTGATGATAAAATAGAGGTTTATCAACATCATTGTTTTGTCGTCTATTGACGTAATACCTATTGAAAATTCAGAAGCCAATACATTTATCCCGTCCGTTACCGCTTTTATCAACTCAGGGATAACAAACAGCACGAATACAAGCCACCCCGGATTGTCCAGATCATGCAATCTGCGCACATAAACGGCAAAGTAAGGCAATAACAAACCTAGTTCACAGACTAAAAAGACCAGTAGCATAATGAAGGCGATGGTCTTATTATCCTGATAAACATTCAAAGACTGCAATATTGCATTTATAATAGTTATAGTCAGTACAATAGTACCTCTGAACAATACCCAGTACCAGAACTCCGATCTGCGTGCGCGACCGTTAAAATTGCAATAATTACTGAAGCAGCTTGCAACAGCTTTTCCAAATGACATTTTTTCTTTCATAACCTTTGAGTTTTTAGTTGATTGTTGCTGCAAAGGTATGGGGGCTGATTGCCCCTGGGAATTATGTGACGTAACACTTTCCGAACTGTTACGCTTCTGTTCGGGGAACAGCAAATCAAACCAGTTTGCGGGGAGTTTCTCGCGCAGGCGCAGTTTACGCATACGTATAGCATCCTTGGTCACGGTAAGACATTCGGCAATAGCCACTGTCTCTATATGCTGGAACGTGAGTGCGCAGAAGAACAGGTCCGATTCGGTCAGCGATGGAGCATCGGCCCTTAATAATTCAAATAAGGGAGCGTATGTGAGTTCTATGCTTTTGTTTATGGCAAACCGCTCATCGAAAGTGAGCCTGTTGTCACGTGAACGGTAGGATTTGAGTATTCTATACTCCTCGGTCTTGCTAAAATTTGAGCAGCATTCGCTGATTAATTCGTTGATATTATCCATCGGACTATGTTTTGGTTTGATGCAAAAGTAATGCAATTACATCATTTACACCCGAACAAAGCGTAACAATGGCGTAACAAACTACCCCAATGCGTCACTTTCTGAAGGAGAGTATGAGCGGGTAAATCTCCAGACGGCCGGCAAGCATAAGCACGATGCTGAAGAGTTTGGCGGCTACGGGCATGGATGAGTAGTTGCCGAAAGAGCCCACATCACCGAATCCGGGACCCACATTACCCATGCAGGCTATTGCGGCCGATATGCCCGAACGGAAGTCCATTCCGGCGATGGTATTGAACTCAACACCAATGAATATCAGCGCAAAATACATCAGTATGAACAGTCCCGCCTGATTGATCTCCACCGGATTACGGAGCCGTCCGTCAACCCTGTTGCGTCTAACCACGTAGGGATCCCTGAACTGATGGAACTGGTAATGTATCTGCTTGCCCACCAGCACAATACGATCTATCTTAATTCCGCCTGATGTAGATCCGGCGCATCCGCATATCAATGAGCACACTATAAGTATGCCAATGCTGAAATCGGGCCAGATGTTGGTATCGGCAGTGGCAAATCCGGTGGTGGTGGCTATTGATACGGTCTGGAAGACCGCCTGTCGGAACGCCCCGCCTGCGGTATCGGACATCATTCGGCCCCTCAGGTTCACGGTTATGAACAGCGTTGCTATTGCAAGGAGGACTATGAATACCCTGAACACCTCGGATTTAAAGATGTAGAAACGCTTGCGGCGGCCTGGTATGATCGTAGAATAGAGCAATGTGAAATTGACCGCTCCGGACAGCATGGAAAAGACCAGGATTGTCTCAATCAACGGATTGTCAAAGAATGCAACGCTGCTGTTCTTGTTGCTGAATCCGCAGGTGCTGCAGGCCGACATGGCATGAATCAGGGCATCGAACCACCCCATCCCGGCCAACTTGAGGCAGATGAAAGAGATTAGTGTGATGGATGTGTAGGTAATGAGCATCATCCTTACAAACCCGCGTTTGCCGCCCTTGAAATACTCTCTGGCCAGGCTCGATGTCTCGGTGCTGACCAATATAACCTGACCGTTGCGGTCATCGGGAATAGCCAGGGTAATAAGCAGAACCACTCCGATACCCCCTATCCAGGCCGATGCAATCCGCCAGAACTGCAGCCCTGCCGGCAATGCCTCAATGTCATTGAGTATGGATGCGCCGGTAGTGGTGAACCCCGACATGCTCTCAAACAGCGAATTCACAAATGTAAACTCTCCACCATATATAAGATACGGCAACGCGCCGAACAGCCAGGCAGTGATCCATGATGCAAGTACTATGACATACCCCTCCTTAACATAAATATAATCGATGGGACGGGTGAATCTGACAGCCGCAAAACCGCAGGCAAAAGCAGCCAGAAAAGAAAATGTAAGCGGCCAGAAACTGTTATCTGCAGGCTCAAAAAATGCAATCAGAGCTGAAAACAGTATCAGTGCGGATATAATAAGAAGGGATATTCCGCAATGCCGGATTATCACAAACGGTCTCATGTGCAATTCCTTTAGGCAATGATGTTTGCAAATATAGTACAAGCCGAGAGGAGAAAAAAGAAGTTTACTTATTTTTTATCCCGAGGCACAGCCTATATTCAAAGCGAAGCTTTAAAATCAGATATTTTTGAGTACATTCGCAAATAAACATGAACAGGATGAAAGCAATTAACCGAATAGCAGGCTTGATGATTGCATTGTGCGCAGTCTTAATCTCATGTACCGAAAAGAAAGCAGAGACCGGTGCGCTCAAGCCCAGAATAGTTGTAATGACCGATATCGGCCCGTCGGAGGTGGAGCCCGATGACAATGAATCGGCCGTAAGGCTGCTGGCATACGCCGACCGGTTTGAAATAGAGGGCATAATCACCACAATAGGCTGGAACTGTGACCCTTATCCCAAGGAGTGGGCAGTCTATCTGACACGCGTAATTGATGCATATAAGACCGATGTACAGAACCTTATGAAACGTTCCGGCCAGAAAAGGCACAAGAGCATAGAACAGGAGAACGACCGTCAGGAACTTGGTTACTGGCCCAGTTATGAGTACATCAGCAGCCGTGCCATGATGGGCAGCACCCGTGCCGGCATCGGTGTGATAGGCCCCGATAATGACTCACCCGGAAGCCGTTTGCTGATACAGCTGGCCGATGAGGACGACGACCGTCCCATCTGGATCTGCTCATGGGGAGGCGCCAACACGTTTGCGCAGGCCGTCTGGCGCGTAAAACAGGAGCGCAGCCCGGAGCAGCTCCGCAAGTTCCTGAGCAAGTTCCGCCTCTACACCATTACCGACCAGGATATGCAATGGAGCATGCGCATGAACCGCGCTTACAGTTCTCACCAATGGCTCCGACGTGACTACGCACAGGAGCTGATGCTGGTTTGGGATGAGAGCGCCTGGCTTAACCAGAACGAGCTGGGCAAATCCAACTGGGACAAATATGAGAGCCTGATCCAGGGCAAGGGTGCCATGGGCAAGGTCTATCCCAAGTTCCTGTGGGGCGTTGAGGGCGATACGCCCAGTTTCCTGCACGTGATGCCCAACGGTCTGAACAATCCCGATGACCCCACGCAGGCGGGTTGGGGAGGCTGCCATCAGTTCGGCATATCACCAGACCGCGAGACCTACGCCTGGACCAACTGGCAGCAGCCGCTCAAAGATATATCCGATCGTTATGAGCACAAGTTCTATCCCGATGAGTTCAACGATTTTGCCGCCCGCATGCAGTGGGCTGATACCGGCAGTGGCAACCTCAACCCCGTAGCCGTCATAAACGGCAGTCAGGACCTTAAGCCTATGGAGTTATCGGGCAAATCAGGACAACACATAAAGCTGGACGCATCCCGTTCATTTGACCCGGACCGTGACAGGCTCACTTTCAGCTGGTGGTTCCAGGAGTTCCCAGGCCAGACCGTTTATCCCCTTATCAGCAACCCCTCATCGGACAAAATCACCGTTACCTTACCCGATAATTCCAGCGGCAAGACCTACCATCTGGTCTGCGAAATTCACGACAACGGTCCGTTCAACCTTACCGCATACCGCCGTATAATAATTAATTGTAAATAAGATAAATATGAAGATCATTCTGACAGGAGCCACCGGATATGTGGGTGAAGGCGTGATGCTGGAGCTGCTACGCTCCGGGCAGGTTGAGAAAGTGCTTTCAGTAAGCCGCAGACCGGTTGAAATAGACAAATACGATTGCCTCAAGGCTGACGAGAAAAGCAAGCTTGAGGAGTACATAGTAAACGACATGATGACCCTGAAGGAGGCCGATCCCCGATTCCAAGGGTATGATGCCGTGTTCTTTATTGCCGGCATCAGTTCCATCGGTGCCCCCGAGGATGTTTACAGGACCATCTCATACGATATCCCCACACACTTTGCCGATATCATGCCGGGCAAGGAGAATATGACATTCATCTACCTGAGCGGTGCCGGCACTAATCCCAATGGCCGTCAGTGGTGGATGAAGATTAAAGGTGCCACAGAGCAGTATATCGCCCAAGCCGGGTTCCGTTACGCATTTGCCTACAGGCCGGCATTCATGCGTTGGGCCAAAGGGCAGCGCCGCATC
>JAGCPB010000105.1 GCA_017642425.1 Bacteroidaceae bacterium
AGCAGATTTACAGTCTGCCCCATTTGGCCACTCTGGAATTCACCCCTCAGAGCCGCTAGTCGGAATCGAACCAACAACCTACGCATTACAAGTGCGTTGCTCTACCATTGAGCCATAGCGGCATGGTTTCAAAGAACCCGCTCCTCGGCCTAGGGCGAAGAGCGGGTGCAAAGATATCTCAAATTTCTTTCTGAACAAAGAAAAGATGCGGTTTTTTTACTTCTCGCGCAGTTTTTCCTTGTTTTTCTTGAGTTGTCTGGTAATTGCGTCAAGGCAACCGTCAACAGCCTCCTCAAAAGTATCGCACGTCTTGTCGGCAAAAAACTCTCCGTTTGGAATGGTCACGCTGATGCTGGCCTCCTTGTTCAGGGCCGTCTCGGGTTTTACTACCTTCAGGGTAACCTCTACCTTCTGAATCAACTCGTGTACTCTTTCCAGTTTGGCACACTTCTTCTCAATGAACGCCTGAAGCTGTTCTGTTGCAGTAAAATGCAACGCCTTAATCTTAGTTTCCATAGTCTTTTGGTTTTAGGCCCTTGGATGAGCCTGTTTATATATTTCCTTCAGTTCCTGGAATGTGGTATGTACATAGATTTCGGTTGTCTGCAGGCTGTTGTGGCCCAAAAGCTCCTTGACCGCGCCAAGCTCGGCATCGTGGTTGAGCATGGAGGTGGCAAAGGTATGCCTCAAGACGTGGGGACTCTTCTTGGATACGTCCGATACCTTGCCCAGGGCATCTTTAACCAGCAGATAGACCTGATGACGCGGAATCCGCCCGCCCTTAGGGCTCAGGAAGAAAGCCCCGTGAGTCTCGCCAAACTCAGCTGTCCTGGCCTCAAGGTATTCCTTAAGACGGCGTTCCAGATCGTTTCCGAAAGGAATGAAACGCTGCTTGTCACGTTTACCGGTAACCTTGATGGTGCGCGAGCCAAAGTCAATGTCCCTGTCATCGAGTCCTATCAGCTCAGCCATACGCATTCCTGTCTCATAAAAGGTGGCTATTACAGTCCTGTTCCTGACTCCTGTGAATCCCTTTCCCAAATCTATCTCCGGATCATCCAGAAGCTTGTCCATATCGGCCTCCTTGACAAACTGCGGAAGAGGTTTCTTGTTCTTGGGTCCTTTTACGCCTTGAACAGGCGAACTGTCAGTGATACCCTTTATGCGAAGGAATCTGTAGAAAGAACGCAGAGTGCTGAGTTTACGGTTGACGGTAGTTGATTTCTCACCCTTATCCATCATTGAAACAACCCAAAGACGCACTACGTCCCTATCGGCAGAAAGCATATCCAGGTCAGGATCAGTCTCCTTAAGGAAGTCCCCGAAAAGGACAAGATCCCTACGGTAACTGGCTACGGTTCTGGGCGAATAATTACGCTCCAGCCTAAGGTAATCCGTGAACTGGTCTATGTACATAACAAAATTCGTCGCTGAACGGATTCAGTGACGAATATATGAAAGAAAATACCAAAAAACAAGCCTTGCGGCTATTTTTTATTCCTCGGCCTGCTGCAGTTTCTGTACGTAGATGGCGTGCTCCATCTTGAGACGCTTGAGTTCTGACGGTTTGTCAAACTGCTGACGGCGACGCAATTCCTTTACAACGCCGGTCTTTTCATACTTTCTCTTGAATTTCTTGAGGGCGCGCTCTATGTTCTCACCCTCCTTAACGGGAACAATAATCATTTTAAGTTCTTTATTTTTATTTAGTTCTGACTTTTCTTAGGGAATAAGCGGCGCAAAATTAGACAATTTTTCAACAAGGACAAAAATAATGGGCTTTTTTTGCCGTTATTCAAATTGATGAACACTATGAAACGTTTCGTTTCTGTTTGCCTGTTCCTCTGTCTCGCGTTATGCCGGAACGTTTACGCCCAGACGGACGCCCACTTTACGCATTTCCGTGAAGTGGAGAATTTCTATAACCCTGCGGCAATGAACCGCGACAGCCGGATGAATGTGGTAGGGTCACTTGCAATGCAGATGGCCGGATACACGAATGCACCCGTTTCCATGTACATAGGAGCCAATACGGCCATTCCGTTCGGCAAACTCCGCAACTCGGTGGGCGTAGGACTTTTCAACGAGACAATAGGACTGTTCACCAACCGCCGCCTGCTGTTTGACTATGCATATAAGGCGGTCATCGGAAAGGGGTGGATGAACATAGGCGTCCAGGCCGGCGTAATGTCAGAAGAGTTCAACGGAGGCAAACTCAAGACGGAGACTCCGAATGACCCCGCTTTCCCAACCGGAAACGAACGCGGAACAGTGGGCGACCTGGGTGCCGGGATACTCTACGTAAGAGGCGAATGGTGGGCGGGAGCATCGGCCCAGCATCTCAATTTCCCCCACGTGGAACTGGGCAAAACCGAGGGTAAAATCACTGAAATGGACATCAAGCCCACACTATATTTGACCTCAGGATGCAATATCGGACTCAGAAATCCGTTATTATCGGTACAGCCATGCTTTCTTGTGGAGAGCGACCTGGACTTCTACAGGGTGGACCTGTCTGTAAGAGGTTCTTACATGTTTGATTCCACCCTGCTGTATGCAGGAGTTACCTACAGTCCGGGAATATCGGTAACCGCAATGGTAGGAGGCAAGGTGATGGACGTTCTTATCGGTTATGCATATGAGTTCTACACCAGCGGCATAGGCGCCCTTAACGGCAGTCACGACCTGATGATAAGCTGGCAGACCGATGTGGATTTCTTCAAGAAGGGGAAAAACGTACATAAAAGTGTAAGGTATTTATAAAAAACATACAATGAAACTGAGAAACATTGTTCTGTCCTGTCTGGCAGCCTTCATGGCACTGACACAGTCCTGCACAAGCAGCGGCTATGCCGGTGGCAACGGTGGCGAGGTGACAGGAACTTCCAAGACGGCATTGCGCGAACCGGTGCCGTTTGGCATGGTACTTGTCAAAAGAGGTTCCCTCAAGATTGGCGAGGAAGGAAACGACAGCCTGTGGGGCTCTAACGCTCCAACCAAAGAGATATCGGTTGAGTCATTCTGGATGGATGAGAAAGAGGTGTCAAATGCCAAATACCGTCAGTTTGTGGAGTGGGTCCGCGACTCTATCATACGCACACGTCTGGCCGATCCCGCCTACGGTGGCGATGAATCATTCATGATTACCGAGGATAAGTACGGCGAGCCCGTAACCCCGCATCTTAACTGGAACAAGCCTATTCCCTGGAAGAAGCCTAATGAAGACCAGCAGAGAGCTATTGAGAGTATGTTCTACACACATCCCATTACCGGAGAGAAGATTCTGGATGTAAAGCAGCTCAACTACCGTTACGAATTGTTTGACTATACTCAGGCCGCCCTGCGCAAGAACCAGCTTGACCCGAATGACAGGATCAAGAATACAGACCAGGAGGTACCCAAAGAGAAAGTCTATATCTCCAAGGATACCGCTTACATTGACGATAACGGCAATATAGTTCGCAAGACCATAAATAGGGAACTGAGCAGTCTTTTTGACTTTGTCAACACATACATTGTGAACATATTCCCTGACACCACCTGCTGGGTGAATGATTTCCCCAACGCCAACAACGAGACCTACATGCGTCTGTACTTCAATCATCCCAACTATAATGACTATCCCGTAGTGGGTGTCAGCTGGGAGCAGGCCAACGCTTTCTGCGCGTGGCGTACCGAATTCCTGCTGGCAGGTCTTGGAGCACAGGCCAAATATGTACAGCGCTATCGCCTGCCTACCGAGGCTGAATGGGAGTTCGCCGCACGCGGACGTGAGAACAATCTCTTTCCCTGGAAGACTGACGGTTCAAAGGACGATGAGGGTTGCTATTATGCAAACTTCAAGCCTGAACGCGGAAACTACACCAAGGACGGAAGCCTGATAACCACCCGCGTTGGCTCATACAAGCCCAACTCCAACGGACTGTATGATATGGCCGGAAACGTTGCCGAATGGACATCGACCACCTATACCGAGGCCGGCATTCTCCAGATGAACGACATGAACCCCGAACTGTACTACAATGCTGCCGTGGATGATCCTTATTACATGAAGAGGAAAGCAGTGCGCGGAGGTTCCTGGAAAGATCCCGAGAAGTTCATAGAGTCATCATGGCGTACCTATGAATACCAGAACGAACAGCGCTCTTACATAGGATTCCGGTGCGTACGTACACAGGTTGGTACTGCCGGTTCAACAAAGGGACGCAAATAAACAGAAGAAAAAAACAAATAGATATGGAAAAAACAGGGAAGAAAGGTCTTCTGACCAGAATACAGGACTATCTGGATTCACCCAACGGAAGGATTCTGCTTAACTATCTTTACAGCTGGGGTGCCGCTGTAGTCATACTGGGTGCATTGTTCAAACTCACCCACATAAAGGGTGCCAACCTTATGCTGTTCATAGGTATGGGAACTGAGGTGCTGGTGTTCTTCATCTCCGGTTTTGAGAGACCGTACATACCCGGTCAGGAGGATGAAGAAGAAGACGATACACCGCGCCTGCGTGGCAACATAATCATAAACGGTACCGCACAGGCTGCTCCGGTACAGACCGCACAGCCCACTGTAACTCCGGCCGCAGCAGCAACTGCAGAGACAGGCGGCTCACTGAATGTGGACGGCGTGGAGAACATAACACAGGATTATATAGCACGTGTTCATGACCTCACTCTCAAAATGGAGCAGATGTGCCGTCACTCCGAAAAGATGGAGCAGAGTTCCGAGGAGATTGAGCAGCTTTCACGCAACCTAATAAGTATCAACACCTTCTATCAGATGCATCTTAAGTCAGCAAGCACTCAGATGGAAAATCTGGATAAGGTGAACGAGCAGACCCGCCAGATGGTGGAGCAGATTGAGGAACTGAACCGCGTATATGCACGCATGGTCGAGGCAATGAAGGTGAATTCCCAGATGGGAACCAAGTAAAAAGGTATGAAGAGAAAGGTTATACAGAGACCGCCATCGGCGCGTCAGAAGATGATCAACCTCATGTACATCGTCCTGTTGGCGATGCTTGCCATGAACGTGTCATCGGACGTACTGAACGGTTTCAAGATAGTGGAGGAGAGTCTGGGCAAGAGCACGACCAACGCCACAATCCAGAACGAGCAGGCTTACCGCGAGTTTGCCGCCGCTGATTCCATGAACCATGAGAAAGTAGGTGAATGGTACAGCAAGGCACTCTACGTAAAGCAGATATCTGACTCTCTCTTTAATTTTGCCGATGAACTCAAGAGACTGATTGCCATCGAGGCAGACGGAAAGGATGCCGATGTAAACAACATCCACAACCGCGAGGACCTGGAGGCTGCCACACAAGTGATGTTGCACCCCACACGCGGCAAGGGCGGCATGCTGTATGACGCAATCAACAACTACCGCGACAGGATTCTGGAGATGGTGTCCGACCCCACCCAGAGAGACATCATAAGCAACAACTTCAGCACTGAGGTTCCTCTCACAGTGGGTTCGCTCGGCAAGAACTGGCAGGAGTACAACTATGAGAACATGCCTGTTGCAGCCGCCGTCACGATGCTTACCAAACTGCAGAACGATGTGCGTTATGCCGAAGGCGAGGTTCTGCACACTCTTGTCAACAACATTGACGTTGGTGACCTTCGTGTAAACGCCATCAACGCCTATGTGATCCCCACATCACAGAATGTGGTACAGGGCAACAGTTTCAAGGCACGCATTATCATGGCTGCAGTTGACTCTACAGCACGCCCTGCCATCTACATAGACGGCAAAAAGATTGACTCGGAGGACGGCTGGTATGAGGTACCCGCCACAAAAACCGGTGATTACACCCTTTCAGGTTATATGGAACTCCAGTCCGGCAACGGAATGATACGGCGCGACTTTACGCAGAACTACTCTGTGGTTTCACCGTTGGCTACCGTATCGGCCACAATGATGAATGTGCTGTATGCAGGTTATGACAACCCCATAAGCATATCGGTTCCCGGTGTGCCAAGCAACATGATTTCAGCCCGGCTCAAGAACGGAGGCGGTACTCTGACACGCAGCGGTAACGGATTTGTCTGCAAGCCTACCAGTGTGGGTCAGGATGTGGTAATAGCAGTTACGGCCAATCAGGAGGGACGCCAGCAGAGCATGGGCGAATATGCTTTCCGTGTACGTCAGTTACCGGATCCAACCCCGTTCATAGAATACAAGGATGACAATGGCAATACGCAGCGTTATCGCGGAGGCGGTACTCCCATTTCAAAGAAGAACCTTCAGGCTGCCGACGGCATTGTAGCCGCCATAGATGACGGGTTGCTCAACATAGGATTCCGTGTTCTCAGTTTTGAAACCACATTCTTTGACAACAATGGTAACGCCGTTCCTGAAATATCGGACGGAACACGTTTCTCAAACCGTCAGAAAAGGGTGTTTGACCAACTGGGGCGTGGAAAACGTTTCTACATCCAGCGTGTAAAGGCCATCGGTCCCGATGGTATAGAGCGTCAGCTTAACACTGCACTGGAAGTTATAATAAATTGATTTAAAAAGGAAAAACGATATGAAAAAGAGTGTTCTTTTGATTCTGACATTGGCAATGGCAACCATCGCCGGTGCACAGCCCACGCGCCGCCTGCAGGAGCAGGCAGCCCAGAAAGAGGCTGAGAAGAGTCCCACTGCAGTGACTCTGACAGACCGTGCACGCTCACAATATACAGCTCAGACAGCCGTGCCCACAGAACTGACATGGAGGCGTGACATATACCGCGAGCTTGACCTCACCAAAGAAAAAAACGCCGCGCTCTATTATCCCGAAGAGCCCCTTGGTGACCGTGTAAACTTTTTCACCCTTGTATTGAATCTTATTCTGGACGGAAAGATAAAGGCTTACGAATACCGTCTGGACGGAAATGAACTGTTTACCCCCGACAATGAGCTGGACTTGGAGAGCATGCTTGACAAATTCTATATTGACTACAAGAAGGATGAGAACGGCAAATACATAATTGACATCCCAAGCAGAGATATAGGCAAGTATTACATCAAGGAGAGCAACTATCTGGACAAACTGTCCAACTATCAGACCAAGGTTACTGCCATATGCCCGGTGCTGATGCAGGGCGGTTATGGCGACAAACCTACCGCTTACCCTATGTTCTGGCTCAACTATGACGAGATAAGTCCCTATCTTGGACAGACTCAGGTCATGACAAGCAGCTACAACAACACCACCAACATGTCGCTTGACGACTACTTTGTAATGCGCCAGTATGAGGGTGAGATATACAAGACATCAAACCTGCGCAACCAGCCCCTGTCAGAGTATTGCGATACTGATTCGGCACTTCAGGCAGAAAGAGCCCGCATAGAGAAACAGCTCATAGATTTCCAGAACGGACTGTGGAGCGAATCAGAGGTCAAGAAAGAATCCGCATCTGACAACACTGCAAGCGCATCCCAGAAGAAAACCGCAAAGGAACCCAAACAACCCAAAGAGAAAAAAGAGAAGGCTCCCCGCGCAACACGCCAGCAGGCTTCAGGCGGCGAGCGTCTGTCAGTTCACCGTTAAGAACTGAAAGGGGACATAACAACAAATCAGTCAGGTTTGCCAAATTATTCGTGCAGACCTGACTGTTTAATTTAAAATGTTTTAACTTTGTAGCCATTAAGAACAACTATCAACTCATATCAATATGAAAAAAGCATTAGTAGTCTGCAGTCTCGCACTGCTTTCATTCATCCCCGCATCAGCTCAGTTCAGCTGGGGTCTCCGCGGTGGTCTGAACCTTGTGAACAATGACATTACCCAATTCAGTGAGGATGCCGCCAAAAACAAGGACACCTATACAGGTTGGTTCTTTGGACCTATGGCTGAACTCCAGATTCCTGTCATCGGAATTGGCGTTGATGTAGCTGCTCTCTATTCACAGAAGGGCGTGGAGCTTCCTGATACTTCCACAATGAAGAATCAGTCACTCTCTATTCCTCTGTCACTGAAATACTCACTTGGACTTGGCAACTTTGCATCTGTATACTTTGCAGCAGGTCCTCAGCTTGATTTCAGGATTGGTGACCTGAATCAAACGTTTGACGATGGTGAAGACGTTAAGGAATTTGCCCTGGAAAAGAGCACATGGAGTATCAACATAGGTGCCGGCGTTAAGCTCATCAACCACATTCAGGCCGGTATCAACTATAACATCCCCGTTTCAAAGGATGGTGCCGTCAAGGTTATTGAGAGTCCCACACCAGGAGCTCTAATAGACAATAAACCTATTGACATCAAAGCCAGTACACTCCAGTTCTTACTGACCTGGACATTCTGATAAAAAACAGGGCAACTTAAAGGACCGGTTCCGTAACAGAGCCGGTCTTTTTTATTAATTTCGCCTTCCGATGCCACTCTATGCTGACATAATACTGCCTGTCCCGTTGAACCAGCTATTCACCTATCTGGTTCCCGGGCCGCTCCGACACTTGGCAGTGCCCGGAGCAAGGGCCTATGTCCAGTTCGGCAAGGGACGCAGACTGACAGGAATCATACTCAGGATACATAATGACAATCCTTCTGTCCATGCCGTAAAGGAGATACTCAGCATCCTGGATAATGACAGGCCTTCTGTCTTACCCTCCCAGCTCAGGCTCATGACATGGATGTCAGATTACTGCATGTGTTCTCCGGGAGATGTCATGAAAACTGTCATACCATCGGGCATGCGTCCTGACAGCGGAGCGAATGACAAACCGTTCAAGCCCAAAACAGAGATATTCGCAAAGCCCGGTCCGGCCATCAAAGTTCAGACTCCGGTTGATCCTGCCAAACTGCTGGGCAAGACCGCCGTAAAGCAGAAAGAGGTACTGCAAAAATACCTGGACATGTCCGGCTACAACACTAATCCTGATGCACCGGTACCCGTTTCCAGAAAGGCATTGACGGACGGAGGTATAACATCGGCCACACTGAATGCCCTTCAGCAAAACGGATTCATTGAATTTTACGAACTTGAAACCGGACGTCTGCCTCATTTTGGAGGCAAGACACAGGAACCGCCTGTACTGAGTCAGGCACAGCAGAAGGCACTGGCGGAAATAAAGGCCTCATTCAAAACCAGGAACGTCTGCCTGCTTCACGGAGTGACATCAAGCGGCAAGACAGAAATATACACACATCTCATAAAGGAATGCATAAGCAGAGGCAGACAGGTTCTTTATCTGCTGCCGGAGATAGCGCTTACCACCCAAATCATGCACCGCCTTCAAAAAGTGTTCGGTAATGAGATGACTGTTTACCATTCCCGCTGCTCGGACAACATAAAGGTTGAAGTATGGAACCGCCTTACAGGCACTGATCCCTATAAACTTGTTCTTGGTGCACGCTCTGCCGTCCTGTTGCCTTTTCAGAATCTGGGACTGGTCATTGTGGATGAAGAGCATGAACCCAGCTTCAAACAGGAGGATCCGTCACCACGCTACCAAGGACGGAATACGGCAATCATGCTGGCATCGCTTTGCGGAGCCAAAACTCTTCTGGGGAGTGCCACGCCCGCTATTGAAAGCTACAGCAATGCTGTAAGCGGCAAATACGGGCTTGTAAGTCTGACAGAAAGGTTCCGCGGTATGGAATTGCCGCAAATTGAGATTGTGGATACAGCCGAGCTAAGACGAAAGAAATACATGAAAGGGATCTTTTCGCCACAGCTGACTGACGCCATTGACATGACTCTTGACAAAGGCATGCAGGCCTTGCTGTTCCATAACCGCCGCGGTTATACCGGAACTGTGGAATGTCCGGACTGCGGATGGGTACAGAAATGTGACTGCTGCGATGTAAGCCTTACTTTCCATAAAAGTTCAGATACTGCATCATGCCACTACTGCGGGCGTAAATACAGGGTTCCCCTATCTTGTCCGTCATGCGGTGGCAAGTCACTTAGAGGTAAAGGGTTCGGAACAGAACGCATAGAAGAGGATGTGGCACGCATGTTCCCCGGAGCCAGGGTGGCCAGACTGGACCTGGACTCTTCAAAAGAGGGATACTCATCCATCATAAATGATTTCCAGGAGGGCCGGACCGATATTCTCATAGGTACACAGATGATTTCAAAAGGACTGGATTTTGACAATGTAAACGTTGTGGGAATACTGCAGGCAGACTCCATAATGAGTTATCCTGATTTCAGGGCGACAGAACGTGCTTTCCAGCTTATGGCACAGGTAGCCGGACGTGCAGGGCGCAAAGGCGTTCAGGGTAAGGTTATAATACAGACTCGTAGGCCCGATGCTCCTGTGCTGGAGATGGTACGCCACAATGATTACATTGGTTTTTACAAACAGCAGATGGAGGAGCGGTATTCATTCAGTTATCCTCCATACGTAAGGCTCATCTGCATATCTTTGAAAAGCACGGATTTGGGTTGTATTGAAACTGCAGCTACCGCCCTTGCTTCAAATCTTAAAGAACTGTTCGGACAGCAGGCCATTCTTGGGCCGGATGCTCCTCCGGTACCCAGAGTAATGTACCGTCACATAAGACGGATAATAGTAAAAGCCGGGCTGGACGTATCACCGGCAAACATAAGGCTACAGATAAACAAAGCCGTTACAAAGACCGAATCCCAAAAACTACTCGGCAAGGTCACTCTGTCTTTCGATGCAGACCCTCAGTAGGTTCAGGATAGCTTATACGTGTATGATACATGGTACGGAGCTTCTCCTTGAATGTCTCCTTGACCCGTTTTATCTCCAATGAGTTAATGGGACAATCGTTGAAATAACCCTCCTTTACCTGTGTATCGATGATCTTGTCAACCAAAGTCCCTATGCTCTCCTCAGTATACTCCTTGAGACTGCGTGAAGCAGCCTCCACAGCATCGGCCATCATAAGAATGGCTGTCTCTTTTGAATAGGGATTAGGACCCTGATAACTGAAAACGTTTTCATCAGGTTCTTCTCCCGGATGAGCCTTTAAGTATTTGATATAAAAATATCTGGCCACGCCTTTGCCGTGATGTGAAGCAATAAAGCCGCGTATTGCCTTGGGGAGTCCGTATCTGTCGGCCATCTCAAGACCCTTCTCCACATGACCGGTAATGATACGGGCGCTCTCCTGGGGGGTAAGCTTGTCATGGGGATTGACTCCTGTCTGGTTTTCGGTAAAAAACGGAGCGTTGTCCATCTTGCCTATATCATGATACAGGGCGGCTGTACGCACAAGTGCAGGATTCGCCTTGATCCGTGTGGCAGCCTCGGCGGCAAGGGTGGAAACCTGCATGGAGTGTTGGAATGTGCCCGGAGCCTTCTCTGCCAGTTCCCTCAGAAGCGGATTGTTTATGTTTGACAACTCTATCAGTGTCACGTTCGATGTGAATCCGAACAGTTTCTCTATCACGAACAGGAGGGGATAGACAAGCAGTATCACCACGCTGTTGATTGCAAAATAGAGGAAATTCCAGGGATCGATGTCACGGATATCCTCAAGCTGTGTCATCTGCAAAGCTATCCACACAAGACTGTATGATACAAATATGAAAAGGCATGTGCGCAGGATCTGAGAACGTTGTGACAGTTCCTTAAGGGTATATATTCCCGTAAGACCTGCCATCAACTGAAGCAACACATATTCATATGGCATGCTCACCATCAGCGATGTGGAGAGAACAAACACCATATAACCTGTAAACGCCGTACGGGAATCCAGGAATATGCGCAACATAATAGCCAGCATGGAACAGGGAAACAGGAATATGCTCCAGCCTGAATACTGACGGAACAGGCACACGCATAAGATAAAGAGAGTTATGGAGCCCAGCAGGAAATATAGTATTGAACGGCTCTCGATATCATCAATCCTGTACAGGCACAGGTAAACAAACAAAACCAGGAAACACAGGAACACGAATACAGCCCTGCCGCCCCATGTCAGCAGCTGGAACTGTTTGGATGATGTCCTCTCGTTCACTATATCCAGATAGGACTTGATGATAAGGCTCTTCTCCTCATCCACAATTTCACCCTGGTCTATTATCTTCTGGTCAGCCACCACCATGCCGCGGAAATGGGAAATCTCGTTCAGCTGAGCCTCAAGATCAGCTTCGGACCGGGTAGCATCATACTGCAGATTGGGCTGGATGAAATCTTCCAGATTATGCTGCAGAAGCATGTACCGGTCATATACATATACCTCTGCATCGGTCACATACCTGTAGGCGTCACGCACACTGCGTATTCCCGCCGTCTGCACAAAAGATGAAGTGTTTCCCTCATATGTACGGAATACATCCTTTCCGGACAGGATCTCCTCATCGGCCGTAGAGATTACTCCGTCACGATAGACCTTCTCCAAACGACGCCTTACAGCCTTGTATGACTCCTCCCAGACAATCTTGCTCAGACTGTCCGAACAGAACTTGTCAAACTGGGCAAGGGCATTCTCACCCACACTTGCGTTGCGGCTGAAATAAGGGGCGAACGAAGCCTTTACACTGTCGGCCTCGGCCTGCCATACCGCTTCACTTTTTTCTATAGAAAAACTGAACGGAGCAAAAAGCACATTGTACGTCCATGGTTTGCCTATTGTATATGAGTAACTTTCCTTGTGACCGGCCGGCATGGAATAGACCGTAAGCAACACTGAAACCAATGACAATACGATCAACAGGTTCCTGTTGCTCTTTATGAGATGTCTTTTATCATTCATTAAGAAACTCCTCTTTGTTGGCTTGTAAAAATAAGGCTTTTTAGTGAGAAAATGATTACTTTTGCACCGCTAAAACTAAAGAGATGACAGACAATACAGGCGGCCGTCGCGTCAGGGTGCGTTTTGCACCCAGTCCCACGGGACCTCTTCACATAGGAGGAGTACGCACGGCACTATACAACTACCTGTTCGCCCGCAAACACGGGGGCGACCTTATATTCAGGATAGAGGATACTGACAGCAACCGGTTCGTTCCGGGAGCAGAGGAATATATACTTGAGTCTTTCCGCTGGCTCGGCATCAAATTTGACGAGGGCGTATCATTTGGCGGAAACTATGGTCCCTACCGCCAGTCGGAGCGTAGGGATATCTACAAAAAATATGTAGACCAGCTGCTTCAGGCCGGCAAGGCATATATTGCTTTTGATACCCCTGCTGAACTGGAAGCCAAACGTAATGAGATTCCCAATTTCCAGTACGATGCGTCCACACGCTGCCGGATGCGGAACTCACTCACTCTTTCCGCCGATGAGGTCAAGGCTCTCATTGATGCCGGTAACCAGTATGTAGTACGTTTCCTGATAGAGCCTGACCAGGAAATAGAGGTCAATGACCTTATCCGCGGCAAAGTAACCGTTAACTCATCTGTCCTGGATGACAAGGTCCTCTACAAATCGGCCGACCAGCTGCCTACATATCACCTTGCGAACATAGTTGATGACCATCTGATGGAAGTGACCCATGTCATCCGTGGCGAAGAGTGGCTTCCGTCGGCCCCTCTGCACGTTCTTCTTTACCGCGCTTTCGGATGGGAGGATACCATGCCACAGTTTGCCCACCTGCCCCTGCTGCTCAAGCCCGAGGGTAACGGAAAACTGAGCAAGCGTGACGGTGACCGTCTGGGATTTCCTGTATTTCCGCTTGAATGGCATGATCCCAAGACCGGAGAGATTTCATCGGGATACCGCGAGAAAGATTATCTGCCTGAGGCAGTTATAAATTTCCTGGCACTGCTGGGATGGAATCCGGGCGATGACCGTGAAATCATGACCATGGATGAGATGGTAAGCCTGTTCAATCTGGAGAAGTGCAGCAAGGCGGGCGCCCGTTTCAACTACCAGAAACTGGTCTGGTTCAATCACGAGTACATAATGCTCAAGAGCGACCGCGAGGTTGCCGGACTGTTTGCACCTGTATTGGAAAGCCATGGAATCAAAGCCCCGATAGAGCGCATTGAGAAAGTCGTAGGCCTGGTCAAGAACCGCGTTAATTTTGTGGGTGAACTCTGGGACAACTGCAAATATCTGTTTGAGGCACCATCAGAGTATGATGAAAAGTCACTCAGGAAATGGTGGAAAGACAACGCTCCCCAGACTACAGCCGAACTCTGTGATTTTCTGGAAAGCCAGCCGGTATGGGACGGAGAGGTTCTGGAACCTCTTGTCATGGAATGGATATCATCCAAGGGATACCAGACCGGTAAAGTCATGAACGCATTGCGCGTGACATTGGTTGGCGCAGCCATGGGACCGCAGATTTTCTGCATAACTGATTTCATAGGACGTGAAGAGACTCTTAGACGTGCCCGCAAGGCCATATCGGAACTCTCCTGAAGCGTAAGAAAGACATGATTCTATATACAATAGGCATATATCTGTACGCAGGCCTGGTGGCTATCGCCTCGCTGTTCAACAGAAAAGCCCGCCTTCTGGTCAAAGGACATAAAAGGATTCTGGATACCATCAGGGAACAGGTGGATCCCCACTCCACCTATCTTTGGTTTCACGCGTCGTCCTTGGGTGAATTCGAGCAGGGACGCCCTCTTATTGAAAGGATCCACAACAAACATCCCGAGTGCAGGATACTTCTTACATTCTTCTCGCCGTCCGGTTATGAGGTACGTAAAGACTATAAGGGTGCGGACATAGTATGCTACATCCCTTTTGATACCCCTATCAACGTAAAGAGATTTCTGGATGCGATAAAAATAGAGAAAGCTTTCTTCATCAAATACGAGTTCTGGCCCAATTTTCTGAGAGGACTGCATAAACGTGGTATTGAGATTTTCAGCATTTCATCCATATTCCGTGACAACCAACTCTTTTTCAAGTGGTACGGAAAAGGGTATGCAAAGGCTCTGTCATATTTCAAACACCTGTTTGTTCAGGATCGGCACTCCAAGGACCTGCTGTACAGCATCGGCATTACCGACGTATCAATTGTAGGCGATACACGTGCGGACCGCGTCATAGAGGTGGCCGCCGCTTCACAGCAGTACCCGGTGATAGAAAAGTTCGTAAACGGCAGTCCCACATTCATTGCCGGAAGTTCATGGCCTGCAGATGAAGAACTGTTCATTCCCTATTTCCTGCCCAAACGTGACTGGAAACTGATCATTGCACCTCATGAGATACATGAGGAGCATCTTGCCGAAATAGAATCCCGTCTGGACGGAAGGGATTACATACGTCTGTCAAAAGCCACGATAGACAACGTCAAGAATTACGACACCCTGATCATAGACTGTTTCGGTATGCTGTCATCCATTTACCGTTACGGTCACATAGCCTATATAGGCGGCGGATTCGGAGTAGGAATACACAATGTACTTGAAGCCGCCGTATTCGATATCCCGGTTTTGTTCGGGCCCAACAACCAGCGGTTCCGTGAAGCGCAGGACCTTAAACGCCTCAAGGGCGGATTCGAGGTCACAGACGCCTATTCATTAAGAGTACTGATAGACAAGTTCATCAGCAATCCCAACGCTCTCAAGAAAGCCGGACGCGCCGCCGGTGACTATGTCCGCAGCAGCAGTGGTACCTCCGACAGAATCTTAGGAGAAATTGGCTTAGACTAATCTTCCTTCGTATACCAGGAAGCGTACATGTGATAATCCCGAGCAATCCGTTGGTTTATCTCCTTGGCCTGCTCCGGGTCAACATCCTTTACATACTTGGCGGGAACACCGGCCCATATGGTGTTTGGCGGAATGACAGTCTTGCCCAAGACAACGGAACCCGCTGCAACAATGGCCCCCTCGCCCACAACGGCATGGTCAAGTACCACCGAACCCATCCCTATCAGGGCGTTGTCCCTTATCTCGGCACCATGAATGGTAACATTATGACCAACCGAAACATTATCACCTATCACTGTGGTGGAACGCTGATACAGGGTATGGATTACCGTGCCGTCCTGGATGTTGGTCCCGTTGCCTATGCGGATTGAATTTACGTCACCACGCAGTACTGTTCCGAACCAGATGCTGCATCCGTCTCCAATGACTACATCGCCTATGACTGCGGCGTTGTCGGCCAGGAAACAGTCTTCACCTATCTTGGGTGTAAACCCTCTCACGGATTTTATGATAGCCATATATTGTGTTTATTATATTTCCGGTGCTAAAATAGTGCAACTTTTCTGAATTTATATACCAATCAAACAAGTAAATGATTACTTTTGCGTTCCAAGACAATTACAACGCATTAAATACTTAAAACAGCTATGAAGTTTTTGACAAATGAGAAACTGGTCATCTCCGGCGCAGCCGGTATGATCGGATCAAACATGGCACAGACTGCCATCATGATGGGACTGTCATCAAACATCTGTCTTTATGATGTTTATCTGCCCGGTCTGGAGGGTGTGGTTGAGGAACTCCGTCACTGCTCATTCCCCGGCGTGAACATCACCTTCACCGACAAGGTTGAGGAGGCTTTCAAGGATGCCAAGTACATGGTTTCTTCTGGTGGTGCACCCCGCAAGGCCGGAATGACCCGCGAGGATCTGCTGGTAGGCAATGCCAAGATCGCCGAGCAGCTTGGTAAGGATATCAAGACCTACTGCCCTGACCTTAAGCACTGCGTCATTATATTCAACCCCGCCGATATCACCGGTCTGGTTACTCTGGTTTACTCAGGTCTGAAACCTTCACAGATCACCACTCTGGCTGCTCTTGACTCAACACGTCTGCAGAGCGCACTTGCCAAGCATTTCGGCATAGCTCAGGACAAGGTTACCACAGCCCGTACTTATGGCGGCCACGGTGAGCAGATGGCAGTATTCGCATCAACAGCAAAGATTGACGGCAAGCCTCTGACCGATATCATCGGCACTCCCGCTCTTACAAACGAGCAGTGGGCACAGATGAAGCAGGATGTAATCAAGGGTGGTGCCAAGATCATCGAGTTGCGCGGACGTTCATCATTCCAGAGCCCCTCATTCGTATCTATCGAGATGATAGGTGCTGCCATGGGCGGTCAGAAGTTCGAGTGGCCCGCTGGCTGCTACGTAAACAACTCACAGTTCCAGAACGTGATGATGGCTATGCCTTCAACCATTGACGCTACCGGCGTTCACTACACCGACGTCAAGGGTACCGCAACTGAGATGGCTGACATCGAGGCCAGCTACAAGCATCTGCAGGCTATGCGTGACGAGGTTATCTCTCTTGGAGTGCTTCCCGCAGTAAGCGAGTGGAAGAAATACAACCCCAATCTCTGATTCCTTATTCAAGCGCAAGATTAAGGCGTGCGGAACGGATCCGCACGCCTTTTTTTTGCAAAAACTTTCCGTATTCATTAAAAAATGACTCACTTGGCGTATTTTGTGGACTGTTTAATCGGAAATGATATTGTGATTAATTAGATTTGTAGTGATAATAAGGATATTATATGAGAAGAATCATAATATCAGCGCTGATTATACTATACACGTCATTGCTTTGGGCTATCAACGGAGTCTCCATATCCCAGAATACAATAGGCAACGGACTGGAAAGCCAGTCCATGAACATAATTGCCAAAGACAGGCAGGGACGTCTTTGGGTAGGATCGGATGTAGGCATTTCATTGATATCCAACGGAACGGTGACAAATATCAGGGAACTGGCCACTGAAGGCGGGCTGGTGATATTGGGCAATGTCAGGGAAATTGTGTGCACAAACAGTATCCTGATAGCATGCGACGACAGAATCCTTCACTATGACTACAAGAAAAACAATGCCTTTACGGTCAGATATGATGAAACCATTCTGAACACACAGGACTTCCTGTTGGAAGGAAACGTGGCCACATTCTATGACAGAGATACCCGAAGTCTGTATTCCTATGACATGGAAAGTATGGAATGCAGCCTGGTGGCCTCCTTGACCGAACACAGAGAACACTCTTTCAGCAAGATCCTGCGTTCCAACTCAGACTCTACCATAATCTATCTGGCCGATGACTTATATGGTCTGTACCGTTTCAACCGTAAGGACGGCTCTATGATACATGTGCCTAATACAGACACTCCCATTATAGCAAAAGCCACGGTAATAGACAACAGCAATGTAATATGGCTTTCGGTGCCTTCAAAGGGAATAAAAGGATATCATATAAGCGGAGGATTTGATCTGGTGGCGGAGTACAACACCGGTAATTGTGACCTGATATCGGATGATATTTCATATATCTGCTCATTGCCGAACGGAAACCTGCTCACATGCCATTCCAAAGCCGGAAGCTGTACCATAGAACGCAACAACAGGGTTTCGGGGAGGACAAACGTAATCAGGATTCCGGACCTGAAGAACATAACATCCGTGCTTGCCAATTCTCAGGACAGGGAAACGCTTTATGCCACAGACGGATATGGTCTGATTTCAATGAAAAAGACCTTCATTGAACAGTTCTCTTACCTATATGAGCAGGAAAACGGCATTATCAGTTATGAAAACTTCATTTCGGCTATTGAAGAACCTCAAGGCTCTGTAATACTGGGTACTAAAGACAACGGCATCTGCAGAATCAACCCTGCCACAAGCCAGAAGGTTACAATACCTGAAACCAGGAGTTTCAAAGTCAATACAATGTGCCGGTTTGATGACAACAGCATACTGATGTATGATGAAAGCTCGGGACTGCTGCTGTTTGACTGCAGAAACGGCAAGACAACGTCACTTGCCGGTCATCCCGTACTTGGCGGCATTTCCAGATCCAGGTCCACCAACATGCGTCTTGCATCCACCCCGGACGGGACCATATTCATTTTCAATGTCAACTCCAGTCACTACATATACAGGAAGAATGAAAACAGGATCAAGGAATTGACACTCAGTTCATTTGACGGCAGAAGTATTACATCGGTAGAAAACATCTGTATTTCGAGATATGCCGTCTATGCCACATGCATGGGAGAAATCCTGGAAATCAATTTCAATGCCACGGATACCAGATGCATATATCACAACAAGGAAAGAGTGATTCACAACATAACCTCATTGGCTTCAAACTCCAGAGGTGAGCTGTTCTTTACGGAACCGGAGGGGCTTCATTGCTACAACCCGCATTCTAATGCGGATGAACTGCTTATCAATACATGGGGAAACGGACGTTTCATGAATGTAGCCGTTGACAGCAAGGACCGTGTATGGTTCAACACCACCGACGAGTATCTGCATATGTATGATCCCGAAAAGAAAGAGCTGCTCATGTATTCCGTCGAAGACGGAGTGCCCGATTCCCGTTCACAGAACAAATTTTCCATCTGCACCACATCCGGAATAATCCTCTACCCCAATGCAAACGGAATGGTGGCAATCAATACCAACGGATCACTGATGTATGACACTCCTCCCATAGAGGTAACCTGTGTTTCGCTCAGGACAGAGAGAAGGGAAATACCGGAAAAGTATCTTGCCGGCTCACTCGACAAACCGGTAAGACTGCCGTCAAAGTTCAGGGAACTGACCCTTGAATTCTCAGCGAACGAGTTCAATCCCATCTATCCTCACCTGCTCATATATGATATCTACAGGAACAACCTTCCAATAAAGTCCATCAGTACCACCAGCACTGAAATAACCCTTCCAAGACTGGATAACGGCACTTACAGCGTGGTCATAAGACAGGCTTACCGCAGGGGACTCAGCGAACCGCAAACCATACTCATGTTCAGGATCCCCAATTCCTATTTCGGGACCATCCCTGGAGTGCTCACAGCCCTTGCCCTGATGCTTGCTTTCGGTTATTCAATAGCTAAAATCTCAAGTACAAGAGAAAAGAACCGCATGGAAAAAGCCATAGCGGCACAGGATATAAAGAACCGGGAAGACAAGATTGCATTCCTTTCCAACATAGCCCACGAGCTGCGGACTCCGCTTTCGCTTATATACAATCCCGTAAAGGACTTCCTCCAGGAGAAATCCGTTGACGGAATCGATTATGAACGTATGGAACGTATATTCAATCAGGTCAACAAAATGACGGTTATGGTCAATATGATTCTTGACAGCAGCCGTGCCGATATAAACAAAGCCGATATCCTGATTGAAGAGGTTAATCTTAACGAATGGATCAACTTCCTTCTGGAAGATTACCGCATTGACTGTTATGGCAAAGGTTTCAGTCTCAAGTTCATAATGGACAATTCAATAGGTACAGTCTCCATTGACAAGAGAATTATAGAAACCGGACTCTCCAACATGGTTAACAATGCCATAAAATACAGTCCTACAGGAACAACAATAACGGTGAGCACTTCAAAGGTTGGCGAAGAGATGATACGCGTCTCTGTCAAAGATCAGGGACGTGGATTCTCCTGTGACCCTGAGGAGCTGTTCAAACGTTATTACAGGGACAATATAGACAACTCCATTCCCGGATACGGGTTGGGACTTCCATATGCACGCCTTCAGCTGAGTCTCATCAACGGAAACATGTCGGCTTTCAGGAATGAAGACGGAGAGGGTTCCACATTCTACATGGAATTCCCCTCTGTTATAGGAAATAACGGCGCTCCTGTCCATAAAAACGTTAACGGGCAGACAGGTAATGAAGCATCGGAAAAACCAGAAGACAACATACACCATGAGATGACAGAAGAAGGAATGGCTCAGGACTTTGATACCAACAACATGACAATAATGTATGTTGGAACTGATGACGATGAACTCAAATCATTTACCGATAAGTTCAGTGGTATGTTCAAGCTTATCCTGACCGCTCATGATGGCATTGAAGCTATCAACCTGCTTAAACAAACCGATACAGACCTTGTCGTCAGCAATGCAGATATGCCCAATATGGATGGTTTTGAACTCTGCCGCACCATAAAAGGCACTCTGGAAATAAGCCACATCCCTGTAATACTTCTCACATCACGCACGGACAAAAGGAACAAGGCCCTGGGATATAAGATGGGTGCAGATGCCTTCATCAGCAAACCATATGATTTTAAGAAGATGAATGCCTTGATAAGGAGTCAGTTGGGTGGTCGTTTTGAGGTAAAACGCCAATACAATTACGGTTTCTTCAGCACTATGAACCCTGACCAGACTTTCAGCATGACAGATGAAGAGTTCATACGCTCCCTTAACACACATATCAACGAACATATATCAGACCTTTCATTGAATGACGGTTTCATAACCGAACAGATGAATCTGTCACCGTCAGTCATTTCAACAAAGATGAATATGCTACTGGGAACAGACCTGAACAGTTATATCAACAGGATAAGGATAAGGCTTGTCAAAGACAAACTCATGGATACGGACAAGGAACTTGAGGCTATCGCCAGGGAGACCGGTTTCAAGGATGTTGAAGCCTTGAACGAGGCTTTCAGACGTGAGACCGGCAAGAATGTTTTTGAAATACGTGACTTATAAGTGTCTTTCATGATTTGTTCATTCAATTCATATTTACTACATTAGCCAAACAATCATAGAATCAAGTCATATGAAAAAGAGGATTCTGACAATATTGTTATCATTCATTGCTTTTCTGAACTTAAGCGCCAACTACACTCAGCAGGTGCAGATTGGAACAGATAAGGGTCTCAGCTGCGATGCCGTCAGGGCGTTTGCCAGAGATATTTACGGACGGCTTTGGGTGGGAACCGTAAACGGTGCAGACATGATTTCCAACGGGATAATTCGTCAGTATCAGTATTTCACGGTTGACGGTAATGACATTGTTGCCGGCGACGTACAGTCAATAGGATGTTCCCGGCGGGCAATCATTGCCACCACCCACCATTTAATCGATTTCGATCCTGACAATGATTCCACAAGCATAGTCACTTATGACGGCAGGAATATCCGCACAGAATTCATTATGATGAGGGGAGATTCGGCATTTTTCTTCAATATGCCCTTAAGTGCCGTGATGATGTATGACCTTAACACCTGTACGACCAGAATTGTGGCACAGTTCCCGTCAGAACGCCAATTCCACTTTACCAAGATACTCCAGGTCTCAAATGATCCCAATCAGTTGCTGCTGGTTGAGGATGAACGAGGTTTCTATCATCTTGACATAACCACAGGAGCCCTTACACATCTGGAAAATCTTGGCGCAGGTGTTATTAGCAGGGCAGCATTCATTGATTCAAAAGACATACTTTGGATAGCCTACAGGGATAAGGGCATCTCCGGTTATTATGTAAAATCCGGATTTGACCTGATAGCCCACTTTGACAGGTCAAATTCAGAAATACCTGAAAACAATATTATCTGTCTTTCAGAAATGCCTGACGGCAGCCTTTTTACCTGTTCTCCAAATAACGGAATATGTATCCTGAACCGAAAGACCGGAAAGGCCGAGGATGTTTTTTTCAAGCAGATACCGCCCATGCATGTTTTATGTGCTATGTCCAATGAAACAGAGAATGAAATTATCCTGGGTACATTGCATAGAGGTATAATTACATTGAAAAAGTCTTTTTTCCACAACCTGAACAACACCGTCACCGAGCACGACACAGAATCTACAAGCATACCGATATCAGGTTATCAGGAGAGTGACGGCACAATCTGGTTCGGTTCCGGCGGATTCGGAATAAGCCGTTTTGATGAAGAAAAAGAGGTTTTTACCCAATTCCAGGCAACAGATGGAATGAGAATAGCCGGTATATGCCAATATGATGAGAACAACCTGTTGATTACCGAGCGTACACAGGGACTTTTCCTTTTCAACAAAAGAAGAGGAACTATCAGTGAGGCAAAATTCCTTTCTGATGCCGGAATCAACATATCATCATCAAGGCTGACCAATCTTAAAACCTTAACGACACCAGACGGAGATATCATGTTGTTCAACTGCAACGGCCGTCATCTGATATACCGCCGTAACATCAAAGAAGTAACGGAAATAGTGCTGCAGATGAACGGTGAGGAGAACAGAGGCGTGGTTGAAGACGTAAAGATGTATCCTTCGCACGCCACCGTAGTATGTAACGGTTGCATCTACGAGATTGACTACAGGACATTGCTGGCCCGACTCATATTCCAGAACCAGGAAGACGGACACAGCGCCATATCCCGCGTTGTAGAGGATTCACGCGGCATCATCTGGGCTTGTTCACCCGATGAACTTATCAGTTATGACCCCAGGGCCAACAAACTGTCAAGAGTTATGGACAAGAAAGACTACGGAGTCTTTCTGTCAATGGCTATAGACCTCCATGATCATCTTTGGATTACCACAGACAAAAGCTTCATGATCATGTTTGATACCAATAACAAGGAGTTCCAGGAGCCCTCTACCTATTATGGCAGGGATTGCGGAACAATGCTCAACTTCATGCCGGGTTTCTCTTTGGTATCTGACAAGGGGCTCGTCTATTTTCCTAATACTTCCGGTCTTATTGTCATTGATCCCAATGACGCAGACATACGTTTCAACAGCGATCCATACCCTTTGGCACTTACCAAGATCGTCCTTGACGGAACCATATATGAAAGCCACGGTGTACAGAACAAACCTCTCAGCCTCCCTAACAAGTTTTCACTTTTAGGCGTCCATGTAGCCCTCAATCAGTTTGATCCCACAAGACCTGTCTCCCTTAAATATACACTCATGAAGAAAGGCAGGCTGTATCCTGTAATGGAAGTTGTAACAACCAACACAGAACTTTCCATTCCCAGGTCCACTCATGGTTCTTACACTCTTTCCGTAAGCCAGCACACAATACAAGGTTGGAGTGAACCCCAGAATATACTTTCCTATAATGTGGCACGTCCCTTCATAATGACAGTACCTGCATACCTTCTCATCATTGCCATCATCATATCCATAAGCGTAACCATATCAAAGGTCGGTATCAGTTTGAAACAGATTGATATGGACCGCGCCATCAATGCCCAGGAGAACAAGCACAAGGATGACAAAATCTCCCTACTCTCAAATCTGGCTCATGAACTCAGGACACCGTTATCGCTGATATATAACCCGGTAAAGGATATGCTTGAAGAGAAGTCTGTCAAAGGTATTGACTATGACCGTCTGGAACGCATATTCAATCAGGTTCAGAAGATGACAGAGATGGTCAATACCATTCTGGACAAGGGAACCAGTGACATCAATAGAAGTGACATTGTAATAGAGCAGGTTGACCTTAACGAATTGATCGGCAAGATTATTGAGGATTTCAAGATTGACTGTTATGCAAAAGGCCTTAAGACCCAATTTGAGCCTATGTCCGGTCTGGGCAGGACAGGAATTGATGTCAAGATGGTAGAAACCGCTGTAAACAATATAATGACCAATGCCATAAAATACAGCGACACCGGCACCATCACAATATCCACCGGTCATGACAAGGGCATGATCTGGATCAAATTCCATGACGAAGGCCGCGGTTTCACCTGCAAGCCCGAAGAACTCTTCAAACGTTATTACAGGGAAAATGAGAACATACCCGGATATGGACTGGGTCTTTCTCACGCCAAACTGCTGATAGAACTGCTGGATGGTAAAATAAAAGCCGAAAAGAACATAGGTCCTGGCTCTACATTTACCATTGAGATACCTGATGACTTGTCAGAAAGATTCGGCAGTACACAGACCAAACCTCAACCTCAGGCTCCTGTCATGTCCGAAACAACTGATTTCGGCACTATTGAGGAGACATCACAGAACGATGAAGTCTATTTTGATACTAAGAGCATGACTCTTCTCATTGTTGATGATCAGGATGATATACTGCAATTCATCAAAGACGAGTACTCTCAGCTGTTCAAGACCATCTACACTGCTCATGACGGCAAGGAAGCACTGGATATTATACGTCAGCGTATGCCGAATGTGGTTGTCAGCGACATAATGATGCCCCGTATGAACGGATTCGAACTTTGTAAGACCATTAAGACAGATCTGGAACTCAGTAGCATACCTGTCATCCTGCTTACTTCACGTAGCGATCCCAAAAATCAGGATATGGGTTACAAGATGGGAGCTGACTCATTCCTGCCTAAACCGTTTGATTCAAAGCTTCTGTACAAGATAATAAGGAGTCAGCTTAAGAATAGGTTCGAGATCAAGCGGCAGTACGCTACTTCATTCTTCACTGCCATATCAGAGGATCAGACATTCAGTGCTGCCGATGAACAATTTGTCCTAAAGCTCAACCGCTTTATCCGTGAGAACCTGTCAAATACCATGCTGGGTGTGGATATGATAGTTGATCACATGAATGTTTCACGAACCACTCTGTTCAACAAGATGAACAACCTGGTAGGTGCATCTACAAACAAGTACATACGCCGCATAAGGATAGATGTGGCAAAGGATTTGCTGTCCAAGACAAACAAATCAGTAGGCACCATAGCCGAGGAGACAGGATTCTCCGAGAGCCAGTACTTCAGTACCGTTTTCAAGCAGGAGACAGGAATGACACCGTCCCAGTTCAAGGACTCACTACGTAAGATATAGCATACCGACAGAACGGAATTATCTTCAGGATCACTCTTAACATGGTTTACAGAGTGATCCTGGAGCCTGTTTTACAAGTCCCTTCATCTCAAGGCTGAACAGAATCGATGAAAGCCTGGGAAAAGGAATATTCAGTTCATTCATCAGCGTGCTTATGAACACACCCTGAGCCTTAAGGCGCACTCTTTCATATACTCTGCTTTCATCATCCGTAAGGTCAGGGAACAATTCTTTCTGAACTGCATTTCTTTTACGCTCACGGTCATTCCAGTTCATGGCGTTAACCATATCCAGGGCAGACGTTATAAGTGCCGCATGATTGTCTCTGATAAGTTCATTGCAGCCTACGGAGTACGGATCGCCCACACTGCCGGGGAAAGCAAAACACTCGCGTCCATAACTCCCTGCAATCTCGGCAGTTATCAGAGAGCCGCTCTTAGCTGCAGACTCAACTACAACCACGGCATCAGACAAACCCGCTATGATTCTGTTGCGCCTTACAAAATTAGGCCCTAAAGGTATGGTTCCGGACATGAATTCAGTAACCAGCCCACCGTCTGACAGCATCTCTTTTGCGGTGCTGCGATGCGCATTGGGATAGATCATGTCAAGTCCATGGGCAAGCACTCCTATTGTAGGACATCCGTTTTCAAGGGATGCCTTATGGGACTCTATATCTATACCATATGCCAGGCCGCTTACTATAGTGACATCGGGACATAACTCATGTAATTCTTTAATAAAGGTGTGGCACATTCGGCGACCGTAATCAGTAGCCTTCCTTGTGCCTACAATGGCAACCATCCTGGCTGCATTGTAATTGACGTTACCCAGTGAAAACAGAACAAGGGGAGCATCATTGCAGTCCAACATCCTTGCAGGATAATCGGAATCGACGGGAGTTACGCATCTTATACCGTGTCTTTCTATAAACTCCAGTTCTTCACGGATAAAAGAATCATACCCGGAACCGCATAACGCATCAATAATATGCGTATCGATTCCGGGTATGATTTCCTTAAGATGTTCGCGATTCCTGAAGATCTCCTGCGCGCTTCCGAACTGCTTATACAGGTACTTGGCACCTATACAACCTAATCCGTCTATTCTGTTAAGAGTGAGCAGCGCCGTCAGTTCATCTTCCGGCATGTGTTCACGCGAATTCTAACTTGTTCTTATCAGAGAGCTTTTACTGCATCCTGGTACTTGGCGAACTCAAGATCCTTCTGAGCCTTAGCCTTGAGAGCTGAATCAAGACTTACAGCCTTCTTGAGGTTCTGTGCAACAGCAGCGGCATCGTTGGTACGGGCAGCTACTACAGCAGCCAGATAAGCGGTGTTGGCATCAGCGTTCTTTACAGCGGCAAGAACCCTCTTGGCACCTGCATAATCCTTAGTCATGATCATGGCAAGAGCCTCAGCGTTGGTGTTGCTGCCCTTAAGAGCTGTGAGAGCACGCTCGTACTGACCCTGAGCAATGTACATGTTACCGAGAGCCTCATTGTTCTGTGAGCTCTGGCCACCCTTAGCGAAATATGTAGCTGCATCGGCAGGCTTGTTCTGTGCAAGGCAGAGCAGACCCATGTTGGTGTTGACCTCAGGAGCGTCAGCCTTCAGAGAAAGAGCCTTCTTGAAGTTGGTCTCGGCAGTAGCAAGATCCAGATCCTTGAAAGCAATCTCACCAAGGTTGTTGAATGCGCGGTAGTCATTGGGATAGTTCTTTGTAGCGGTTGTGTAGATAGCCTTCTTCTGAGCCTTGTCCTCTGTCAGGGTAGCGGCATAAAGCAGCTCCTCAACACTCAGGACAGAAGCGTCGGTCTTGTAAGCCTCCATTATCTCCTCATCCGAGCGGCCGATGATCTGATAGTTCAGAGTCAGGCGGGCACGACGCAACTCAGGAAGAATGTCTGCTGCAAGATCCTTATAGACAGCTGAAAGGTTCTTGATCTCAGCCTCACGCTTCTCGGGATCGTCATACATTGAAAGAACGCGCAGTATCAGGTCCTTGTCCTGAAGATTTGACTCCTGAACCTTCTCCTTGAAACCTTCCCAGTCCTGAGCGGTGTACTCAGACTCGATGGCTGCATCAGATTTAGCCTTCTTGATCTCATTCTTGGCATACTTTACAGCATTGCTTTCACGCTGTGAAGCCAGTTTGTCATTCAGCTTGACACCGCCATCAGGTGATGCATAAGCAGAAATGGCTACATTATTAACAGCATAGTTCTTGGTATCGGCAGTGTAGTCCTTGAGAGCCTGGACAAGTTCCTTGACCTCTGACTTGCCTGTCTCTGATGAACGTATATTGGCCTGCTGGATTATGAACATGATATCAGCTTTCTCTTGTTCATCGATGATGCGCTGGAAAGCATCCTTTGAACCGGCTGTATTGGCACCCTTTGCAGTCTCGGCATAGAGTTCAGCTGTTGAAAGGACACCGTCGGCAATCTTGACGGGCTCGATTTCAATGGGTTTGCCTTTCTTGGTGGCCTCGAAAGTAACATAAAGCTCTGACTTGGCCATCTCCGGCTGATACTTGAAGTTACCGTTATAGGTGAAAGAACCACCTTCCTTCCACTCGATAACCTTGCCGTTACCCTGAACCTTCTCTCCCTGAAGAGTTACAGGCTCACCCTTGACTGAGCCACCCTCCCAACGGAGTTCCGGAGTAGCAACTGCAACAACCTTCTTGACGAATGTCTTTGAAGGGAATGTACCTGTCACTGTGTAATTGACCTCACCGCCCTTAACTTCCAGCGGATTAGGATCAACAGTAAAATACTCCTCCTTTACCTGCATGTTCTTGCAGCTGGCAAACAACAGGATGCCTGCTCCAAGAATCGCAAAACGAAATGATTTTGACATAGTTTTGTTATTAATTAGTTGGTTAAACGTTTTTGCCTAATGTGCATACGTGCGCAAAACTACAAAAAAGAATGTGAGCTACAAGGTTTACACGCCATATTTTTTTAAAAAGAGGTATTTTTTTATGATATTATGTTCAGAGAACACAAAAAACTACAGATTCCTGGGATGATGGCTTACTATCTCCTCTCTGAGACGGCTGCGGTCAATATGGGTGTATATCTCTGTCGTGGATATCTTTTCATGTCCCAGCATACATTGGATGGCCCTCAGATTGGCTCCGCCTTCAAGCAGGTGTGTGGCGAATGAATGACGGAACGTATGGGGACTTACCGTTTTTTCTATGCCTGCCTTGGCGGTAAGGTCCTTCACTATATCAAAAACCATTATCCTGGAAAGCGGACGTCCGCGGCGCAGACTCAGAAAGAGATATGATTCGGCTCCCGGTTTTATCTCTATGTGACAGCGGTCCATAAGATAGTGTTTTATTTCCTTTACCGCCCTGCCGGATATGGGGACAAGCCTCTGCTTGCTGCCCTTGCCGGTTACGCGTATGAAACCCTCATCCAGAAAAAGGTCCTCCATCCTGAGAGAACAGAGCTCCGATACACGCAATCCGCAACTGTACATGGTCTCTATCATAGCCCTGTTGCGCTGCCCTTCAGGCAGGGAGAGGTTTATCTGGTTTATTATGCTGTCTATCTCACCTACAGAAAGGACATCCGGCAGATGGCGCCCTATCTTGGGAGCCTCGAGCAACTCACTGGGGTCATCCTCACGATAACCGTCCAGACAGATGAATCTGAAAAGTGATTTGATTCCTGAGATAATCCGCGCCTGAGACCTTGGAGCAATACCCAGATCACCCATAGCCGCCGCAAATCCATGCAGGTCATCAAGAGAGACATTCTCAATCCCTATGCCGCAGTCATCCAGATAGCCCAGCAGTTTTCCCGCATCGTCCATATACGCCTCGAGTGTGTTGGGAGACAGCGATTTCTCCAACAGAAGATACTGGCGGTATCTTTTAAGCATCGCTCCGTGGGACTGCCCGGCGGTATGGTCCGTTTCAGGTTTCATTATGTCAGAAAAACCGATTAACTTTGCACAAAGATAAGCATAATATGGCTACATCGGGACAAGGCATAGGATATACGGGCGAAAACCAGCTTGAAGAGTATATCTCAGCTCACATAGGGCCTGAGAGCGGACTGCTCAGAGACCTTTACCGTGAGACCAACCTACGCCTGCTCAATCCCCGCATGGCGTCAGGCCATATCCAGGGGCGGTTGCTCAAGATGATGGTTTCCATGATCAAGCCGCAGCTTATCCTTGAAGTAGGGACTTTTACCGGTTACGCAACCCTTTGCATGGCAGAGGGATTGTCTGATGGGGCGGTTATCCACACGGTCGAAATTGACGATGAACTGGAGGATTTCATACGCAAAGGATTTGAAAAGTCACCCTACTCTGACAGGATCCGGCTCCACATAGGCGATGCGCTTAAGGTTGTACCCGGACTGGGGTTGTTTTTTGACATGATATTCCTGGACGGAGAGAAGAGGGAATACCCCGATTATTACACCGCACTGCTGAATTATCTCAAGCCGGGGGGTTATATGATAGCCGACAATACTCTTTGGGACGGGCACGTGGTGGACAAGGATTATGACTCCGATCCTCAGACGGCTGCGGTCAAAAGATTCAATGACATGGTGGCGGCCGATGAAAGGGTTGAGGTGGCTATGATTCCTATTAGGGACGGATTGACTATAATCCGGAAGATTAACTGAAATTTGAAGATTGATATATGGATAGTACCAGACAACAGAAGATTGCAAGACTGATTCAGAAGGAACTCAGCGAATTGTTACTGATGCAGACTAAACTGACAAAAGGTTTGTTGATAACCGTGAGTGAAGTTAAGGTCAGCAGTGACCTGAGCATAGCAAGCGTGTACCTGAGTGTGTTTCCGTCAGAGAAAGGTGAGGAGACGGTCAGGAACATAAACGCAAATGTCAAGGATATCAGATATGACTTTGGCCAGAGGGTCAGACATCAGCTCCGTATAATTCCTGAACTTAGATTCTTTCTGGACAAGACTCTGGACTACATGGCACATATAGACGAACTGCTCAAAAAATGAACTTTCCGCTCTTCATAGCCCGCCGTTATCTCTTTGCCAAGAAGAGCCACAACGTAATAAACGTGATTTCGGCCATTTCAGTGGCAGGAATCATGCTGGCATCGTTCGCCCTTATCTGCACTTTATCGGTTTTCAACGGATTCCATGACCTGGTTGAGTCACTGTTCAAGGATTTTGATCCGGAAATCAAGGTTGTTGCTCAGGGCAGGAAATTCTTCAGCACGGATGAAGAACGGATTGTCAAGGCATCTAGTCTGGATTTTGTGGATGTCTGCTCTTTTACTCTCCAGGAGCAGGCTTTGATAAGCTACAAGAGCAAACAGCAGATTGCCATGATCAAAGGGGTTGAAGAAAGCTACCATGATCTGGTAGGCATAGAAAACCTGCTGAAAGGTAACGGCATATACATGCTTGAGGATGAGGTTTGCCACTACGGAATATTAGGCATAGGACTTGTCAGCAGGATGGACTGCGGGATAAAACCCGCATATCCTCTCACATTGTATGTGCCCAGGAAAGAGGGACGGGTAAGCATTAACAATCCTGTTGCATCATTCAACCATGCCAGCATATATTCGCCGGGAGTGATATTCCAGGTTGAGCAGGAAAAATATGATGACAACTACGTTATCATCTCGCTTTCACTGGCACAGCAACTCACAGACAGGGACGGTGAGGCGTCAGCCCTGGAGATAAAGACAAAAGAGGGAACATCATTAAGGAAAGCCATAAGGGAACTGGAATCCCTGCTGGGACCCGGTTATGAGGTTCAGGACCGTATTCATCAGCAACAGGATGTATTCAAGGTATTCAAACTTGAGAAATTCATATCATACCTGTTCCTTACATTCATCCTGCTGATAGCCTGTTTCAACATCATAGGCTCGCTAATCATGCTGATGGTTGAGAAACAGAAAGATGCCGTTCTGCTGGAAAGCATGGGTGCGGAACAAAAGACCATTGAGAGAATATTTATCTCCAACGGAGTCCTCATCTCGCTGATAGGAGCAGTATCGGGCCTGGTTCTGGGAGTGATTGCCGTACTGCTTCAGCAAAAGTTCGGATTCATTTCACTGGGTGCTCAGGGAAACTTCATAGTTGACGCCTATCCTGTCAGCATACAGGTCAAGGATATACTGCTTGTCCTGGTTACCGTACTTGTAGTCAGTTTCCTATCAGTACGTCCCATCGGGCCCATTGCCCGCCGGTTCATCAGGAAATCAGAGAGTGACTGAATCGGCGTCAATAACCGAATTCAGGAAAATGGATGCATTGGGCAGGAATGTATCCAAAGACTCAGTGGTGTAATAATTGCAGGTTGCGCCTTTAGTACACCGCTCATCCATTTCAGGATGTCTCTCCAGATAATTCTTTAGTGAAGAGGCCACGTATTCTCCCTGTGAAACTATCTTTATTCCCTCCGGAACATACTTGCGGATCTTATCCAGAAGGAGTGGGTAATGCGTACATCCCAGAATTATAATGTCTATCTCAGAGTCTTTGGCAAGAAGATTGTCTATATGCTGTTTGACAAAGTAGTCTGCACCTTCAGACTGTGACTCACCGGATTCAACAAGGGGCACCCATATCGGACATGATTCTCCTGTAACGGTTATGTCCGGGAATAGCTTGTTTATCTCAAGCGGATAAGACAAGGACTTCACAGTACCGGGAGTAGCCAGAAGCCCTACATGACGGGATTGTGTCAATTCACCGATGGATTCCACGGTAGGACGGATAATCCCCAACACCCTGCGGCTGGCATCAAGACGGGGCAGGTCAATCTGCTGGATTGTCCTCAAGGCCTTGGCCGATGCCGTATTACATGCCAGAATCACCAGATGGCATCCCATGTCAAACAATTTTGTCACGCATTGAAGGGTGAATTCATATACCACCTGAAAAGAGCGGGTACCGTAGGGGGTTCGGGCGTTGTCGCCCAGATACATGAAATCATACTCCGGCATGGCGCTCCTTATGTGTTTAAGTATAGTCAAGCCTCCGTACCCGGAATCAAATATACCTATAGGACCGGGATCTTTTGACAGTAAGGAACTACTCATCTTTATTGTTGTTGTCAATTATATTTGATATTATCTCCGGTTGTCCGTCTTCGGCCACCCTTTCAGAACGATTCTCTATTCCAAGCAGCTTGTAAACATCCCCTGATATATCCACACCTTTATTTCCGTTAATGAAAAGATACGTACCCTTGCCCGTATCTATCACATAATCCAGGCCCTTTGCGGTACAGACATCCGATACCGCTTTAAGCAGTTTCTTCTTGAGCGGCACAAGCAGTTCGTTGCGTTTGGCCTCAAGCTCTGACTGCACCTTGTCCCTGAACTGGGCGTTGTTGTCCATCAGTAGCTGCAACTCTTTCTGGCGCTTGGCCACAATGGATGCGGAAAGATGATCCTGCTCCAGCATGAACTCAATATACTGCCTCTCGAATTCGCGTTTGGAACGCTCTATCTCCTCGCGGTAATCTGACTGTATCTTCTGCAGGTTTATATCGGCCTCCATGTACTCCGGCATAAGCCTGAGGGTGGAATTGAAGTCTATATAACCAAACATCCCCTCCTGAGCGTAAGCCAGAGAGGACATGCTGATTAGGGCAAACGCCAAAAATGTCTTAAGTTTTCTCATATATAAGGTCCGGCAACTGTTTTCTAACCAATAAGGGGAATCGGGCTTGTGCCGGTTCCCCCTATCCTAATATCCGAATATGGTTATTTTATGCCCAACTTGGCCTTGACAGCCTCGGTGACATCGGTAGTAAGCGTAGAATTCACAAAGGGGACGGTGCCTCCGGCTATATCAAAAATACAGATGTACGAACCCTCCTCGCCTACCGTCTGGATAGCCTTGAGAACTTTTGTCTGGATTCCGCTCATAAGCTCAGTCTCCTTGTTCCCCAGATTGATACGGCAGTCATCAAGATACTGTGACAACTTCTGCTGGCTCTCCATCAGCTCCTGCTCCCTGCGGGTACGGATACTCTCGGGAAGAGTCTCGCGGTTCTTAAGATAATCATCCTCTTTCTTCTGATACTCTGTCTGCATATAGTTAAGCTCCTCCTGATACTGTTTCTGAAGGTCTGCCAACTCATTCTGAGCTGTCTTGTATTCTGCCATAGAGGGAATGATATCCGCAGAATTGATATGCCCGAATTTCTGTGCGAACGCGCCAAAAGGCATGATAGCCAGCAGCGCAATGATAAACGTCTTTTTCATATTGTAATCTTTTTTTTTCTGATAAATTAATCATCGCCGACAAAGGTAGGCAATTAGTTTGAATATCCCAGTTTCTTGAGGACCTCATTGCTGATATCTATCTTGGGTGAAGCATAAATCATGCTGGTGGCCGATGAACGGTCAATCACCACCTGATAACCGTCAGACTCGCTGATCTGCTTGATAGCCTCATATATTTCATCCTGAATAGGCGACATGAGACTCTCCTGTTTCTTGTACAGTTCACCATCGGGACCAAAGTACTGGCGCTTAAGGTCACTTGCCTGTTTCTCTTTGGCTACTATCTCCTCTTCTTTCTTGGCCTTCTGCTCCTCGGAAAGGAAAAGCGACTCATTCTGGTAGTTCTTGTATAGAGTCTGTGCCTCAAGGTTCAAAGCCTCAACTTCGGCCTGCCAGCGTTTTGAGAACTGATTGAGCTGCTCGTTGGCACGCTCGTATGCGGGAATCCTGTTAAGGATATACTCCATATCTACCAGAGCGAATTTCTGCGCACCTGCGGTGATGCAGAAAAACAGCATCATTGCTGCGATTGATAATGTCTTTTTCATAATCGTACGTTTTCTCTGTTACTCTATCTATAATATCCCGTTTGCATGGGCAAGTTAAAATTCCTGGCCCAGAATGAAGTGAACCTGACTGCCGCCATACTTTCTTGAACCCATTATGGGATCGAATCCGTAAGCCCAGTCTATTCCCATCAGACCAACCATCGGAAGGAATATGCGTACTCCTGCTCCGGCAGAACGTTTAAGGTCAAACGGATTGAACTTACCTATGCTGTTCCATGCATTTCCGCCCTCAACAAAGGTCAAAGCATAGATTGTGGTAGAGTTCTCCATGAGCAGAGGATAACGCAATTCGGCCGACATCCTGGTATAAGCGTAACCGTCAGAGTATGGAGTGAGAGAACCGTTGTCATAACCACGCAGTCCGATAATCTCGGTAGCGTATGTATATGAACCGCCGCTCATGCCGTCACCACCCATAAAGAAGGTCTCAAACGGTGATTTCTTATACTTGTTGTAATGGCCAAGCAATCCAAAGTCAAAGCGCGTCACAAGAACAAGACGTTTCTTCAACCCGTTTGTTAAAGATGTATAGGTGCGGCTGCGGAACTTCCACTTGTTATACTCAATCCATTTATGTTTCTGCGCCAGCTCCTCCTGATAAGTGGCCGATGTCTTGTCAGACGCCAGATTCTCGTAATCCACTCCGTCCCAGAGAGAATAAGGAGGAGTGAAATATACAGAGAAAGCGAATTCAGAACCTGTTCGGGGGAATATGGGATGGTCTGTGGTACTCCTGCCCACGGTGAAGCCCAGATTGATGTTATTGCAGGTTCCGTTGTTGATAAGGAAATAGTCCCACTGCTTGAGCTTGTAACGGGTATATGACAGTTCTGTATAGAACGTGAAATAATCATCCGGCCAGTGGAGACGCTTTCCCCACCCTACGCTTGCTCCGAACATTGTTATGTATTTGTCCGGATCGTAATATGACTCGTAATTGTTGTAGTAACCGCCATAACCGTAATTGCCGTAATAGTTGCCGTAACCGTACATGTAGTTATACATGTTCTGATAATAGGCCGAATTGTAGTAATTGCTGCTTATATCTGTCTGCTTTGAATAGAACAGGCTGACAGACAGCGAGTTGGGACGTTTACCTCCAAGCCAGGGCTCTATGAATGAGATACTGTATGAATGGTAGAACTTGCCGTTTGTCTGTCCGCTTATGGAGAGAGTCTGACCGTCACCCTGAGGCAGGAACAGACGGTAATTGTCACTCTTGTGGAACAGGTTGTACATACTGAAATTGGTGAACTTGAGAGCAGCACGGCCTATTATACCTGTCTGACCCCAACCCATTGACAGCTCTATCTGGTCATTTCCCTTGCTTTCAAGCTGCCAGTCTATATCAACGGTGCCGTTTGACGGATCAGGCCTTATGTCTGGATTGATGGATGTCTGCTCAAAATGACCCATGTTGGCAATAGAGCGGAAGGAGCGCTCCAATGCATCATAAGAGAATATGTCACCGGGACGTGTGTACAGTTCACGTCTTACCACATTCTCGTAGACACGGTCGTTGCCATGTATCATTACGCGGTTGATTGATGCCTGCGGACCCTCCGAAATACGCATCTCAAGGTCTATGGAATCACCTACCACATTAGCCTCGACGGGATTTATGGCGAACATCACATATCCCTGGTTATAATACATCTTGCCAATAGCATCATCATCATCCTTGGTACGCTCCTCTATCTTTTTCTGGTTATAGACATCACCTCTCTTCAAACCCAGCATGGCAGAGAGTTCCTGACTGTTGTAAACGGTGTTGCCCACCCAGTTGATATTACGGACATAATATCTGTCACCCTCTTCAAAACGCAGCCATACATCAACCGTGTTGTCATCATAGTTTGAAGCAACGCTGTCAAACACTATGATTGCATCGCGATAACCCAATTCACCGTATTTTTCACGTATCTTGTCCTTATCACCCTCATATTCCTCGTTAACGAACTTCTTGGTACGGAAGAATTCACGAAGTTTCCCCTTTTCGTTGGTCTTTTTCATGATCTTCCTGATGTTCTTGTCTGTCAAGGCATCATTGCCTTCAAGATGAATGGTACGGACTTTTACCTTCTCTTTCTTGTCTATATAGACATCCACATATGCAAGACCATCCTCATCAGGTTCGGAGCGTTGCTGAACGCGGACATCGGCATCCTTGAATCCCTTTTCATCAAAGTATTTTCGGATGAGTTTCTCTGAACGGTTCAGGCCGTTCTGGGTTATCTGGCTGCCGGGGAACATTCCTATCTTGTCCTCCAGTTCCGATGCCTCTCCCTTGCGTACACCGTGGAACACCACCTCCTTGATCTTGGGATTCTGCTCAATAAAAAACTCAAGCCATATCTTATCGCCCGAAATCTTGAGCGCCCTTATCTTGACATTTGCAAAAAGGCCTGTCTGCCACAGGCGCTTCATGGCCTCGGTAATGTCCGCACCTGGAACAGCGACACGCTGCCCCACGCCAAGACCGGACAGTTTTATCAAAGTCTTGTGGTTGTTATCCTCTATTCCGGTAACCACGATATCGGCTATCTCATATCTTTTGGGAGATCCGGAGTATAGGATTACAGGGTTTTCCTGAACGGATTCATCTTCTGTCTGAGCCCACATGGACTGGCCTGACAGCAAGATAAAAGAGAGGAGTATGATATGTCTAAGTCTCAACTTCATCATCATTCATCATTGTTCTGTTTCAATTCAGCCACCTGGGCTCCCGTCTTGCCGAAACGGCGTTCACGCTGCTGATAAACATATATGGCTTTGCACAGTTCCTCCATATTGAAATCCGGCCAGAAGGTATCACAGAAATAGAGTTCCGTGTATGCAGCCTGCCAGAGAAGGAAATTGCTCAGCCTGATCTCACCACCGGTACGTATAAGCAGTTCCGGGTCCGGCATGAAACTGGTGGTCATGGCATCAGCCACCGTCTTTTCATAAATCTCTGATGGAGTGATTTGCCCTGCAACCGCCTTTTCGGCCAGCATACGGGCTGCGTTTGCAATTTCCCAACGTGAAGAATAACTCAAGGCAATCACCATAGTGGAACGGTCAAACTCCCTGGTGTTGTCAATGCAGTGGTTTATCTTGGCAAGGACCCTGGCCGGAATCCTGGAAAGATCGCCTACCACACGCAAACGTACATGGTTCTTTATGAAAACCTCCTCATCAATGTTGTTGAACAACAGTTCCATCAACGCAGCTATTTCATACTCGGGACGATTCCAGTTCTCGGTGGAGAAAGTGTAAAGGGTAAGGTATTTTATTCCCAGCTCCACTGCGTTCTCCATAATCTTCTTAACAACCTCAACTCCCTTGGCGTGTCCCTCTGTACGTTCTTTTCCACGCTGTTCCGCCCAGCGGCCGTTGCCATCCATGATAATGGCCACGTGCTGCGGTATACGGCTCTTGTCCAACTGCTCCTTGTATGTCATATCAAATCAGTTTTCGTTATTACAATTACAAGGACGCTTAAAGACGTCAAACGTCACATACAGCATGGTAAAACTGTAGCTGTCCTTGTTCTTTATACCCTTTCCCTTTACCATGAACGGATTCTCCAGAGAAGTGCCGTCTGTCCGGGTAACATCAAGACGGTCCGAAGTGGAAAACCTCATGGTCCACTCCAGCCCCACATTCACTCTTTCAGACAGTTTGTATCTTATACCCATACCTATAGGAAAATTGGCGGCAAAATCATTACTGGCCGGTTTAGGGGCAAATGTCATTCCCAATCCCAACAATCCGTAAGGCGCCAGCCTATGGCAATCGCTCCAGTTTTCCATGCCGTATGCGCAGAATCCCCATTCAATCTGTACTCCAAAATCATATACCGTACGGCTGAAACTGATACCCTCACCCGGCAACACTCCATAGGCGTTCTCCGAATTGCCCGATATACCGGCTGCTGCAAGATCCGCCTTAAGGGCAAACCTGGGATTGACGTTATACCGGCCTATCAGCGAAAACACACCGTTGGTATTGTTATAAAAGCGCGCATTGGCATCTCCCATATAGAAGTTTCCGCCACCGCCCAGGCCCAGTTCCATGAAATAACCGTCATCCTGCGCAGCCAAAAAACTGCAGCAGAACAGGAAAAAGGTCAACGGAAAGAGTCTGAGCCTGCTCATCATATTCATTTTTTGATCAATCTGTTGATTGCTCCATGCCATACCTGACCGTTTTCTGTCATGATCCAGATATAACCTTTTCTGTCTGTGACCGCAGCGTAAACCACGTCATCCCCCTTAAGATATGACGGCAACTGCATATACTTGTTCCATGAAGAATAGTCTTCGGCATAGGAATCGCATTTGTACCAGGTTACCCCGTTGTCATTTGACTGACGGAAACCGTCCAACCCCTGACCAACACAGAACAGGGCATCATCATATCTGAGGAAAGACAATCCTCTACCCACAGGAAGACGTAAGTCAATCCTGGCGGGAGCATCGATTTCGGTCCATACCGTATCGCCTGACAGCATTGTCCAGACAGAGGAATAAAGGGTGTCATCGGCAGGACCTGCCAGTACAGACCTGGAAAGCATGGTGTTGGTTGAGAGCGGATAACTGAACAATGAAGCCGCCGAATCAGGGAAATGTTCAGGAACACGCTGGACTGTAGTCCATTCCTCCATATCCTGTGACCTTACAATGTTACTGTCTCCGCTTACAGCCCACAAAACCCCATAATCATCACATGATACTATGACGCTTTTTATTCCCGTCCTGACTGAATTCCATTCCAATCCGTCAGACGAGCCATACAAAGTACCACCCGATACGGAATAGAACTTATTGCCGCAGACCGTAACCCTGTGCTGCCAACCGTCTGCTGCCAGTCCGGACAACGCATGCGCCCCATTCCAGGCTCCCCCTGAAACAGGCCTGAAAGAAACAGCCGGTACTCCGGTCGTGTCCAGACCGAAACAGAACACAGTGTCATCCCTTATTACAGGACTGATGCCTGAAAGAACCGGAAAGCCAGCCGTATCAGGCCCTTCCCACAACAAAGAGTCCGGGAACACCTTGCGCACGTTTACCTCTACCTGATATTTCCTTGTATACGAACCGTCGGTTGAAACCACGCTGAATGTCAACTTTCGGGTAAAATCTATGGAATCAGCTGAATTCCAAAGATAAGTGATACCCGGATCGTCATCATAAGAATAACCTATAGTACCCAAACCGTAAACGCTGGTTGTCACTCCCGAAATATCTGATCCGTATGCAAGTGAATCAATGTTATATATCCGGTTGTTCACCTGGTCTATTGTCATAGGATACATTACACCACCCTCACGGATATTGACAAGAGTATCTCTCCTGTACCAGTTGATGTCATGAACCCTGACATTGTAATAACCTATAGTGAATGACGTAATTGCCGCCTGCGGTGTTTTGTAGGAGTTGTCCTCCTTAAGACAGGATACGCAAAGGGGCAAAAATGCCAACAGAAAAATGAACCGGCTTCTCATCCGACAACTTTTTTATTTGAACCGCGCAAATTTAACAACAAAATCCGTAGGGGCGTGTGTAATAATGTTGTTTTATATTAAAGATATGCTACATAAACCATTATTTTGTAACTTCGCGCCAAAGAAAACCATAAACATACAGCGACATTATGGACAACATTAAGAATCAGGTAGCCCGTGAACTACTGCGCATAGAGGCTGTCAAGGTGCAGCCCGACGCACCGTTTACATGGGCTTCCGGGTGGCGTTCACCTTTTTACTGCGATAACCGTAAGGCTCTTTCTTTTCCCGAAGTCAGGACATTGGTCAGAGACTCTCTCTGCAATGTAATTACACGTGACTTCCCGGAATTTGACGTTATAGCCGGAGTAGCCACAGGTGCTATCGCACAGGGCGCACTTGTTGCTGACAGAATGGGCAAGCCCTTTGTGTATGTACGCTCGGCGCCAAAAGACCATGGCCTGGCAAATCTCATTGAAGGATATCTGGAACCCGGAAGCCGGGTTATGGTGGTAGAGGATCTTGTTTCGACAGGATTGAGCAGTCTCAAAGCTGTAGATGCCATACGCAATGCCGGATGTGAGGTAATAGGCATGGTGGCATCATTCACCTATGGTTTCCCCGTTGCAGAGGAAGCCTTTGCCAAGGCAGGAGTCAAATTATCCACTCTTACGGACTATCCCGCAATGCTGGAGACAGCCGTAACTTCGGGATACATTAAAGTTGACAGTCTACAAACACTTAACGAGTGGCGGAAAAACCCGTCAGAATGGGGAAAATAATCGATGAAAAGGGTTGAAAGTAATGTAAAGCATATTCCTTATCCACAGGAATCAGTATATGCCAAGGTATCGGACCTGAACAATCTGAGTTATCTGGCGGACAAGATTCCCGCAGAGCAGAAGGATCAGTTCAAAACAGAGAATCTGGTATGTACTTCCGATACCGTAAAGTGTACCATATCTCCTATAGGCGAGATAGAATTCAAAGTGGTTTCTCGTGAACCGTACAAATGTGTAAAGATGGAGACCCTGCGTTCTCCAATCAAACTTACATTCTGGATTCAGATCGTATCCACCGGTGAATCCTCATGTAAGATAAAACTCACGGCCGACGCCGATGTCAACATGTTTATGGCAAAGATGGTGGAAAAACCGCTTGCCGACGCGATAGAGAAACTTGCCGATATGATGGCCATGTTCCAATACTAACAACCCTGCAATATGAAACCTATCTGGGACAAGGGTAAACCCGTAAACGAACTCATTCAGAAATATACCGTAGGTCATGACCGCGAGATGGACCTGATGCTTGCCAAATATGACGTGCAAGGTTCATTGGCACATATAACAATGCTCCAATCCATCGGGCTTTTGGAACAGGATGAACTCAAGAAACTGTCTGCCGGTCTAAAAGACCTTCTGCCCGTAATTGAACGTGGAGAGTTTGTCATTGAAGATGGTGTTGAGGACGTACACTCACAGGTGGAACTCTTGCTCACCCGCCAGTTTGGTGACATGGGCAAGAAGATACACAGCGGGCGTTCCCGTAATGATCAGGTTCTGGTAGACCTGAAACTCTTTACACGTGACCGTCTGCGCGATACCGTAAATGCAGTCAAGAGCCTGTTTGACATACTCATAAAGCAAAGCAACCGGTATAAGGATGTTCTGCTGCCGGGTTATACCCATCTTCAGATAGCCATGCCGTCATCATTCGGACTCTGGTTCGGTGCATACGCCGAGGCTCTGACCGATGACATGCTGCTTTTGCGAGCCGCCTTTGACCAGGCCAACCGCAACCCGCTGGGTTCTGCTGCCGGTTACGGATCATCGTTCCCCCTGAACCGCCAGATGACGACAGACCTGCTGGGATTTGAGTCAATGAATTACAATGTGGTCTATGCCCAGATGACACGCGGCAAGATGGAGCGCAACGTGGCGTATGCTCTGGCATCGGTTGCCGCCACAATAAGCCGTCTGGCATATGACGCCTGCCTGTACAACAGCCAGAACTTTGGGTTCATAAAACTGCCCGATGACTGCACCACAGGCTCCAGCATCATGCCTCACAAGAAAAACCCCGATGTATTTGAGCTTACACGCGCCAAGTGCAACCGCATCCAGGCCATCCCTCAGGAGATTACTCTCATGACCAACAACCTGCCAAGCGGTTATTTCCGTGATATGCAGCTTGTAAAGGAGGTGTTCCTGCCTGCATTCCAGGAACTGGACGAGGTTATCACAATGACCGCTTATATGCTTGACCATATCAAGGTGCGTGAAGATATCCTGTCAGACCCCAAGTATGATGCAATATTCAGCGTTGAAGAGGTGAACCGTCTGGCACGTGAGGGAATGCCGTTCCGTGAGGCATACCGCAAGGTGGGTGCAGAGATTGAGAACGGATCATTCAAGGCAGACCGTAACATACACCACACCCATGAGGGCAGCATAGGCAATCTGTGCAATGACCGTATCACAGAACGTATGGAAAAGCTTACAGCTGGCTTCCCGTTCAGCAGGATTGACCAGGCCATATCAAAACTGACCTCAAAGTAATCACTTGTATCGATTGTTCCGATGAAAAGGGGAGTTCTGCTTATACTATTGCTCTTGATGACCATTGCGTGCCATAGAAACAATTACAGGATTTACTCCAATAAATACAAGGTTTTCTACAGTTGCGAAACAGCCGCATCACCATATAATCAGCTCACCACACCCGGAAGGTTCCTGTCTGTAAGGAAAGGTGACGGTAAACTGGTCATTGCGGATTCAGACGGTAATAAGTATGACGAACCGCTGTCGGAAGTCCAAAACGGCTCTTTCATATTAGGACTGGCCGGACTCATCATCGGCACACCCACATTCAATAATGACAACATGTCCATCTGGGCATATGACCTGGGATGCCCTGAATGTGATGCCCCCGATATAAGGCTCAAGTTTGACATCAACGGAACAGCGTCCTGTTCCAAGTGCGGAGGTTTATGGAACCTTAATGCAAGCGGAACTCCGGTTAACACGGACGGGAAACAGAACCGACCCCTGTACCGCTACCCCACCTCATTCAATAACGGAATATTAACCGTTTCAAACTGATCTGCATTAGACCAACAAAAAAAAATGCCGACCCTCAGGCCGGCATTTTTTATGCTTTCATCGGGGAATTACTCCCAAGGCAGCTTGGTGATTGACTCGCCGAACTCTGAGTTCTCAGCGTCGTTCTCATCAAGTTTGAATACCATGAATCCGGGATTCTCCTTTGTGCAGGGTTTCCACTCGCCGCCCTGAGGACCGTTAGGATCGCTGTACTTGGCGAAGTTGGTCCAAGCGGTAAGCATCTTCTCTGACAGATCCCAGTCGCCCTGTGTCCAAGGTCTCCAGCAGTGCTGCAGTGATTTGAATACGAACCACAGGTCTGATGAGTGGAAAGCACCGCGCAGACGCTGTGTTACCTCGGGATGTGAACCGTCATCGGGCAGAGGACGTGCAAACTCGTATGCATATGCCTTACTGCCGTTCTTGGTCATCTCCTCGCGGTTCTGGCAAAATGCTGCAACACCGGCTGACATATTACCCATATCGTTCAGAGTATAACCGCACATGTAAGGAACATCGGCCAGAGTACCGTCAAGAGCAGCCTCATCAAAGCTCTTCTTTGATACATAACCGTCAACTATAGGCATACCTGTTATGCTGCCCTGGTTACCGGTAGCGTTGCTGTAGATGGTAGCCAATGAGTAGATAACCTCAGTGTCAGCGTTACGCATCTTCTGGAGGGTATTGTAACCTGCCCAGTCCATGATAACCTTGGTGTTGAACTCGGCGCGCTGCAGAGCGTTCAGACCCTCGGGAGCCTGGGGAGCCTTGTAAGCAGCAGGACGCTCGGTATTGTTGGCATTTCCGCCGCCAAAGCCGCCGAAGCCGCCCATCATACCCATGCCCATGCCACCGCGCATGCCGCCCATACCGCCGCGGCCGCCGGCTGCATTTGCGTTAGGAACGGTAAGACCACCGGCACTCATGATGATAGCCTTGTGGAACAGACCACGAGCCAGAGGAGACTCGCAAAGTGTACGTACACTACCGCCACCTGCAGACTGGCCGAATATCATTACGTTGTTGGGATCACCACCAAACTGTTCGATATTCTTCTTGATCCATTTGAGTGACTCAATCTGATCCAGTATACCGTAGTTACCTGATACACCGTTGGGGCTCTCAGCTGAGAGGTCGGGGTGTGTCATGAAACCGTAAATTCCAAGACGATAGTTGATTGAAACCAGGATTACATCCTTACCGGCCCACTCCTGAGCATCAAACTCTGGCTCTGAGCCCCAACCCTCGCGGTAACCGCCACCGTGAATCCACAGGGCAACCGGAAGCTTGGCATTGGTGTCACCCGGTTTCTTGGTCCAGATGTTCAGGTAGAGGCAATCCTCACTGAAGGGAGCTTCATCACCATAACCCCACTCTGTGTAGTAACCACCCTTGTACTGGATGTGCTGATAGCTGGGATGATCAAAACGGTTGCAAAGCTTTACACCCTCCCAAGGAGTAACAGGCTGTGGAGCCTTCCAACGGTTCTCGCGGATAGGAGCTGCTGCATACGGAATGCCGCGGAATACAAAAACGCCCTTTACGCGATCAGCGCTTACGCCCTGAACCTGACCACCCTCGATGCTCAATACGGGACTGAGCTTCTCAGTGTTACACTGGCAGCTGGCCATCAAGGTCAGAATACCGGCTAAAAACAAAAGTTTCTTCATAACAGTTTATTATTGATAGTTAAAGTAAACGATAAGTCCTTGTATGCCGTAAACAATCCACAAATGTAATGTATTTTATTACTTGTTAAAATTAACATGCCTTTTTTTTCCTTATTTTTTGGCCAATCCCCCCAAACCCACTACTTTTGCATCGCTTCGCTCGCTCGAATGGTGGAATGGTAGACACGAGGGACTTAAAATCCCTTGGCCTTTATCGGCTGTGCGGGTTCGAGTCCCGCTTCGAGCACTTCCATCTGTGGAAACAGGCAAAAACATCGGTGAAATGGTTGGCGTTAGACATTTAAGATCTTATATCTCCGCTCTCCTTCTGATGGGAGCCCTGCACGTCAGCGCATCGGATTACAATTTCAATCTTTATCTGGGGTTAGGCCCCGTCAGGATTTCCGCAGGAACGGCACACCTGTATGATACAGAAGTCATTTTCAATGGCCGTGACGCCATACGCACCGCCATGGAAATGAGCACAAACTCTACCGCCGACAAGGTATTTGCCCTGCGTGACACTATAGAATCATACAACACACCTCGGGGAGAAAGCCTCTATTTCCGTAAAACCGTGAATGAGGGCAGCAAGCACAACCTGGAAACTGCCCGTTTCAGCAAAGAAAACGGCCTTTTTACCGTGAATCTGACCACATGGGATATGGTTACCGGAAAACGTACCAGCCAGACTACAGAAAAGCGTTCCACGCGTATTTTTGACCTTATGAGCATGATAGCCTATACTCAGGATATAGACACATCTGACAGCGAACCCGGCAGAACAGAGTCGCTCCCCATGGTTAACGGTAATATGGTGGTAACACAGTATCTGGTCTATACGGGTAACAAGAGTATCAAGGCTGATGACGGAAAGACCTATGACTGCATGGTTATTTCCATAAGGGACTACAAGGAAGGTAAGGAACGTGAGACTGTCAAGGCTTACGTGACCAATGATTCAAAACATACGCCGGTTCAACTGGATATCATTCTGGGAACCGGAACATCCATCAAGGCTGTGCTAAAATAATCCTATTATGAAACTCACAGACAACCGTTGGCTAACAGGACACGGATTCGGGGTACACTCTCCATGGGCGTATGACCTTATTGACAATGTGATCAATGAGCGTCATCCTTACTATGCGTATGAGGACCTCTACCCTTTCTGGGAGAAAGCTCCGCAATACCTCCCTCAGTATCCGCAAAGCCGCGATGAGTTGCTTTTCAGACTAGTCAACCGTTTCAACCCCAAATATATCCTTGAAGTCGGCACGGGTGCCGGAGTGAGTACCGGTTATCTGGCATCGGTTTCAAAACAATCAAAGGTAGTGACCGTTGACTATAAGCATCCTGCCGAAAAAGAGGTGCGCCGCAACCTCAGGAAAATCCCCAATATAGAGTATATTGCAGCCGATGTAACTGAGACTGTTCAGGATATCCTGGACAGCGGTAACATACCGCAGTTCATACATATAGCCCACACCGCACAATGGAGCCGGATAGTGGAAATGATTATTCCCTACGCTACGCCTGAAACCGTGATTGTGGTTGAGGATCTGGGCAAGAAACAGAAAAAAGAGTGGTGGAAAGAGATAATCAAAGACAAAAGGATAGGAGTTACTTTCCAGATGAAAAAGGTGGGACTGCTGTTCTTTGACCCCAAGATGACCAAACAAAACTACGTGTTATGAGCAAGATATACACCCGTACCGGCGATAAAGGCACCACCAGTCTGGTGGGAGGCAAGCGAGTAAGCAAAACTGATCCGCGTCTTGATGCATACGGCACCATTGATGAACTGAACTCATTCATCGGTCTTATGCTTTCTGTTATGGACGGCAAGGCTGAAAGTGAGGAAAACATACAGTGGATTCAGCAAAAACTGTTCAACATAGGCGGCTGTCTGGCAACAGACACCTCCTCTTTCCAGCTTCCGGACAGCTGCAACGTACTGGCTCCCGATGTAGAGCGTATTGAACATATGATTGATGCCCTCCAGGAAGGTCTGCCCCAACAGAAAACATTCATTCTTCCCGGCGGGACTCAGGCTGCATCATACGCCCACGTGGCCCGTACCGTATGCCGTCGCGCAGAACGTCTTATACTGGCACTGCCCGATGAGGCAAAAGCGCCTTCAGAGCTACTCCAGTACATTAATCGGTTATCGGATTATCTCTTTGTCCTAGCACGTCGCATAAACTTTTTTGCAGGTGTTAATGAAAAAATATGGTAGAACTTTTGCAATCCATATTTTTTTATACTTTTGCACCCCTATAAAAGGTAACCTTATAAACGCATAAGACTATGTATTGGACATTGGAACTGGCATCAAAACTTGAAGATGCACCCTGGCCCGCAACCAAGGATGAGTTGATTGATTACGCCGTCCGTTCAGGAGCCCCGCTCGAGGTGATTGAGAACCTCCAGGAGATAGAAGACGAGGGCGATATCTATGAAAGCATAGAGGACATATGGCCCGACTATCCCAGCAAGGAAGACTTCTTCTTTAACGAGGACGAGTACTAAATCTTTTATTTGACATTTAAGACAAAAAAATAACGGCCGGAATTAATCCGGCCGTCTTTTTTTATGGCTGATAAGATCAGTCGCTCAGCTTGGCTGCAATGAACTCGCGGTTCAGGCGGGCGATATTGCTGATGCTGATGCACTTGGGGCACTCGGCCTCGCAGGCGCGGGTGTTTGTGCAGTTACCAAAACCAAGCTCATCCATCTTGGACAGCATAGCCTTGGCACGGCGGGCAGCCTCTACCTGACCCTGCGGGAGCAGAGCAAGCTGGCTGACCTTAGCACTTACAAACAGCATAGCTGAACCGTTCTTGCAGGCTGCTACGCAGGCACCGCAACCGATGCATGATGCAGCGTCCATAGCCAGGTCGGCCTTCTCCTTTGAGATAGGAATTGCATTGGCATCGGGTACGCCACCGGTGTTGATTGATACGTAACCACCGGCCTGCATGATCTTGTCATAAGCACGGCGGTCAACCATAAGGTCGCGGATTACCGGGAAACCGGCTGAACGCCAAGGCTCAACGGTGATGGTCTCACCATCCTTGAAACGACGCATATAGAGCTGGCAGGTTGTAGCGCCTGTGGCAGGTCCGTGCGGATGTCCGTTTATGTAAAGTGAGCACATACCGCAGATACCCTCGCGGCAGTCATGGTCAAATACCACGGGTTCCTCACCGTCATTGATAAGATGCTCGTTCAGGATGTCAAGCATCTCAAGGAATGAGGTATCGGTGGGGATATCCTTCATTTCATACACCTTGAACTGGCCCTTCTCCTTAGGACCTCTCTGGCGCCATATTTTCAGTTTGAAGCTAATATTCTTTTCCATAGTGATGCTTTTTATCAGTTCTTGTAATTACGTGTCTGAACCTTGATATACTCGTAGTTGAGAGGCTCCTTGAGAAACTCAGGTGCCTTGCCCTCACCCTGATAGTTCCAGCAGGCTACGTAT
>JAGCPB010000106.1 GCA_017642425.1 Bacteroidaceae bacterium
GTACGCAGGATATCAATGCCAGAAGTGATAGGACGTTTTTCATTCCTTAAGCGTACTGGTCTTGCGAAATCAGAATTAGGTTTTGAAGATTATCAGCTTTTATTACCTATCCCTTCAAATGAGATACAGAAGAATCCTAATTTGACACAGAATCCAGGATATTAAAACTATTATTACTAACTCTATTACAATACAATTATGGATGAATTTATTTTAATTGTCTCTGTAGCATCTTCAGTACTAAGTGTTATACTGTTCTTTAAAGTTTGGGGAATGTGTAATGATGTGGACCGTATTATGCGTAAAATGACCAGCACTGTAGGAAAAGAAGATATTACAGTATTGATCATTGAAGGTAAATATGATGAAGCTGAAGCTGTCCTGAACAAAACAATTGCAGAACGTATAGCCAGAATGAATAAGCCTGAATATGCATATTCAACTGAAACAATTGACAAACTCTTGATAAACTTGTTCAAGGAATATGAACCGTACTATAAGAAGATGGGTAGAAGCATACCTGAAATTCTGAAGAATAACACTGGCGCTGATGTTATGGAGTGGTATAAGTATTATGTTGGCAAAGTTGAGATTAAGTAGAAGTTATATGTAATCTACAATCCCCACTATCAAGAGCAGACGATAGTGGGGATTTTTCATGTATGATTACTATTAAGTCTATTATGATGAGGCGGTTTGCAGTCTCATTTAGATTGTCATGATTATTGTATAGAGATACTAGAAGAGATCATTGTTCTTTGACTAAATGTAATCCTATTAATGAGTTGACATCTTTATCATTAATACAAAAGCTTTTATCCTTACCTAAATGATAGCAATGCCCAAAATATTCATAACGATTTCTTAACCCACGTTCAAAAGTGTTGAGCCAAAAAGGAGAGTCAGAATCTGAGCAATGGAATGATATGCTGTTTCCATTAGAACCTTTCATAATGATAGTTTTTGTTTCTGGGTCCCATTCTCTGGAACAACATTTCTGTAGTTCCTCTGCCTGCTTTATTGATGGAACATTTATACTGTATTTACTTATTGCAGAATTAAATGTTATTTGAGATGCGATATCCGTTTTTGCCCAAAGAGTGCCTGATGGAAGTCCGAGATCTATCCACTCTGTTGATTGAGGAGATGGTATAATTGGTTCCTGTAGAGAAGGCTTAACTTGAGGAGTTGGTTTCTGATAGTAGTTAGTTGTTTGTTTATATGCTGTAGAACTATGAACATGTACTTCTCTTGTTATTGCCGGACGAGCAGTGTAATCATGACAAACCTGGCAATCATATCTCTTAATTTGAACAGCATCTATAGTGTCGTTATATTCCACATTAAATGCCCTTACTGCTAGTTCATTTTCTTCAGACTGTGTGATATGATGATTACGAAACTGTTTTAAATCATTCTCTGTGTTGATTTTTAATTCAACAATAGGCCCATCATTCCGCTTTTCTATTACTGTTTCATGAGAAACCCATATTTCTATCCAAAGTTGTTGACCGTCATCTGATTTGAGTAATATATCCGGACGCCTGGTATGGTCATCAAATAGAATTCTTTGCTCAAGAGTTATACTTGTGTATAGTTTAGCAAGATCAACAGTAATAATATCATATTTATTACACTTTGACTTGACAATGCAATCACGGTCACACTTTGTTATAGTATGTAATTCTAGAAGAAATGGCGTTTTATCATTAAGACAGCGTTCAAATTCTTCCTTGAAGATACTTTTGGCAAGTTCATGTAGATAACTACTATACTGGCACTTTTGGCCTATATGGCGAAAATGATGGACGTATTTTGAGCCAAACGTTGGATACATTTTTTCACGGCAATGTGGACAATAGAATGTATGCCCTTGAGACATTTCTCTATTGATATGGTCAATGTCAACCACATGTTGAGTGTCATCAAGCAATGCAGAGCCAAAAAGAACTGTATCCTGATTCATATAATTCGTTATGATTCACTATCACAAAGATATGTTTTTTGTTTGATACTGTTTCCAGTTGCAGGAGCCGGACGTTCGGATTGGGGAGCATTGTGGAGAGGCGTAAGCGGAGCCCCCTGGAGGATCCCGTTAAGAACGGCACTTGTTTAACGAACGTTCCGTCCACGAAGTGGTCGGAAAAGGAGGAGTTTGCCGTTTAGGGTCCGGAAGGGAGGCGGAGTAGCCTCGGAGCGTTGTCTCCCCAATGCGAATGTCCGGCGGTGCTTGGAAACATAGCACATCTGCCCAAATATCGGACATCGGTCTGAATAGTTGGGCTCACTCTGCCCACCAGCGTTTTATTATCAGCTACAGGAATCGAGCAATCGGACATCAGGAAGAATTGAGTACCTTTGCGAAAAACAAACTAGTATGAAGTTGATTGCAATTCCTACTCGTGACGGGATGGTTGATGACCATTTTTACACCAGCCACTGCACTGGCGACAAGGTGTTTGCCACACTGAAAAAGATTATGGGCGACAGGATTGACGCATTCAGTTGCGGCATGACAGTTATGGTCTGAAAACAGCCCATATTTGTATGATGACCCCTGGCCCTGCCACGGGACATCAGCTCAAAGTTATCACCAAATTCATCCTGCCGGACGATTTGTATGATGACCCCTGGCCCTGCCACGGGCCATCACACAACAAAAAAAGAGTCTGAACTCCCTTGAAAGCAAGCTTCCAGATGATTTCAGACTCTTTTTTTGTTGGTGATCCGCTCGAGGTTCGAACTCGAGACCCCATCCTTAAAAGGGATGTGCTCTACCTGCTGAGCTAGCGGATCTACCTCTAATTGCTGTTAAGCGGGTGCAAAATTATGCCTTTTTGCGGAGGTAGACAAACTTTTTTAGTTTTTTCTACTCATCTATCTGACTGTGTACTCCATCCTATACTTCTGAGTACGGATCTTACTGAGTTTCCAGGCACCGGTGCCATCCGAACTGCAGTCAAATATATTGTTCTCGGCCGGCGTATACACTATGCTGTCCTGCCCCATCCTGTCATGGTACAGGGCGTAGCAATGGATATAACTGCTGCTGTCTGCAAACTCGAACCAGACCGTATCGTACTGCGGGGTCTTTACATACATTGACCATCTGTCAGTATCGGGAATCTCCAGTTCTGTTCCGGTCCGGATATCATATGATTTCTCAATGCTTGATCCCTTGTCAAAAATAATCTTTACATCATTTCCGCTTTCGTTTACAATGAATGAGAAATACTCCCTTTTTTCAAGCATATCCAGAACATCCTCCTTGCATGAAGTAAACAACAGGATTATCACTCCCAGTATCAGGACCTTAAAACACAATTTCTTAGTCATATCAATCATCATTTTCATCATCATATTGCAGAACCCGTCCGTTGATGCGGGCTTTTGGGAAACGCTTACGCAGTGCCTCTTCCTCATCGGGGGTCATGGAACCGGATATCTCAAGTGAGCGTATGTCCTTGCTGTCCATCCAATCCGGAATTACTACCTTACCTACAAAACGCAGGGTGAGTTTATTTATTCTGCCCATCTTGCGGATGATATCGGGAACTTTGTTCACTTTGAGCATGAGTCCGTCAGAGAAATCATCCTCCTTATCCTTTGCCTTGAACTCTTCAAGCAGTTCCTCCTCGGTCTTGCCTATGCGGGTAAACCATCCCATTTTTGGAGTCATGGTATAAGTCTCAGGATCCACCTCCATACCCACAATGCCGGCCCAGAACTCCATCATCATCTCCTGCTCCACCTCACCGGTAAAGTCATTGAATATTATGTACTTATACTCGGTCCTTACCATCTCGGGCTGCATGCTGTGGTCCATATTGACCTCGGCCGGGGTGCGTCCGTTCTCATCATACGGAAGGAACTTAAGGAACCAGCCGTCAAACTTGGTTGAACCCATATCCATACCGCAGCTAAGTCCACGCACATCGCCGGGGCGGTATTTCTTTACTATGCTGCGCCAGAACTCAGTATCGGGCTTTCCTTTCGATGCCTTTACAAACTCCTCAAGAATAGGCTCCAGGTCATCAACCCACCAGTCAATTCCGTATGCACGGAGCTTGCGGGTGCGGTCAAGTATGGACTGCCAGTCATCGGGCGTGCCCTTAAGCGTGACGCTTGGAATGCCGCAGGATATATAAATCACAATGTAGTCAAAGTAAGACTTGACTGTCTCCATAAGCACAATCTGCGATACCATGTGCTCGTTGACACCGGTTGTGGAGAACTTCTCTGACATGATATCGGCTATTTCGCCTTTTGTGTTTTCACGTATCTGCTCGTAAAAGCCATCCAGTATGGCCTGCCAATCGGCATTGCCGCTCAACAGTTCCTTACTGCTCTGCACCACAAGGTCAATCTTGCCTTCGTGATCCACAAAAAGGTCACGCAACTGCTCCGGGTTGTCATTCACGTAATGCGCGAATCCCTGGCAAATCAGGAACCAGATGACATCGGGCGTAAGCACCACGGGCCGATGATCGGCAAACGCATCAATCATACCTTTAAAGAAGGGGTTCTTTCCGTATGCGGCATACTTTCCGTCCCCTATGCCCGATGCTACAACCCTCTGGTTCTCACCACGTATTTCACTCCGGTCAAGTATCTCACTTATAAGCTTATCGCTTTCATACATCCTCATGATCAAGCTTTCGCCTGTAGGTTCAGGCAGGTCTGGATCAACACGGAATGTTATGCTGCCCTTTTCTTTACTGATGATATCCTTCTTCTTGGCCTGTACTCCCGATACAGCCAGAATTCCAGCAAACAGTAATAAACAAAATCTTATATCTTTCATAAGGCTTCTATGTATATAATTTTCAATTCTCAATTCTCAATTTTCAATTCTCTCACTTGTCTCTTACTGCACGCAGCAGATACCCGCTACTCCTGCCTCTTGATGTAATATGTATCTTTGACATACGTCCAAGCCCCAGATCAACCTCATCCGAGGTCCCGAATTCAGATTTACTGATTTCCATGTCAACGCACTGGCCGGAGCCTCTGGAACCCAAGTCCGATGTCAGATATTCCGAAGTGTTGTCACGCCATGAGTCTTCAATAACATCATCAGGACAAGTGTACGGCATGAATATGGAGTTAGAAGTGTATCCCGGCACTTTACTCGTTATAAGGAATCCCCCTACTCCGTTCACAGTGGTCTCGGTCCAGTCACATTTCTCAAACAGTTCTACATACTCCTCCTTGGTGGGTGTTCTCCATTTGCCGCCCCAGTTTACATGAGCGGCATCATCATCCTTTTCAAGCCTCTTCTTGCCGTCCATGAACGGTGCTTCATCATATTGGTCGCCCACAGAATACTTGAAATACCACCAATACATATTATCGTAGTTCTTCTTGTACTTGTAATTATAGTCCGAGTAGTAGGTCTTGGGGGCAGTCTCACCCCAGGCAAAACGTGCACCAGCCTCCTCAGGCCTGTCGGCACCCACGTTACAGTCAGCCCAAAGCACGCTTAATCCCAGATCAACCATGACATTCCTCTTGGGCGGTCTTACCGGATCGGGAGCAATTACCGGCCTGTCTACTGATGTGTTATCATCAAATACCGGTCTTATTGTGTTACCGCACCATCTACGGCTATTACCCATTGCCTGGTCCAGTGTCGATGTCCAGTAACATAATTCATGTCCTTTATTGCTTACCACTCCACCTTCGGCAGAAAAACTTCCATAATCATCTATAAAGCCTGCAGCGGGAAGGAATATGCTATTGCCCTCATATCCCGGGACAATACTGGTTATGACATATCCCTCAAGACGTTTGTCAACAAAAAGTTCGGTGCTGTCTATGACGGTTATCACCGGCGTCCAGGTACATTTGGTCTTCAGTTCCCAAAGTTCATCGGCCGTAGGCATACGCCAGCCTCCGCCCAACAGCACGGCTGCGGCATCATCTTCGGGGTCAAGAGTCTCCTTGCAATCCACCGGAGTTACTGTAGTAAATGACCTAAGTGTACGGTCTAACACCGTATAGAAATTATACTTGGTCATCCGATTGGAATACTGGCCGAACTTGTATTTCTTGCCGTCATATACGCCGGCCTTGGGAGCGGTCTCACCCCAGGCAAAATATCCGCCGGCCTCACTTGGCTCCGATGCGCCCAGATTGGCCGATGCCCACTTTACGCTAAGTCCCAGGTCAACAGCATCGGGTACAGGCAGTGTTACCTTTACCGTCATCTGAGCCATACGGCCCTTACTCTCCGCAGTAATTACGCATTCACCCTGGCCTACTGCAGTAACAGATCCGTCACTGCTTGTTGCCGCAATCTCCGGAGCCGATGAATTCCAAGTGATTGACGTAGGCTTGACGGGGCGCCCCGACGGCATCATCACAGCCTTCAGGTTGTAAATCTCACCGTAACCCAGATCCAGCTTTTCTCCTGGCAAAGAGAGTGATGTAAACATATCATCCGTAAGCGAGCGGACGGGACGTACGTTCAATCCCAGGAATCTGCTGTCAAAGCCGTTAGGCCTCATATAGCCGTCATAAGCCATTCCCAGCACCTCAATCGGCGACATTTCATCCATCATCATCATTCCGTTTACTGAGGCGATGGTACTGAAACAGCTTCCTCTTGTACCCCTGCCTGCAATCGATGTCCAAAGAGACAGTTGCTTGCCTCTGTCCATAGGCTCATTGCCGTTCATCCGGCCTGAATACGGAATGAAAATACTGCGCCCCTCAAATCCGGGAACCTGGCTTGTAAAACGCATTCCGGCCACACCGTTTACGGTAGCGGTATCATATGTGCAGTTTGACACCAACTCCACAAACTCATCGGTTGTAGGTATACGCCACGCTTCGCCCAATAATACGGCGGCAGCGTCATCGGTCGGTTCAAGACGGTTAAGATTATCGGCTTTAAGATACTGATGTGACAAACCATCGACAGTGTATTTATCCATACCTTCTTCAGTCGTGAATGAGGAGTAACGGTAGTTTCCCCAAGAGAAGAACTCCTTGGGCTCAATCTCAGCCCAGGCGTAATAATCACCGTAACTCTCCGGGGCCGATGCTCCCAGATTGGCAGTAGCCCACAGCACGCTCAGTCCCAGATCCACATATTCAAGTTCATGAGGAGTTACGGTCACCTTGCATTCCGCAGTCTTTCCGTATGCGGTTACCTGTACCTTGCAACTGCCCGGACCGGCAGCCACCAGCAGACCGTCCTCAATTACTTTTATCACCTTTTCATCGGATGATTTCCAGGTGCAGGCACTGTTCACATCACGCTTGTCCATTGTCACTTTCAGCCTGCTACTTGTGCCCTGTTGCATTGACAAATTCTTCTTTTCCAAAGTAATCTTGGAAACCTCCTTGCCAGACAGAGGCATTACCATACGTACCGACTGTTCCGATTCACGGTTCTCGCTGTGCCATTCATCGGCTCCGAGCTTGAAGTTGAAACCGTATGCGGCACTATTGTCAGGCTGGACGCCCGGGGTAGAACACCAGTATGAGGCATAAGCGCCCACCTGCATCAGTTTGCCGTCCTGCAGCCAACCTGCCGCGGGCAGGAATATGCTCCGATCCGTATATCCTTTTATCTTGCTTGTAACCAGATAACCGTCTATGCCGTTCTGCTCAGTCCATTTCCAGGTGCAGTATTCACGCAGTTCATCCCATTCGGCCTTGGTGCCCATACGGCTGCCGTCGGTTGTCTTGATTGCCATTGCATCGGGCCACCGGTAATACCAGCCTACCGGTCTGTCTGCAGTAATACCCGTATTCACGGTACTCCACTTTACACTCAATCCCAAATCCACATACGTGGCATCTTGCGCCCGCAGCATGCTGCACGCGGCACAGAACAATACAATTACTGAAAAACGGATAAATCTCATATCTATTTTATCATAAATCCGGGACAAAGTTAACCTCCCGAATGCCCAATAAAAACTAAAAAGCGTTGCAATTCCGTTGCATCTCTAACAAGAAACGGAAATAGATTCAAAATGCGTCTTTGATTTTGAGGAAATTGCAGGAGAGCATGCGGCCACCGTCACCGCGCAGATGCATCGCGCCACCCTGGCAGTAACGCCAAACCTTGCATTTGCCGCATTCATCAGTTTTCATCCACTTGCGGTCCCGGTAAGGCTTGAAACCGTTATCCCATACCTGCCAGAAATCATCCTTATGGATATTACCCTGATGATAGTCACTGCGAATGCTAAGGCATCCGGAAATGGAGCCGTCACTTAAAATCGATGCCACGCTGACTCCTGCCACACAACGGAAAAGATGGTCACGGGCCACACCCTCATACGGGCCAAGGAATCCTTCACATGAGAAATTGAGCTCTATCCTGCCCTCACGGCGTACAGCGGCGATAAAATTCATCAACTGTACAAACTGCTCATTTGAAAGCATCAGTTCCGGCTCCGTCACGGCACGACCCATGGGAGCCACCGTGAATATGCGCCACATACCTACGCCACGGCCGATGAGATATTCTTTGAGTTCGTTCAGATATCCAAAATTGCGCTGGTTAACACATGTAATAAGGTCCCATGTCAGCCCCTTATGCTCAGCAAACCAGTCAATGGCGGCATCGGCACGCTTAAAACTCAGCTCGCTGCCGCGCATCCAGTTATGTTCCGCCTCAAAACCGTCAAAACTCATGGCTACGGTATCAAGGCCTGTGTCTACCAGTTCGTTCACCTTGTCACGGGTAAGCAGCATGCCGTTGGTAACCATTCCCCACAGGAATCCGCGCTTCTTTATCTCGGCGCCCACCTGAACGATATCAGGACGCACCAAAGGTTCTCCGCCGGTTGTAATGACCACCACCTTGCCGCGCTCCAACTCTTTTGGGCTGCTGTCCAGAACTCCCAGCAGATCACTCAACGGAGGGTCTGCCAGTCCGGCAGTCTTACGGCAGTCACTTCCGCAGTGACGGCAGCTAAGGTTGCAGCGCAGGGTACACTCCCAAAACAACTGACTGAGCTTATGCTCCAGCACTTCGGTCCGTAAAGCCGCACGGCCTGACTCAAAAAGCAGTCTTTTGGAAAACGGTATCCTGCAGTCCATGACAGATTACTATTTGCGTGACTTATTTATCTCATTGTCAAGAGAATCAATCCTGTTTCTCATAGCCTCATTCTCCTGGGCACGACGTTGCATGATTTCGGGTGTTCCGTAAATGACAGAGCGCATACGTCCGGAGACCTCTTCCTTAAGTGAATTGGTTTGTCTTATCAAATCCTGGACCCTTTGAGAATCACCAGGCATAACACGTACCGGAGTCAATCTCTCTCCATCCCCTCTTGTCAAATACTCTTCAACCACCTCCTGGGCAGACAGATCTTCTGTAACATCAGGTTCGGCAGTCTTATTGACTTTCTTGCTGCGGCAGGAGCCCATCAGCGCAATTACGGCCACCGATAAGGAACACACCGTCAGCGTCCAACACTTAGACAGATATATTTTCAGTTTCCTGTAAGTCATATAAAACGCATTAAGGTTTATACTGCACCTGCTCCGGCGTTACACTATTATAGAAAGAAGCAACGTCACGGGCATCATACACTTCTGGTATAGTATAAAGTTCCGGAAGGTTAAATGATTTGAGTGTGGTAAGATATTTGTCGGGATCCTTCTGAGGCAGCAGGAAAGGCTTTCCGGCTTTGCCGTCTGGTCCGACATACGCTATGTACGGACGTCCGTAAACCATATCATCACGTTTTGATGCAAACACCACCCAACGGCTGTTGCTGCTCCAGCTGTGATAGGTATCGGCTCCGAATGCATTCACTACGGGCAGATTATCAATCTTTCTGGTCTGCAGGTCAATAAGCCATATATCACTCTCCTTGTGCCAAACCGGGAATGTTCCGTATTGTGCCGCCGTAGCCATAAGCCAATGCCCGTCGGGCGATGCCTTAAGATGGCTGAATGAGAGGTTTTCTCCTGCCGGAACAATGGTAATGACCCTGTCACCCATCTTGCCTGTCTCCGGGTCAAACTGCACCACCGCTATGTCATAATGCATCTCTGAAATGCTGTCGGGCTGCTCATGATGCACGGCCCTGCAGAAGAAAATGGTCCGTCCGTCGGCCGAAAAACAGGGGAAAGTCTCCTGAAACTCCTCACCACTGGTAGCCGGGCTGTCAGTCACCGTAAGGTTGTCAAAATCAACCACAACCAGGTCACTGCGCTTGTCAAACACCTCCATTCTCATGTCAACGCGGCTATGGATGGCAAATGTTATATCGGCTGTAGTGAAGACACCGTAACGGCCGTCGGCAGAAATATCGCCATATACGCCTCCGCCTGTATTTTCTGTTCTGGTATTCAGTTTTGTCAGTTTGCCGTTTCGGTTCAGAATTGTTCCGCCCTTGGCTCCGCGCAGATGCATGAATGTTGTACCGTTGCGGTTTGTTGTATGGCAGTTCATGCAGCAAAGTTCCGCATTGCGGTTGTCGCCCAGCAGGACAGAACGGAAACTCTCCATGTCACGCTGCTCAATCTGAATTCCGTTCCATACCTCATAAGCAGGTTCAATGAGACGATAACTCATGTATCTGTCAATGGAATCAGATGCAACAGTCCATGTGAATGACTGGGAACGGTTACCGTCATTGTTCCATTCCACATTGACATTCAGGGAACTCCCCTTTTCGGCCTCAAGCATGCTGTGCCACTTGCTTACGGGAAACTTCACCAACCCTTTACGTCCGGTAAACCTGTACTCACCTGAGTTTCCCTTAACCGTTACCGATATCTTTCCGGCTCCGTCAATCCTGAAATTAAGCGGTGCTATATTGCAGGGTATCGTGACGTCACTGTAATCCGGAAACATCCCCTTGCCGGTATCAGCTGTCCTGTGTGAGCAACCGGCCAGCAGCAATACAAATGAGGCTATTATGATAATATGTTTCTTCATTCCTGAACTTAGTTATTGAACCTTGTAACCATAATGTACTGCCAGTATGTTTTCATCGCCTCCTTTGTCAGGACCGTCTCGGGATGGGCGTCCCTGGATCTAGCGTCCAGAAGATTCACGTATTTATTCACCACCTTGTCAGAGATATGGTACTTCTGTACAGTCTCTATAAGCGACTCCCTTGAATTCACATTAACAAGCAACGCCTCCTGATAAAGGTCCGGAACTCTTACAATGCGGTCCAGACCGTCAAGGTAATACTTGTCATAAAGACCTATGAATGTGTTTAAGTTCTTGTCAAGCAGATATGAGCAGAGCATATAGTCTATTGCAGTCCTGTTATATGGAGACTCCGATGATATGATTGACAATGATCTGCGTATATCGCCCTGCAGAAAGAAATGGTCATTCTTAAGTGTCCTTGAACGCCATTTCAGATACTGCTCAGGTATATTGTCATTTGCAATGCAGTCCAGTAGATTCTGCGCCCAGGCCCGATGGTTGCGGGTGCGTGACAGTATGTTCAGGTATTTGGATGCAACACTGTAATCGGCGGTAACGATTGCTATTTCGGCTAGCCGGCGCAGCATACGGGTAGAATAGTGTCCCGGCATCACCGTCTGGGCCAGGAGTGCGCAGTCTGTGGCCTGTGACACGTCGCCTATCTCCAAAAGCGCATCGGTAAAATATATCATTGAAAAGTAGGGGTCTCCCTTTGTGGTTGACAGGAACAGGATATCGGATGACCTGCCCCATCCGCCATCAAGCAACTCGTCGGCAAGACGGCCTTCACGGGCGTTGCACAAGTTCCAATAGTAATTATTGTATGCACAGCTCTTGGCAGACGATGCCATCTCCTTTACCTCTTTCCACTCATTACGATATGCCAATGTACCTATCTTGACCGTACGTTCCAGCTCATCGTTACCCAACCCTTCGGAAAGGGGAGAGCAGATAACCACCACAACCGGGAACATCCAGTTCTTTTTGACATAGGCCAGATATCTGTCATAGTACAAAGAAAGGATCATCACAGCCAGCACTATCCAAGGTATAAGCAACATCAATGAATTATGCGGGTTTATGTAACCGGGATAAACCGGGAACAGTAATGTCTGAAGTAGTGTCAGATTATACAATCTGCCGGCTATCATCATAAGTACTATGCCCGCCGCCATAGAAATAACAGTACTTATTACGTCTTTACGTTTCAGGAAAGCAAGCAGGAGCGCCATTGTCAACGCATGACTGCCCGCAATCACAAACATTACAGGGACCGATAATCCATAAATCACGTGGCTCCGTTTGCTCTCCTTGAGATGTGCCAATGCGCATGCAGCCCACACTGAAACAGCCAGCCCCACTGTGGCCGATACGGGATAGTTAGGGAAAGTGATGAAATAACCTTCAAACAGGATGGGAACAGTCATGAGTACAAGACTGTCCGGACGCTCGGGTTCGGATAATCTGAAGAACCTGACAAGACCCGTATAGACAGCGGCCAACAGCAGTACGCTCAGTGTTGCAGCCATAAAACGGATGGTATAGAATTGTGTCAGCCAATCACCTATGACCGATGAAACCACTGCGGGATTTGAAAGATACCAGTTTATTCTGTCCGCCCCCAACAGGAAAATGCTGATCTGTTCCTTAAAATCCAAACGGAAAGGAGCCTTGGTAAAAAGCATGACCCATGATATGACCAATACTCCAACCGCAAAACATATATCTTCAACTCTGGATTTTCTAACCATACCCTTAAACATTGTAATTGCAAACTTAAGAAAAAAAAACGTCGGTTACGGGGATTTTTGACTACTTTTGTGTTTTGCAACGCACGCGCGCATAAGAACATGGCAGGAAAGCTTTATCTTGTACCCACACCGGTGGGCAATCTTGAGGACATTACCTTGAGGGCATTACGCATCCTTAAGGAGGTGGACCTTATCCTGGCCGAGGATACCCGGACCAGTTCCGTCCTGCTCAAGCACTATGACATACACAAGCCGCTGCAGTCACACCACAAGTTCAACGAGCATGAGACATCGGCTGTTGTTGCCGGCCGCATTCAGGCGGGAGAGTCTGTTGCGCTCATCAGTGATGCCGGCACTCCTGGGATATCGGACCCCGGTTTCATGCTGGTTCGTGAGTGCGTACAGCAGGGTGTTGAGGTGGAGTGCCTGCCCGGTGCAACGGCATTCGTGCCAGCGCTGATTGACTCCGGACTGCCTTGTGACAGATTCCTCTTTGAGGGATTCCTGCCGCAGAAAAAGGGCCGCCAGAGCCGCATAGCCGCACTCAAGGACGAGCCCCGCACCATTATCTTCTATGAGTCTCCGTTCCGCCTGGTCAAGGCGCTGGAGCAGTTCATAGAAGCGTATGGCCCTGACAGACCTGTAGCAGTCTGCCGTGAGATTTCAAAGGTGCATGAGGAGTGCGTGCGCGGCAGTTTGAGTGAAGTACTTGCTCACTTCAAGGCTCATGAGCCCAAAGGTGAAATCGTGATTGTTTTAGCGGGCGCTAAAGCAAATTGAAAATTGAAAATTAACGGCTATGCCGTTTAAGATAAATGAAAGAGGAGTTCCAAGTCATAACCGAGAAGAAGGCCGAAACCGCGATACTGGTAGGTATCATTACGCAGGATCAGGATGAGCGCAAGACACAGGAGTATCTTGACGAGCTTGAGTTCCTGGCCGATACCGCCGGTGTGCGCGTGATGCGCCGTTTCACCCAGAAGATTCCCCAGGCTCTGGCTGCCACATACGTAGGTAAAGGCAAGCTGGAGGAAATGCGTGACTACATCAAGCGCATGGAAGATATGGAGAATGAGGTGGGTATGGCAATCTTTGACGATGAACTCACAGCCAAGCAGATGTCGGCCATAGAGAGTGTGCTTGGAGTCAAGGTGCTTGACCGCACATCGCTCATTCTGGATATATTCGCCATGCGTGCCCAGACAGCCCACGCCAAGACTCAGGTTGAGCTGGCACAGTACCGCTATCTGCTGCCCCGCCTGCAGCGAATGTGGACTCACCTGGAGCGTCAGGGAGGCGGTTCCGGTGCCGGCGGCGGTAAGGGATCGGTAGGTCTTCGCGGACCTGGTGAGACCCAGCTTGAGATGGACCGCCGAATCATCACCAAGCGTATAAGCTGGCTCAAGGAGCAGTTGGCCGATATAGACCGCCAGAAATCCACCATGCGCAAGAACCGCGGCCGCCTTATCCGCGTTGCCCTGGTAGGATACACCAACGTAGGCAAGTCCACCCTTATGAACCTGCTCTCCAAGAGCGATGTTTTTGCCGAGAACAAGCTCTTTGCAACACTTGACACAACAGTACGCAAGGTTGTGGTAGACAACCTGCCGTTCCTGCTGTCGGACACCGTAGGATTCATCCGCAAGCTGCCCACAGACCTGGTGGAGTCATTCAAATCCACGCTTGATGAGGTCCGTGAGGCAGACCTGCTCATCCACGTAGTGGACATATCGCATCCCGACTTTGAGGACCAGATGAAGGTGGTTGACAAGACTCTGGCCGACCTTGGTGCCGGCGAAAAACCAATCATCGTGCTCTTTAACAAGACCGATGCCTACACCTGGGTGGAGAAGGAGGCCGATGACCTGACCCCCGCCACTCGCGAGAACATCACGATGGATGAGCTGCAGCGCACCTGGATGGGCCGCCTTAACGGCGAGTGCCTGTTTGTATCGGCCCTCAAAAAGACGGGAATTGAGAATATGAGAAAAGTACTATACGATAGAGTGAAGCAGTTGCACGTACAGAAGTATCCGTACAATGATTTCCTCTATCCAGACGCTGAACAAATTGAGAATTGAAAATTGAGAATTGAAAATTAAAATAAATAGCAAAATGGCAAATTTTAAGTATGCGCCCATGTTCCAGTTGGGCAAGGACGAGACAGAGTACTATCTGCTCACCAAGGACTATGTAAGTGTAAGCGAGTTTGAAGGCAAACCCATTCTGAAAGTTCAGAAAGAGGGATTAACCAAGATGGCCAATGCCGCATTCCGCGATGTAAGTTTCCTGTTGCGCCGTTCACACAACGAGCAGGTAGCCAAGATACTGCGTGACCCCGAGGCATCAGATAACGATAAATATGTAGCACTGACATTCCTGCGCAACGCCGAGGTATCGGCCAAGGGCAAGCTGCCTCTGTGTCAGGATACAGGCACCGCAATCATCCACGGCGAGAAGGGCCAGCAGGTATGGACCGGATTCTGCGATGAAGAGGCACTTTCCGAGGGCGTTTACAAGACATACACCGAGGAGAACCTGCGTTACAGCCAGAACGCTCCGCTGGATATGTACAATGAGGTCAACACCAAGTGCAACCTGCCCGCCCAGATTGACATCGAGGCTACCGAGGGTATGGAGTACCGTTTCCTGATGGTTACCAAGGGCGGCGGATCGGCCAACAAGACATACCTGTATCAGGAGACCAAGGCCCGCATACAGAACCCCGGAACACTGATTCCTTTCCTGGTTGAGAAGATGAAGAGCCTGGGTACAGCAGCCTGCCCTCCCTACCACATTGCATTCGTAATTGGCGGTACCAGTGCTGAGAAGAACCTGCTCACAGTCAAGCTGGCATCAACTCATTATTACGACTCTCTGCCCACCACAGGCGACGAGACCGGCCGCGCTTTCCGCGATGTAGAGCTTGAAAAGCAACTCCTTCAGGAGGCCTACAAGATTGGTCTGGGCGCCCAGTTCGGCGGCAAGTATATGGCACACGATGTACGCGTTATACGTCTGCCGCGTCACGGCGCAAGCTGCCCCATAGGCTTAGGTGTAAGTTGCTCAGCTGACCGTAACATCAAGGCTAAGATCAACAAAGATGGTATCTGGATTGAGAAGATGGATGACAAACCATATGAGCTGATTCCTGAGGAACTGCGTCAGGCAGGTGAGGGCGATGCCGTAAAGGTTGACCTGAACCGCCCCATGGCCGAGGTCTGCAAGCAGCTCTCACAGTATCCCGTAAGCACCCGCTTGAGCCTTAACGGCACAATCATAGTAGGTCGTGACATAGCCCACGCCAAGATCAAGGCACGTCTTGATGCAGGTGAGCCTATGCCTCAGTACCTCAAGGAGCACCCCATCTACTACGCAGGTCCTGCCAAGACTCCGGCCGGAATGGCTTGCGGATCAATGGGTCCCACCACTGCCGGACGTATGGATCCCTATGTAGATGAGTTCCAGGACAACGGCGGATCAATGATCATGCTGGCCAAGGGTAACCGCTCACAGGCCGTTACCGATGCCTGCAAGAAGCACGGCGGTTTCTACCTGGGTTCAATAGGCGGCCCCGCTGCCATCCTGGCCCAGAACAACATCAAGTCAATCGAGTGCGTTGAGTACCCCGAGCTTGGTATGGAGGCCATCTGGAAAATTGAAGTCGAGGACTTCCCCGCCTTCATCCTCGTTGATGACAAGGGTAATGACTTCTTCAAGCAGCTCAAACCTTGCACAGGTTGCAGCATACTGAAGTAAATGTACTTTAAGGACATAATAGGACAGCAGGAGGTAATTGAGCAGCTTGTAAAGGACGCTCAGGCCGGGACTGTGCCCCACGCGCTGCTGTTCTGCGGTCCCGAGGGGGTAGGCAAGTTGCAGACAGCCATTGCTTTTGCCCGCTATCTGTTGTGCCGCGACAAAGGTACTGCTGCAGACTCCTGCGGCAAGTGCCCCGCCTGCGTAAAGATGGACAAGCTGGTTCACCCCGACCTGCACTTTGTGTTCCCCGTAATAAACAAGAGCAAGACCGCGGGCCGCTCCACCGTATCGGACGATGAAATCGTGACCTGGCGTGAGACCGTGCTGGAGCAGCAGTACTTTGGTTTTGAGGAGTGGCTATCGGCCATTGATGCCGACAACAAACAGGCCAGCATATTCGTAACTGAAAGCGAGCAGATTCTGTCCAAACTCTCACTCAAATCTGTCGAGGGCGGTTACAAGATAATGATAATCTGGCACGCCGAAAAGATGAACCAGCAGTGCGCCAACTCCCTCTTGAAACTACTTGAGGAGCCGCCTGCCGGAACCATCTTCATCCTTACCACCGATGCCCCGGAACAGATGCTTGAGACCATCCTGAGCCGCACCCAGCGCATAGACTTCAAGCGTATCCCTGAACAGGAGATATCAGAAAGGCTGCAGGGCCCCAGCTACCAGCTTGAACCTGACACGGCACAGAAGATTGCTCACCTGAGCGGAGGCAGTTGGCTCAAAGCCATCAGCACCCTGCGCATCAACACTGAGAGTGAGGAGTTCTTTGACTACTTTACCCAACTTATGCGCCTGTCATACGGCCGCAAGCTGAAAGACCTTAAGCGTTGGTCAGAAAACATTGCCGGTGGCGGTCGTGAATGGCAGAAACGTTTTCTTGCCTACTGCCAGCGCATGATACGTGAGAACTTTATCTGCAACTTCCACAACCCTGACCTCAACTACATGACTGAGCAGGAGCGGCAGTTCTCGGTAAGGTTCGCCCCATACGTGAATGAGAACAACATTATAGGGCTGATGGACACTATGTCCGATGCCCAACGAGATATAGAACAGAACGTTAATTCCAAGATGGTTTTCTTTGACCTTTCACTCAAGACCATCATGCTAATGAAACAATAATACAGAGCGTATTTATGGACCAGGATTTCATACTAAATAACGGCAGCGGCGGAATCTGCTGCAAGGGTTGCGGCCGGTCAATGGGCCAGCTCCACTCTTTTGACTATCTGGCAGGTGTGCCGGGGGCCGATGAGGGCGACTACGTTGAGGTTCAGTTCAAGAACACCCGCAAGGGGTTCTTCATCAACTCCAACAAACTGCCTCTTGAAAAAGGTGATATCGTTGCCGTTGAGTCCAATCCCGGCCACGATATAGGTACGGTCACCATGACCGGCCGTCTGGTACAGCTCCAGATGAAAAAGGCCAACCTGCGCCCCGACATTGAGATAAAGCGCGTCTATCGCAAAGCCCGTGAGGTTGATATGGAGAAGTATGCCGAGGCCAAGGCCCGCGAGCATGACACCATGATACGCTCCCGCCAGATTGCCAAGGACCTGGGCCTGGAGATGAAGATAGGTGATGTGGAGTATCAGGGTGACGGGCTCAAAGCCATATTCTATTACATTGCTGATGGCCGTGTGGATTTCCGTCAGCTTATCAAGGTGCTGGCCGATGCCTTCCATGTTCGCATTGAGATGAAACAAATCGGAGCCCGTCAGGAGGCAGGCCGAATCGGTGGCATCGGCCCCTGCGGACGTGAGCTCTGCTGCACCACCTGGATGACAAGTTTTGTATCGGTCTCAACCGGTGCCGCACGTTTCCAGGACCTCTCCATGAACCCGCAGAAACTTGCCGGCCAGTGCGCCAAGCTCAAATGCTGCCTCAACTATGAGGTTGATGCATACGTGGAGGCACAGAAAGGATTCCCCTCACGTGACATTCCCCTGGAGACCCTTGACAATACCTACTATTTCTTCAAAGCCGACATATTGAACGGCCAGCTCTCATACTCCACCGATAAGGTATTTGCCGCAAATGTGGAGACCATCACCCCGCAGCGTGCTCTTGAGATCATATCGATGAACCGCAAGGGGCAGAAACCACTTAGCCTGGATGAGAATGCTGTCAAGACCGATTCGCGCATAGAGAACGATATCCTGACCGACGGAGACCTGTCACGCTTTGACAAAAAGAAAAAGAAGAAAAAGCATCGTCCCAACCGCGGTCCCCGTCCGCAAGGGCCACAACAGCAATAGTTTCTTAAGGGGAACTATTGAATACTATTTACCTTTCCGGCAAAGAGGATTGTGCCGGTACTGGTTTCCCTTATCACATACAAGAAGGGCTTGTTCACTTTAACGACAAGAGGTGTGGGCGGCTCGTAATCTTCGCCTGCGCTCATGGCCATTCCTGCATATGTTACGGCTGCGGCTTCGGTTCCCGACTCAGTTACCTTTATGACAGACTGCTGTTTTATAAGATTGACATAGATATCAATCGGAGTCATACGGCCAAAATCAGCGTTTTGTGAGTCAAATATCTGTGATATACCAATAGATGAAAGAGTCTGGCGTGCATCAAGTGAATACTCTGCTTCAAACCTAGGCAATGACAATGAAATCAATGTGCTTCTCATTTGGTTCACGATGCCATCCAAATTGCGAATAACCGCTCCGGCGCAATCCATGACAGTTTTATCCTGCTCCGGGATTGCCACAAACATACTGTACGCCTTGTTGCCGTACGGGAGTTCCACAATCTGATAACTGTCATTCTTAAGATAACGGTAATTGTTGGTCTGTTCCATGAATTTAACCTTCCGGTTATTACCTTCAGAATCCGTAAAATCACCATCAACTGTCTGATTGGTTGAGAACATGCTCTCCCACTGACCTTTAAAATAAAGTGCATTGGCCAGCAACATCACCCAATCTTTATTTATCTCAGTATCCAGACGTTCAATTAGGCCCTCGGTACTTCTCTTGCACCAGTCATTGATTACCTTAGAGGCAGTATCCGATGCAAAATCAATATTTGAGATATCGGCTTGCAAGAAACGCCTGTTTATGGCAACAAAGTTGTCTAACACAGGAAAACCCGCCTGTACCCAAACAGAATTGGCAGTTTTAAATGTGGTGGAGTTGTCAACATCGGCCAACTGAGCACAAAGGTTTCCCATGAATGCCGCCAGAGAGTCTGGACTGAATCTGTCGCAGTTCAGCGCATTCATCAATTCCTCCAGAGTGGAATTATCAGCACCATTGACCAGCATGCTGAGCAGTATATTCATTCCTAACGGAGAAATCACCACATTTTTATTGGCCGATGCAAGCGCTGTCGTAGCATACTCAACGTCAAATGCCTTGACAGACTCGATAATTTCGGCTTCAAGAGATGTAAGCCCTATATCAGTTCTTTGCTTTGGAACTATAAAAACATAACTTGAATCTTTACCATTTGATTCACTGCCATTCAGACTGCTTTGCTGTGTATTGTTGTTCTCATTAGTTATTTTTGACTCATTCGAACATGAGATCACCAGCAATAGTCCAATAATAAAACAAAATAAATTCTTCATATTGCAAAAAATGGAAATGTTGCTCAAATATATAAAAAAATTGGCTCAAGAAATAATTCAAAAAGAAATAATCCCTTAAATCCTGAAAATGGGAATTGAGGTTACCTTTAATGATCAATTGCTGTATAGCCAACAGTATTGTTAAAATTGAATGAATCAGTAAAACTCAAAGAATAATCATATTCAAACTCATTAGTGATATCAAATATTCCGTCTTGGAAATAACCATTAGCTATTCCATTCCAACCCCAGTTAACGTGATTATAAGTCTTTGTAACAGTTATCAATGCTGGTTCCACTAACCTGTGGTCAAGATACAATATCCTCAGTGTTTTGTAACCATCCACAACCCATGCATGTCCCTGATTATCATTTGTTAGCCCAAACATTAGAAGCAATTTATTATTATTATTTATTTGTGACGCAGCAATACCAGTACTATAATAATCTAAAGCCGTATAATTATAGCCCAATGCACTAATTGATAATAATTGATTTGAAATTACAGTTGACGTTCCTGTAATACTTGTTGTATCATTACTAAGATTCCATAATCCTATTTGTCTTACCAGTTTACTTATGGCAACATGTGCGTCGCTATCAGCAGTACAATCAAAACAAGTATTGTTTAATGTCCTTTTATGCTTTTTAATTTCACTCCACGGCAAATTCACATTTTCATTCGTTCCGTTCTCGGAATAAACGATCGTTGATGGATACATATAATAGGTCAGTATTTGTGCTATTGCTGTATTTGAACAACCCGCTAGCCCATTGTGATACAGTGACCCTTCTGGGTATCTTTGCCCCCAAGCTACAAGTATTTTTGGCCCTCTTGACTGAATTATTGTAGTGTCTATAGGTTCTAATGCGGGAACAATACCACCACGCAACACATATTCCTTGGCTCTTTCCATAATAAAAGCAAATCCGGGGTTCTCTTCTATGGATGATTCAAAATCTCCTTCCTCAGTAACCGCGATCAATCCATCTTCTGATGAATTGAGAGCAGATACTACAGCAAAGCCATTATTACCAGTGAAATTGAACACATAAAACAAAGTATCAGATATTGATGCCGATGAGCGGGTTTTCTTGTCATTCTTGATCACAAGTGAATTTTGTTCATCTATAGTCCTATTAACGACACCACGAGTACTCGGAAAAAACGACAAAGAAGAATTTGCTATTGATAAAGCTTCTTCATAAGATCTTGTAATAGTTTTTTGACTATGCTCAACCTCTGATGGCAAATCTGTATTTATTGACTCTTTCTCACACGCAACAAGAAACAAAATGCCCAAAAACAAATGAGACAATCTCTTCATATTTCTATAATCTATAAAAACCAATAACTACTCAATCAATCTCAAATTGTCCATACCACCAATATCCCAAGGCATAAATGTATAGTGTGTAATTTCCTGCCGATAATGACACGAGAGTTTCTTGTACACTGTACGTTGGCACATAAGCCTGATTAAAAACAGTATTGTCTGCAGAATCTTTCACCACAATCTGCGAAGAAGTCAGTTCACTGAACTGAACAGTTAATACTTGGCCATCAATTGATGCCGTAACTTCTGTAATAGAACGTGGATCATCTTCCGGATCAAAGCCTGGAGAGTCCCTAACTAAATGAATGTTGTTGTCCGCCATAACAAACTGTTCCATAAGAACAGCAAACAAAAAATAATAGTCTTTTTCATAAACACTGTGTATTTGAGTTTTATGGCAAATGTATAAGGTGCAAAAAGGATTGTCAACAAAAAATGGTATACAAAAAAGTATACAATTTACCTGTTGGCATTGTTATTTGCTTTATTTGAGGCTAATAAAAGAAGCTTCTGAGAGAAGTTTTTTCTATCTATGAAAACGATGTTTTAGGCGTGCCTTGAGAATAAATTCAGAAAATCTGATGGTGCCCTCTGAGATAGCCTTGCAATACGCTGTTTAACAGCAACAAGTGTAATAGAAAATAGATTAGCTATCTGGTTGCTGCTCAAATCCAAATGTCTAAGCAAGATTGTAAGAATCTCTTTTTCCTTAATGTCTGGAATCTCAGCAACAATGTCTAACATGGATTCAGCATATGAAAGTTTAAGTTGTTCAAATAACTCATCTTTATCTTTTTTGTTCATCTTGCCAGACTCTATTTCTTGTTTGAATGATAACAGTTTGTAGAATGAATCTGTATTACTGAACCTGTTACGACAAATTATCAGCCTTTTCTTATATAATTCTAGCAATGTTAATCTCGCCTCCGCATTATAAACTGACAACTCACTTACACGGGCCTGCAGGACTTGAATACTGCTTTTTCGTATCTCTTCTTCTTGGTGCAACAGTTGGCTCTGTTTTTCCATGATTCTTTTTCTTTCCTTGCTTTTGCTTAAGGTATAGGCAATGAATAACAGTAATGAAAGTGACAATAAAGACGAGAGACCAATAATTGTAAAACGTTTATGTTTGTGTGCTATGGTTTCTTCCATCAGTTCTTCATTGTGCTTAAATCTTAATTCTTCTATTTCACGAGCCTTTTCTATTTCAATTATGGAATCGCGCAACTGGCCATATAGATTATGGTAATATACAGCCTTTTCGGAAATACCTTTAATTGCAGACAATTCAGACAACTTGTCAGCATTTCTACATCTTGAGTATAAGTCATCATAACTATTCATTGATTCATTATAATAGTTAAACGCAGAATCATACTCCATCATCTCATAAAACACATCTGCTTTTACTCCTAATCCTGGACCATATTCACGGCCTTTCGTCATTTCCAAATATCGGTTTATTAGATTCATGGCATCAGCGTATTTATGATAATAGTACATATTTATTTTGGCTAGATGTATTGTTGCTATTCTCCTTTGGCTGCTGGAATACATCTCATTATCAATAATCTCACTAAATATGCTATCTGCCAGAAGAAAGTCTTCACTGTATAAAGCACATAGTCCTATATGGAAAAATGCGTATTTTATTAATTTAGTGTCTTGTAGTCTTTTAGCATTAATCTGAGAATTGACGAATTGCTGTTTTGCTTCATTAAGCATCATTCTATTTAGATAGTGTGTACCCAAGTTCTTTTCTGCAAGTGCATAGTATCTCACCAAAGTATCAGGGAACAAATCTTCGGCTTTAAAGAATGCATCAACTGCTCCAAGATCATTATTAAGTTCAGAATAAACACACCCTTGGGAGTACCATGCCATAGCGGAACGGTAGTTCTTATGATGAGTACCGTAATATCTTGTGGCAGTTAGTATCAGACTATCTGATGTTATGGTTTTATATTGTTTATAATCAACCTGCGTCTTTAGTACAGCATACCAGGCACGATCTCGGCGGGATGTTGGCATCGGCATAGCAGAGAGTATTGAATCGGCCGCCTTAACATCGGTCTCCATCAATTGCTCCACCTCAGTTAGTCTGCTATCACCGCATCCAATTAAAGATACTAACGCAACCAGCATTAATATAGGTGAACATACTTTTGCCCGGATTGTTTTCATAAATGAAACTATTCTTTTGAAATCGTCGCCAAATATAGTAAAAATGTGACACAGTAGGGAAGGTTGACTTCGTCGAACTAAACCTTCCTTCTGTGTCAGTAACTGGTGGTGCGCTCGCAGTCGATACGCAGGAAGACGGCCAGGAGGATGGTGAAGCCCCAGAGGGAGGAGCCTCCGTAACTGAAGAAGGGCAGAGGGATACCTATTACGGGTGTAATGCCCAGTACCATTCCTATATTTATAAATAGGTGGAACAGCAGGATGCAGACCACCGAGTAGCCGTACACGCGGCCGAATACGGACGATTGCCGCTCGGCAAGGAAAATCAGACGAAGCAATAAGCTGAGATAGAGCAACAGTACGAACACGGAGCCTTTGAATCCCTGCTCCTCGCCCACGGTGCAGAAAATAAAGTCTGTATCCTGCTCTGGTACATACTTGAGTTTGGTCTGGGTTCCTTTCATGAATCCTTTTCCGGTCAGGCCGCCCGATCCGATGGCAATCAAGGATTGGTTCACGTTGTAACCGGCTCCCTTGGGGTCATCCTCCAGACCCAGGATCACATTGATACGGGTACGCTGGTGCGGCTTCAGGATATCATTGAATGCGTAATCAACCGAGTAGAGATAACCAACCGAGCCGATGGCAAACACGGCCACCCAGATATAGCGGCGGGCAATATCCTTAAGGGCGCGGAAAATGATATATGCACTGGTTATGGCTATCAACGCCACCTGCAGCCATGTCACCTTGAACGGTACTATTGATAAAGATACTGCCAATCCCAACAGCATTCCGCCTACACCAATGCCTAATACCATAAGTGAAAGACTGCGGTTATGTGACATGAGCCATATCATCCATGCTTCAAGCAGCTGGATGATGGTAAGCACAAGCCAGGTACCCAGCTGGAACGGCTGTTCACCAAAACTTACCGGGCTGAACTTTATCTCCAGGATAAAGAAGAGTATGGCACAGAACCCCAGGAACAATACGCTTCCGGTCATTCCCTCACGGTAAAGCACCAGCAGGAAGGCCAGATAGACCAATGCCGATCCTGTCTCATTCTGGCAGATGATAAGCAGCATGGGCACCACGAACACGGCGCAGGCCTTGAGCAGGTCACCCATATGTGAGGGATTGAAATCAAACCTGTCCACGAACTTGGCCAGCGCAAGTGCGGTGGCAAACTTGGCAAACTCTGCAGGCTGCAGGCTTACGGGGCCCAGGTTGAGCCACGAACGCGAGCCCTTGGTGTCCTTGGCCACGAATATGGTCACCAGGAGCAGCAACAGCAGGGCAATATAGATTATGTAGGCGTAAGAATTGTAGAAGTTTTGGGTAATGAACAGCATCACTGCACCCAGCACGAACGCGCACAGAATCCATACCATCTGCTTTCCGGGACGGGTGGCGAATGAGAACAGGTCCGGGTTCTCCATATCGGCACTGGCACCGCAAATGCTGAACCAGCCGCATACCATTATGACCACCACAATCAGTATGGTCAGCCAGTCAAGCTTGCCTATTATGTCAACGTTCCTCCTCTCCATAATCAATGGCCCGTTTGGAATAATCCTCCGCCTTAAGTTTGCTGGATTCGGACAATCCACCCTTAATAAACTGCTCCATCATAAGAGCACCTATAGGCACACCGTAAACAGCACCGAATCCGCCGTTCTCAACATACACCGCAATGGCAATCTGCGGATCTTCCATTGGTGCAAACCCCATGAATACAGAGTGGTCTATACCACGGTTCTGCGCCGTGCCCGTCTTGCCACACACCAGATAATCAGGATTGTTGGCCGAACGGCAGGTTCCGTCTATGACCGATTGGCGCATACCCTGCACCACAATCTCATAGTTCTTCTTGTCAACATTGACATAATGCCGTTCCGTATAGGCCGAATCCAACTGCTCGCCCTCTATGGCACTCACCACATGCGGCTTGATGTAATAGCCGCGGTTGGCTATCGTTGCCCCCAGATTGGCTATCTGCAACGGGGTAAGCGTAACCTCGCCCTGCCCTATTGCGTTGCTTATCGTAGTCAATCCGTTCCATGAACGGTTGTAGTGCCGGTCATAATAATCCGAGTTGGGAATCATGCCGCGTGCCTCGCCCGGCAGGTCCACCCCAAGCGTATAGCCGAATCCCATATCCACCATATAGTCCTTCCAAACGGTCAGGGCTTTCTGAGGCGTACCGTATTTGGCAGCGCCTATCATGTAATAGTAACCCCAGCAGAAATAGCCGTTACATGATGTGGCAATGGCAAAATTGAGTGCCAAAGGTGATGAATGGTCATGACACCCCACCCTGAGGCCACGGAACACGAATCCGCCGCTGCAAGGATACTGCGTCTTTGTGTCAATTATCTCTTCCTGTAACAGAGTGAGAGCCTGCGATGTCTTGAACGTGGAGCCGGGAGGATATGTACCCTGAATGGGGCGGTTCAGAAGCGGTTTGTCCGGTCTGGCCTGCAGTTCCTGATAATGCTCGCCGCGGTGCCGGCCCGATAACTCCGACGGATTGAACGTAGGCGATGATACCATGCAGAGAATCTGGCCGGTCTTGGGCTCAATGGCCACAATGCTGCCTATCTTGTTCTGCATAAGTTTCTCACCCAGCATCTGCAGCTCTATGTCTATTCCCAGAGTCAGGTTACGGCCCGGAACGGCTTCAACGTCAAACTCACCGTCATAGTAACTGCCCTGAATACGGCCGTACGCATCTTTAAGCAACACCTCTGTGCCCTTTACGCCTCGCAGTTTGGTCTCATAGTATTTCTCAACGCCCTGCTTGCCTATCACATCACCCTGAGAGTACCAGTTGTCACTCTCAATCTCACTCCTGGAGACCTCGCCCAGATCACCCAGCAGATGCGCAGCCGCCTCATAATTGTACTTGCGCTGCTGACGCTGATTGATGCCGAATCCGCGGAAACGGTACAGTTTCTCCCTGAAATCCGATATCTCACTTACGGAGAGTTGGGCCAGAAAAACCTGCTCCGTGTATGGGGAGTAACCGGGATTCTTGCGCAGGTTACGGATATCGGCCATACGGCTGTCAAAGAATTCCCTTGTTATGTCAAGTGACCGGCAGAACTCCAATGTGTCCAGCTCCTTGACGTTACGCATAACAACCACCACGTCAAACGATGGCTGGTTGCTCACAATCATCCTGCCCTTGCGGTCATAGATGACTCCGCGTGTGGGATAGACAGTGCGGTAATAGAGGGCGTTGTTATCGGCCGAATTGCGGTAACGGGTATCAAGTATCTGGATCTGGAACAGGCGTATCACATAAATCAGCACCACGGCTATTACCATAATGCCTATGATATACTTCCTGTTGTCAAACCGATAGTTTTTCACCGCGCACCATCAATGTTTGGAAACCGTGCTCACTGAGACATGTTCCGTAACGAGCATGAAGATTAGAGTAAGTATAGTGCTGAATACCACCTTGAGCACCAACTCCGGCCAATCGCCCAGCGGAATGCTGCGCAGAATGAAATAGACCGTATGATGCAACGCCGTCATAATGAGCAGATAACCTATAAATGGTCTGGGACCCATTGAAACAAAACCGGGCACAATCTGCTCATGCCGGTCAAGCGGGACAAACAGTTTCATAAGTCCCGGCTGGAACATAGCCAGCAATGTGGCCGATGCGGCATTCAGTCCTGGAGTACCGGAGAAGAGGTCTATAATCAGCCCCAGAAAGAAAGCCCATAGCAAGATGACGGAACGTTTCATGGAACTGTCAAAACGCACAATCATCCAGATGTAGAAAAGCGGGGTGACATACCCGAACAGCGCTATCCTGTTCAGGAACATGACCTGAATGAAAGCAAGCAGCAGAAGCGTGCCCAGTCTGCGCATGAATGATACCGTCTCCATATTCCTACTGCAATATCTGTTGGTACATGCCTTCTATTTCCGGGTCAGCCGTAATGGAATGGACATACACCCATCCCAGATCTGACATGTCGACAGCCAGATTGACCGTAATCTTAAGGGTATAGCCATTGCTCAGACGCTCAACCTCCGAAACCGTTCCCACCGGGATATTCTCCGGAAAGACCGATGAAAAACCGGTAGTCACTATGGTGTCGCCCACATTCACTGTCGAGTGATACGGCACATCCCTGAGCAGAGCCTTATAGGGGTCTCCACCATTCCACTCCAGGAATCCGAAACTGTCTGAACCCTTGATCTTACTGCTTATGCTGGTACGTCCGTTAAGCACCGGCAGCACCACCGAGTACCGTTTGCCGGCAACCATGACCACACCTACTACACCTAAAGGACTGTAAACCCCCATACCTTTGGATACACCGTCGCGGGAGCCTTTGTCAATAGTTATGTAGTTGTCATCCTTGCGTACCGAATTGTCTATTACACGCGCCGCAATAACACCCTCCGATGACATGGAGCGTGCCGTATTCACACTCTGGCTGTCAGCAAGCTCATAAAGCATGCTGCGCAGACGTGAGTTCTCATCGGCCAGAACGGCATTCTCTCTCCTGAGACTGAAATAACTCCCTACATTGGAGCGCCACTCATACAGAGTGCCTGATAATGAATTGGCCGAAGTCAAGAACGCCTCCTTCTGCCGGTCATTGAAACCGAACAGAAGGACCAGCGCAAGTGTCTCCAGCAGAATGAACAGGAAAACGTAGCTGTGCCTTATGATAAAGTCAAGCAGCGAGCGCATCCTGTGGTTTTATCTCATCAGGAAATGGAAACGGTCCACGTTCTTGAGTGCTATACCGGTACCCTTGGCTACGCTCAGCAAAGGCTCGGCTGCAACATGGAACTCAATGCCGATCTTGTCGGCCAGACGCTTGCTTATGCCGCGAAGCATGGAGCCGCCGCCAGACAGATATACACCGTTCTTAAGGATGTCGGCATAGAGTTCAGGGGGAGTGTTCTCAAGAGCGTTCAGCACTGCAGACTCTATCTTGGCGATAGAACGGTCCAGGCAGTGGGCAATCTCCTGATAGCATACCGGAACTGACATGGGCAGAGCCGTGATCTTGTTAGGTCCGTTTACGATATATTCATCGGGAGCCTCATCACCCAGTTCTGTAAGTGCGGCGCCTACGTTTATCTTTATGCGCTCGGCCATACGCTCTGATACCTTGACGTTGTGCTGGCGGCCCATGTACTCCTGGATATCGGCTGTAAAGTCATCGCCGGCCACCTTTACGGAGTTGTTTGATACCAGACCACCCAGTGATATAACGGCAATCTCAGTTGTACCGCCGCCTATATCGACAATCATGTTGCCCTCAGGTGCCAGCACGTCAATGCCTATACCGATAGCGGCAGCCATAGGCTCAAACAGCATATAGACCTCACGTCCGCCGGCATGCTCGGCACTGTCACGTACGGCACGCAGCTCAACCTCGGTACTGCCCGAAGGGACTCCTATCACCATCTTGAGCGAGGGCGAGAAAAGACGTCGGCCGGTATCAACCATGCTTATCAGACCGCGCATCATCTGCTCGCAGGCATCAAAGTCAGCTATCACGCCGTTACGTAGCGGACGGATCACACGGATTGCCGTGTTGGTCTTCTCGTACATCAGTTTTGCCTGGTTACCCACGGCAACCATCTTGTCGGTGCGGTTGTCAAGGGCAACAATTGAAGGCTCGTTCACCACAATCTTGTCATTGTGCATTATGATGGTATTGGCGGTGCCAAGGTCCATCGAAAGCTCTTGTGTCAATGAAAAAAGTCCCACTTTAGTATGTGTTATGCGTTATGAATCAATGTTTGAAATGACGGAATCCTGTCATGACCATGGTCATGTCATGCTGCTCGCAGTAGTCAACAGACTCCTGGTCACGTACCGAACCTCCCGGATGGATCACGTTCTTGACGCCGGCCTTATCTGCCAGCTCCACGCAATCCGGGAACGGGAAGAATGCATCGCTTGCCATGGCCGCACCCTCCAGGGTGAACCCGAACCCGTGAGCCTTCTCAACGGCCTGCTTCAGTGCATCCACGCGTGATGTCTGTCCTACACCGCTTGCCAGCAGCTGCTTGCCGCGAGCAAATACTATAGAGTTGCTCTTGCTGTTCTTTACTATCTTGTTTGCAAAGAGCATATCCTCAACCTCCTCATCACTGGGCTTGCGTGATGTGACAAGCTTAAGTTCATCGGGGGTCTCAATCTTGGTATCCTTGTCCTGTACAAGCACGCCGTTCAGGGCTGAGCGCACCAGCTTGACCGGAAGTTCCTGCTCCTTACGGATAAGGATTATGCGGTTCTTCTTCTGGCCCAGTATCTCAAGGGCGTCAAAGTCATAATCAGGTGCTATGATGACCTCAAAGAAAATCTTGTTGATCTCCTCGGCAGTAGCCTTGTCAATGGGGGCGTTTGCAATCAGCACGCCGCCGAATGCCGATACGGGATCACCTGCAAGAGCGTCTTTCCATGCCTCAAGCAGAGTGGGACGTGAAGCCACGCCGCAAGCGTTGTTGTGCTTGAGTATGGCAAACGTAGTCTCATCAAACTCATCAATCAGGTCAATGGCTGCGTTTATGTCAAGCAGGTTGTTGTAAGATATCTCCTTGCCGTGAACCTGGTCAAACATGGCATCCAGGTCACCGTGGAACACGCCTTTCTGATGGGGATTCTCACCGTAACGCATTGCCTTGCGGCCATCCAGAGCCAGACGGAAATGGTCATCGTCATCATCGGCTGCAAACCAGTTGTAGATGCAGCTGTCATAGTATGAAGAGACTGCAAAAGCCTCCTTGGCAAACCAGCGGCGCTCCTCAAGTGTAGTCTCGGCGCCACGCTCGTTAAGGATGTCAAGCAGAGGCTTGTACTGGTCCTTACTGGCAACGATAACGGCATCCTTGAAGTTCTTGGCACCGGCACGGATCAGTGATATTCCGCCTATGTCTATCTTCTCAATGATATCAGCATCCTCCGCACCTGACTTTACGGTATCCTCAAAGGGATAGAGGTCAACTATCACAAGGTCTATCTCAGGGATATCATAACTGACCATCTGGGCCATATCGTTCTCCTCCTCCCTGCGGGCCAGTATGCCGCCGAACACTTTAGGATGAAGGGTCTTTACGCGTCCGCCCAGGATTGAAGGGTATCCGGTAAGTTCCTCCACCGGCTGGCAAGGTATGCCAAGAGACTCAATGAAACGCTGGGTTCCCCCGGTAGATATAAGTTTAACACCCTCCTGATGCAGTTTGCTGATAATCTCGTCAAGGCCGTCCTTATGGAAGACCGATATCAGAGCTGATGAAATTCTCTTTGTTTCAGACATTGTTGTATATTGAGTTTTAGTTATACCGATAATTTGCGCGAAATTAGCAAATTCCACCTACTATAGCAAGATTAAGCAGAGCAAATAGTGAACAAAAATATAATAATTTAAAAAGTGGCATCAGAACAAAACAAAATGTATATCTTAGCGCAGTTTTAATTGCTAACCAGGCACAATACAGTAAAAACATATGGATAGACGGGATTTTCTGAAGACTCTGGCAGCAGCCGGAGCGTTAGTGACAGTAAAGAGTAGCGGCATGATGGATGTTATGGCATCGACCCTGCCTTCGGCCGGTCAGGTTCCAGCAGCCGATGGCAACGCCGACCTTGCAGCAATCATGAACGGTGAGCCGGCAGCCATGCTCGAGGCAGCCATGAAGGAACTGGGCGGTATCGGCCGTTTCATCAAGAAGGGAGACAAGATAGTTATAAAACCCAATATCGGTTGGGACCGCACCCCAGAACTTGCAGGCAACACCAACCCAGACCTTCTGGTGGCATTGATCAAGATGTGCCAGGATGCCGGAGCTGCCGAGATAAAGGTGTTTGACCACACCTGCGACAACTGGACCCGCTGCTATGACCACAGCGGCATTGAGGCTGCCGTAAAGAAGGCCGGAGCCACCATGGTTCACGCCCATGAGCAGTCATCATATGAAAGGGTTGACATACCCAACGCCAAGACGCTTAAGAACGCCATGGTACACAAAGCCATCATAGAGTGTGACAAATGGATCAACGTACCGGTACTCAAGAACCACGGAGGAGCCCTCATGACCTGCGCCATGAAGAACCACATGGGTATTGTCTGGGACCGCCGCGCATTCCACTCACGCGGCCTGCATCAGTGCATAGCCGACATCTGCACCTACAAGCCCGCAGTCCTGCACATTGTGGATGCCTACCGCACCGTGGCCACCAACGGCCCGCAGGGTCGCAGCGCAAGTGACGTGGTACTTACCAAGGCCCTCTTTGCATCGCCCGATATCGTGGCTGTTGATACCGCCGCCGGCAAATTCTTCACCCAGGTGAACAAGAACATCCGCTTTGAGGACATTGAGCATATCCCTGATGGCCAGAAGCTGGGACTGGGCACCATGGACCTGGAGTCAATCAACGTAAAGAGAGTAAGACTCTAAAGTATGCTTAGAAAGATCAGAACGGCGGTGGCCATTATAGTCATCGCCATACTTACATTCGGATTCCTGGATATAAGCGGAATCCTGGACAATCCGTGGCTGCAGAAAATCCAGTTCGGACCCGCCCTGCTGTCACTCAGTGTTGTCACTCTGGTATGCCTGATAGCAGCCACCTTGCTGCTGGGCCGACTGTACTGCTCGGTAATATGTCCGCTTGGAATATTCCAGGACTTCTTTAACTGGCTGTCAAGAAAATTCAACAAGAAAAAGAAATATGGATTCAAGCCCGAACAACCCTGGCTGCGCTGGGGAGTGCTGGCAGTCCTGGTCATTGCTTGGATTTGCGGATTCACCTTCCTGGTAGGTCTTGTAGAGCCCTACAGCGCATACGGACGCATGGCCGATGAACTGTTCAAGCCCGTCTATCTGTTTGGCAACAACCTGCTTGCAGCACTATCCGAGAAGACCGGCAGCTACCGTTTCTTCAAGGTACTGATTTCACTCAAGTCCGTCAGTGCACTAGTGGTGGCACTGCTCACCCTATTCATAGTAGGGCACATATCCTATCATCACGGCCGCACATGGTGCAACACCATCTGCCCTGTAGGCACATTGTTGGGATTTTTCTCAAGATTCTCACTCCTGCGCATACGCATTGACAAGGACAGGTGCAACCACTGTCTGGCCTGCCAGCGCAAGTGCAAGGCCTACTGCATAGACTCCGCTAACCAAAAGATTGACTACTCCCGTTGCATAGACTGTTTTGACTGCATAGACTCATGCAAGCAGAAAGCCATATACTACGGCCCCGTAAAAAGCAGCAAACCCGCACCCGTGCAGCAGACAGACACTGTAGATGAATCCAAGCGCCAGTTCCTTAAATCATCGCTGGTAATAGCAGCCCTTGCTCCCGCCGCACTTGAGGCCAAGGTCACAGGCAAGAAAGATGAGCGTGTACCCATGTCACCTCCCGGCTCCATAAGCCACAAGAACCTGCTCCAGCACTGCACCGCCTGCCATCTGTGCGTAAGCAAATGCCCCAGCCACGTGCTCAAGCCCGCCGGCATGGAATACGGCCTGGGAGGCATAATGCAACCCGTGATGAAGTTTGATGACGGCTACTGCAACTACGACTGCAATCTCTGCAGCCAGATCTGCCCCGCCGGAGCCATCAAGCCCCTGACCGTAGAGCAGAAGCACAGCACCCAGCCCGGCCGCGTAGTATTCAACAAGGACATCTGCGTAGTCAACGTGAACCGCACCAGCTGCGGAGCCTGCGCTGAGCACTGCCCCGTCCAGGCCATCCACATGGTCCCGTTTGAGGGAGGCCTGACCATCCCCGAAACCACCCCCGACCTCTGCGTAGGCTGCGGTGGCTGCGAGTTCATCTGCCCCGTAAAAGCCGTCCACATCGAAGGCAACCCCATCCACCTCACTGCCAAAGCCCCCGAACAGGATACCAACATCCAAACCGAAGACTTCGACTTCGGTTTCTGACCAGCATTCGAGCGGAAAAGAAAAGAGCCGGTCCATAGACAGGATCGGCTCTTGAAATTTTATGAGATTGGATTACTTCTGAGCTGCAGCAGCGTGCTTAGCCTCAATCTCCTTATTCATCTCGTCAAGTCTTTCATCAGTAAGAGGATACTTGAATACCAGATATCCTACAACAATAAGAAGTATGGCCGGGATGATGGTTGTGAATATAAGGATTGCGTTCTGTACAGTAGGATTATAATCACTCAGGTGAGTATAATAAGCATTTACCGGAGCGCTGATGAATGAAGCCAGGAACACAACGATAAAGATGCTAAGAACCAACTGTAGGCACTTGTTTGCCTTGAACTCCTCCCACATCTCCTTGAATGATACAGGCTTCTCAGGAGTGGTGGTGATGTTCTCCTTGCTACCCATGAAGCAGAGAGTAAGCAGAACGAAACCAACAATTGCAAAGATGCATGTAACAGTGAACCATGCCTTAGGATCAGTAGGCAGAGCTGACTCCTCACTGGCCAGGTTGAAACCGATCAGACCCATTACCCAAGGAGTGATGAAACCTGCAAGTGAGAAACCGGCCTTGAAAGCAACACCTGCCAGAGCGTTAACTGTAGCGGCAGGACGGTTGCCTGTGCGGTACTCGGCATCGGTGATAACCTCAGGAACCAGAGCCCACATGAGTGAACCAACCAGAAGACCTACACCTGTCAGAACCTTTGCACCCTGAACGATAACGTTGCAGTTCTGAACATCAAAGAACTTACCGATGATAAACAGTGTGATAAAGCCTACAAGACCTACACAAAGAAGCAGATAATAAAGACCCTTCTTTCCGAACAGTTTCTTCAAGACGGGAAGCAAAGGCAGGATGATGAAGGCAGGAATCGTACCGATAGCCATGAATACAGCCTGGTTCCAGTCAACGGCAATGCCCACGCACATAGCAAGTCCGATGGGGAAACCGGCCTGAACAACGATCTGACCGATATTGGCGCAAACCATACGGGTAGAGGTAAGGATAAGAACCTCATCGTTGTCACGGGTCATAGAGGCCATGATAGAGCCGTAAGGTATATTCACTACTGAGTAGATCATGCTCAACAGGGTGTAGCTGACTGTAGCATAGACAATCTTCATGCCCATGGACCATGTAGCTACTGTGGGGAGCATCAGGAAGCAAGCGGCAACGGTAAGAGGAATACCACCGTAAAGAAGGTATGCACGATACTTGCCAAGCTTGGGATTGTGGTTATCAATGTATTTTCCTACTACAGGACTCCAGAAGCAGTCCAGAAGTCTTACTGCAAGGATAAGTCCACTTACAAAACCGGGGTTGATTTTCAGAACTGTACACAGGTACAGCATCAGGAAACATGCAACCGTCTGGAAAATCAGATTCTGGGCCAGGTCACCCGAACCGAAACCGATTCTCTGTCCCCAACTCAGTTTGTAATAACCGTTTTTTACTTCGTTTGCCATAAAAATGAGTTTATTGATTAATAATTATAGGTTCACTTGCGTTTTGGAATCACAAACTTACATAAAAAAACGTTTTTAATGACGTAATGAACGCTTTTTATGCAATTAACGGCCATTATTGCCCTGTCTCCATATACTTTACAGCCCTTTGGATAGTCTCATCAAGTACCTGGATAACCTGGTAGTAAGCATCCATTCCCCAAATCAGACGCGCCACGGTAGCCTTAAGCTGAGCCTTGAAAATAGTGAGGCTCTCCTGATACTGCTCTTCATTATACTCAACCTTCTCACTGTCTGCATTGTCAAGGAACATTTTAAGCAGGTCAGGACCCACCTCGAATCCGGCATTGAACTCATCGAACGTCTTGTAACGGCGCTGGAGTGAACGTCGGTTACGCTCTGTGTACTGCATGGATGTGTTCAGCACCACGTTCTTGGCAGTCACGTTACGGTAGTACTGTGTAGTGCGGGTGGTGTCCAGCGGCACGAATATATCGGGCATGATACCGCCACCGCCATATACGGTCTTGTGATGTATCATGGTGCTGTACTTGAGCGAATCAGGAAAATGTATGCTATCCCTGTTGGTCAGTTCGCCGTGATGCAGGCGCTCCAGGATATCCTCACCGTAATCCACATCCTTGCCGTACGGCTTCTGGATGCATCGGCCTACCGGAGTATAGTACTTGGCTACGGTAAGACGAATCAGAGAGCCGTCATGGAACTCTATGGGGCGCTGAACCAGGCCCTTGCCAAATGAGCGTCGGCCCACAATAGTTGCGCGGTCCCAGTCCTGGACTGCACCCGATACAATCTCGCTGGCCGATGCCGAATACTCGTCAATCAACACCACCAGCTTGCCTTCACGGAAACGGCCGCGGCCATCGGCCAGATATCCGCTGCGCGGAGAGCGCTTACCCTCTGTATAGACCACCATCTGGTCACGTCCCAGAAATTCGTTGGCAATGCCTACTGCAGCCATAAGCAGACCTCCGCCGTTGCCCTGTAGGTCAAGTATGAGTGACTGGGCGCCTTTGCCGCGCAGTTCGGACAGCTTGTCCTCAAACTCCTGGACCGTGGTGGCGCCAAAACTTGAAATCTTTATGTAACCCACGCCCGGACGTATCATATAGGCGGCATCGACCGTATTTACCGGAATCTTGTCACGTACCACTATGAAATGGAGCAGTTCATTCACGCCGCGGCGGTTTATGCCCAGGTCAACCTTGGTTCCCTTGGGGCCGCGCAGACGCTTCATGATAGCCTCCTGTGACATCTTTACACCGGCTATTGCGGTATCGTTAACCGTCACTATGCGGTCACCGGCCAAGATTCCTACCTTCTCAGACGGGCCGTCAGGGATGGGCTGCACGATGAACAGCGTATCCTCAACCATATTGAACTGCACACCAATGCCCTCAAATGATCCCATCAGCATCTCGTTTGACTTGTCATTCTCTTCGGGCGTAAGATAGGTGGAGTGCGGGTCAAGTTCCTCAAGCATGCCTATTATGGCCTGCTCCACTATCTTCTTTGTATCCACATCCTCCACATAGAGATTGGTTATGGCACTCTCGGCCACCAGCAGTTTCTGCAACTCCTCATCAATGGATGATGCCTGAGGCTGCATCTGACGCTGAGGCTGCATCTGCGGCTGACGCTGCGGTTGCATCTGGGGCTGAATTTGCGGCTGCATCTGGGGCTGGCCTATACGGCCGGGCTGACCCATCAGCATCATCGGCATTACCAACGCCGCAAACAGAATAATATTCTTTTTCATTTCATTCGATTTGAGACACATTGGGGACGGTTCTCTTTGTGCCCCTGAAGGAGCACAAAGAGAACCGTCCCCAATGTGCTATTTTTTGAAAGTATTTATCATTAAAGAATCGGCATTGCGGCCAAAAGAGAGGAGTTCGCGGACCAGGCTGCTGCTCACGTGCTGGACTGCAGGGCTGGATACCAGGATTACGGTCTCCACGCCGGCAATGGAACGGTTGATGTCTGCCAGGTTACGCTCCTTGTCATAATCGGTGACAGAGCGGATGCCGCGCAATATGGCGTTGCAGCCGTTCTCACGCACCGCATCAACGGTAAGGCCCTTGTACTCTATAACGCTCACGCGGGAATCGCCCTTATAAAACGCTTTGATTGCATCCAGACGCTGCTGTGCACTGAACAGGGGCTTCTTGTCCTCATTTATGCCGATGGCAATAACCACCTCACAGCCCAGGTCCAGCGCACGCTTTACCAGGTCAGCATGTCCTATCGTAAAGGGATCAAATGATCCCGGAAAAAACAGTTTCATAGTCCTTAAAGTTTAGAATTTCTCTCCTTCATCCTCCTCTACGCGGTCCTCCTCAACCACCAGATTGTCTATGATAAAGTTCTGACGCTCCATGGTGTTCTTGCCCATATAGAATGACAGCAGGTCATCAACTGCATCGGTCTTCTTAAGGGTTACCATCTCCAGGCGCATATCGGGGCCGATAAAGTTCTTGAACTCATCGGGCGATATCTCACCAAGTCCTTTGAATCGGGTTATCTCGGGGTTGGGAGAGAGCTTCTCTATGGCCTGACGGCGCTCATCGTCAGTATAGCAGTAGATGGTCTCAAACTCTCCCTTCTCAGTAACCACGCCGTCCACATGGGCAGCCGGGCCTTTCTTTTTCTTGCGCTTGTTGCGCACGCGGAACAGCGGAGTCTGTAGTATATATACGTGGCCTTTCCTGATAAGCTCCGGGAAGAACTGCAGGAAGAAGGTTATCATCAACAGACGTATATGCATACCGTCCACATCGGCATCGGTTGCAACTATTATCTTGTTGTAACGCAGGTCATCAAGGCCCTCCTCTATGTTCAGGGCAGCCTGAAGCAGGTTGAACTCCTCATTCTCATAGACCACCTTCTTGGTAAGGCCGTAGCAGTTAAGCGGCTTACCGCGCAGGCTGAACACAGCCTGGGTATTAACGTCACGGCTCTTGGTGATGGATCCGCTGGCCGAGTCACCCTCAGTTATGAAAATACAGCTCTCCTCCTGGCGGTCGCCGCGGGCATCGTTAAGGTGGATGCGGCAGTCAGCCAGCTTGCGGTTGTGCAGGTTGGCTTTCTTGGCGCGCTCACGGGCCTGCTTGGTGATGCCGGCTATCTCCTTGCGCTCCTTCTCTGATTCCAGGATCTTCTTGAGCAGCACATCGGCCACCTCTGACTCCTTATGCAACAGGTCATCGACCTCCTTCTTTATGAAATCACCCACAAACTTGTTGAGCGATACACCGCCGTTGGGGCTCATGGTGGTGGAACCCAGCTTGATCTTGGTCTGGCTCTCAAAAACCGGTTCCTCAACGTTCAGGGCAATTGCGGCCACTATGCCGTTACGAACATCGCCCAGCTCAAAGTTCTTGCCGTAGAACTCCTTGATGGTACGGGCTATATGCTCCTTGAACGCGCTCTGATGCGTACCTCCCTGTGATGTGTACTGGCCGTTCACAAAAGAATAATACTCCTCGCCGTACTGGTTGGTATGGGTAAATGCAATCTCAATGTCAGTCCCCTTAAGGTGGATTATGGGATAGAGGCTCTGGGCGCTCATGCGCTCAATGAGCAAATCCTCAAGACCGTTGCGTGACACAAAACGCTGGCCGTTGTACATGATGGTAAGGCCGGTGTTCAGGTAGGAGTAGTTGCGCAGCATGGTCTCTATTATGGCCGGGCGGAACTGATAGCCTGTAAAAAGGTCATTATCCGGCTCAAATATCACCTGCGTTCCGTGCTCATCGGCACTGGGCAGGGTCTCATCGGACTGGAGTCTGCCGCGCTCAAACTTAAGCGTACGTACCTGACCGTCACGCCAGCTGCTCACCTCAAAGTAAAGGCTCAGCGCATTCACAGCCTTAAGGCCCACGCCGTTCAGACCCACGCTCTTCTTGAAAGCCTTGCTGTCAAACTTACCGCCGGTATTCAACATGCTCACAGCCTCCACAAGCTTGCCCTGAGGGATTCCGCGCCCGTAGTCACGCACCGATACCCGGCCCGTATCCGTAAGCTCTATCTCTATGCGCTTGCCGGTATTCATGCGGAACTCATCCACGCTGTTGTCAATGATCTCCTTGAGCAGCACATAGATTCCGTCATCGGCTGCAGAGCCGTCGCCCAACTTGCCTATGTACATACCCGGACGCGTACGGATATGCTCCATATCGTCCATGTGGCGGATATTATCCTCATCATACTGCACCGGCTGTGGTGCATCGGGATTGAATAGTTCTTCTGTCTCTGCCATATATTGATTCCAGTTTTTTCAAATCATCTTAAAGAACACCGCTCTGCGCCGCACAATCTCCACGTCCTTGAAATAGGCCCACTGTGACTGCACCTTGTTGTTGGTTACAAGTTCAGGATTGGTCTCGCCCAGGGTAAAACCTGAATCAGTAGCCTGCTTTGTAAGCCTGGCAAACGGCACCGCGCTCACGCCCTTGTTCTGATACTCGGGCTTGACCGCCACAAACAGCATCTCAAGGGTATGGTCATGCTTAAACTTAAGTGTCTTGATTATATGCCACCATCCAAACGGGAACAGACGTCCCTGAGCTTTCTGCAATGCCCGTGCTATCGATGCCATTGAGAGCGCCCCTGCCACAAGTTCATCATTGCTGTCCAGCACAAACACCGCCAGACGCTTGTCCAGAAGCGGCACGTAACGGCGGGCAAAATCCTCTATCTGCCTGTCCGAGAAAGCCGAATAACCGTAAAGAGGCGCAAAGGACTCATTTACCAGATGGAACAGTTTATGGGCGTAAATCCTGGCCTCGGTACTCTTGCTGTGATCCAATTTGGCCACATGCAGATTATACCGTTCCAGCACAACCTTGCTCAGACGTTCCATCTTTTCGGGCACATCATTGTACGGCACATGGCGCTCCACCCACTCGGCCGATGGCTTGAAACCAAGCCTGTCCAGATGCTGCGGATAATAGGGATAGTTGTAGATGGTGGCCATCGTACCGATGCGGTCAAAACCATCGGTAAGCATTCCCTCGGGGTCAAAGTCCGTGAACCCGAACGGCCCCTCAAGACGGTCCATGCCACGCTCCCTGCCCCATGCGGCTACGGCATCCAGCAACGCCTCTGTAACCCTTATGTCATCAATGAAATCTATCCACCCGAACCTTACAGTCCTTACGTTCCAAACCTCATTGGCCTTGCGGTTTATGATAGCGGCCACACGGCCCACCACCTTGCCGTCCATTAAAGCCATGAACGGCTGGGCATCGCAAAACTCCAGGGCGGCGTTCCGCGACGGTTTGAAAGAGTTGATGGTATCCCCGATCAGGTCAGGGACCGCATAAGGATGATTCCTGTAAAGCTGGACATTGAACCGTGCAAACCGCCTCAAATCACGGGCGGTCACCACCGGCACAACGGATATATTCCCAACAGACATTATCTCCACTGCATTTTTTCAATTCAGCGAAGATACTAAAAAATAATTGAGATATCAGCCCCATGCCGCCCCGGGTTATCAACAGGGCGCATTCAGGGTTTGAAAGTGAATGTTACGGGCTGTGACGGATAACCCGCAAAATCATCATGGTTAAAGGTGATTGTCTCCTTAAGTTCAACAACAGATCCTGTCTGTGAATTATAAAAACGGAATGACAGCACATCGCCAGCCTGGGTGTTGCTCACAGCCCTTATCAGGAAACAGGAATGTTTCCCGCCGTCACCGTCAGTAACGGTCAGTATCCGGCTCACTCCACGCAGTTCGTTTCCGCAATACGCCATAATGCGACGGCTTGCATTCTTCTCCATATTGACTCCGTCAACTGCGGCATAAACCGGCATATCATACCTGTAATCAGACTCTTTCACTGAAGGTACATCCAGAATATGTGCTACGGCGGTGTCACGGACATCGGTGTCCGATACGCTCATAACCACAATCCTGGCATCGCCTGGTGAGAGCGCCACCACGCTGCCGTCAGACAGGACCTTGGCCTTATCCTCATCAATGGATGTCCAATATATGAGAGGACTGGTGTAACTGCCTGTCAGCTCAGCCGCAAGACGGCAGGTATCGCCCACCATAAGCACCAGTTCATCGCGGTCAATGCTTACAGCCGACGGTGCCTTGGTCTCCTCAAGCTCAAAAATCTCATCACATGAGCAGAAGCCTGTGAGCAACAAAAACAGAGCAGCCGAAAACCCTATTTTTTTATTCAGCAACATATTCATCCCGGTCAGTCTTTAATAATCCAGATCACTGAAATCATACTCATTGGGTTTGTCCATTACAGGCCTTACCGCTTGACCAAAGTAGCGGGGAGTATGATAGTCTGCATGCAGTTGACGGCCCTCAGCGTGATGGGGACGCCCGCTAAAGTAGAATGCTTCCATACCCTCTATTGATACCTTATCAGTTTTATCGCTGGTTTTGTAAAGGTTTGCACTCCAGTAGTGGCAGTTTCGCCCCACTTCTGCATATTCTGTGCCTAAACGGTATCCGTTGGCCGGAATTATCAGTTGGTTACCTGTACTCTTACTGGTTACGAGATATGCCTTGTTCTCGGCATTCCACTCCCACGTACATTCGTCTATAAGTTCCTGCCATTCATTCTTGGTAGGCATACGCCAGTCTCCGCCCCATTTGGCCGCTGCATAATCCCTTCTACCTTTAGATATATTGTTTGGAGCCTTAACACCGCCATAATATCCCTTAAGGACTTCATCATTAGCCTCGGCCGTACCATCAGCGCTGCTGTAGGCTCCCTGTTCCTTGTGCTTTCCGGTTGCGTCACCCCATCCAACGTAATCGCCACGGTCTGTGGCAACCTTAGCCCCCACATTCATAGGAGCCCAAAGACAGCTGGTGCCCATATCTATAGGAGTACAATCCTCTGATGATGTTGAAGGTTTGACAATCACCGAGCCCATATCTTTTCCATCCGGACCTTTAATATATGCCATCAATGCGCTGTTTTTTGATGTTGGGGTCCATATCACTTTAAACTTGCCGGTTTTTAAATCACTGAATCCGGCAATCTTGTTTGTAGGCATAGAGAATCCTATTTCATCCTCACCTTCTTCAACAAGCGGATCCTTCTCATAATAAAGCAGTTCATCTCCAGTAGACTCACAATAGACGTAATACGGGAAAGGATATGTAACATACTTATCTCCAACAAACCATGTACAAGGCACAAACTCCACTGTATTCCGTTTGCCTATGTTAATATCATACCAACTTGTATTGCATTTGACAGTCTTAGGTGCCTCAAACGCTGAATATGGTCCCCAAATAGGGATTGAAAAACTAGGATCAATATCTATTTCGTCAAGCTTTTTTATCAGTTTTTTTATAAATTCAATATCAATTCCCCCCACAATATTAACTCCTGTTTCCATTTTAAGCTGGTGTCCAAATCCAAGTTCCGGAAAAAAAGAAAGAGTAGGTGCGACAAGCCTTTCTTCATTAGGTTCCATTAATCCTGCACCCAGGGTAAAAGACGTCTCATTATATACTTCAACTCCAAGATAAAAACCGAAACTTCCCCAAAACATTAATTTGACTTTAGGCGTAATTGATATCTTCCCACTAAATTGACCTCCAGCGGATACCTGTTTTATTTTCGTTTGGTCCTTTACGGTGGTTCCTTTGTCATCAATCTTGTGAAGTCCGTTGTCAGTGCTGAAATCAATACCGCTCTTTATACCCTTTTTTATCTCAACATGTTCGGTTTCAACAGTAATGAAAGCGCTTGCACCTAATTCAATTGCCATTTCCGGAGTAAACTGGAATTCAATCTCTACCATTAATGGACCAAGCGGAAAAACGACAACGCCTAATCTGAAAGGAACATTCAGATGAAATATTTTTTCTCTTTTTAATGCTTCTGCGAAACTGTTGTTTACACCACCACCCTTTATCGTCATATTCACTGTGGTAGTATCCCAAGTGTCAGATTCCTTGTAACACTGAATCCTTGATTCTCCAAATAGGCTGACATCAATTATTATATTAAAATCCGATCCCTCCCTGTAACCATGTGTCACTTCAATATCCGCACTAAGAGAGAGATTGTCCACTCCAAGGCTTCCGGAAATTTTCCTTGTTTTATGGTCAGTTGCAATCTGACCATATTTTTTCTTACCCATACCTGAAATGGTATCATCCTCTTCCCATTTATCCTTTCCGTCTGCGCGAGTAGATGCACTCCTGTATGCTTCACGATGCCAGTTACCCTCTTCATCCTGATACCTGATCTGAGACGGTCTGAATACAGGATACTCCTTGCCGTCATCAAACCCACGGGTAGAGCGCGTCATAGCCATACTGCTACTGTCTATTGTAAGGCCAAAACGTCCGCTTCTTACTACATCAAAAAGTCCTGCCTCCTCTGTTTCCATGCTTGCCACGCCATTCTCTATATGAACCTGCCTGACTTTACGAAGGAATATCAATGAATCCGTATCAAAAGCCACGATAGAGCCCACGCCCAACTGTTTCAGCGTCTGGTCATCGGCTTTCATTGAGAAATGTCCCGATGCGGTGTCGGCCTCCAGCACCTTGCGTTCTGTGCCGTCAAAGTTCACAGGCAGGAAAGAGTTTGATATGGATATTCCTTCATACTCAGTCACTCCGGTGGTATCCACCTTGGCACCGTTGGGATTAACCTTGTTATGAAAAGGGTCAAGGCTATACTCGTAAGTACATCCCGCATATACCATTGCGGCCAGGAATAAAGCCAGCAATACATATTTCAGATTCTTTCTCATATCCTACAGAGATTATAAATCATTCAACCGGCCAGTGCCGTTTTCCTTTCGTTGTTTCTTAAGCCGCTCCTTCTCTTTATCGTCAAGCTGCCTTGCCTTGGGGCGGGTTACCGTTATCACATCCGATGCCGTGGTCCTGCGTCCGTCCTCATACAGGATCATGACAAAGTATCTTGCGCTATGCTCCTGCTGGAGACGATAGTCATACGTATCCCTCTCATCGGCCGATGCCGTGACAAACGGCTTGAAAGAGTCATCATCCTCCATATCCTCGGTCTTATAGATTATAAAGTGATGAGGGTCGGCCGAAGGCAGCGTGTCATGGCTCCAGGCCAGCACCACGCATCCGTAGTCCTCGCGGTATGTGCCGTCCAGTTTTATTGGCACATCCATAACCAGAGGCCCACGATGCCTGAAACTAACCTGCATTGACAAACCCGATGACACGCCCGACATGTTTATACCCTCTACCGCATAGTAGTACCTCTGGGTCTGGTTGTATTCCGGATGGTCCTCTACATGCAGAGTTGGTTCTGTCCATTCACCCTTCTCGAACCTGCCCACAAGGGTCCACTGGCCTTCAGTGCCAAGACGGCGGAACACGCGGTAGAGCGCAATATCCTCCTCAGGGGCGGTAGTCCAGTCCATGTAGATGCCGTTGTCATCCTGCCACAGGGAGTCTATGATGCAGGTTGACGGCTGAATGAAATTGGGGCGGTAACGCTCATGTATGGGCGTGAACTCAGACACATTGCCCGACCAGTCAACTGCACGTACCATATAGTAGTGGAACAAGTCGGCCAGATGGGTGTCAAGAGTGTCTATGTAGAATGTGTCACGCAACTGATAAACATCCGGCACAGGCAGGAAACGGTGAAGCGTGTCATTGGCCTCATAGACATGATAATGGCTCACGTCTGTTGATTCTGACGGTGACCAGGCCAGCATTACCACGCCCTCGGGGCTGATGACCGAGCGCACGTTTGTGGGCGGAGCAGGGGGCACGAGGTCTGCTATGCGAATCATCTGCGGCAGACCGTAAGATATGTTCTGCGCAGTATCCACGGCAGCCACGGTAATCTCGCTTGTCTCAAGGCCTGATACATTGGCCGTGAACAATGTGTCTGTAGGTAACAGCATCTGCTCCACCATTGGTATCCACTCGTTAAGCATCGGGTGGTAATACATGGGGATGAGTCCTGCCAGATCATCATCCTTTGACTCCAGACGCCAGCTTATCTCGGCATAGACGCCGTCATCGGGGCGCAGAATCTCTATGTGTCTTATGCGCGGTGCGGCGGGGGGCGTAACATCCCTCAATGCTACAGTGCATGAAGCACCCGGAAGCGTGCAGTCACCGAACGAGTCATATCCGCGCAGACGGTATTCATAAATGCCAGGCTCGCGGGGCGTATCCACATAGATACGGTCCGAACGCCCGTCACCGCCAGCCTGCTCGAACGATATGTAAGGGAACGCATTCAGCTTTTCCCAGCGGTTGTCATCCCTGCGCAGAATGTTTATGGTATCACTGCTTACTCGCCTGCGCTCAATATCATACGCCGAATGCTCCGTGTACGGCCATTTAAGCAGTATAGAGGTCTCATCAATGACCGAATCAACCGGTGCAAAGGGGAATGTCTCCTTCTTGTACGGCTCGTTCACTTTACCACCAGCCATAAATGCGCGAACCGGATAAATTGAATCATGGACATTGGGACTGACCACATAATCATATTGCAATCCAGGTTTAACATCACGGTCTATATACATCAGACCCATAGCCTGTGCTATGTCAGCCCTAAGCTCAGCTATCATCATGGCCATACCATATATGTTCTGCTGGTCATCATAGACCATCATAAGTTCATCGGCCGATCCGGGCAACACCTCGGCTCCATTCAGGATAGTGCTCTCGCCGTACAACACCTGTGCGGCAGCGGCTGCCAGAGTATCGTTCTGTGCAAAACGCTCAAACTCCTCAAGGGTGGCGGGCATTACTATAGCTAATGTATCGGCATCCTGCCCCGAGTCATCATAACATATTCTCTTTATGACATAACCGCATCCGTTCATCACATACCATGAAGCATAATCATCGGGAGCCCATCTTACTGCTATACTGTCACCATAGGTTCGTGTTATGGTATGAATACTGTGTCTGAAACGGGTATCGGCAGAATCCGGATCTACCATTACCTGTTTCAGCAAAGCCTCAAACAGACTGTCCTGCTGTTCCTGGGTAAGAGTGATCTGTGCTCCTGCCCTTAACGCCAGAAACATTGCTGCCAGTATCAATATATATCTTTTCATAATGTTCATTTTCCGAAAGGATAGCTTACCGAATAATCAAAAACGTAGTCGGATTCAGGTTTCTGTAACGATTGTTTCCTCACACCGTATCCGCTCAATCCCACTCCCGATGAGTTCTCGGTATCAAGACAGTTGAAACGGATAAACTCCATCTTGACACTCTCAATATTCTTAAGAGTAGTAGGTTGCCTTACATCATTTTTCCAAAAATCCGAGGCCCAATCCGTTGCCCAGCCTTTCATATTTGATAGATACCCGTTAATATGGGTCGATATCTTATATGCCCTTCGGGGATGAATATACAGATTACTGTTATTCAAGAATGGAGCCAGATATTTGTTCTTCTTAACCAAATCTTTAAAATTAGCATCCACATATGAGTACCACTTCCTGCATTTGTCACTGTCTGTAATTGTTCTTTTCTGTCCTTCAACTATTAACCCTGAGAACGCATCAAAGTTCTCTGCATTATTATAGCTGTAAACATACTGGTTTCCGCTCTTTGTTTCAGTAAATTTGAAATAACCCAGGCTGTATGACAATGCAAGCTGTGCCTTTGGCATACTCCATTTGTATCCTGTATGTTTCATATATGAAGGCAACTTGACATTTGAACCTATATAATTATTATTCCATTTATCCATAAGTTTTTTCAGCCCTGCGATACCTTCGGAATTGACTTTTGTTACAACATCTGAGTTAATGTAAAGACCAATGTCATAAATCATGTCACGAATGAAATTGGCATCATCGGACAACAGGTTTAAGTAATCCTTATAGCTCTCGGCTACTGTAAGATTAGTGCTTGGCTTGCCGTCCTTACCCAAATTAGCTGTCTTGAGTTCTATACCATATACGGCCGCATCCTGATAGCTGAGTTTGCCTGTTGAACCCGGTACCATACCGATGGAATGATTCTGCATACTGTAATCAGCCGATGAATAGACACCCAATCCTCCACTGTAATGCTGGCCTATGCCACGCATACCTTTAGAATAATCGGGGAACTCAATCTCCAATCCTCCGAAACTTGAGCCTTCTGCACAGATATTGTTGATATTCCATTTTACATTGCCGGGGAATATAAAGTCTGTCATATAAGCAAGCAATCCATAAGGATCAGCCTTAAGCGTAGAACTCCGATCAGATATATTTGACATTATATCATAATTACTTGTATTAAGTGCCTTTGTCTTTCGTCCGGCACCGGTAAAGACGGCCACTGCCGGTGTGCCTCCGTTATTGACCAGATCAATGGATGTACCGGAAATGTTATCATCCTTGTTATTCTTGAGATTCTTGGTCATGGTCTTCATGTAATCACTGAAAGATTCATAGTCACCCACAGTGAAGTAAATCTGGTACAGTATCTCCTCCGAACTCTTCTCGGCCGTTATCCTGTCCTTGAATACAGTGCTGTCCATACGGATTTCCATTCCGCTGCCTGCGGCCTCGTCGGCCTCATCAAGCATATTGGCCATCATGCTCTTGAAGTTATACGTGTCATCGGTCTCAAGTTCTCCCGAACCGCCCGAATAGACATCATTGCTCTTCTTCTCTATAGACTCACGTATGGCGTTCTCAGTCTTGATCTTGGACATCTGTTTCTCAAGCTCGGCCTGCGCATTGGCATTGTTCACCTTATATATAGTCCAGCGGTACAGTTTGCCAGGCTTGATGTATTGCGGGTCTATCTGGCTGCTTGGAGTAATCCAGTAGCAGTTGCCTTCATACGCCTGGCTCAGGCTCATCTTGCTGTATAAAGCATTGCCTGACTTGGAATATACTATAGGCAATTTGCTTCCCTTCTGGTAAGCCACTTTGAAATTGCCATCCTCTGTTGACTGGTTTGAACCGGGCAGATTGTCATATTCGGCCTTGGCGTTCTTAACCAACGCAGTCAGTTCTGAACTGAACTGGTCCTGGTTCTTGACTTTGGTTAGATGTCCCTTGCCGTCAGTGGTACAGAATTCCCCATTACTGTAAACGTATGACACATTCCATGAGACGGCGGGATCTATCCAATGGATCGACTCATTTCCCAATGCTTCCTGAACCTCCATTCGGCCATAGATGTCGCCCTGGGCAATCTGCTCTGCACGGCTCCCCAGCAGATGTATCTCGGGCTTCATGGCCTCCTTCTTGAACGCCTTAATGTTCAGGTTGTTGGCCGGCAGGGTGAACGCCACATCCTCATCAAGCTTGTCGGGCAGTGACTGGGTGCGGAAATAATATACAGCCTCATCTTTCCACGGATGTGACTTCTTGTCGTCCAGAATGGGGTCAACCTCCTTGTTCTGGCCTACAACCTCCTTGGCATATCCCTTAAGGGTAAGACGGTACTTGGTATCGGGAAGCAGACGGGCACCGGCCTTGACATAGAAGTTCTTGTCATTCTTGGTCTCATATCCAATCATACGGGTCTGCATGGCGTTCTCATTGTTCTGCTTGTCACTCATGTAAGCAAGCTCAAACGTAGGCTCCAGGCGGAAACGGTAACAACGCTCGGCCTGGGCACGGTAGCGCTTAAGGGCTTCTTCGGTATCCATGTCATACTGCTGGGCGCGGGCCACCTCCTCGTTGATCCTATTCTGGTCTATGATGCGGATATCCTTGTTCATGACCATGTTTGTGGTAAACGCCACATTCGAGTAGCATGATATCTTGCTGTCCTCATCCCAACCGTCGCTCTTGGTGTCGCTACCCGGACTGACATCGCCGAATATCTTGATGTCGGCCAGCGGGTTGGCATACTCCGGCAGACACACCTCACCGGCCTTGAGTTCGGCTGTGGCGTTAAAGTCTATCAGTCCGCCCAACATGCACACGTGTGCGCGTACCTTACCGTATACCCATGACGGGTTGGGGAATCCGCCCTGCAGCAGTGCGCCCAGTCCCACAGATATGAGCGGCCAGTCACCCTTATAGACCAGCAGGTTCAGTATCAGTCCCATCTCGCCCTGAACCATTGCATAGACCTGACCCATGCCGTAGAATCCGCCCAGACCTCCGGCATCATGACCGTTGCACTTTGCACCCTCGGCCAGCTGCTTGAGTATAAGGTCAAATCCCATAAGTGCGCTTACATCGGCATAGCATATACCGGCGCGGAACCCAAAGTCACCGCCCAGCGATGCACCCAGCATCATACCGCCCTGAGTTCCACCCTGGGTGTATTTGGTAAACTCAACCTGGGTCTTTTTCTTCTGGGCCTCAACGTCATCTGACAGTTTCTGGCTCTTGCCGTTAACATCGGTTCCGTCCAGGAACTGCTTTACCTTGTCAGGTATGCCGGGCATTGCGCCGTCATTGGGCAGTTCGTTTCCTATGCAAAGGTAGGCATCGGCATAGAGGGTGCCCCATGTGCAGAAATCGGAGCCCTTCTTGCCCACCATGTAGTCTATCAGGGTAACGTTGCAGCGGGTGTCCTTGCTGTAGTTCTCACCGTCGGCAGTGGGATAGCCGCAGTACAGATGCCACTTGTTCTGGAATTTCTCCTTATGGTTCTTCTTCCAGTTGTCGGGCTCCAGGCTTATCTTGAGCTGGATGGCCACATGTGCGCCGGCCTTTATCTCTACAGGCTGCTCTGACGGCTCGGTGTTCTTGTTCTCCTCATCGTCTGCGGCCAGCTGCTCCAGTCCGGTAGTAGGTATCTCGGGCAGTTTCAGCTCCTTGCCCAGAATCTTCTCATAGGCATCCTTGCCGTCTACTTTGGCATCGGCGGTTATGTCTATGCTGAAATAGCGTTCATCCTCCTTCTCGTTCACATAGACTATGGCGGCATCGGCATCCACGATTCCCTCAACGGCCTTTACGTGGCCTATCAGTCTTATGGATGACAGTTTCTCCTCATAGTCATCATAGAAACAGCTCAGTTCCAGAGGATCGGCCACAATCATCTTGCCGTCGGGCGATGCCAGACCCACATCCAGCACACCTCCGTACATTCCGTACATGGGGTTACCCTGAATGTCAGAATTTATATAGAAACCGCCGCCTATCTTGGTTATGTTAACCGGACCGCACGGAATCACTACCGATACCACCACCTTGAGGCTTACGGAATAGTAGGTGCTGTCCACCCAATAGAGTGCGCCCATGCCGCGGTCATTGAAACGGCCCTTGCGTATCTTCTCCTCCAGTTTGGTGACATCGGTCTTTATCTGGTCCTCTGTCTTGAGTTTCTCTACAAAGTGTCCTGCCAGTTCAATACCCATGCCGTTCTCATCCTCCAACAGACCTCCCGGCAGGCTCAGCTTTAGAGCCGCGTCATATCCGGTAAAGTCACCGTCACGCAGCACCTTGAGATGACCCTCAAACTTGCATCCGCCCAGGTCACCGTTCACTGCGGCCTCTTCAAACACAGTCTCGTCATACTCCAGCTTGTCAAGGTTCTGCAATGACTCAAAACTGAGTGACAGGCCCTTGGTCCATATGGTCAATCCGGCCGATGCCGATATCTTGTCATCCATCAGGCCTATGGTTCCCTTAAGTTTCAGACCCAGACGGTCCACATCATTCTTCTTGTCCTGCTGGAACTCAAACTTGTCAAGCGTGAAGCTGAATCCGCCTATCTTCTTCTGGGGCGATGCGGTACGCCAGTGACCCAGACTGAAATAGATTCCGCTCTCGGGATTCTCATATGTATATGCAGCCTCCTTGCCATGGAACTCCTCATAGTCGGCCAGATACTTTTCATACTGCGCCTTCTCCTTTTCCTTCTTTTCGGCCGACATGCCCGAATAGTCCGGTTTCTCAGGTTTCTTCATCTCCTGTTCGGGGAAGTTGGCTATGCGGAGTCCCACAAAGCGCATCGTGGGCAGATCAAGCGCCAAGGCGGTCTTATGCTCCGTAGTGGCGTTCTCGGTAGGCTTGGCCTCGTTCTCACCCGATGTACGGATGGTATATTCGCCCGTAAGCGTAAGTTCCACCGCCACGGAGTCATTCTTGCCGAAATACTCCAGGTTAAAGTGGCTCTTCTTGTCAAAGTTTATGTCACCCAGGAAACAGGGCATCTTAAGGTTGTCTGCCTGCTCCACCTTGAGTGCCATCTTGAGGTGGCGGTTCTTTTCAGGTTCCTGCGGACCGTCAGGCTGCTCGTCCTGCTCCTCCTTTACAGGCGTCTTGTCATAATAGCTCAGGCTGGCCTTGTAGTTGAGGTCACCCTCCATTATAGGCACGGCTATCTTGCCGTTGAATCCGCAACTGCCGAACTTATTCTGTACCATCTGCACATAAATCTTCTCAATGGTGGCTTTCCAGCCGCCCATCTCGGCATTGATAAGATTGGATACGTTAGCCTCGAATGATACTCCCGTCCTGTCCACCAGCAGTGCCTCCAATCCGAATCCTACACGCTCGTCGCGGTTGCCCTTCTGATAGTCGGGTGAGTTGACATCCTGTACCTGAGCCTCGCCGTCAGTGCATTTGATAACACACGGCATCTTGACCGAAAGGTTAGACATATAGAATCCCTCCCACTGTTTGGGCATAGGCTTGCCCTCTGTACCGGTAAGGGTCTTCTCAACTTCATTACCCTCTTCTACATCGGTATATTTGAACAGTTCCGTCCTATATCCCTGCGGGACTGTCAGTCCGGTAGGATTGGTATGGCTTGAATGGTCATATGCCACCACGCCTCCGGCTGAGAACGTATAGCCGGGAGCCTCCTCTACCTGGAACGGGTCTATCTCCACCTCGGCAATCCAGTTTGTCCACTTGCCGCCGCCCACCTCGACGCGGAAACGGCCCTGTGCCGGAGCATCCTTTATGACACCACCCTTACCATCGTCCTTGAGAAGACCGTTAAGGGACATCTCCACCTCAAGATTAACCTGCTTCAGAGTATTGTCGGCAATCACGATGGCGCAACCGTCTTCAGGATCATCCAGATTGGTCGGTGCAGTGAAACGCCACTCATATCCGGTCTGCGGGTCACGCAGGGAGAGGTCTGTAAGCAATGAGAGTACCGCGCCTGTGGGCAGGAAAGAGTTCTGTTGCACACAGATCTTGGGGGCGCCGAACACCAGGATACGGTTATTGGTATAATCAGATTCCGGCAAGGTGAACATACCAACCATGCTTATGGCGGCCGTGGTGGCCGAGAACTCGCAACCCAGTATCTGCACGTCAAAGTCAGACTCCGGAGCAATGCTGTTGGTTATGCTCATTGGCAGTGTCAACGGGCCTATGTCCTGCTTGAACAGACCGTCAACCAGCATGACTCCCTGCTGGGTCAACTTGTAGTATTTCTGAAAATCCTGGTCCTCTATCTTGGAAGCGTAGTTAACCACCTCCTTAAGGCCTTCGCCCATCTGCTGTACTGTACTTGATGACGAGCCCGAGAACAGGTCATACGGTATAAAGTCACGCGTATCATCCTTACGGTTGCGTATTACTCCGTTATAAACGGTCTTGTTCTTGTTTATCCAGATGGAATCAAACTCCACCGCAATCCTGATGGCGAAATCGCCCGGTTTCCATGTGATATAACCCCTGCCCTGATAGTATTTCTTGCTTATGAGCGATGCGTTCTCTATGGTCATGGGGAATCCGCACACGTTTACCACCATATCGGCAAGTTCCTTCTCATGGAACACTGCCAGGGTCTTGTCCTTGATGGTATCGGCATTATCGGGATAACATGGTGTCCAGTTGCTCTCCACCAGCTTGACATAGTTCAGCTGAACCGTATTGTCAGTATTGTCCTCAAACTCCACGCTCTGGTCATTGACAGCCTTGGGAATCACCGCCAGAACCAGATAGTCATTGTACCTGATACTCTTCTTTATGTCATCCCACTTGATTGTGGCCTTGGTCCCCTCAATGTCAGTCTGCTTGTATAACGGAGAGTTGTTCTGGCACGTCTTTACAGTCTGCCCGGCTGTCATCTTGAACAGCTTTACGTCATACTTGTATTTGAGTGTATCCTTATCGCCCGGCATACTCTTGGCCTTGGATTTGGTCCACTCCACTTCTATGTTCTTGTCAGCCTCTATCATGAAGCTGGTCACGCCTTTGTCTACAACCGGACTTGTTATCTTGGGATTGGTACACAGCCAGTTTACTACCTTGACGTCCTCAACCTCAACATCCTCTTCTTCATCCTCTTCGTCATCCTCATCATCATCTTTCTCCGGCTGATCTATGACAACCTCCTGTATCTTTTTCTGCTCATTGAACCTTACCGTCTGCAGAGGACTGTACCCGTCATTCTCGACCGTGGTGTATTTCTCATTCTCCTTGTCATTGTTTTCAGGGACAGCCTGCACCCTGGCCACGAAATAGCTGTTAAGACTGAGCAACTGCCTTACTACGGACTGTGAAAGACGGTATTGGGTAGTGTTGATGTTCTTTATCTGCAGAGTCCTGATACCGTCACTTATGGCATCCTCGGCATTGCGGCCCGGCTGCATACGGTACAGTTCAAGGGTATAGGTGTAGTTTACCGGAGTGCGCGAGCAGTTCATTACCGGCGCGGTCCAGCTGAAAACTGCATTGTCAAACTCCATGGCTACAGCCTCAAGTGACTCATCATCCTGACCGTACATGCGATACAGGTCATTCTGTGACTCCGGTTCGGCATCCGACAGCGGTTTCATATAGCGCGGCGCAAGGAACGTGGGTGCCTGTGCGTTGTAGCAGATGTCAAAATTGCAGTTGCCCTGCAAGGGGTTGCTCAACACCTCGGGATACTCGGCCGCAAAATCCAGCTTGTATGCTGTGACATGAACCTGATACGAGCCCTCAGGCAGCAGTCCCAAATTGCCTCCGTCATAATCCTCCAGCACATCGGCCCCGGTAATGGTAACCTGATTCAGGGGTATGTAACGGCACATCTCCCTCAGCTGTGCCTGGGTCACGCTCACCTGCCCTGACGGCGGGACCACGATTCCGCGTATAGGCTTGTAGGTGGAGGGAGTGGTCACTGAGAGCCCCTGGTCAGGGAATATCTGCTTCACCTCAAACCCCAGGATAACGTTCTGGGTCTGGTCTGTCAGGTTCTTTAGGGTTATGTTGAAATACTTGCCCGGATTGTTTATATACAACATGCCCTGCGGCGGCATGGGGTTGTAGAGCGATGTCACCATGACCTGGATCTCCTGGCCCGATGCACTGAGCATGCATGACGCAGTCAGTATGACCGTCAGGATAACATGTCGTACCTTATAGGCTGCCGTTTTCAATCTGTTCATAGTCATTTTGTTTTAGCGGCTGAATCCTCCTTGGATTTTTTCTCCAGACGCAGCAGCGTGAATGTATATGAATAGTTCAGACTCATGCTGTAATCAAAATAGCCCGACGCCCACTGTGCCGTGTAGTCACGCACATGATACTGGTTGAAAGAGGTTGAGAATGAGAACACATGCACCTCCTTGAGCGTATAGCCCACCTGGCAGTCAGCTCCTATTGAGAAGTTCCGGCTCTGGCCCTCCATAAGGTTATGGCAGAACACCACCGATGCCGACACGTTCAGCGTCTTGTCCTTAAGGAACGAATGGCCGGAACCCACACTGAATATATCGCTTGTATAATGGGTCTCATAACCCTCGCTGCCCTGATGGCTGTAGCTGAACGATACATCGCTCTCTATGGCGTTGATGCCTAAGTTATAGTTCAATCCAGCCGCGTAAGTGGTCACGTCAGTGGTGCCGTCGGCAAACCTGTTAAGGTCCTTGTTTGATGTCAGATTGGCCGAAAGTGAAATGCTGTGTGACAGCCCGTCGGTCTCAAAGCCGTATGACGGCACGATAGAGAAGCTGTTCATGATGCGGTCCACCTTGATTGAATCATTCAGCACTGCCGTTCCGTCTGCCTGTGTCTGGCGGAAACCGTTATAGCTGGCTGTCAGCGCAATACCCCGTTTCATCCTCATGCTGGCCGCAGCGTTATAGACAAATCCTTTTGTGGTATAGAGCTGGTTGCCGCTCAGGTTGTCACTCTGCCCCGCAAATCCGCCGGAGAGGGCTATCTTACCTGCAAGCGTGGTGCCCATGTTGACTCCAAGGCTCTGCATGTTGTTTGATATGTATGATATGCCCAGTGACTTGTAGTCAGGCTGTATCATCTTGTAGGTGAGTGCTGCGTTGAACTTGCTCAGACTCAGGTTCAGCCCCACGTCACCGGCCATCCTGGCCAGTGTGCTGTAACGGGTATCGAACACCTTGCCGAACCAGTCAATACGGTCTATGTGAACCAGCTCGGCACTGACGTCATTTGAGAATACCGATGTTGCCAGATTACCCGATACAGAAACATTCTTGCCTATTGCAAAATGCCCCTTGGCACCCACTACGATGTTCTCCTGGGCGGCAAGCGGCTGCATACGGCGCTGCTTAAGGATATCGGGGTCATTCCAGAGCGGGTCTATGGAGCTCTCTATGTCAAAGGCGTTCAGGAAATAGAGGTCAAGATATCGGGTTCCGCTGCCGTAACCCACCTTGGCACCGTACGCCACCCTGCGGAACTGCGGACGCCTTGATGTAGGATCGGCCGGATCATCATTTATGGCCTTCTTGAGCGTTCCGTAAAAAGCTCCGGCCCTGAGCTTGCGGGATTTGTATTCCAGACCCACGCCGTTGAATGACATGTTGAACACGTATGACGTAAAGGGCATGGAACGCTGTCCTATATGGAGTGTCCAGTTCTTGTACGATGGACTGATGTTGAAGCTGTAATGGGGATAAGAGAATGAAGTGTTGTTGTTGGCATAGAAGAATGAGAACGGCATGCTCAGTCCGTACAGGCTTATGTTAAGGTTGGCATATACCGAGTTTGACAACGGATTGGCGCCGAACCCGCCCATGGATGAATAGAAGTATGTGTTGTTGGTTCCAATAGCTCCGGTCATGACAAGAGGGTCACTCTTGGCAATCTGCGATATATCCTGGGCATGCACAGGACGGCACACCGCCATCATGGCGGCAACCGCTATAAGAATCCTGCCGTATGTTCTCCCTGTCCTGCCCATTGTCACTTACGGATCAATGATTTTACACCTTTTATAATATAAACACCCTCTCTCATCTGCTCCGGACTTATCTTGCGTCCCTGCAAATCATATACATCAGTCTCAACGCCTCTGTCACTTTCCAGCTGCAACGGTTCCAGAACGGTACCGGCCATAGGTGTGAACTCCAGCCTGTTGCCCATTACGGTACGTTCACCGATAACCATGTCTGTGGCAATGAATCTTACCGTCTCGCCGCTGTTGCCGTGTACCTGTATGTAATACCTGCCGTTCACCGATATTCCAAGGCCACGCAGTTCATTGCCCACATAGGCCTCAATTATCATATCGCCGACTGATTCCGGTACTGTTGCCGTAACGCACATATTGTCTGCAAAACGGCTGTCATCAATCTGCTGCACCTGTGCGCCACGGGTCCTAATCCTGGAAATGACAGGTTCAGGCTCATCATCATCCTCTTCATCATCCGATGGAATGCCTATCATTGTTTCATCTGGCCAAATCAATGACAAGGATTCACCGTTGTTGAACAGCATGTAACCCTGTCCCGTCTCCAATGTCTTTAGGGTACCCTCCCATTCTCCGTTCTCATTCACCGTGGCAAAACCGTTTGCCTTGCTCACTATCATGCTGCCGGGTTCCAGGTTGAATGCCCATGCCGCGAATGACTCCAGATCATCCAGGTCATGGTCAAACTCATACGGATTGAACAGCCAGTTCCAGCCGCTTTCAACAGAAAGGTACTGTTCCCTTTCTCTCTTAAGTCCGTAGAATGATATATACTGTTTGGGTTGTTCCCCTGTCTCCTCAAGATACATCTTGACAAACTGACCGGACATGGTTTTACCCGTACCTACTATACCCCATTCAGGATCGTTCACCCACAAGGCGTCACTTGTACGGGCCTCTACCAGGATATTGCCAAGAGTCTCCTTTATGCTGTTTTCAGTGTCAAGCCTGTCGGCCCGCGGAACGGACATCCATGACCAGCCGTCCTTAAGGTCAATGGCCATACCGGTCTCAACCTCAACGCTGCCAATCTCCTCACCGCGCCAGAGTATGGTGACACTGCATTTGCCGGCAGTCACAGCACTCATGGGATAGCTTAAGCCATTATCGTTTACTGTAGGTTTGTCCACAGACAGTATAGACCAGTCATCGGACATGCCGTCTGTCCTGTTGATATAGTATGAGAACTGATCCCATGTGACCACGGCGTTTTCTGGACTGAACGTAATCTCCATCATTACCTCGGCGCGCCCGTCAAGCAGATAACTATCCCTATCAAAAGAGATTGATTCAAGCGGTTGCAGCACCTCAAACTCTACGGAACCGTAGAATGAAGGATCTGTGGTGTTCACCGTTACGGTGGCCTTACCGGTCTTTAAGGGTTTCAGGTACTGGTTTTTCTTTGAATCATGCAGCACAGCCAGCACATCGGGATTGCTTGACTCCAGGAATACCGTCTGGTTGGCACCTTCAGGGCCAATCCGGTAGTATGTGCTGAAATTGGTCATGTCAAGAGAGTCACACAGATATATGTTGGCTTTCTCCCTGAGTATCTCAAACTCCTCTATGGGAACCGTCACTATCACCACGGCCATTGCCTCAAAATAGCCGAAAGTCTCATCCGTAACTGATACATACAGATTGGCGGTACCCGGTTCAACGGCGGTCAGGGTGTTCTCCATGATCTCTATCTCCCAGCTGTCTGTGGTCCAAGTTGATACCTCAAACTCTGCGTCATCGGGGTTTGCCTTGAGCAGGTCGGCGCTCAGGTCCATGGTCTTTCCAACCTCTATATAGATTGTGTCATCAACAAACTCAACTGACTCCAGCTGTGAAATCACGGTTATCTTGACCGATGCCTCAAAACCGCCGTCATTGGTTATGGCGGTAAGGTAGCACTCACCCGAATGCACAGCCTCAAATTCCGGATCCAGTTCATCGCCACCCACACACTTAAGGACCGATTCATCCGATGACTCCCATCTTACTGTCTGGTCAAGCGCATCGTCAGGATATATCTGCCACGAAAGTTCTCCAAAAGGCCTAAAAGTCCATCCAGTGTACAACAAGTATTCATCCTGCGATATCTCAATGCCCTCCACATGGCTGAACACCTGGACAGCGAACATGTCGCTGAATGAACGGTAATCGGGCAATGTAAGAGTCACTATCACGTTGGCCATTCCGGTGCCCACCGCAACCGCCGTGGTGCCATCCTTGATCTTAACTATCTGGTCATTATCAGTGCTCCACTCTATCTCATACGGTTTACCTGCACCCTCGGGTAACACTATGTACTTGTCTGTCAGGTCCAGTTCATCGCCCACGGTCATCATTATGTAATGCTCATCGATGGTAACCTCTATACTCTCCGGTTCAATATAGACGGGAGTTGAAATCTGCAGTTTTATGGGGTCTGACGGCTGTCCTATACTGGTAAGGCTGTAATTGACGGTCACATCCTGCGGGTATTCCTCAGACCGCTCAGTGTTAGTTACCGTGAAAGTAATCTCCTTGCCTACATCAGAATCCGTGCCCGGAACACGCAGAATAAGCACCGTCTCATCATGCCCCTCCACCTCAAGTATCTGTGATGTGCTTGCCACAACCATACCGTTCATGATTGCATCTATGCGGAACGGGTTGTCGCTGCGCTCCTCATTGTCCAGATACTCCTTTACGGTTATGTCATCTATATACAACTGTACATAGACGGGACAGAAATCCTGTGAGACGTTCCAGTCACTCCATGCCATGACCTTGCCCCCGCCATTAACGAATGACAGGAGCAGAATCAGCATGCAGCAGAACCTTCTGACCGACCGGAACATCTGTTACAGGATTATTATCTGATTATGGTCTTGTTACCGTTTATGATAAAGATACCGTTTGACGGATTCTCAACCCTGCGTCCGTTCAGGTCATAAATCATATCCGTTCCCTGCTGAACCTGGACACCGGGATTGACGCCCGATATCAGATCACCCAGATGGAGTTTAACGGGATTTGCGTATGAGCCCTCTGACTGGCTGAAATCAAATGACTCAACCAACCTGTAATATGCCTGGCCTTCTGGGGTATAGAGTCTGAAAGTGACCTTCTCGTCAGCAAGTCCGTGAACGCTGATAAATAGCCTGCCGTCTTTGACACTGCCTTCTCCGCGGCACTCACCGCCCACAAAGGCGCCTACAGTCATACCCTCAATGAGCTCAACCCCATCCAGGTCTGCTATAATGGCCATGTTGTCACTGAACCGTGAATGGTCATAACGCCAAGGTGATACGCTTGAACGCACAGGAGCCGGCTGCTGCTGTGATGCCGGCTGCCCCATGGCAGACTCGCTAGCCCATATGATGCTGAATCCGGGTGCTGGTGCAAATACCAGATAACCCTGTCCTGCCACAAGTCCGGTCAGTGTGCCGGTCCATTCGTTATATGTGCCCATATCGGCCAATGTGGCAATCTTGCCGTCTTTTGACTTGATGATGGTACCTGCCGGGAGAGAACCGCTCCAACCGCACTCCTCGTCCAGTTCTGTCAGAGTATAGTCAAACTGATACGGATAGTACAACCATGTCCAGCCGTCATTAAGCGCCTTGGGCATTGTATCGGTGGTGACATCATACATTACGAATCCGGTCTCCTCAAGTGATGCTGTATTGAGAAGTATCTTGAACATGTCACCGCTCATGTTGGTTGATGTGCCGAACATTCCCCAGTTGCTGTCATTGATATAGACATTGCTCTGGCTGCGAGCCTCCTTGAATGCAGCGCCGTAGACCTCATTTACAGAGGTAAGGGTACCCAGCTTGTCACCTGCCGGAATTGACAGCCAGCTCCAGCCGTTTGTATAACTGATGCTCTGGCCTACCTTGATTATGGCCTGAGCCACAGGATTACCGTCATAGACTATCTTGACAGTACCCTGACCAAGCGCCCTGGGGTTCAGGGTCCATTTCATTCCGCCCGTGATATCCGAATAGCTGCCAGATACCTCGGCCAGTTTCCAGCTTGTATCGGCAATTACCATAGGTGTAACAACTACGCTGAACTTGGATTTGTCTATATCGGCGTTAGCGGGGTTGAACGTGTATGAAATATCCATGGACTCCTTGTTGTTCATAAGGTAAGTGCTGCTGTTAAGAGAGACCGATGTAAGCGGCTGCATTACCGTAACCGTGATATTGTCAGACTTGCCCTTGTCTTCTGTTAGAACCGTAAGGTGTGCGGTACCCTTGGCCAATGCGGTAACCTTCCAGCCTCCGGTTGACAGCTGTTCGGCCTTTACAATGTCAGGCTCGTCACTGATCCAGCTCACATTCTGGTTATGTGCGTTGGTGGGCTGGATGGAGTACCATGAAGCTATTGGAAGGACCTCGCCCACAGCAGCTGTATATGACTTGGGGTTGGCAGTGATTCCTGTAACATGAGCCCATACCGTAACGGCAATCTGGGCCGATACCGCCGTGGTGCCGGGTTTGGCGGTTGCCTGTGTTACGGTAAGTATTGCGTTTCCGGCAGTAAGCGGCTTGGCTGTAGATCCGCTTATTTCAACTACAGACGGTGCGGAACTGGTCCATACCACAGCCTGTTCAGTCACATCGCTCGGACCTATGGTGTAAAGTCCGTCAAGAGAGAAGTTTTCACCATCCCATACCGTCATCTCTGACTGGGTTACATTCAAAGTCTCTATGTATGATTTTACATTGATGGTAACGGTTATCTTATAATCGGCGCCCACCACGGTATTGTCGGCAGGCTTACCGGTCATGACAGCCTGACCGCCGCCAACGGCCTCCCAGGCTCCCGTTGAATTCTTTCTGACCACATTCTCATTGCTGCTTGTCCAGAGAATGGTGGTGTTGCTGGCGTTGGTCGGGGTCACGGCGGCATATTCATTCATGTTCAGCTTGTCTCCCTTTGTGACATTATCTACAGACTTTATCACACTTATGCCGTCAACTGCCACATTCACCTCAACCACCTGAACTGATATGCTTGCGCTCAGATCAGTAGCCAGACTCGGGTCACCTGCATATACGGTCAGCGTCTGTGCATCGGCCGAAACCTGGTTTCCGGTCACCATTCCTGACGCTGCAGATATAAAGCTGCTGCCATAGCATTCATAGAACAGTATGGGATTGGTTGCCGTTGCAGGAACCGTTTTATATGGAATGGGCTTGCTTTCACCTTCAGTCACCTCCATTGTCGTTACATCCATGGTTATGCCGGTAAGCTGGATAAGTTCCACCATAAAAGGTGATGAGGGCTGTCCCACCGTCATGCTTGAGAATGAGGTGGTTTCATTCATCACATATTCCACACCGTTCCTGGTGTCATAGATATGGAATGAGACCGGACGCCCTTCAAAGTTGATGGTACTACCACCGTTTGACGCACTGTTGGGTACATTGATCCTGAAATACCAGCTGCCGCCGCCGGTAGAACCGCCGCCGGTGCCATGTTCCAAAGATGTTCCTGCAGCCCTGCATTCGCCTTCAATGAACACGCCTAACTGGAAAGGATTGGATCCGCCGCCAAAAGAGTTTTTGAGCGTGGCTCCGTCAACTGTCACACCAATGAACATAGGGGTGTAGTCCTCTGCCTGGCTGGTAGGATTTGAAACGCCCCAATGATTCTGTGCCGAAACACTGGATACGGACAGCATCAACGCTGTCATAAAAACCGTAAATTTATTCATATCGGATTGTATTTATGCTTTTTACAGAAAATTTTTCAAATTTAAGAAATGTATGCCTTTAGGCATATACCCAATTTAGGGTATGAAAACGGGGCTTACAAACCGCTTTTCAAGCCACCTCTTACAACAAAAAAACATTACTTTTGCAGTGATATGCCAAGACCTGTTCTCACTCAGATTACAGCAATCCTGCTGGCACTTCTGCCAGCGCTTGCAGCCCGGGGGCAGCAGCCTCAGGACCCCTACCCGATAGCCGAATCGCAATATATGGCTGGAGAGTATTCAAAGGCTATCCTTACATCATTAGACGGATTATCAAAAGAACCTGCCCTGTCTGACAGCGCAGCGGCAGTGGAACTCTATTCAATACTGGGAGCATCATATTCCCGTCTGGGTGATTTTGACAAGGCTGCTGATTATATGGTTCTCTGTTATGACTATGACCGTAACAGCGGCGATGCCCAGGGCCTGAGTTCATCGCTCATAAACCTGGCATCGGTCTATGTCTATGCCGGTAAGCCCCAGATAGCTGAGCAATATGCCCTGCAGGCCATTGACAATGAGAAAACCCTGAACCGCCCGCTCAAGCTTGCCATGGCGTACGGTAAGGCCTGCGATGTATATCATGCCTTGGGAACCCAGGACAAAGCCCTCATGTATGCAAATCTGGCGGTCAGCACCGCAACCCAGGCATATAATGACGCCGTGCAATCAAATGACAGCACAGCCATACAGAATGCAGAGAATGCACTGGCCATCCGCCGCAGCCAACGCGCCTATCCGCTGGTAGCGCTTGAACGGTATACAGAGGCACTTGAGGACCTGGATTATTCTTATAAGGTATTCAACCGTAACGGAAACCGCCAGTCACTGGCCATAGTAAACTTCCAGCTTGCGCAGCTGCAAATGAGCCAGGGCAATACAGCAAAAGCAGTCAAATACGGTACAGAAGCCTACCAGGTTACCCAAAGCCTTAATGACCAGCCGCTTCTGGAAAAGATTTGCCGCACCATGGCATCACTGGTTTCAGAATCAGATCCGGCCAAGGCTCTGGAATACATGGAGTCCGCATCGGCCATATCTGATTCCATACGTTCGCGCGAGGACCGTAACCGTCTGGCCCTATATGAGATAGAATTCCAGACTGAGCGTAACCGCCATACCATAGAACTGCTTAACCAAAAGAACTATCAGCAGCACACACAGATACTGCTTCTGGCTGTCATAACAGTCCTTATGCTTGCCATTGCGGTACTGCTTACCATCTTTTACCGCCGTTCACAGCGTGACAGGCGTGAGATGGAACGGCTCAACAGGCAGAAGGATATGCTCATGTCCATAATATCGCATGACTTGCGATCGCCTGCCATTGCCCAGCATTCGGCACTAAGGTCATTCAGCAATGTCATAGACCAGTTGCCCCCGGACCAGCTAAAGAGCCTGTCAAAGGAACTTGAGCAACAGGCCGCGACAGAGGTTGAACTCATAGAGAATGTACTGCGCTGGTCACGTTCCAAATCATCGGACTACCATATTGTTCCCGTACGTTTCAATCTGGTGGATGCTGTACGTGACACAGTAGCCAAATATTCATATACAGCCAGTCAGAAAGACCTTACCATAACCATTGACGGCCTGGAATCACTGACAGTCTTTTCTGACAGGGACACATTCATGGTCATACTGCGCAACCTGCTGTCAAATGCCATAAAGTTCTCATTCCCGGGCGGAAAGATAGAGATAACCACACAGATTCCGGCAGCAGACAATGCCCGGGTAACAGTGACTGACCACGGCATGGGGCTGACCGGGCAGGAGGCCGCACTGCTCTTTAATCCCGATAACAGGTTTGTCCGTAAAGGCTCCATGGGAGAGTCCGGCAGCGGACTTGGACTTGTAGTCTGCCAGGACATGGCCGCCGCGTTAGGCGGTACAATCAGTCTGGACAGCAAACCCGGCAATTACACTTCTTTCTCAATAACATTACCTAACTCTACACAGGATGGACAAGAAAATTGATATTCTCATTGTTGATGACCACCCGTTGGCCCTTTTCGGGTTCAAGGAGATGTTCGGCAGGGAACCTGACCTGAATATCGTGGCAACAGTCACAGACGGCAAGACCGCCGTTGAGACGGCATCCACCCTAAAGCCGGACATTGTGATACTGGATGTAATCATGCCGGGTATGGACGGCATAGAGACCGCACGCCGGATCAAGTCACTGTTGCCCCGGACCGCCATCCTTATGCTCTCATGTGACTCATCCGAGAACAACATACGCCGTATCATGGAACTTGACGTGAACGGATTCATATCCAAGACCGCCGGAGCCCAAGAGATGATACAGGCTGTTAGGAGCATCCATGCAGGTCATGAGTATTATGGTGCCGATACAGCCCGTCTCATAGAGAGGATACGCTGTTCACGCAACATCCAGGACAGCATATTCACCCCAAGGGAACTGGACGTGGTGCTGCTAAGCTGCCAGGGCTTACAGTACAAGGAGATAGCAGACCGCCTGGGCATTAAAGACCAGACGGTTGGCACCATCAAGAAGAATATCTTCAAGAAGTTGGGAATAAACAACTCTGTTGAACTTGTCCTGTACGCGCTAAGAAACAACCTTATTTCACTGTAGAAGCCTTTGCGGCATACTCCTTCTTGGCATCACGCAGCAGCTTGTTGAACGCCGCATCGGTATGCAGGCGTGCCACCATGCAACCCGCCATTATACGTGCTGCCACGATATCGGTTGCCCAGTGCTGACCGGTTATGATGCCGCTCTCACCCATACGGTAGCCCAATGTGAGCAGGTCATTGGCTCGGGCGGGAGCAATCTCTGTAAGAATCAGGGCTATACCCCATCCTATCTCCGATTCGGCCGACGGATAAGATGATGTGGTTTTATAGTCACCGCCTGCAAACGGTTCATCGCCCACCTGAACGTACGGACGCTTGCGGAACGTGGCGGCATCGCCCAGCTCCAATGCATTTCTCTGCAAGGCATGACGGGAATCATAAAGCAGTGATACAAGCGCCGGGGTGGACTTGGCATCCAGCTTTATGCCTAACGGTTCTGAGAATGCAGCAAGCACCGCATCCAGGCTAAAGTCCGCATCAGCCTTGGCCTGTGCGCCACGCTGGGTGGGGCGCTTGCCCTTGGCATCCAGATACTGGGCCATATCACCATAATAGCGGTAACTGGCGGTATCGACCGGCTGTGACAGTATGCGTTGACCGTCGGGGTAATCAATCACGGTGTTGGGCTTGCGTCCGCTAATCTTGTAATACTCGGCACGTGCAGCCTCCATATCAGCCATAAACTCAGGGTTGGAATGCATAGATGCCACACAGGCAGCACCGCACATGTAACCGGCATTCACGTCACTCTGGTAATGGGCAGACACTATGATACGGCTCTCGCCATACTCAAATCCGCGGCGCAGAATGGTATCCTGATACTCCGGAGCCATCTCGGCCAGCACCAATGCGGTAGCCATGCCTCTTGTGGTATGCCCTGACGGATATGAACCGCTGGTACGCAGGCTCTCCAGGCGGTCAGAACGGCCTGAGGGCTGCTCATTATACTGTATCACGGGGCGTATACGCATGTACTTGGCCTTGGGATTCTTTGAGGCCTGCTCGGCAGTATGATAGCTGCGTGACATAAGGTTGTATATGGCTGGAGTCTCACTGCGGCTTATGGTAAAACCCAGAGCCTCGGAGTATATGCGGGCCATCTCTGTAGTGCTTGACGCTGACTCCTTACTGGCACGCTCACCACGCTCAGTGGGCCGTACGGTCTTACCCCACTGCCACTGCATGAAATCATCTATGTAAGCCACACTGCTGGTATCGGGCGGAGCCGGCAGGAATATGCCGCCGTCAGGCTGGTCCTCACGCTCCACATATAGATTAACGGTACTGCCACGCTGTGAAAACTGGGAATATGCACTCTGTACAAAAACCAGCATCAGCACCGATGCCAGAATCAAACGGATAGTCTTTCTCATAAACAGTCAGTAATAAAGCACAGCGAAGATAGTGCTTTTTTTTAAAACACAAGGTCAAGCCCTAGATGGCCCACAAAAAAAACCGCACTCCGGCGGTTTCTTTTGTGGGCCATCTAGGGCTTGAACCTAGGACCTCCAGATTATGAGTCTGTTGCTCTAACCAACTGAGCTAAAAGCCCGTTGAAGGAATCATCGGCCACAGCCGACATCATCATTCGGGTGCAAAAGTACGCCATTAACCTGAATTTGCAAAGTTTTGAGTCAAAAAATTCCTTTACCCCGCGTATCTTCACTACTTTTGCATTCCAAAACAATTCATCAAGCAGTATGACCATTCCGGTTCCTGACAGCAACAGATACGCCGCCACGATAGGATTCTTTGACGGAGTCCATCTGGGCCACGTGCATCTGCTTGAGGAGCTTAAAGCCATTGCCACAGAGCGCGGCATAAAGAGTATGGCCATAACTTTCCCGGAGCATCCGCGCCAGATACTGCAGTCTGATTACCGTCCACGCCTGCTATCCACACCGCAGGACAAGATGCGCATGCTGGAGCAGACGGGCATAGATTACTGTTTCCCGCTGCATTTCACCACGGCTCTGGCCGCCATGGATGCAGAGAGTTTCATGACGGATTTCCTGCAAAAAAAACTGGGTGTAAGCACTCTGCTGGTGGGGCATGACCACCACTTTGGGCATGACACAACCCTTACCGTAGATGATTACCGGCGTATAGGCCGTAAAATAGGGATGGATGTGATACCTGCCGATGCATGCCTGTATGAAGGAACGCCTATAAGCAGTTCACGCATACGCCGCGAACTTGAAGCCGGCCATGTAAAGGCGGCAAATGCCATGCTGGGATACCGCTACACCATAAGCGGGACTGTGGTGCACGGCCTGCAGAACGGCCGAAAGATGGGATTCCCCACCGCCAACCTGGGCCCCTACTGCGAGTTCATGCAGATTCCGGCCGACGGAGTCTATTCGGCAATTGCCACGGTGGACGGTGAGACATGGCCTGCCATGGTCAATATAGGGTTCCGCCCCACGTTCCAGGGCAAGGCCCGTACCATCGAGGCTCACCTTCTGGGATTTGACCGTGACATATACTTCCATGAGTTGACTCTGGAGTTTGTGGATTTTCTGCGTCCCGAACGCCGTTTTGACTCACCCTATGAACTGGCAGCCCAGCTTGAGGCTGACCGCAACCAAGTAAAGCAAACAATCAATAAACAACAGTAATATGAAAAAGACACTCATAACCATAGGAATATGGATTGCAGCACAGATTGTAGTGACTGTATTCTTTATGATTGCGGCAATGATCATGGGTAATGACATGAACTCCATTCTGGCTCCCGCGCTGCTGGTATCGGATTTCCTGGTCATTATAATCCTGCTTATAATGAAGTACTGCGGAGTAAAGGAATTGTTCAAGGGGGTGCCGTTTGATGTATTCCTTATATCGCTTGTTTTTGCCATCTGCGGAATGATGGCCGTTGACCTGCTCTCCACATCAGTTGAGATACCCAATATTCTGGAGGAACAGTTCAAGGATATGTCCAAGACTGTATGGGGTTTCCTGGCAATCTGCATCATAGGCCCCATCATGGAGGAGATAATGATGCGCCGCGTCATTCTTAAGGAGATGGAGAAAGCCACCAAAAGCATGTGGCTGGGTATTATCATATCGGCTGCCGTGTTTGCCGTGGTACACATCAACCCCGTTCAGGTGGTGTTTGCCATGCCGGCAGGAATCATACTGGGCTGGCTCTACTGCAAGACCGGTAGTCTGCTGGTACCTATCTGCGTCCATATATTGAACAACTCCATCTCATTTGTATCCATGAGGGCCGAATCTGAGACGGAGATAAACCTGGACAGCACGTTAGGCGTGATACTGCTCATTATTTTCCTTGTGGTCACAACAGTCTCATGCATCTGGATTGTAAGATACTACGCCAGACTCAAGAAAGAGCAGGAGGCTCTGGAGCAGGCCGCTGCAGAGGAGGCTGCCGCACAACCTGTAGAAACCGCCCACAAAGGTGCTTTTGAGGGCAACAGCTACGATAAATAAGAGGGGGTTACAGGGCTATAGTTGTACCTGTAAGCTTGTCAAGTGATTCTGCCTGGGTGATAAGTACCGATGACACCCCTGCCTGGAGCGCATTGAATGCGTTCTGGATCTTGGGAATCATGCCGCCGCTAATGGTGCCGTCCTGCACCAGACGCGGAAAATCATAATATGATATGTAGGGTATGACGCTGTTGTCATCATCCTCATGCAGCAGCACTCCCGGTTTCTCAAAACAGAATATAAGGGTTACCTTGAACATTGAAGCAAGTGCCTTGGCAGCCTCGGCGGCTATTGTATCGGCATTGGTGTTGAGCAACTGGCCATGACCGTCATGAGTGAGCGGCGCCAGCACGGGTACTATGCCCTGATCAATCAGACTGGCCAGGAATACGGCGTTCACGCTCTTGACATCGCCCACAAAACCGTAGTCAATATCCTTTACGGGGCGCTTATCGGAGCACATGACATTACAGTCTGTACCGGTCAGGCCTATGGCGTTTATGCCACGGGACTGCAGTCTGGCCACGATGTTCTTGTTTACCAGTCCTCCATAGACCATAGTAACCACGTCCAGCATATCGGCATCAGTAATGCGGCGGCCGTCAACCATCCTGCTCTCTATTCCAAGACGGGTAGCCATGGCGGTTGCAGAGCGGCCTCCGCCATGCACCAGAAGCTTGTTTCCGGGTATGGCCTTGAAATCAGTAAGCAGACGCTCCAGTGTCTGGGGCTGCTCAACAATCTTGCCTCCCACCTTTACTATCACCAGTGACTGTTTCATATATGATCAATCTTTCTTAATATCCAATAGTTTCTCAATGTATTCTACGGTCTCGGATATCTGGTCGCGGCTCTCCAGGCGGTCACCCGGGCAGATGTACTGTGCCCTTAGATATCCGGGCTCACGGCGCTGTGTCTCTGCCTCAATGAACCGGGCCAGTTCCTCATCACTCTTGGATGCAATAAGCGGACGCTGTGCGCGTGCCACCTTAAGGCGGCGCAGCAGAGTCTCATTGTGGCATTTAAGATAGACTGTCTGGCCCTGAGCCAACATGTAATCCATGTTATCACCTATAAGTGGAGTGGAACCGCCGCATGACACTATCACGTTGTTAAACTCTCCCACCTCACGCAGCAGACGGCTCTCTATCTCACGGAATCCCTGCTCACCACGCGCGGCGAATATCTGGCTCACGCTTTTCATATACCTGCTCTCAATATACTGGTCCAGGTCTATGAAGGATATGCCCAGGTCCTTGGCCAAGGCCTTGCCGAGGGTGGTCTTGCCCGCCCCCATAAAGCCCATAAGGAAAATCCTGGTCATTTATTTCTTTGTCTTGAATATCCTGCGCCTGGGTGCGGAGCCTGTCTTCTCTATCTGGCGCTTTATGATATCCTGGCATTCATCCTCTGTAAGGGTAGTAGGATCCATGCTCTTGGGAATCTTGTAATTGCTGCCCTGATATGCTATGTATGCACCGTAACGGCCGTTCATGACCTCCATATCCGGATTGCCGGCGAATGTCTTGAGCACCTTCTTTGACTCTGACTCACGCTTACTGCGGATAAGCTTTATGGCCTCATCAAGGGTAACGGTAAGAGGATCGGCCACACCGCCCAGCGATACATAGAACTTGTCATGACGTATGTATGGTCCGAACCTTCCGGTACCCACGCTGACCTCGCAGCCTTCAAACTCACCCAGTGTACGCGGCAGACGGAACAGTTCAAGAGCCTCATCAAGGGTTATATCCTCAATGGTCTGTCCCTTTTTCATCTGGGCAAAACGGGGTTTGTCCTCATCCTCGGCACTGCCTATCTGAACAATGGGGCCGTAACGTCCTATCTTGACCGATACCGGTTTGCCCGATATGGGATCAGTTCCAAGTATACGCTCGCCCACCTTATGCTCATTCTTAAGCGTCATGGCGCTGTTTACGGCAGGGTTGAACTTGTCATAGAAATCACTGATGACGCTTTTCCACTGCTTGTCGCCCTCGGCTATATCATCAAACTCCTTCTCCACCTGTGCAGTGAAGTTGTAGTTCATGATATCGGGGAAATACTCTATCAGGAAATCATTCACCACCATACCTATGTCTGTGGGTACAAGCTTTGACTTCTCTGTCCCGTAAACCTCTGTTATGGTCTGCTCCTTTATCTGGCCGTTCTCCAGGCGCAGCATATCACACTCACGCTTGGTGCCCTCTATATCCTCACGCAGCACATACTCACGCTGCTGGATGGTACCAATTGTGGGAGCATATGTAGAAGGACGGCCTATGCCCAGCTCCTCCATCTTGTGCACCAGGGCAGCCTCATTGAAACGCTGCGGATGCTGTGTGAAACGCTCAAATGCCGATATCTGGCTGAATTCCAGCGCCTGACCCTTCTTGAACTCAGGCAGGCCCTGTGAATCCTGGGACTCTGTGGAATCATCATCACGGCTCTCACGGTAAACGCGCAGGAATCCGTCAAACTTTACGGTCTCACCCGATACCGTGAACTCGCCGTCTATCTTGGGCGATACTATGGATACTGTGGTCTTCTCAATTTCAGCATCGGCCATCTGTGATGCTATGGTGCGTTTCCAGATAAGCTCATACAGACGTTTCTCAGGTGCGGTACCGTCTATTGACTGGTTCTCCATATATGTAGGACGGATAGCCTCATGCGCCTCCTGTGCGCCCTTGGCTTTCTGTGTGTACTGGCGGCTCTTTACATACTCGTCGCCCATGGACTCGCTTATGACCTTGCGGCATGAATCTATGCACAGGGTTGACAGGTTCACGGAGTCTGTACGCATGTATGTTATCTTACCGGACTCATACAGGCGCTGTGCCAGCATCATGGTCTGCATAACCGTGAATCCGAACTTACGGGTGGCCTCCTGCTGCATGGTAGATGTGGTGAACGGGGCTGCAGGCAGTTTCTTGAGCGGTCTGGTCTGGATATCCTTGACGCTGAAACGTGCGCCCTTGCATTTCTCAAGGAAAGCGTATGCTTCATCACGGGTCTTGAATCGGCCGCTGTAGTCTGCACGTACATCCTGAACGGTACCGTCTATATCCAGCTTGAAGATAGCCACCACCTTGTATGATGCCTCGGGAACAAAATCCTTGATCTCACGCTCACGCTCCACGATAAGCCGTACGGCTACAGACTGTACACGCCCTGCCGAGAGTGCGGGCTTGACCTTGCGCCACAGAATGGGTGACAGCTTGAAACCTACTATACGGTCCAGCACACGGCGTGCCTGCTGTGCATAAACCAGATTGGTGTCAATGTCACGCGGGGTTTCGATGGCATGCAGTATGGCGTTCTTGGTTATCTCATGGAAAACTATACGCTTGGTCTTTTCAGGCTTGAGCCCCAGGGTATCGAACAGATGCCAGCTTATGGCCTCTCCCTCGCGGTCCTCATCGGATGCAAGCCATACCATCTCGGCTTTCTTGGCTGCCTCCTTGAGTTCACTTACCACCTTTTTCTTATCGGCCGGTATCTCATAAATGGGTTCAAACGTATCTATGTTTATGCTCAGGTCTTTTTTCTTGAGGTCACAGATGTGTCCGTAACTTGACATCACCTTGTAGTCAGCTCCCAGAAACTTCTCAATTGTCTTGGCCTTGGCCGGAGACTCCACTATTACCAGATTCTTCTGCATGATATTTCTTTTTTAAGCGCGGCAAAAGTAGAATAAAAAACAGACATACAAAAGGTGGAAAGAGATAAAAAATTCACTCTTTCCACCTTATTAATTATAAATTAATAAAAAAGGGGCTTGAAGTCTAGAATCTGTAGGTGGCTCCCAACAGAACGGATGGCTTGAGACAGCGGTAGCCCGCATAATAATAGAAATCACCTCCCGCCAGATTCTTGAGTGTGGCGTAGAATGACAGGTTGTCCCTGAAGTCATAATCCATGGTCACGGACAGGTCATTTACCGTAGGCATAGACACTCCGCCTACCCAATGGAACACCATAAGCCTGTATGAGAGCATGGCGTCAAGACCGCGTGCTATGTTGAGACGGCCAAACAGGTTGGCATCAAACGCCGGCTTAAGGTCCATCTTGTGTCCCAGGTGCTTACCCAGATAGTTGTTATATGTTACATCCATCCTTAGGAACGCCCTGTCAGAGAACTGCATGTCGGCATCAAGCCTTACATAAAACACATCCGATGACTGCTGCAGGAAAACAGAAGTTACTATAAGGCTGTCGGCCCTGTTCTGGAAGATCTCATCTATGGTATGGCGGTATCCCAGCTTTCCCGACACTGAGAGCCACGTGTCATGGTTGTATGCCAGGCCTGCATACAGGTCTACCACATCATATCCGTCCTTGATACGCTCCTTCTCTGACCAGTAGGGCGATATCCTGGACAATGTGCGCATATCATACTCCCGCAGGCCTCCGGTCAGACCGGCCAGCAGTGACAACTCATTCTCAAAATTGTATGACAGGGTTGCCATGGGTGACATAAGGAACGGCTTGCCCGCACCCGTGCGGATATCCATGTTAAAGCCCAGGTCTGTCTTTATGATTCCGTCATTGTAGTGCCACATTGGGGTGAACGTGAGGTTTGTAAAACCGTCATACTCACATCCGTTCAGGCCCCACCAGCGGTATACAGTTGATTTTTGACGGTAGTCAACACTGACTGTCCCCGTAGAGATGGGTTTCTCGGCACCTGCCGATATCCTTATTATACCCTCCTTGTTGCTACGCTCAGTGCCGTTCAGATTCAGTCCGTCACGGATAAGCCACTGGCCGCCGCCCTCAAGATGGTATTTTATGTCATCGCGGAACCTGCCCTGTATGTAACCCGACAGTGAACCCTCCTTGGTCTTTATAAAAAGGTTGCTGGCTGCCAACATGGCCGAATCCATGGCCACTCCCGGCATATAGTTATGACGCGAGAAACCGAAATCCGTCTTGAGTCCAATCACAAACCTGTCAAACCTGTGCTCATACTCCGCAGCCAGCCTGCTGTTGAACATACGGGATCTCCAGTCACCATCGGGTTTTGAGTTCCATCCGTCCATGGAACCCGATGCCTTGACCACATCCCTGTCTGTCATTATCCAACCTATGTCAAAAAGTCCCTCATAAACGTTCCTAAGACCGTATCCCAGGCGGGCCAGGCCATAGAGGCTGTCGGCATGGACCTGATCAGAACTCTGCGAGAATACGCTCATGGGTGAGCGGTCTGTATTCTCAAAGGGATTGGGGTCTGTCAGGTAGCTGACTGTGGCCTGCTCCTTCTCATTTTTCTGCTTGGCAGGAACCGGCATGACCTTCTCTGCATTGGTCATGGATGGATTGTATGTGCCCTCTATGGTCATTGACCTGGAAGGCAGCACATCATTCTGGGCAAACATGACCGTCCAGCATACGGTGGCGGTCAAAGCCAAAGTTACATATCTTTTCATATCCGGTATCATTCAAGTCTTGCGGCAATCATATCCGCTATGTCATCATTCTCTGTATAGTTGCTCTTGAGCGAGAGCAGATACTGGCGCGCCTCAACCTCCTTACCCTGTGACTTGTATATGTCACTGAGCAGTATGAAACTGCGGGCCAGCCAATATGTATGGGGCGTACCCTCATTTATAAGGTCCATGACCACTTTCTCGGCACCGGCCTTGTCACCGCTGTCAAACAGCAGCTGGCTAAGCAGATAATCTGATTCAGCGCCATAGACCGAGCGGGTATCCTTGGAGAGCTCCTCAAGCAGCGGACGTGCCTGGTTCCTGTCACCCTTACGCAACAGAGACTTGGCTTTCCAGTAACTGACCTCTGTCTTCTGGTCTGCCGTAAGCTGGGTCTGCAGGGCCTTGTCTGCATATGTAAGCACGGCATCGGTCGCTTCAAGACGTCCTGCGCTGATTACGATCGAGTAGAGGCTGCGTCTCTGCCGTTCTGCATCGGCCGTCTTGCCATACAGTCTGATATAAATGTCCATGGCCTGTTTCCAGTCTGCTGCTTTCCATGCCAGAGCGGCTGCATGGTCAAGGGCTCCTTCGCAGAAGCGGCTGTTTTCATATCCGGCGGCATGGATAAAGCAGTCAAATGCACCCTTGCTGTCATTACGCTCCTCAAGCAGCAAGCCCTGATAGTACCAGGCGTTTGCCGCAAAGGCACCGTCGGGGAACTGCTCCAGATACTGTCTGAAACGTACCAGCGCCTGCTCCTTGTCACCGCGTCCGAATGTATTCTCTGCGGCGGCATAGGTGAGCGAATCACGCTCTGAGACCTCAATGGGCGCTGCACCCTGCACGGTCCTGGTATACTCCACAAACGTGTTTATATCGCCTGTCTCCACATAGATTGACTTTAGGTCAACCAGGGCGGTACGGGCCTCGTCACTGCCCGGATACCGGGCTATCACATCCTTGTATGCGGCGATGGCATCATCATACTGGTCTGTCTGATAATAGATAAGGGCTGTCTCGGCCGATGCACGGCGGGCCAGGTCACTTGAAGGATAATCCCTTACAATACGTTTGAAAATGCCTATTGCCTGACTGGGCCTGTCTGTCTGCTGATATGCACGGCCCTCCTCATAGAGTGCCGAAGGCAGGTATGCCGATTCGGGGTAATCAGTGACAAGCTGGTTCAGGTTCATTATCTTCTGGTCATAATGACGCTGAAGCCCGTTTACCAAACCGGTCTGGTACAGCGCATAGTCACCGTTGCTTCTGTCCACGTTCATGGCCATGCTGTAATACTCCTTGGCCTGGTCATACTGTCTCTCATGGAACATGCAGTCACCGGCACGCAGGCAGGCGTTTGACAGTATCTCAGGGTTCACTCCGGTACTGCCGGCGTCATTCACTACCTGACGGAAATATTTCCAGGCCTGGTCATAATTCTCTTTCCCGTAGTATATGTAACCCAGGCCGTAGTTGGCCAGAGCGCTGGCAGGAGTGAGTCTGCTGCCTATAAGTGCCAGATAACGCTTGTAGTCTGTCTCGGCCATCGATGTCTGGCCCGTACGGTAATAGGTCTCACCGCGCCAGAATGTAGCCTCAACTGCCATGTCATGGCCATAACGGTCCAGCGTTATCACCTCTGTAAGCAGTATGGTCACCTCATCCAGGTTGCCGGCTGCCAGATTGTCCATAGCCTTGTTATACAGAAGCTGCATCTTGGCTGCCTGTATGGAGGCACCGGGGCTCTTTATCTTTGAGATTGACGCCAGGGCCGCGTCATAACTGTTGGTGTTTAGATATACATCAACCAGATAGCTGCTTACACGGTCTGCGTATTTGGATTTGGGGAACTCGTTGAGGAACCGCTCAAATGACGTTACCGATTCGGCAAACGGAGAGAATGCGGTCTCATGCAGTATCATTGCATAGTTGTACAGAGCCTGCTCCCTCACCTCCGGGTCACCCGGTATGTCCGATGCTCGCCCAAAAGCCATTCTGGCCATATTCTTGTCACCATTGGAGAGTGCGGCCAGACCTACATGCAAAGCGGCGTTCTGCGCCATCATGTCATCGCCTTCAGATACCTGCGACAGATTGGCTATAGCCCCGTCCATATCACCGTTCATGAAACATGACATGCCAAGCAGATATACATCATGACGTTCACGCTGGCCGTCCCCCTTAAGAGCAAGGTAGCTTGTAAGCAGGTCCTGTGCCTGACGGAAATCACCCTTGCGGTACCAATACTCGCCCAGGATCCTCTCTGCCTCAGCCTCCAGCATGGGGTCATCGGACTCCATTACCATGCGGCTGGCTGTACGGTATGCCTCCTCATGGTCACCGGACCCTCTCAGGTCCAGATCGGCCAGATAGAGCATGGCTTCATCGGCATGACTTCCATACAGGCTGTTCTCAAAACCGGCCCGGGCCTTATCAGTCTTGCCATTCTGATAATCCAGATAAGCCTTGTAAAAGATTATGTCCTCATCCTGAGCGGGCTCATCAACCAACTGCTCCAGGATGCTCAGTTCAAGCATTCCCTCATCGGTCTGGCCGCAACGTATCAGCGATATGGCGTTGTACCTTACCATGCGGCTGCAGTCACCGTCATCAAGCAGCAGCGGTTCACACTGTTCAAAACAGCTGATTGCCTCCTTGTAGTCTCGCTGCGCATAATAAGAGGATCCCAACAGCATCAGCATACGGTTGTAATAGACCGAATTGGGATAATTCTGCATAAACTCCCAGATGCGGTCCATACTCTGTGCGGGATTGGTCTCAGCCGCTATGACCGTGCGCATATAGTCTGTCTCTTCTGTGCGGTTTACGCTACCGGGCCCCGATGCCTCATACCACCGGTCAAGTATGGTGCCGGCCGCGGCATAATCACCCTGCGAGAACAGGGTACGGCACTCGTCCAGCAGCCGGGAGCTCTTGTCTGTAAGCCTACCCTGCGCCATGGCGTCCGCTCCACATAACAGGAGCAGCATGGCTGGAATTACAAGTATCTTTCTCATCAATCAGTATTGTTTCTTATACCACATATCCAGGGCACGGTTCTCGGCAGCCTCCATGACGGCACGCTCTCCAGGCCCCTTGTCATTGATGCCGCACAGGTGCAGCACCCCATGTATTATCACTCTCATGAGTTCCTTATCCATAGACGTATGGAACTTGGAACTGTTACTCAAAACCGTATCCAGACTTATGTACATATCACCGCTCACCAGACCCGGTTCACTGTAGTCAAAGGTTATGATATCGGTATAGTAGTCATGCCCTAAAAACTCTTTGTTAACCTCCAGTATGCGGTCATCATTGCAGAAGATATAGTTCAGGTTACCCACCTTACGGCCGTCATACGTGGCTGCCACAGCTGCAATCCATGCTCTTACCGCCTTGCGGTCCAGATGGGGCATCTTTATGTTCTCTGTCAGGAATGATATCATCTTTTTTATTTTATGCAAAGAACAGGTAAGCCAGGAATATTGCGGCAAGGATACCCGCAAGATCCGCCAGCAGTCCGCAGCCCACGGCATGACGGGTATTCTTTATGTTCACACTGCCAAAATAGACGGCCAGTATATAGAATGTCGTATCGGTAGAACCCTGGAACAGGCAGGCCAGGCGTCCGGTAAACGAATCGGCGCCGTATGTGGTCATGGCGTCAATCATAAGACCGCGGGCACCGCCTCCCGACAGCGGTTTCATGAGTGCCGTAGGCAGAGCACCTACAAACTGGCTGTCCAGGCCGCATTTATCGGCACACCAAGCAACGCCGTTTACCACCGCATCCATTGCGCCCGATGCACGGAACACGCCGATGCCCACCAGAATTGCAATCAGATACGGTATTATCTTTATTGCCGTGGTAAAGCCGTCCTTTGCGCCCTCTACGAATGCTTCATAGACATTGATCTTGGCCTTGATACCCGATATGATAAAACCTATTATCACCACAAACAGGATTATGTTGGCAATAGATGTGGATACCGGCCCTATCTTTACTGCCGGAAGTTTTGAGAATCCCCAGATAATCAGGGCAACCAGTAAGCTCAGTCCGCCCACAAAGCCGATCAGTACCTTGTCGAAATGGATCTTCTGGATAAAACAGGTAACCAGCAGGCCCACCAACGTCGAGAAGAACGTGGCCAGCAGTATGGGTATGAAGACATCGGCCGGCTGCGTGGCGCCCATCTGTGCGCGGTATACCAGCACGCTTACCGGGATAATGGTCAGGCCCGATGTGTTGAGTACCAGAAACATGATCATTGGATTGGATGCCACATCCTTGGTCTTGTTGAGTTCCTGCATGCGCTCCATAGCCTTGAGGCCCATGGGAGTTGCGGCATTGTCCAGACCCAGCATATTGGCTGCCACATTCATGAATATATGGCCGTATGCAGGATCGTTCTTGGGCAGGTCCGGGAACAGGCGTGAGAACACGGGGCTAAGCCAGCGGGCAAAGGTATTGACCAGGCCGCCTTTCTCGCCTATCTTCATTATTCCCAGCCACAGTGACAGGACTCCGGTCAGTCCCAGCGATATCTCAAAGCCTGTTTTGGCCGATGAAAACGTGGAATCCATGATATCCTGAAACACGCCTGCATCACCCATGCAGAGCCTGATTACAGCTACGGCAAAGGCTATAAGAAAGAATGAAATCCAAATCCAGTTGAGTACCATACGCGCATGTACCTATTATTTTGCGAAGATACAAAAAATAGTGCAAAAGGGGGCAGACCCCAATTGCACTACTTTTCAACAAACCTATTTATCAATACACAAGATCTATACCCCAGCCTTCAAATTCGGAGAGAATTAATGGCTGTTCTGCATCACGGCTAAAGAATGAGGGAGAATAATTGTAACTGGGCCTTTCACCGATAAACTCATCATCATGTTTAACCGGCTTTTTTATGGCTTGCTTTATCACTGCATCACCATCACCCATGGTGTTGGCCAGCTGAGCTTTGGCACGGACATCGGCCTCATCAAACTCAACGGTGGGGTCATTCCTAACCAGCCAGCCTATCTCAGGTCTCAGAGCCTTGGTCTCCTGGTCCTGCTTAAGGCCTACTATGCCGCCACGCAGTTCCAGTGCGTTTATGCCCGCGCAATTACCCCAACCATCATCTACGTATTGGATAATGGGAACACTTGTCATAAGCGGGGGCAGTTTATGGCCGTAAGGTATTTTTTTAGGGCGCTCCCCCCATTCATCAAAAGGAATGAACTCCAGAAACCATCCGTCAAACATAGTCGGACCGTAAGAAGGCCCCCCAAAGCATCCGCCGCCACCGGCTTTAAGATGGAAGTTCCAGGGGCGACCTTTAATGGCCATATCCCACCAGAATTTATTATTTGGATTACCCTCTGATGCCAGTACGAACTCCTCAAGTATGGGATCCAGTTTATCGGTCCACTCTTTTACCCCGAATTCACCGAGCTTTTTGGTCTTTTCACGCAGCAGACGCCAGTCTTTGGGAGTACCTTCAAGGGTTACGCTTGGAATGCCGCATCCTACAAGAAACTCCATGAAATCAAAATACTGCTTTACCGTCTCCATAAGTGTTATCTGTGACACCATTTTCTCAATCATACCCGTAGTAGAGAAGTTACAGGTCATAATTTCTGCTACACCACCCTTGGTCTCCTTTGCAATCAGTGTAGCAAATTTCTCAACCTTCTGGGCCGTGGTGGTTTCCAAATTTGTCATTATCATAAGTGTCTCTTTACCATCATGGTCTACCAGATACTGACGGAACTTTTCCGGGTCACGGTTTACAAACTGTGAGTAGCCGTTGCAGATTACAATCCACATTATATCGGGCGAAAGAACTATTGGCCGATGCTGAGCATATGCCAGACATACCATTGAGAAAAAAGCGTTGTCATCGGCATCTACAAGTGATTCGTTCGCAAAACTGCAACCCAGATAAGGCTCACCATCGGCCCACCTGCGCCCCAGGTCTGCACCGAACTCTACAGGCAGAAAATCTTTTGCTATCTCAACGTTCTCTACCTTGAATGTTATTGATCCATCACCTCTTTCTACCTGGGGCTGTACTGACCTTCTGCCTTTGGCAGAGACCGATAAAACGCCCGTCATCATTAACACGACAAATGCTATTGCAAAAACCTTCTTTTCCATATCAATTCGTTTTTGCTGCAAATGTATGCCCCTTACACTGCCCGTTCCAAGCAAATGGCGTTGCATTACCGTTGCATTTTGCGTTTCCCTAAAAAAGGTTGACTCGGATTGTCTTATTCCTGATAGAAGTTGACTCTGGTTATTCTTATCACTGCTATAAGTTGACTGGTGGTTGACTTGATTCGTATGCAACCAGAGCTGGTTGCAAAGGTAATGGGTTTTCCGGGTTCTCCAAACACTGGTTTCTTTTAATGGCTCTCTCCCGATAACTGATCCAGCATTTCTTTATCTCTCCTTCACATAAGGCAGCTTGAGCCGGAGTCATCATATTTATGCTCATATGAGGCCTCTTGTTGTTGTAGAAGTCCACAGCCTTGGCTACAGCGTCACGGACTTGGTTGACGTTGGTGAATCGCAC
>JAGCPB010000107.1 GCA_017642425.1 Bacteroidaceae bacterium
CAACAGCGATGACAAGAAGACAGCTCAGATCGAGGACATCAAGGACCTGTACTACGACATCTTCAGCCAGGTGCTGGTTTCAGACCAGAACGACGTTGCAATGAACAGCGTATCGATGGAATACTTCAACAACCGCATAGCCAAATAACATCCAGGATATTTTAAACAAGGACTATAAGAAAGGCCGACATCACCCGATGCCGGCCTTCTTTTATGATCTGCTATTTATCAAAGACTGATTGCGTAGAGAGTAATTGAATACGGATCTACATCAAGAGTAGCCTTGCTTTTAAGCTTGACAGACTCTGTAACAGGAGCTATGGGCTGCTGATCAAAGTTGTTCTCATCGTCAGGCTGTCCCTTTATGACAGTCTTGGTAACGCTCTTGAATCCACTGAAACGTGAAAGGTCTATTGTAGCTTTGGCTGCATTCTCACCGGCATTGCAAACCTTGAGATAGAGCTTGCGGCTCTGGGTATCCAGAACTACTGACTGACCCAGCAGGTTATCATCCTCACGGTCAAACTTGACGCAGTCACCATAGAAATAATCACCGCTGGACTGGCCGAACATCTGCTGTACATAGTAACTGCAGGTCAGGAACGGACGCTCGTTGTCAAAATAAATCAGGTCAGGGTTCCAGTTGTTGGTATTCTTGCGGGCAAAGAGCGGGGCATATGATGTCATCACAACCACATCGGCATTGCGCTCCACATGAAGCAGGTAGAGTCCCTCGGCCAGGGCATCGATCAGTTTCCTGTCTTTTGATGCATACTCTCCCAGATAAACCTTGGTCTTGCGGTCGCGCGGATAGTTATCATACTGACGGCTTGTCAGGAAGTAGTTGCGCTGTTCATAGTAATGCTCGTCCAGGATGGGAACCTCAAGCTGGGTGGCAAACTTCCAACCCTCCTCATAGTCACCGTTTCCGGGATGTGAGCCTTGACCTGCGGTACCTACTATCACAATATCGGGATACTTGGCGCGAACCTGGTCATATATAAACTTGAAACGCTCCTCAAACTCGGGAGTAATCTTCTCCTCATTACCCAGGCCAAGATACTTAAGATTGAAAGGCTCCGGATGACCGGCATCGGCACGCACCTTACCCCACTTGGAATCGGCGGGACCGTTAGCCCACTCAATCAGGTCAAGAGCCTCATCGGCCCACTCCTGCATATCCTCCATGGGAACGGCATCCTGAGCCTGTGTACGCATATTCCAACCTCCATTGGTTCCCTGACAGCTTACACCGCAAGGCAGAATGGGCAGCGGTTCCATGCCTGCATCCTCACAGAACTGGAAATACTCAAAGAATCCCATCTCCATGCTCTGGTGGTAACCCCAGGTGTTCTTGATGCCACGACGTGTCTCCTTGGGACCTACGGTTGTTTTCCAGCGGTATGTATCCCAGAATCCGTCACCGCCGCCGTGTACCACGCAACCGCCGGGGAATCTCATGAACTTAGGATTCAGGTCAACCAGTGCCTGAGCAAGGTCCTTACGCAGACCATGGCCCTTATAAGTATCCTGCGGATAGAGTGAAACCATATCGATATCCATCACACCGGTGGTGAGTGAGAGCAGCTGCAGTGATGCGTTAGGGCAATCCTGAGCAGCGGTCAGAGTATATTCATATTTCTTCCAGTCACTGCCTGAGACCGTAAAAGTGGTATCGGCAATAACGGTTGGCTGAGCACGGAATCCGCGTCCCTGTACTAGCAATACTGCACGCACCTCCTTATCCTTGCCGTCGGGGTTGCGCAGGAATACCGAGAAATCATACTTGTCGCCACCCTTGAGCAGTATGCCGTCATAACCATCATTCTGGATACCCACACCGGTCCAGCCGTTGTAGTCATAGTACATTCCCACACGCTCTATGTTCAGGCGCATGTAGTTGGGGTTGTTGGGATGTATGGGATCCTGCTGCTTAGGCTCGATATAACCAAGTGAATGACCGGGACGTATTGAACGCCATGCGGTACCGGGGCCCCATCCGTCTCGCTCCGCCGGGCTGAACTCAAATGATCCGTTCTGGATGAGCTCTGCGCACAGACCGCCGTCAGCAGACATGCTGATATCCTCAAAGAATATTCCGATAAGTTCATTACTGATTTTCTTGCCGCCTGAAGGAGCCTTCATAGGCTTTGCTGCAGTGACGCCCAACACGAAGGATGCGCACACCGCCATCACGATAAGTTTTCTTTTCATATCAAATCTTGTTGGTTAGGATACTTTCTGAGTACAAAAATAACATCAAATTTTCTTTCCCCAGTAAGTAACCTTATTATTCTTGTCAACACCTGCATAAACGATCGTCTCACAACGGGGATTGGCCTCCCAGTCCAACTCACGCTCCACGCATACCACCACATTACCCAGAGTGAGACGTTTGGTTGCCTCATCATAACTCCACTTTCCGGTTATGGCTCCGGTTACGGTGCCGTCTGCCTTAAGGACAACGTCCTGTGAGAGATTCTGGTGCGCATAATCATAAACCAGTCCTATATGCTCCCACGTACCTATCAGGTCATTGGATGTAATCTTGCTGTCAGGAACGGCCGCATAGCGTTCAGGCAGGGCTATAGGCCAAAGGTTATCGGGCTCGGAGGCCGATGCGGGACACCATACTATACGACGCACATGACCCATCATTATGGCGTTACTGAAACGGTTTCCGCCAACATTTGCAGGCAGACGGCCCTGAGAGCAGTAGAACCATTCATCGGTTCCCTCCTTTTGGAAGATACCACAATGCGAAATACCAACCCATCCGTATCCCTGTTCAAAACGGTAGGGATGAGTCACTATTGGATAGCAGTCTCCACGACCGTTGGTAAAATTACGTCCTGTGATATCATAATACGGGCCCTCGATATTCTCACTGCGTACCACACGGGTATTATACGGAACATCCAGACCGTCATATGCCATGAACAGGTAATAGTAACCGTCCTTGTATATAATCTCCGGTGCCTCACTGCCCTGCCAGCGGGAGCCCAAGGTACGGGTTCCTATGCGCTTTCCGTAACGTGCGGTCAGTTCTTCGGCACTGTCGGCCCAGGGATCACCCAAGGTATGCTTGGGCTTGCCGCTCTCCGCATCAATCTCCAGGAGGGCGAATCCGCTGTGCCATGATCCATGAATGAGATAATGCTTGCCTTGTGGCGTCACGATATATGTAGGATCAATAGCATTATAGTAGAAATAGGCATCCCAGTTATTAGCATCGGCACGCGCCCATCCGTCACGACCCTTGTCCGATGAGGAGCAGGTAACAAATCCCTTGTCCTCCCATACTGCGCCGTAAGGATCAGTGCTCTCACACATACCTATAAAGGCGCGTTCACTCCAACTGCCGTCAAAGGCGGTTGTGGTTGCCCTTCCGCTTTTGATATAGTTGTCTATTACGATGCAATAGTACATTCTGAGAATATCCTTACCGCCTACATTCACCCGACGCACCACTGGCGCCCAGTAACCATACTGTATATCAGACGGATTGATGGATGTCAAGCCCATTCGGGTACGGATGGAATTGAGTGAGTCCGCTACCCATGACGGAGCGTCATTGAACGGTCCGGCCACATAATACCAGTTAACAAGGTCCTTGGAGCGGCGCCCCTGGAAATGGCGGCCACGGGTTGCCTTGAGATGCTCATTACCGTATGATGCATCGGTTCCGTACATATAATAGTATCCGTCAAAATATGCCACCGAAGGGTCATGAACATTGGCCAGGTTCCACTGAACATGGTAGTCCCAGGATGAAATTGCCGAATAGTCATCGGCGTAATCGGGAGCCTTGTATTCCGAGTTCTGGTTCGTCTTGCCCCCTGACGTACGTATCCCTGAGCCTTCACTGGGATCGGAACACGCCCACGCTCCAGCAAGCATCAGGCTTGACAAAAAGATGTATTTGATTCTCATAACTGCGAATTTAGAAAAAAAGACGGAATACGCCCTTTGCGTACTCCGTCTTTGTCAAACATAAATATCATTGGGCTACGACAGGATGTACCTCCCACTTCTGGAGGAAATCCACACTGTTATCAATATTCTTGTTAGCTGAATTACCGGTAAGATTCGGGTTGGCATCCAGTGTATTCTGGAATATGGGGAAATACTCATGACCCGGCTCAAAATAACGCAGTGAATAGTCATCGGCAGTCTCAACGGTAAGCTCATCGGTTGAAGCGGTACCGTTACGCATGTATGCACTGTGCTGACGTATCTGTGCCAGACGGCCTGCGTCATAGAAGAATCCCCAGCGGATCAGGTCAATACCGCGGCCGTTCTCGCAACCGAACTCCTTGGGGCGCTCCACGTTGGCAATCTGCTCAAAGAGTTTCTCCTTGGTGTTGAAGTCTGATAGTTTAAGGTCCTTCAATGCTACACGGCGGCGAACCTCATTGATGTAGTCGATAGCCTGCTGTGTGGGGCCGTTGATCTCATTTTCACACTCAGCGGCACGCAACAGGACGTCACTGTAACGCATCAGACGGAGATTGATTCCGCAATGCAGACCGGTAACGATGGTTGAATAGATATTGTTGCGGGCATTGGTGAACTTGGCGATTGAGATACCACCCTGTCCGTTGTTTGAAAGCGGAGTGGCTGTAATCTCATTCTGATAAACTACATTTGAACGCGGGTCACCGTTAGGATAAGCTGCAGTGATGGCACCGGTATATGCGCTGTACTCAGGCTCATATGTTACGGCTGTCCAATAGAGACGCGGGTCAAGGGTGTTGTCGGTACAACGCTCAGCTTTGAAGAGGTTGTAGAGCCACGGCGACATGGCCAGGTCACCCCAACTGCCCAGGGCCTGAGATCCGTAGTTGCTCTCTACAGCATGTCCCTGAGAGGCATTTGAACTGATGTTTACCGGAGTCCACTCCTCGTCGGCACCACCTGTACCATAATCCATGAACTGGACCTCAAACAGGCTCTCCTTGTTGTTCTCATACTGTGCACCCTCCTTGAAGTTGTCACCGTAATCGGCCACAAGACCATAGGTTCCGTAGTCACCTTTTATGATGCCCTTGAGATAATCATAAGCCTCATCGTACTTGTGACGGAACATGAGAGCGCGTGCCAGATAACCTGCTGCAGAACCGCAGGTTGCGCGGCCCTTAGCCCATTCACCGCCTTTGTCACGTGAAGGCAGAAGAGTTATGGCTTCCTTAAGGTCGGC
>JAGCPB010000108.1 GCA_017642425.1 Bacteroidaceae bacterium
GAAACAGCGTACTCAGAGCATAAACACTTTCCTGGACGGACAGAAACGCATCTCGACCGAAGGATACGGACTCATGAACCCGCTCGACATAGACGAGTATATACGCCGTGGCGGATTTGACGCCCTTAAGAAAGCCCTCAAGACTGACCGCAGCGAGGTTATAAGTGAGGTGCTGGCCAGCGGCATACGTGGCCGCGGTGGCGGCGGATTCCCGTCGGGCCGTAAATGGAGCCTTGTGGCCGGTCAGCCCGATACCGTACGGTATGTTATATGCAACGGTGACGAGGGTGATCCCGGTGCTTTCATGGACCGCATACTGCTGGAGTCATATCCGCTGCGTGTAATTGAGGGACTGATAATTGCGGCATATGCCGTAGGAGCACAAAACGGTATCTTCTATATCCGTGCCGAATATCCGCAGGCAGTTATCCGTGTACGCCGTGCCTTGGAGATGTGCAGACAGAAAGGACTGATAGGACAGAATATCTTAGGAAGCGGATTCTCAATTGACATAAGCCTCTTTGAGGGAGCCGGTGCTTTTGTTTGCGGTGAGGAGACTGCACTTATAGCATCTATTGAAGGTAAGCGCGGATTCCCCCATCTGCGTCCGCCCTATCCTGCCGAGAAGGGTCTCTTTGGGCACCCCACCCTTATAAACAATGTGGAGACCCTGAGCCAGATACCGTTCATAATAAGGAACGGAGCGCAGTCATACGCATCGGTTGGAACAGAAGGTAGCAAGGGTACAAAAGTATTTGCCCTGGCCGGCAAGGTACGCCACGGCGGTCTGATTGAGGTGCCTATGGGAACCACCCTGCGTGACATCGTCGAGAAGATAGGTGGAGGCGTTGAAAAAGGTGAGCAGTTAAAGGCTGTACAGACCGGAGGCCCGTCGGGCGGCTGCATACCGGCCAGTCTCTGTGACACCCCGGTTGATTTTGATGCCCTGAACCGTATGGGCGCCATCATGGGCTCCGGCGGTCTAGTGGTGCTGAGTGAGAGCGACTGCATGGTCGATGTGGCGCGCTATTTCCTCAATTTCATATCGGGTGAGAGTTGCGGCAAATGCACATTCTGCCGCGTAGGTGCCCGCCGTATGCTGGATCTGCTGGACAAGATAACCTCCGGCAAGGCCGAGATGGCCGATATAGACCGTTTGGAGGAACTTGCGCTGAGCGTCAAGAAAGCAGCCCTGTGCGGACTCGGCAAGACCGCTCCCAACCCCGTACTCTCCACCCTGCAGCATTTCCGTAACGAGTATGAGGAGCATGTAAACGGTATATGCCGCACCGGCTCCTGCAAGCAGATGGTAAAACTGACCGTTACCGATGACTGCATAGGCTGCACCAAGTGCGCCCGATGCTGTCCGGCCGATGCCATCCCGTTTGAACCATACAAGATACACACCATAGACACAGAGAAATGCACCCTGTGCGGTCTCTGCATAGATGAATGTGACTTCAATGCCATCAGATATGAAAATAAGCGTAAACAACCAGCCGTTTGAAGTGTCGGGCCAGAGGCCTCTTATTGAGGAACTGCGTGCCGCCGGCATTGAAGTGCCGTCACTCTGCTATGCAGGCGGGCATGTGCACCATGCATCCTGCATGGTCTGCATGGTCAAGGACGTCCGTACCGGCCAGATGCTGCCCTCCTGCTCCACCATGCCGCGTGAGGGTATGGAGATTGATACAGACAGCCCTGAGGTTAAGGAGCTGCGCCGCATGTCGCTGGAACTGCTTCTGAGTGACCACCGTGCCGACTGCGAGGCCCCCTGCACTCTGGTCTGCCCTAAAGGCATTGACGCCGCCCAGGTTATATGGTATTATGACCACGGCATGAAAGCCCAGGCCAAGGCTCTGCTCCAGGGACGTGACTGCAATGACTGCGCCAAGACCCCTTGCATGAAAGCCTGCCGCCGCGGAACTGTTGACAACAGCGTTGACATAAAAGGAATCATTGACAATCTGGCTGCCGATGA
>JAGCPB010000010.1 GCA_017642425.1 Bacteroidaceae bacterium
AGAAGCAGACTCTCGGCATCGGTCAGGTCCTTGATGATCTGAGCGAACACCTTGTCCAGACTCTGGCGCTCGGTAGTGCTGCCACCCTCCTCGGTAAATACAGGGATCTCACCCCACAGCTGAGCCAGCTTGAGGTTGGCCAGACCGCGCAGGAACTTTGCCTTACCTACAGCTGCGTTGTAACCTGCCTCCGATACCTTGCCAAGAGCCTTTGAGTTGTTGATTGTAATGATGGCATCATTAGCCTGGGCTACACCAAGCAGAAGATGGTTAAAGATCTTGATCTGATACCATGTGTCGGGACCCTGCTCAAAACGGCTGTTAAGCGGTCCCTCCTTGTCTTCAGTACCCTCAAAAGAGATGAGCTTGTTTGAGTTGAGCTCAATGATGAATGAGAATGATGAACTCAGCGGCTGCCAATGGGCGTAAATACCGTTTACAAGTGCAACTGCACTGGCATCGTCATCAACAACGTTGTTTTCATCGATAATAAGTTGTTCTACTATATCGTCATTTTTATCGCATGACGAAAAACCTGCTAAAAGTGTTGCAGCAATGGCTGCGCCGAAAAGAAAATTTTTTTTCATGATTCTTATTGTTTAAATGGTTAATGTTGTAAATGATTTATAATGTCACGTTAATTCCAAAACTTATGGTTCGGGCCGAAGGATAGGCACCACTGTCCGTTCCGCTGCTTACCTCCGGGTCATAACCCTTGTATGGAGTTATTGTAAAGAGGTTGGTTGCTGTTGCATAAACCCTGATGCCTTCTATCTTGAATTCACTACCAAATTCTATTGGCCTGAACCGGTATGCTAAAGTCAGGTTCTTGAACTTAAGGTATGATGCATCCTGAACATAGCGGTCATCAATGTAAGAGATGGTACGGGCGGTCGATGCCAGAGGCAGTGTGTTACCTCCATTCTGGGGAGTCCAGGAGTCCTTTATGGTTGAGAGCACGTTGTAGGAATCACCTGTCATCTCAAGCCTGCGTCCCAGAGCATTGTACAACTTATTACCGTAACTGCCTGCAAATGAAAGGTTAAGGTCAATCCTACGATAACTGAACTGTGATGAGAATCCAAAAGTAAGATTGGGCTGGATACTTCCAAGAATGATGCGGTCACTTCCGTCTATGCGGTTATCGTGGTTGATATCGGCATATTTAACATCGCCCGGTTTGGGAACGAGTCCGTTTACGGTAGGCAGCTTGCTCACATCCTCCCCACTCTGTACTATTCCTTCAAACCTGAGTCCGTAGAATGAGCCAAGAGACTCTCCCTTACGCAATATCTGCTGGCTGTCAGATCCCTGAAGGACATCGTTGGTTGACCCCATATCGGTAATCTCATTCCTGTTGAGTGATACGTTGGCGTTAAGGTTCCACTTGATGCGTCTGCGCTGTATGAGAGCAGCGGTAACTGAGAACTCAACACCCTTGTTTACCACATTGCCCACATTCTGAAGCTGTGTGTTCACACCTGTGGCAAATCCTGTAGGAACCTTGAGTAGCAGGTCACTGGTCTTCTTGTAATATGCGTCAAACACCAGAGTTAGACGGTTGTTCCACAGCCCAAGGTCAAATCCTGCGTTGTAAGATGCGGTTGTCTCCCATTTGAGACTTGTGTTCTTGGTGTTAGACTTGGAGTAACTGCTGCTCCCTCCGTATGAACCTGTTGAAAATGTTGTGGAGAATGCATAGTCCGGTATCTCCTGATTACCCACCTGACCTGCCGAAAAGCGAATCTTAAGATAATCAATATCATTTACACCTTTAAGGAATTCCTCTTTGTCAACATTCCAGGAGAGTCCCAACGATGGGAAGTAACCCCAACGGTGTCCTTTTGAGAATCGGCTTGAGTTATCGGCACGGAATGTGGCTGTCAAATTGTACCGATCCTTGAACGAGTAGTTTACACGTGCCAGTACGGAATTGAGTTGTGACTCTGATATTCCGGTCTGAGGGGTATATATGTTGGCTCCGTCACCAAGGTTGTAATGTTTGAGATTCTCATTGGTAAAGTGGTTAGTGCGTATTGAACTGTAAGATGATGTGGATGTCTGGCGCGTGTAACCTACCAGTACGTCAACGTAGTTGTTTATGTCTATATCACGGGTGTAGCTGGCTGTGTATTCCTGCTGCCATACATCGGTCTGACGGTTACCTGTACCGCCAATACCCTGAGTGGCCAGACCCAGTGATGTGTATGCTCCCGAAAAATAGTTTTGGGTAAGGTGCTCGCTGTTAAGACCTACTGTAGCCTTAAAGAGCAGGTTCCCTACCCTGAGGCTGGCCCAGACGTTTGTGAGAAGATAGTTGTTTATATTTTCGGCAACACTCTCCTCAAGGTCATATACAGGATTGGCAGATTGATCTCCTATGGCAAAGTAAGCGTACTCATACGGGTTACTGAAATTATAGCTGCCATCTTGGTTATAGATGTCTATAACAGGTGGTACAAGCAGTGCATATACAAAACTGTTGGTGATTCCTGCAGAATAAGGCGATGAGTTGAATACCTGCTGCTCGGTCGATGTCAGTCCGTTCTGGCGTGAGCGGCCAAGCGTGCTGTTTACTCCCAGCTTAAGGTTCTTAAGCAGGTCCCAGTCAACGTTAGTATGGAAATTGTAACGGTCAAAACCGCTG
>JAGCPB010000109.1 GCA_017642425.1 Bacteroidaceae bacterium
GTGGGGTCGAACGGCTTGCCGGTGTCACTTATTATGAATGACAATTGGGTGTCGTTGGCTTTTGCCTCAATCGTTATGTCACCTTTGGTTCCTTTAGGGTATGCGTAGTTCATTATGTTGACCACGGCCTCCTCAATAGCCAGGTTGATCTGTATGGTGGTTGCCATGTCGAATCCGTTGGCCTCACAAACCTCATCTATGAAAGTGTTGAGTCTAGGAACGCGCTTTATGTCATTGGTGAGGGTAAGCGAGCGCTGGTATGTTATATCCTCCTGGTGCTTTGTGTATTGGATGGCCAGCATGGTCAGGTCATCGCTCTGGTCGGCTTCACCTACAAACGCGCGGACCGCTCCCATCATCTCATCCACTATTACCATAGGCTTGAAATTGTCGTCTTGCTGCAGTCTGCGTGCCGTTTCCATTACCCGTGTCATTTCAAACTGCTGATGGCTGATGTTCTCGGCCTCGTTAAGTCCGTCGGTGTACATGAAAACCGTAGTCTCAGGATCCACCAGCGTTTCCTGCTTGGTGAACTTCCATCCGCCCATTACGCCTATAGGCAGATTTGAATCGACAGGCAGCAATCCCGCTCCGGTGTGACCCACCAGCAGAGGCGCGTCATGTCCGGCATTGCAGTAGTGCAGACGTCCGGTAGGAAGATCCAGTACGCCCATAAAGAAGGTTACGAACATATTGGAATCGTTGTCCCTTGACATCACCTCGTTAAGGGTGTAAACGATACGTTCCGGTGAGGATTCGTGTATGGATATGGTGCGGAACAACGCTTTGGTGACAACCATATAGAGTGATGCGGGAATCCCTTTGCCAGATACGTCACCTATGCAGAAGAACAGCTTCTCGTCACGGATGTAGAAATCAAAAAGGTCACCGCCTACCTCCTTTGCGGGGGTCAATTGACCGAATACGTCTATGTCATTGCGTTCGGGGAAGGGTGGGAATATCTTGGGCAGCATGGCCATCTGAATGTCGCGTGCAATCTTAAGTTCACCCTCTATGCGACCTTTCTGCTCATTGGCGATTTTAAGTTCCTCTATCTGTTGGACAAGTGACTGCTGCATGTGATGGAAAGACAGGCTCAGTTGTCCTATCTCATCATTGCGGTTAAGATCGGACAGTTCCTCGTCCAGGCGTCCCGAGGCAATGGCCTCGGCCTGATAGGCAAGTTCCTCGAGCGGTTCCATCTGTTTGGAAATGACACCGCTGAATATCATCAGCATAAGCATCAGGCCTACTATAACTATTCCGGCTATGGTGTTAGCCAGGTGATAGTATCCGCTGAATATATCCCTTGTAGGACATACCAGACCTACACTCCATCCTGTGTCACCAAGGGGCTTGTAAAGGACATAACACTCCTCACCGTAGAGATCCAACTTGCGATAGCCCTCCTCACCGGCCTGCATGGCATGTCCCAGATTAGTTATTGCAGTGTCCGGCTCAAGCAGGGTCTGGGTGAAGATGGTCTGGTAGAAGAGTTTTGTGGTATCGGGATGTACAAAGAACGTTCCGCCTTTTCCTATCATTATGGTATAGGAGTTAGGGTAGGGCTTTACAGCCGATATGGTCTGTGAGAGCCATTCAATGGACAGGTCAACGGATATGGCACCTATGAAGTTGTTCTGATGGTCCTTGATGGGTTTGCAGTAGGAAATGATCATCTCGGGCGATGTGATGTTTTCCGGGTTGAAATCCACAAAAGGCTCGGTCCAACAGGGCCGATCCAAAAGTTTGGGCAACTGATACCAGTCCATTGAGAAATACTGGTAATGGTCATTGCCCTCCTGAGTGGTCTCAATCCCATCGCCGGTGTTCAGGGAATAAGCCGAGAAATACTGACCTTTCTCCTTGAAATAGAACGGCTCGAATGATATGGAGCAACCGTTAAGGTCGGGATTGTTCTCCAGGATACGGCGGGAGTAGACAAACATGGAATCCGGCGCATCCAGATGCCTGGTAATGAGCCAGTCCGTGTTGTCGGTGGCAACCTTGACCTTGGTCAATATGTTGTCTACATGCTGTATCGTATTGTCAAGGATGAGCATGGCGTTTCTGATGGCGATTCTCTGAACGGCCATGCGGGACTCGTTAAAGAAGACGCCCATTGCAGCTATGAAAATGAGTCCGGCGAACAGCACTGTCCAAAGACTCAGTTTTGTAGAAAGTGATCTTTTCTTTTTCTGCTTCATACCGGCACCGTTTTACTCATCGATAAGTTCATTGTAAGTGATCTGGCGTTCAATCATTCCGCTTTCAAGCATCAGGTTGCTGGCCTGTTCAACCATATCGGGGCGCAGACGGAACTCATACTGTCCTGATTCTCTGTCCTTGAGAAGACTCAGGACTTCATCAAGCATAAGTTTCTGTAGCACCCTATTAGTGGCAATGTGATCCTTCTGGACGTATCTCATCACTATCTCAAGAGTCTCTTCCGGGTTCTGGATAGCCCATTCCCAGCCCTGACGGCTGGCCTCTGCGAATTTCCGTGCCTGATCCTTATGGCTTTCATAATACTCCTTTGTCATGTAAACGCCATCCTCCTGGATGTTGTATCCGTGATCCCGGAACCTGTATACACATTCTTCATTGAGTTCAAAGCCTGTCTGAACCAGTTGGTAGTATTCGTTGTAACTCATGGCAAGGGTTGCATCTATGGCTCCCGAAATGAACAGGTTCACGTTGTTGGCATAAGGAGTCCAACGGTAGTCAAGATTCTCCTTGAGACTCATTCCTATGGCAATCTGTCCGAATCCGGCATTCCAGATTCCCACTTTTTCGCCAACCTGCTTCAGCGGGTTCATTCCCCGGCGTGAGATTATTACCATGGCATTGTTCATGGATGTCTGAAGTATGTTGACAAGTGGTATGCCGTCATTGATTATCTCCATGGCCTGCGCAAGCTGAAGCGTGGTGGCCTGACTTTCGTTATCGCGGATTCGGCTGATGGCCGATTGCGTTACGGACGGATGTACGATTTCGACATCTATTCCGGCTTTATAGTAGAAGCCCATCTCCAGTGCCACATAATAACCGGCAAACTGAGCCTGAGTGGTCCATTGAGGAGTGAAGATTATCTTTTCCTGTGCATTCAGTGCCACAGATAACAGACAAGCTGTAAGTGCCAGCGCTGCGCCCTTTTTAATACTGAATAATGCTGAGCGAATCATATCTTGCAAATATATGGATAAAATTGCTATTTTTGCGTTATATTTACTGAAAGATATGGTATGCGTTTTATCTCTTCTTTGCTTAGTCATTGGACTTCTGGTCGGTTATCTGTATGGAAAGGGAAAGGCCGGTAAAGATTATAAGGCACATACACAGGAGCTTCTTGATGCCCGTCAGAAAGCGTATGATGACATGCTGGCCGCCCTGCGAATAATCAACCTGACCTGGACCCAGATAGCCCAGGCTCAGAACCATGAGCTGGTATATGAGTTGGCCAATGAGATGATGGATCGCGTGGGTCAGTTCATGGACCGGTACAAGGCTATAGGTAAGGCACTGGAGAGTGCAGGCAAGGCATATGAGGCAGCCGGAAAGAAGCTGGAACCAAGCGGGCAGAGCATAATCCAGACCTGTGCCAAATTGCAGAAACTGGGTGCCAAGCAAAGTTCCAAGAACCCTATATCACAGTTGCAGGACGCTGATCTGGAGGGTTCAAAAGAATTGCCGGAACCTGAACCTGAAAATGACTGATTTAGGATTTTCCCCCTGTTCTTTTAGGGAAAATACCCTATTGCGGGTAAACTATCCTCAATATCTTTGTAATTGGATTTAAACCTGAAAGCTTTATGAAGAAGTTCATGATTTTGATGATGGCTGTTATGCTTCCGCTTACGGCCGTGTACGGAAAGAAAAAGGACAAATCAAACATAATGGTGTGGGGTGAGGTGGTTACCGCCCAGGACGGTAAGGACTATCTTACCATGTACAAGAACTGCCCCGCAGAGGTCACGGCGCAATTCCATTTTGTTTATACAGACAAGACCAAGTCAGAGATGTATGACCTTTTCATGCCCGATACCGTAGCCCAGGTCAATGATCCCGTTCCGGTTGATAAGCCAGTAAAAGAGGTCGTGGTTGACAATATCATATACAGCACTTTAGATGCAGAGGGCAAGAAATACAGCACCAGTGATCCTGATGATCCCGTACTGGCCATGCTGCTGGTTGACCTGTTTGATTTTTATCACGATCTATTCTGGTTTGATGTAACTCACAGGGCACGTTATTATGACGGCCGTCATTATGACAACTGGACACCTTCAAATTCAAGCCGATACAACAAATCACATTCCAGCTCGAGCCGCCCAAAGAGTTCTGATCTGGATTTGTCCAAGGTCGATGATGAAGCGCTGCTTATAGGAGCAGCTGCAGTTGCGGTGGCATCGGCCGGAATGATTGTAGGCGTAGTCAAGAACTGGAATGTACCCGATGACCGCTTTCCTTACTTCTCCGTGTCTCCTCAAGTCCAGTTACTGACCCAGACCGGAACAGTCCGTGACGTGCTCCAGTTCAAATACAGGTTCGGCAATCACGGAGGAATCTCTGTTCTGGGTGATTTGGGTTACACCACAGGCTCATTGCTTGAGAAAGGAATGTTCGATTCCGGTTTCACATGGAGTCTTGGCGTAGGACTTGATATAGGCGCATTCTCACTCTCTTTCCGCGGCAAACCGTCAGTAAGCGGTTGGCACGATGAGAATTTCTTTACCTGCCAATTGGGCTATGACATATTCCTTACCAGAGACCTTGCACTTGACTTGAGTGCCGGCGTCGGCGTAGTAGAGTATTATGAAGGATGTTGTGCCAAACTGTACTGGGAGGTTCCGCTTTCAGTCGGCCTGCTCTGGAAGTTCTAGTCAGAACTTACCCGGCTCGGAGGCTGGGAGCGGACGGCAGTTGTACTGTGATGCCATGGTCTCTCCGTAGGCTCCGGCGCTCATGAGTGCTATCAGGTCACCACGATGAACCTCGGGCAGCATCTCATCCTTTCCAAATATGTCCGATGACTCGCAGATGGGTCCTACCACATCATACTTCTGAACGGGGCCGTTTGAGGTCAGGTTCACAATCTTATGATGTGCTCCGTACAGCGCGGGGCGGATAAGTTCTGTAAATCCGGCATCCACTATTGCGAACTTCTTTATTGTTCCCTGTTTTACATACAGGACTTTGGTTATCAGGCGTCCGCACTGGGCAACTATTGCGCGGCCCAGCTCAAAGTGAAGCTGCTGGCCCGGACGGAGTTTGAGTTCATTACGGAATACTTCAAAGAACTGCTTGAAATCAGGAACTGGATTCTCCATTGGATTGTCATAATCCACTCCCAGACCGCCGCCCACGTTGATGCTGTTAAGCTTTATTCCGTGGGCCTCAAGCTTGTCCTGCAGATTATTGATTTTTTGGCAGAGCAGACGGAACGGCTCCATATCAAGAATCTGTGAACCTATGTGGAAATGTAGTCCCTCAAATTTGAAGCATGGGTTCTGCTGTGCCTTGCGGATTATGGGCATAAGCACGGGAATCTCTATGCCGAATTTGTTCTCAGCCTTGCCGGTGGTGATGTTTGCGTGGGTGTGTGCATCCACATCGGGGTTTACGCGCAGTGCTATGTGGGCTGTCTTGCCAAGAATGGCGCAACGCTCTGCAATCACGTCAAGTTCCGCCTCTGATTCTACGTTAAAGCACAGTATGCCGGCGTTGAGCGCCAGGTCTATCTCCCAGTCTGCCTTGCCTACACCTGCAAAGACTATTGATGATGCGGGGAATCCGTTGTCAAGGGCTGTCTGTATCTCACCGCCGCTTACACAGTCTATTCCTAAACCGTACTCATTGATATGCTTGAGCAGCAGGGGATTCGCGTTGGCCTTGATGGCATAATGCATGTGCCAGTCGGGGTTGCCGCCCATGCACTCTTCTATTGACTTGAGGGTACGCTCCAATATCCCCAGGTCATACTGGTAGTATGGTGTTCGCATGTTTACTTGTTGTTGAAGAGTACGTCACTAAGGCGCTGCAAAGCGGCTTTCTTATCTGTTCCCTTTACCAGGAATGAGATGTTGTAGTTGCTTCCGCCATATGATATCATACGAACGGGGATATCGGCCAGGGCATCCAGGGCGCGGGACTCGAATCCCAGGTTCTCCCAAACCATATCGCCTACAACGCAGATTATGCACATATCCTTGTCAACGGTCACCGTGCCATACTTCTTGAGTTCGGCCACGATATCCTCCAGATGCTTAGTGTTGTCTATTGACATTGATACACCAACCTCTGATGTGCAGATCATATCGATTGATGTGCGGTGGGTCTCAAACACCTCGAATACCTTCTTTAAGAAACCGTGCGCCAGCAGCATTCGGCTTGACTTGATCTTGATGGCGGTGATGTTTTCCTTAGCTGCTACTGCTGCTATGCGGCCGGGCTCCGAACGGTTGTCAATCAGAGTGCCGGGAGCGGTTGGCTCCATCGTGTTGAGCAGACGTACCGGTATGTTGGCTGCCTTGGCAGGCTGTATGCAGGTGGGGTGGAGTATCTTGGCTCCAAAGTAGGCAAGCTCGGCTGCCTCCTCAAAATGCAGATGACGTACCGGCTGGGTGTTGTCAACCACACGTGGATCATTGTTGTGCATGCCGTCAATATCGGTCCATATCTGGATCTCATCGGCCTTGATGGCTGCGCCCAGGATTGATGCGGTATAGTCGCTTCCGCCGCGCTGCAGGTTGTCAATGTCACCGTTTGCGTTGCGGCAGATGAATCCCTGGGTTATGTAAATCTGCATTCCGGGAACTGCCTTTAGGGTTTTGGCTGCATGCTCCGCAATGAAGTTCATGTCGGGTTCTGCATCGGCATCGGTCTTCATGAAATCCAGTGCCGGCAGTAGAGCGGCCTTTATACCCTGCTCCTTAAGGTAGCTGGTAACCATATATGTTGAAATCAACTCGCCCTGGGCAAGAATGATCTTCTCCTCTTTCTCGGTAAAGTTATCCTTGGAGAATGACTGCAGGTATGAGAACTTGTCTTCAAGGAATTTCTGTACATCGTCCCGGTTCTCCTTCTTGGAGAGCAACTCGGGAACGTGTGCGTAATACTTGGCGCGAAGGCGGTTGATTACGTCATCTGCACCGGCCTTGTTGCCTCCGTAAAGGTACTGGGCTATCTCTACAAGTGAGTTTGTGGTGCCTGACATGGCCGACAGGACTACCAGTTTCTGCTGTCCGTCTTCAGTGATAAGGCGGCTTACTTCTTTCATTCTTTCGGGGCTTCCTACTGATGTGCCTCCGAATTTCAATACTTTCATGTTATTGTTGTTTTTCGGTTATTTCCTCTTGCTCTTGAGCCACAGTGGCGTCGGCATCAACCAGGAGTTTGCGGCCCTGACACTTGAACACGCGGCCGGGGAACTCCTCAATCCACTGCAGATTGTGGGTGATCATCAGGATTGTGGTACCGCTCTGTCCCACCTTGTGCAGGATTTCCATGATCTGGCGTCCGGTCTCAGGATCCAGATTGCCTGTGGGCTCGTCGGCCAGGATCAGTTTGGGGTCGTTCAGCAGGGCGCGGGCTATACATATACGCTGCTGCTCTCCGCCTGAAAGCTCGTGCGGCATCTTGTAGCCCTTGGTATCCATGCCCACCATAGCCAATACCTGGAATATCTTCTGGTGTATGAGTTTTTTATCCTTCCAGCCGGTTGATTTGAGCACAAAGCTGAGATTATCAAAAACGTTTCGGTCTGTAAGCAGCTGGAAATCCTGAAACACGATTCCCATCTGACGGCGTAGACGTGGAATATGGCGTTTCTTCATATTCACCAGGTCCATTCCCAATACAATTGCGTGGCTGTCTGGCATGGGGCAGAGCACGTCCAGTTCACAGTACAGGGTCTTGAACAGTGAACTCTTGCCGGAGCCCACCTTGCCTATCAGATAGACAAAATCGCCCTCCTGCACTGTAAAAGTGACGTCGCCCAGGACATACATGTCCTCCTGACGCACCTCAACGTTTCTGTAATCTATTATATCCATTTTGTGGCGGTTTATTCCTTGTGGCGTTTTACCAGTTCTGCGGCCAGCTCCTCAATGCGGTGCCCCTTTGACGTGAGCAGCACTATGAGGTGGTAGATAAGATCCGATGCCTCATAGATAAGACGGTCATCGGTGCCGTTAGTAGCCTCAATCACGGTCTCTACAGCCTCTTCGCCCACCTTTTGGGCCATGCGGTTGACTCCGCTCTTGAAAAGCGATGTGGTGTATGAACCCTCGGGCATCTCCTTGTAGCGGCGCTCTATGAAATCCTGCAGGTAAGACAGGAAATTCAGGTCAACAGAGTTCTGCTCATTCCAGCAGGTGTCGGCACCGGTATGGCAAACCGGACCGTCGGGACGGGCCTTGATAAGCAGTGTGTCCTGATCGCAGTCCATGAGTATCTCCTTTACGTTCAGGAAGTTGCCGCTTGTTTCGCCTTTAGTCCAAAGGCAGTTTCTGGTGCGGCTCCAGAATGTGACTTTTCCGGTCTCTACGGTCTTGTCATAGGCCTCCTTGTTCATGAAACCAAGCATCAGGACCTTGCGTGTGACATTGTCCTGAACGATGGCGGGTACAAGACCGCCCATTTTCTCGAAATTGATGTCCATTGGTATGTTTATAATCTTATTGGAATTTTCAAACTGCAAAGGTACTGCTTTAATTCGGGAATCGGTATCTCACCGAAGTGAAAAACGCTGGCGGCCAGCGCGGCATCGGCATGACCCTCTATAAAAGCGTCGCGGAAATGCTCTTTCCGGCCTGCTCCGCCCGATGCTATCACCGGTATTGTAAGTTCATCGGAGAGTTGCCTTAATGCTTCATTGGCGTATCCCTGCTTTACTCCGTCATGGTCCATGCTGGTAAAAAGAATCTCACCGGCACCGCGGTCATTGGCCTCTTTTGCCCACTCAAAGAGCATGCGGTCTGTGGGTACGCGGCCTCCGTTCAGGAAACAGCGCCAGCCATCGGGTGTCTGTTTGGCATCGATTGCCACAACGCATACCTGTGATCCAAAGTTAAGTGCAATCCGGTCAATAAGGTCCGGGTTCTTGATAGCGGCCGAGTTGACCGATACCTTGTCAGCTCCGGCGCTGAGCAGACGCTCCACATCCTTCAGCTCATGTATGCCTCCGCCCACCGTGAAGGGAATGGAGATGTTTGCTGCTATTCGTTCAACCAGTTCTGTAAAAGTTTTTCTGCCTTCAAACGATGCGGTAATGTCCAGGAATGTCAGCTCGTCAGCACCTTGCTCACTGTACAGACGGCCCAGCTCTACGGGGTCACCGGCATCGCGCAGATTGACAAAATTGGTGCCCTTTACGGTGCGTCCGTTGCATATGTCAAGGCAGGGTATTATTCTCTTGGCTAACATGGCTTATTCTTGGCTGAGTAGGGATAGTTGGTCAAGGGTTATGCGGCCCTCGTAATAGGCTTTGCCCACTATTGCGGCCGGCAGTCCGGCATCTTTAAGGTCTGCTAGGTCCTGTACTGAACTTACGCCTCCGCTGGCAATCAGTTTTATGCTCGGGAACTCTTTTAAAAGAGCCTTGTACAGCTCTACCGCCGGGCCTTGCAGCATCCCGTCACGGTTGATGTCCGTGCAGAGAACCTGAGTGATTCCTTTCTGTATATAACCGCGTATAAAGTCGCTGAGTTTCAGGGCGCTGTCTTCTTTCCAACCGTTTACTGAGATCATACCGTCACGTGCATCGGCACCCAGGATTATGTGCTCCTGACCAAAATCCTCAATCCATCTGGACATCAGTTCAGAGTCAGTTGCGGCGATGCTGCCTACAGTGACCATTGATGCTCCGCATCCAAGCGCGGTTTCAAGGTCTTGGGTGGATTTGATTCCGCCTCCAAAATCTACGGTAAGGTCTGTGTGTGCGGTAATTGCCTCAAGGGTGGGGTAGTTCACTATATGCTTGCTGCGCGCCCCGTCCAGATCCACCAGATGCAGCCGCCTTATGCCTGCGTCCTGAAAGCGCAGCGCCATATCCAGCGGACTCTCACTGTATGTCTTGCAAGCGTCGTAATCACCTTTGGTAAGACGTACGCACTTGCCGTCAATTATATCTATTGCGGGAATTATCTCCATTTTTATCTGATGTCAAGAAAATTCTTTAGAATCCGCTCGCCCGTACCGCCACTCTTTTCGGGGTGGAACTGGGTCGCGTAGAAGTTGTCCTTATGGAGCGATGCGCTGAACGGGAGTATATACTCTGTCCTTGCTGCGGTCCATTCACATACCGGAACGTAGAAACTGTGTACAAAATAGACAAACTCAGGCTTGTCAAAGCCCTTGAATATCCCGTCTTGTGTGGTCTCAATCGTGTTCCAGCCCATGTGCGGCACCTTGTCCTCATGGCGCTGCGGCTGGAATTTGAGTACAGGAACATCAAATATTCCCAGACACTGTGCATCACCCTCCTCGCTGTGGCTGCACATAAGCTGTTGGCCCAGACATATGCCCAGGACGGGTTGTTTCAGATCCTTTATTATGTGGTCCAGACCATGCTCACGCAGGTATTCCATTGTGGTGCTGGCTTCACCGACACCCGGAAATATCACCTTGTCGGCACTACGCAACTGCTGCTCATCATCAGTCAGGATGGGGTTGACGCCAAGCCTGTTCAGCGCGCCTATCACCGATCGTATGTTTCCGGCATTGTATTTGACTATTGCAACATTCATTTGGCGGGTATTCGGTTTCAGACCGCGAAGTTAATAAAATCCCCAATCTTCGGGCAAACTTGCGCCTATTCTTTTCTCCGATATGTCACCCGAAAAGCGGATGCTGTTGTCTGTGATCGTGCCGTTCTGCAGGAAAGTGCAGGTGTCTTTGAGCAGATGTATTCCTGATTCTGAGAAGATATGGAACGCAGGTTTGTGCCTGGTCAGGTCCAGCGGCGTGCCGTCCAGCTTGTGGTAGTACAGGATTTTGAGTCTTTTGTCACTCAGACTGTGAATCTGCATCTCACCGTTTTCAGTTCTTTCAGAATATTGGCTTATGTCTATCGGAAAGAACTCTGTAATGCCTTCAATTACGACTGTGCCGGTATCGGCCATAGAGAGTATGTAACCGTTTTCGGCCAGCCGGTTGGAATACATGGATCTTAGGAAATGCAGGTTAGAGTTGTAATAGGCAGCCCTGCGGTTCTTCTCAACTTTTGCGGTCTGAAATTTTTTCAGGGTGCTGTCCGGTTTGTAGAAAAAGTATCCAAGTATATCACAGACGCTTTTGCCCCCGGTGCGCTGAACTGTAAAATCTATCAGGTCCACGTACAGTTCATATCCCAACAACGGCAGGTCTATTATAATGGGTTCGCCCGCCCAGGCCTTGAACATGGTGCCGTTACCTACAGTCCCGTAGTTGTGAAACATAATGACGTCTTCATTGCGGATTATTGCGTGCCTGCCCCATCGGTCATCGCCCAGGAACATGGTCTTGAAATAATCCAGGTACATTTGGCGATTACTGTAATCTGTTATTACAACCTCAGGCAAGCCGTCGTTTGTGCTCAGCTTTATCTGTAACGTACCCGGATTGCGCGTCAGGTCAAGGACTTGTGTCTTGTATCCTACAAAACTGAACACTATTGTTGACGGGAACTGTACGTTATTCAGCTCAAAACGGCCGTCATTGTCAGTAATGGTGCCTTTGGTGGTGCCGTTTACGTATACAGTGGCAAACGGCATAGGGTCTCCGCTCCGGCTGTCACGTATAATGCCTGATACGGTGCTTTGTCCAAACGCCGGACACGGCATCAGGCACAACAGAAACAATCCTCTATGTATAATTGCCCGTAAACTCACATTTGCAAAGATAACCAAGTTATAACTTTATTCTTAAGAATAAAATGACTAAATTTGCGCCAAATTACGGGCAGGGTGCTCGTGAAAATATTGTAATATCTTATATATCAAATAGTTGTAATGAAGAAGTTTGCTGAGCGTGGACAACTGGATTTGTCGCAGGTAAACAAGGAAGTGTTGGAGGATTGGACAAAGGAGGATCTATTCAGACGCAGCATAAAGGAGCGTGAAGGTCATCCGTCATTCGTGTTCTATGAGGGACCTCCCTCGGCCAACGGAATGCCCGGTATCCATCACGTCATGGCCCGTACCATAAAGGACACATTCTGCCGTTACAAGACCATGTGCGGCTATCAGGTTAACCGTAAGGCCGGTTGGGATACCCACGGACTGCCGGTTGAACTTGGAGTTGAGAAGAAACTCGGCATCACAAAAGAGGATATAGGTAAGAAGATATCGGTAGATGACTACAACATGAACTGCCGCACCGAGGTCATGAAATATAAGGAGCACTGGAGTGACCTTACGCAGAAGATAGGTTACTGGGTGGACCTGGACAATCCCTACATCACTTACGATAACCGTTACATTGAGACCTTGTGGTGGCTGCTCAAGCAGCTCTACGGCAAGGGCTATCTTTATAAAGGATACACAATTCAGCCTTACTCACCTGCAGCAGGTACAGGCCTTTCCAGCCATGAGTTGAACCAGCCCGGCTGCTACCGTGACGTAAAGGATACCACCGTTACCGCTCAGTTTGAGATGACTGATCCCAAACCTGAGATGACGGGGTGGGGCGTTCCCTGCTTTGTGGCATGGACCACAACGCCGTGGACTCTGCCTTCAAATACCGCACTTTGCGTAGGCAACAAGATTGACTACGTGGCAGTACGCACATACAATCCCTATACCGGCGCACCCGTTACCATCGTTATGGCAAAGGAGCGTCTTGGCGCTTACCTTGATCCCAAGGGTGCTGAACTGGCACTTGACTCATACAAGCAGGGTGACAAGATTGTTCCATACCAGATTGTAGCAGAGTATAAGGGCGCTGACCTGGTGGGTATGCACTACAAGCAGCTCTTCCCGTGGGTAAAGCCCGTATTCAAGGCAGAGGATGGTACAATACAGATCTCTGATGCAGGTTTCCGTGTAATTCCCGGTGATTACGTAACCACCGAGGATGGTACCGGCATAGTACATATAGCTCCCACATTCGGTGCCGATGACGCATTCGTAGCCAAGGCTGCAGGAATCCCGTCACTCTTTATGGTGAACCGTAAGATGGAGACCCGCCCCATGGTTGACTTTACCGGTAAGTATTGGCTCATGGATGAACTGGATCCTGATTTTGTAAAGAACTGCGTGGACCAGGATCTCTACAATGAGTATCAGGGTGCATTCGTAAAGAACGCATATGATCCCAAGTTCAATGAGGGTGGCAAATACGATGAGGCTGCCGCATCCAAGGCCGAGGACCTGAACGTATATATCTGCATCCGCATGAAGCAGGCAGGTACCGCATTCAAGATAGAGAAGCACGTGCACAACTACCCGCACTGCTGGCGTACCGACAAGCCGGTCATCTACTATCCGCTTGACAGCTGGTTCATCAAGGCATCAGCCGCTCGCGAGCGCATGATGGAACTTAACGATACCATCAAGTGGAAACCGGAATCAACCGGAACCGGAAGGTTTGGCAAGTGGCTTGAGAACCTGAATGACTGGAACCTGAGCCGCAGCCGCTACTGGGGTACTCCGCTGCCTATATGGCGTAATGATGAGGGCGATGAACTGTGCATCGGCTCAGTAGAGGAACTTTACAATGAGATTGAGAAGGCTGTCAAGGTCGGCGTGATGAAGTCAAATCCGTTCAAGGAGAAAGGTTTCCAGCCCGGTGTATATACAGCCGATAATTATGATAAGATTGACCTGCACCGTCCGTATGTTGATGATATCGTGCTGGTATCGGAAGCCGGCCGTGCGATGAAGCGTGAACTAGACCTGATAGACGTTTGGTTTGACAGCGGTGCCATGCCGTTTGCACAGATGCACTATCCGTTTGAGAACAAGGAGCTGATTGACAACGGTACCGTATTCCCGGCCGATTTCATTGCCGAGGGTGTGGATCAGACACGCGGTTGGTTCTATACGCTGCATGCAATCGCCACTATGGTCAAGAACAGCGTATCATTCAAGACGGTCATTTCCAATGGTCTGGTGCTGGACAAGAACGGCAACAAGATGTCCAAACGTCTGGGCAATGCCGTCGATCCGTTCCAGGAGATTGAGAAGTTTGGAAGTGATGCCCTGCGCTGGTACATGATAACCAACGCCCAGCCTTGGGATAACCTCAAGTTTGACGAGGAGGGCGTGAAGGATGTTACACGCAAGTTCTTCGGTACACTGCACAATACATACAAGTTCTTTGCACAGTACGCCAATGTGGACGGCTTTGACAACTCTGCAGCACAGATTGCTGTCAGTGAGCGTCCCGTTATGGACCGTTGGATACTGAGTGAGCTAAATACACTTACCAAAGAGGTCCGTGAGAGCCTTGACGATTATGAGCCCACGCGTGCCGGACGTCTAATTACAAGTTTCGTGAACGATTATCTGTCCAACTGGTACGTTCACCTTACCCGTGACCGTTATTGGGGCAGCAGCATGAGCAGCGATAAACTGGCTGCTTATCAGACTCTCTATACATGCCTTGAGACTGTATCACGACTGATGTCGCCTATAGCTCCGTTCTACGCAGACCGTCTGTACCGCGACCTTACATCGGTGGCCGATTCAAAAGCCCCGGTTTCAGTCCATCTGGCCGATTATCCGGTATGCGATGACGCTCTTTTTGACAAGGAGCTTGAAACCCGCATGGAACTGGCTCAGAAGCTTACTTCTATGGTACTTGCGCTGCGTAAGCGTGATGACGTCAAGATTAACGTACGCAAGCCGTTGCAGAAGATACTTATCCCCGTTACCGCAGAGCTTCGCTCACATCTGGAGCCTGTCAAGGAGCTTATCCGTGACCAGGTGAACGTTAAGGAGATTGAGTTCGTGGAGGGCGCAACAAGCGTTCTGGTCAAGAAGGTAAAATGTAACTTCAAGATTTTGGGCAAGAAATTCGGCCCGCTCATGAAGGGCGTTGCCGCTGCTGTCCAGAATATGAGCCAGCAGGATGTGGCCAAACTTGAGCAGGATGGCAGCTTTACCTTTGATATAAACGGCACTCCAGCCACTGTCGATACCACCGAGGTTGAGATCTACAGTGAGGATATTCCGGGTTGGGTTGTTGCCAATGAGGGTACCCTTACCGTTGCCCTTGATATTCAGCTTACCGATGAACTCAAGCGCGAGGGTATTGCCCGTGAACTTAAGAAACGTATCCAGGATTCACGCAAGCAGAACGGTCTGGAGATAACCGACCGCATCCGCGTACGCCTCAATTCCAATGCAGAGACTGATGCCGCAGTCCGTGAGTATGAGGAGTGGATAAAGAGCCAGGTTCTGGCCGACAGCATCGAACTTGTTCCCGGTATGGAGCATGGCGAGGATATATCGTTCGATGACTACAAATTCAAATTGCAGATTGAAAAAATTTAACAATAAACCTTAACCGATAACTTACCTGATTATGGCAGAGAAGAATCGTTATTCTGATGAGGAACTTGAGGAGTTCCGTCAGATCATCAATGAAAAGCTTGAGATTGCACAGAGAGACTATGAAGCTCTCAAGGCCTCTCTCATGAATGCTGACAACAACAGCACCGATGACACATCGCCTACCTACAAAGTTCTTGAAGAGGGCGCCAACACCCTTTCAAAGGAGGAGACCACCCGCCTGGCCCAGCGTCAGATGAAATTCATCCAGTCACTGCAGGCTGCTCTGGTACGTATTGAGAACAAGACGTACGGTATCTGCCGTGAGACAGGCAAACTCATTCCCAAGGAGCGCCTGCGTGCAGTACCTCACGCTACACTTACCATTGAGGCAAAGCAGAACAAGCGTTGATTCCTCTTATGGAGAATATCAGTCCCGACAGCCATAAGTGTGCCCGTCAGAGGCGTATGGCACTGATAATAATCCTGTCAGTGCTTGTCATTGACCAGATTGTCAAGATTCTGGTCAAAACCAACATGTCTCTGGGTGAATACATACAGATAACTTCATGGTTTGAGATCCGATTTGTTGAGAACAACGGGATGGCTTTCGGCATGGAGATTATAGGCAAGCTGTTCCTTTCACTGTTCAGGATAGGTGCCATAGGGTTCTTCTTATGGTATCTTATAAAGATTCTGGACAAGGGATTCCCTAAAGGATATGTCGTGACAGTCTCATTTGTCATAGCCGGAGCTTTGGGGAATCTACTGGACTGCATGTTCTACGGATTGATATTCAGTGAGAGTACATTCGGTCCGGACGGGGTTGCAGAGTTCGTTCCTATAGGACATGGCTATGCTCCGTTCCTGTACGGCAAGGTGGTGGATATGTTCTATTTCCCGCTTTGGACATGGCCGGAATGGATGCCTTTTGTGGGTGGTGAGACATTCTTCAACCCTGTATTCAATTTTGCCGATTCATGCATTACCTGTGGCGTTATTGCATTGTTGCTGTTTTATACCAAGGTGGTGAATATGGGCCTGCATTACATTGACGGCTCCCAGCCCCACGAACCAACCGTTGAACCTGATGAGAAAGGTTGACTTTTTCATAATTGGATTGATTGCATTGTTCCTGTCAGGCTGTCGCCTTAAGCGGCCGGACGATGTGCTTTCATCCAAGAAAATGGAACACTTCCTCTATGACTATCATCTGGCTCAGGCTATTTCACAGGATTTGCCCAAAGAGGAGAAATATACCACGAACGCCTATATTGACTGGGCATATGTAAAGAACAATATCACAAAAGAGCAGTTCAACCGCTCTCTGGTCTGGTACACGCGTTATCCCAAGGAGTTGGCAAAGATATACAAACGGCTCTCAAACAGGATTGACGATGAATATGACGCCGTGGCCAGGTCATTGGCGCTGATAGAGAAAAAATCATTTACAATCCAGTCAGGAGACAGCGTGAACCTTTGGTATCTGGACAGAACGGCATTACTCAACTCTTCTGTCTACATGAATAAACTCACATACAGGGTAAACAAGGACACTACATTCCATAAGGGTGATACCGTAAGGCTGAATATGCATGGAACTTTCATCTCTGTTGATACCTGTGTTCCTCATTTTGCATATGTTTCCTTGTCTGCATATTACAATGACGGTATGTCAACCTCTGATACAATTATCAAAAACGACGGTCAGTTGTCTCTCAGCGTGATTCTTGATTCCAGGAAAGAGATGTCATACTTAAGCGGTTCCATAAATTATATGGATTCTACAGACAACAGACAGGTCATGCTGGTCCTATCAGATATGGAAATGATAAGATATCACCGGAAAGACCAGAAGATAGAGACTGATATCCCGTCAGTGGATTCCGTTATTGTTGACAGACACTCTCCTGCGGAACTCTGAACAGGTTATAGCTGTTGCAATGGCCACATTCAGTGATTCGGATGTGGCGGCACCAGTTGGCCAGTTGGGTATATGAAGTTTTCGTGTCACGTTTTTTCCAACCTCCCTGCTTATACCGTTCCCTTCATTTCCCATTATAATGATTCCTCTGTCTGACAGCCGGGCGTTATATATGTTTTCCCCCTCCAGATATGTGCCATATACAGGAATGCCGGAATCTACCTTTGACAAAGATTCCGAGAGATCGGTATAGTGGACCTTCACTCTGGCTATGGCACCCATCGTGGCTTGTACAGCCTTGGGGTTATAGATATCGGCAGTACCTTTTGAACAGAATATGTCTTTGATCCCGAACCAGTCCGCTATACGGACAATGGTTCCCAGATTGCCGGGATCCTGAATGTCATCAAGAGCCAGAACCAGATTGTTTGTTGCTGCAGCAGCGACTGTAGTGTCAGAAACGGGGATACGGAATACTGCAAGTACATCCTGAGGAGTGCGAAGCAGACTTATCCGGTGCAGTTCATCGGGGGTTACAGCCTCTATCCGTTCAGACGGGAAGTGCCTGTTTGCTGTCAGCCATTCTTGTGTTGCTGCAATCAGAACGCATTCCAGTTTGCCGGACAGGTCACCTACAAGTTTGTGCCCTTCGGCAACGAATAAACCCTTCTCTTCGCGGAACTTCTTGTGTTCCAGACTCTTGATGTTCTTTATGTCGTTTTTGCTGAGCATCCCGTTTTTTTGAGTGTTGTAAAGATAGTTATTTTTCAAATCTGCTCTTTGAAAGCAAGTAAACTTTCTCTATCTTTGTTTAATTTAAGGGTTATTATATAGTATGAGCAGGAAATCCATTAATGCCGTTGTCTTGTCGGTCGCCTTTCTGTGGCTGACATCCTGCTCTGTATACAAATATGTGCCCCAGGGACATTATCTGCTTGGAAAGGTTGAGGTTACGTCCGATGACAAGTCTGTTGCAGACATTCCAAAATACAGGAATCTGTCTTATCAGTCCCCTAATTCACGCTGGTTCGGTCTGTTCCGTTTCCCGTTAAGGCTGTATTCAATCTCCGGGACCAGGACTGGCGAAGCGCCGGTTATCTATGACCATCTGCTCTCCGAGGCTTCATGTGTGGATATGAAACGTTCTCTCATGAACTCGGGTTATCTGAATGCCGATGTTACATACTCTTCACGTAATGGTAGAAAACCCAAGACAACACTTGTCTTCAATCTGCATCCCGGCAAGATGTTTGTCGTGGACACTGTCAGGATAACCGTGCAGGATTCTCAGATAGAGCGCATTATAAATGACAATATCAAACAGTCTCTTCTGGTTCCGGGCATGAATCTTGATGCCGATGTTCTTAATGATGAACGTAACCGCATCGTGAATCTTGTACACAGGTACGGATACTACAGATTCAACAGGGACTATATCTCTTTTGTGGCCGATACGGTGCAAGGCAGTGACAGGGTTGGCTTAAGCATGATCATTGCTGCAGAAAGTGTTGACGAGGACGGGACTGTACATCCTCACAGACAGTATGAGATAGCTTCGGTAGACTATATCCTGTCCGACAAGAACGGTAATATTCCCGGTGTGACAATATCACAAAAGACAGATACGTGTGACGGATTCCGTCTTATTCATTCCGGCCAGGATTCCAAATCCTCCCTGCGCCCCAAGATTATAGACAGCCATTCGTTTGTAAGGGGCGGAATGATGTATAATTCAGATTCTATTTCCAAGACATATTCGTCTCTTTCCCGGTTGGGAATCCTAAGGTATTCCAATATCAGTTTTGATGATGTGCCGGATCAGCAGGACAAACTGAAAGCCAATGTGCTTTTGATGAGCCTTCCAAAGCATACCTTCGGTTTGGAGATAGAGGGTACCAACACCGCCGGTGACCTGGGTGCTGCGGCATCCATGTCATTTACGGACCGCAATCTTTTCAGGGGCTCTGAACAGCTGACCTTAAAGTTGCGTGGCGCTTATGAGTCGATATCCAATCTACCCGGATATTCGGGTGATACATACATGGAATATGGTATGGAGGCCAATCTGGATTTCCCGGAGTTCCTTGCCCCATTTATGACCCAGGAACTCCAGAGGCGCAGTCAGGCAACATCGCGGTTCAGTTTCAAGATCAATGCCCAGCGCCGTCCTGAATTCCAGAAGACCATATTCGCCTTGGGATGGAGTTATCTTTGGGGTGACGCATGGCAGAAAACACATCAACTTGACGTGCTGGACCTGAACTATCTTGTCGTTCCGTGGATATCGGACTATTTCAGGTCTGAGTATCTGGATCAGATAACGTCATCCAGGTCTATCCTTAAATACAATTATGAGGATCTGCTCATAACAAAACTGGGTTATACGTTCTATTATTCAAATGCCAGGATCAATTCGGTGGCACCGTTCAGGTATTCTGTGCGCGTTGGTTTGGAGACATCGGGTAATATGCTTAATCTCCTTTCTGAGCCTTTGGGCTTTGAAAAGAATGAAAACGGACAGTACAAGTTCCTTGGAGTGGCATTTGCCCAGTATGCAAAGCATGACTTTTCATTTACCGCAAACTGGCGTCTGGACAGGATGAACAATCTGGTTGCCCATGTAGAGTGGGGAATTGCAGTGCCATACGGTAATTCTACAAGCCTGCCGTTTGAGAAGAGGTATTTTGCCGGTGGTGCCAACAGTGTCAGAGGCTGGGCTGTGCGTGAACTGGGACCGGGTACATATCAGGGTGATGACAAAACTATTGATTATATCAAACAGTCCGGTGACATAAAACTGGGAGCAAGTCTGGAATACCGCTCCAAACTGTTCTGGAAAATAAACGGAGCTGCATTCCTGGATGCCGGAAATATCTGGACCATTCGCGAATACAACGAACAACCAGGTGGCGTATTCAGCTTTGATTCATTTTACAGACAGATTGCTGTGTCGTATGGTCTTGGACTGAGATTGGATTTCGGATTCCTGGTTCTCAGGCTGGATGGCGGTATGAAAGCTTATAACCCATCGGGCAAGACTATATATCAGAGGCTTCCTCTGGTACATCCGTCAATGGGCAGGGACTTCTCGTTCCATCTGGCGGTGGGCTATCCGTTCTAACCATTATAAACACAATTGATTATGAAGAAGGAAATAAGACAACATAAAAATGAAGATTTACTTTATGAGTTTGTCAAGTGGAAGCAGCGGAAACTGCTATTATCTTGGCACAGAAGAACATGCAATCCTGATTGATGCCGGTATCCCGGTTAAACAGATCAAGGGCTACCTCAAGGATGTCGGTATCCCGTTTGAGAGAGTTATGGCCGTATTCGTGACCCACGATCATGCGGATCATATCAAAGCACTTGGCAACTTGGGCGAAAAATGCTCCATCCCCGTTTATGCCACACGTGAGACCCATGAAGGCATAAACAACAACTACTGCATGACTGAGAAACTGCATAGCAGTGTACGTTATGTGGAGAAGGAGGTTCCGTTCAGGTTCCATGACTTTATCATCACTCCGTTTGAGGTTCCGCATGACGGTACAGACAATGTAGGTTACAGGGTAGAGGTGGATGGTAAGGTGTTCTGTTTTGTTACGGACCTGGGACATATTACAGAAACAGCATCCAAGTACATACTTCAGGCAAATTACCTGATTATGGAGGCTAACTACGATGAGGATATGCTGCGTATGGGCAACTATCCGCAGTTTCTTAAAGAACGTATTACCAGTCCAAGGGGACACTTAAGCAACAAGACCACTGCTAGGTTCCTGGCTCAAAACATCCATCCGGACCTTAAGAATATCTGGCTCTGTCATCTGAGTGGCGAGAATAACCATCCCGAGATAGCCTACAAGACAGTAGAATATGAGCTCCGCGGAGTAGGAATCATTCCCGGCAAGGATGTCCAGCTCTGCGCCCTGAAACGCACCACCCCCAGCGAACTCTACATATTTGAATAATTGAAAATTGAAAGTTGAAAAATAATACGCAGGTTCAAACGTATTGGTGCGAGCGAATGCCTGGAGCGAGACCGCGGTCCCGGAGGGCCGCCAAGCGTAATGGAATGGAGCGCGTTTGCGTAGCAAACTAAAAAAAGGTTTGAGAATCAATGGTCCAGGGTTCGGAGCCCTGGGCGCGTACGAAAACAGGAGGCCAATTGGTCTCCTGTTTTCGTACGCGATCAGGGATTCGAACCCTGGACCCATTGATTAAGAGTCAATTGCTCTACCAACTGAGCTAATCGCGCAAGTGCTTTTCCTTAAAAGCGATGCAAAGGTACTCCTTTTTATTGGCACTCCAAAACTAAATCGGCACTTTTTTATAAAAAATAATGCTCCGATGAAGTTGTCACCGGAGCATTATGGCAAATGACTAAATATCAATGCTTGTCCTCATTGTAATCATATACTGATTTGGGCACAAGTTCAATGTAGTCAAACAGGAACTCAGCCTTCTTGTCATCCAGAAGCTGTTTGAAACGTATGTAATAGTCCACATTGCTTGTCATGTATTCAGTTGCAAGTATGAGGCGTCCCATTGTGTCAACATTACGGTGTATTATGTCTGTAGCTGTCCTTTGAGCATCAGATCCTTTCATCCAGCCGCGGTTCTTCATAGATTTGTCCAATGCCTCAATAGCTGCCTCACTTTCCATATTTTCATCCTTTATCCAGCCTACGCTCGGATCGTCCAAATCAACACGAAGGTCTATGGGCAGACCCAGCGGTTTCCAGTCAGTACGCATAACCTCCTGGCCGACGGGGATGGATGCCATGTAGGTCTGTATAATTCCGCATAGCTTGTTTGAGCGGAATGACAGGCGGAGCTGCCATGTTCCATCGTGTGGAACAGGAGGAAGTTTTACAAACATATCAAACTGGCCCTCAATATCAATGCCGTCGCCTTCATATGCATAACTGCTTGATGTGTTCGGTGCTCGGACAGACAGTGTGTATTCGGTTTGGTATGAAGTGAAATTCTTGGGGTCTTTGAATCCGCTTCCGTATTTGCTGACTCCTGTGTTTTCAGCATTGAACTGACGTGCACCTGACGTGATGAAATCAGGCGAGAGGGTGGTGCAGTCAATTCTCATACGGCGGTCCAGAATGTTGTTCCTTACGTTGTCATCATATACCAGTATATCGTCAATGTAATGGTAAACGCCGTTAAGTGCGCTGTACTTTGAAACACCCAGTTTGTTCATTTCATCCGAGGTTAGAATTCTTACACCTCTCACTTTGGCACCATTGAAGCCAAGTGTTCCGTTGCCTTGTTCCCTGGCTCCGTTGGTAGGTATCCGGTAGATATTACTGTTGATGTATATGTTGTTAAGGTCAATGTCATCACCTTTAAACTTTGTGGTGATCCTCATCAGACTCTTGGGCAGGAATGTCTCAAAATAGTCTTCAGGATAGGTAACCTTAGCGTTATAGGTCTTGACTATGTCATTCCTTCCGTTTATTCTGGACAAGTCCACCAGGAATGGCAGAATGTGATATGACAGGAATCTGAATAGCGGATTCTTGGGATTTGAGTAATCCGCCATGATGGAATCAACTCCATTGTATTCACTGTAAATGTTCTTGGCGTAATTGAACATGTCAGTTATGGTGTAGATTCCGTAACGGTTTAATATGGAATCAGTAGGAACCAGCAAAGTGAAATTGGTCTTGCGTTTCTCCCAATAGAATACTGTATAATTGTTTCCTGCCGATGTGAGGCTTACACCATTGCGGACAGAATCGTCGCCAATCTTGTAATTATAATCATACCATTCGCTCAGAATCTTGTGGAATCCGGCAACCCTGAGGCCCTCACTGAACAACTGTGTCTTGGGGTCATTGTCAACCAGGTCATATACATAGTCTCCGCCAAAGTCTATGCAGCGGTCAATGTAATGGATGACACCGTTTTCACAACTGTCATCCTGAGCCAGGATAATGGAATTGTTCAGACGTCTCTGAAGAGCTATGACCGAGTCACCCAATTGTTCAACACGAGTGGAGTCCAGAGTAAGGATCAGGAAACGGTCGTTCAGGTTTACTTTTGGCAACAGACCCGGAATAAGGTCCCCTACATAGCAGGTGATGTCAATCAGATGAGTCCATGCTAGAGTGTCGCAATCCTCTTTTGGGAGGTCTTCAACTCTGTCGTATGTCACATCCTTGCCTTCTTTTCTGGCAGCTGCCTCACGCTCTTTCAGAAACCGTGCTATAGCTTCATTGTTGGGCGCGAAACAGGTGTTGTGTCCGTAGGTGGAGAGGTCACTCCAGATGCCTGCTCTCTGCAGAACCTTTACGAATTCACTGTAATCGGGCTTTTCTTCCAGACTGGAGGCCACAGTTTGTCCACTGAACGTATAATACGTTCCGGGATGCTGTTCTTCCCAACATCCGGTAAAAGCAAACATGGATAATAGGAGTAGGAAAACTGATTTTTTGATTCTCATAAGAATAAAGTTTAATTAGTTACAATATTTCTTATTATATAAGGTCTCATCCGCAAAGTTAAATTAATTAATTAAAGTTGAAGAATTTTTTTGCATTATAATATGAAATATCTTCAATCATCTGTTCTATGCGCGGCATTTCACTTGCGGGAATCTCACCTTTCTCAACGTCATTTCCTATCAGGTTGCACAGTATGCGGCGGAAATATTCATGGCGTGCGTATGATACGAATGAGCGGCTGTCAGTGAGCATACCCACAAACCTGGAAAGCAGCCCAAGCATACTCAGAACCTGCATCTGCTGCTCCATGCCGTTCTTCTGGTCCAGGAACCACCAGCCTGCTCCAAGCTGTATCTTTCCGGGCACGCTTCCGTCCTGGAAGTTACCTATAGTGGTTCCTACCATCTCAAAATCACTGGGGTTAAGGTTGTATATGATGGTCTTGGTGAGTTTGTCCATGCTGTTAAGACGGTCCAGATAGCGGTTCATGGCCTTGGCGGTCATTACCTGTGACATTGAGTCAAATCCGGTATCCTTTCCAATCAGGTTGAACATCTTGGTGTTCTGGTTGCGGATTACGCCGTAGTGGAATTGCTGTGTCCATCCGGTATCGGCATCCATCTTGCCGAATTCAATCAGCATGGCGCTCTTGAACTTGCGTATTTCAGTCTCGGTGAGGTTGGTTCCGTCATAGACTTTGCTGAATATGGCATCCAACTCTGCGGTAGTGAAGTCTTCGGCATAGAACTCTTCCATGCCGTGGTCACTCAGGCGGCAACCCATCTGCTCAAAGTATTTGTGACGTATCAATAGGGCCTTTACAATGTCATCAAAACACTTTATGCTTACACCGCTTACCTTGGCCAGTTTGTCAATATAATCGCGGTATGCGGCCGGATTCTCAACGGTCATGGCCATATCAGGACGCCATGTGGGCAATACCTTGACCTTGAATCCGCTCTCACGAACCTGCTTGTGGTACTCAAGTGAGTCTACGGGATCATCGGTAGTACATACGGTCTCAACGTTGTAGTGCAGCATCAGGTTGCGGGCGCTGAATTCAGGGCTGGCCAGCTTCTCGTTGCACTCGTCATAAATCTCCTTTGCGGTCTGCGGGTTCAGGACCTTGTCTATACCAAAACAGGTCTTGAGCTCCAGGTGAGTCCAATGATAGAGCGGGTTGCGCATGCAATAAGGCATGGTTTCTGCCCATTTCCGGAATTTTTCCCAGTCCGATGCGTCACCGGTAATGTACTTCTCGGCCACTCCGTTGGTGCGCAGGGCGCGCCATTTGTAGTGATCACCGCCCAACCAAAGCTCGGTGATGGAACGGAATTTGTGGTCCTCGGCCACCTCCTGCGGATTCAGGTGGCAGTGGTAGTCTATTATAGGCAGTTTCTTTGCGTGATCGTGAAACAGATGTACTGCGGTCTCGTTCTGCAGCAGGAAATTCTCGTGAATAAACGGTTTCATATTTGTATCGGTTTTATAATCAGGTTAATAATCAGTATGGTCTTTATTCAAACAGGCGTGCTATGTGTCTGTCAAGTATGTTCTCCTTGACCTGTTCTGCAATCACTTGGGCATTACGCTTCAAAGCTGCATAGAACTCATCGCCCAATTCGGCGGCAATCTTGTAGCTTACATGCACAAGTTGACGGAAATCGGGATTGTAGAGCGGGTCTTTCTGATTGTGGCGCAGGGCACGGGCGTACTCCTGTCCGCTCCATGCGGCAATCTGCTCTGCTGTAGGCAGGTGGGCCGGATTGATGTCTATGACTGTGGCGTAAGGAATGCACAGTTCTTCCATGCGTCCAAGTGCTGATATGGCTATCTTCTTGGCCAGTTCAAGCGCCTGCTCATCGGCCAGGGCAAGACCTATGTTCTCCTCAAGCCATGTGGTGCCTGCTGTCTTAATGTGTATTCCTTTATCATATTGGCGTATCAGACGGCCCATGATGGGGTAGATTGAGAACTTGTCACTGCCGGAATGGATACTGAGTTTGAGTCCTTCCGGGAGTCCGAACTCCTTTATCGCAAAGTCTATCACCAGCAGGTCTTCACGGAACTCTTTCTCAAACTGTGCCGTGTCTCCCACGTATTCAACACCTTTATTGAACCGGCCGGTAAACTTGGGGGCTATCGTCTGCGCGGGTACACCTTCCTGCGCCAAAGCACTTAATATGAAGAATATCTCAATGGGAGTCTGGGGTGAGTCAACTTCATCCATCGATACCTCTGTTACAAAATTGTCAACACCTTTCCTGTCAGCTATATGGCGGTAGATGCGTCCGGCCTCCTGAACGGCAAAAAGGTATTTTCCGGCCATAGTCTCTATAAGGTTGCGGTCCACCTTGAACGGTTTTTCAATGCCCGGAATGACCAGATTGCCAGCATACTTCAGGTTGTTCTCTACAAACCGGTCTGTTGATGCTGCATCGGTGTCTTTCCCGATGTAATCAGCAACATCTATTGTAAAGAAATCCGATGCATCCACGAAACGGTCCACATTGTTCATGTTGATGTGGTCAGCGTCCACAAAATACGGACGGGTGTAGTTGAGTGCCTTGACTGCTTCATCCGCCTCACGGCGGGTGTCCATAGGTTCTGTTCCTATGATCTGATGCTCACGGTTGGACTTGTTCCATACCGGAACGAACCGGACATGATATTTTTGTTCTGCAATAATGAGGGCGGCAAGTTGTGCCGCTCCTTCATGTGAGAAACGGTCTCCTGTTCCGAATGAATATTTTCCCAGTAACTTCATGTCTGCTTCTGTTTATTTACAAAAATAGGTCTTATTTCGTTACGTTGAATCCGGCTTCACGTAAAAAAACGGCTGCCCGGCCTGGACTGTCATTAAGGACTTTTACAGTGAAAGCCGGGAATTCGCGGCGTATCGGGTATGATGAGCGTATATTCTCAAACAAGCCTGCATCTTTTCTGAGCATGGCGTCATCGTGCATGATGTCATAAGTATGCAGAATCGCTTCTGATAGTACTTGCTGAGGCTGTTTACCTTCTGCATCGATTGAGAACAATGCCGGTTGCACGGGTTGTGGGATTTCAGAGGATTCCCAATCGCGACATGGCAAATCAAAGAAATCTCCAAGCGCTCTGACGCACATGGATGTACCGGTGGCTTTGCCGTCAGTTGAATAACCTGCTATGTGCGGAGTGGCTGTATACAGCAGATCCATGAGTTCGCGGTCAATATCAGGCTCGTTCTCCCATACATCAAGTGAGGCGGTTCTTATTGAGCCGTTCTTTAGAGCTTGCTTAAGTGCCGCACAGTCCACGACCTCTCCGCGTGATGTGTTTATGAGAATCTGGTTATGGTTCATGGAGGCCAGTCTGTGGCTGTCAAACAGATGGAATGTGGCATCCGGACCATCATGAGTGAGCGGGACATGGCATGTGATGATGTCGCTGTGTCCGATTATTTCATCAATGGAAACAAACCCGTTGCCGCCTTCACGCCTGGCACGGGGAGGGTCACACAGCAGTATCCTGAATCCGAGCAGAGCCGCAAGACGCGCCACCTTGCCGCCTACGTTTCCAACTCCAATTACACCCAGGGTCTTCTGTCTGAAGTCAAACCCCATACGTCTTGACATGGATACCAGAAGCGAACCCATATATTGCTGAACGGACCATGAGTTGCAGCCTGGGGCATTGGTCCAGGTAATGCCGTGCTCCTTGCACCATACAGTGTCTATGTGGTCATAACCTATGGTGGCGGTGGCTATGAAACGGACTTTTGTTCCCTCCAGAAGCCTTGAGTCACAGTGAGTTCTGGTCCTTATGACAAGGGCGTCGGCGTCAAGTACATCATTACGCGTAATTTCACTTCCGGGCAGATAGGATACATAGGCGTATGGTTCAATTACACCTTTTAGAAACGGAATAGCGGAGTCACATATTATCTTCATTCCCGGAGTCAATTGTCAATGTGCACAAAGTTCGCTTTTTTATCCGATATTCAGTTCCATTTTATTGGCACTTATACAAAAATATGTTAAGTTTGCCGTAAGCTAAACAACATTATGTTTTTCTCCCGTATCAAAAAGGACTTGATCCTGCTCTCAGGTATTATTTGCCTGCTTTCGCTGGCTGTATCGTGTGACCCTGTAAGCAGGCATGACCACCTTCACAGGACTTCGCGCATCAACAGCTGGGGAGGGCAGAAATCAGATCGGGAGTATTCCGTACTTGTGCTCCATTCATATAACGATATGGGGCAGGAGAGCAGCTATTTCAGAAACTATATGGACCGCTGTTTCAGACGTCACGGAATGAATGTCCATGCCCATCATATATATCTGGACCTGATACACAAGGAAACGCCGTTTGTCACTACAGCGGGACAGGATATTTTTGTGGATACCGTCTGCAGTTACAATCCCGATGTGCTGCTGATTAATGACGATCTGGCTTTCCATTACATAATGGAGCATAAAGATACGTTGTTCAGCCTGTTCCCCTCCGTTTTTGCAGGAGTGTCCGTGGTCTCATACAACCATCAGGATTATCCGTTGCTTACCGGTTGGCGTGATCCTGTTGATCTGGCTGCAAACTGTAACCTGTTCCGTAACCTGGGTTTCCTGGGCAGTCCGTTGGTGGAGCTGGATTACGGCGGTTATCAGGATGATTTGAGGGAACAACTGTATGGCAGCATTTCCGATACTACCGTATTCATCAATAATTCCGGATTCGAGATTCATTATAATGATCCGTCATCGGCCGTTCTTAATGACAAGATCGTGGTGAGTTTTGTCACTATGGCCGATCCCGAGAGAAACAGGCCTGATAATCCGGAGTCTGACGCTGCTGGACTGTACAATGAAGGCATGAGGATATCGAATCTGGCTGAATCATATACGTTTGAGGGACGCCAGGGACATATTCAGGTCAAGTATGATTTGTTCAGCAACAGTCTTATAGACTTGACGCGTGAGCCGCAGATTACCGCCATCCGCGAGCAGTTTGGCAGTTTCAGTAACCTGCTGGGTGCCAATGAATCGGGAACTGTACTCAATGAATATGAGCGTCCCAAATTCCTATGCGGCTATTTTGCAAGCGTTGAGACCCAGATAGTGGATCAGGTTCATTCGGCTATCAGGATAATGCAGGGTGAGAGGCCAATGGATATTCCGGTGGAGACTCATCAGAAGGATTATTACATGGACTGGAATGCTATGATCCAGATGGATCCTCCCCTTAATTATAATGACTATAGGGAGCAGTTTATAATAATCAATGTCCCGTTCTATATTGAGTATCAGGTCCTGTTTGTCCTTCTGGTTTCGTTGGCGGTCATTCTGATTGCAGGATTGATTTCATATGTGACATCGGTCAGGTTCAAAAAGAGAAACAGCCAACGTGAACAGGCTATCGGCGTACTCAGGAGTGAGACACAGCGCCGTATTCTGGTTATGGAGGGTAGTGATTCCATGTTCTATAAGGTTAAGGACGGACGTATTGGTTTCCTGCACAGTTCACAAAGTGATACCGAGACCCATGAGTGGCCTATTGAGGATTATCGGAAGGAACATATCGCTCAGGAAAGTTACGGGTCGTTTGATATCTGCACCGGGATTGTACCGGCCGAATCCGAAAAGACCAAGGTGAGAATCCGTGCCAGACTGTTTGATGAAACCTGGCACTGGTGGGAGGTCACGTTCCGCAGGAATGACAAAGGCGACATGATCATTGGTTTGGCAATCAGCATAGATAAGGTGGTGGAGTTTGAACGCACTCTCCAGGAATCTGCCATCAGGGCCGAGGAGGTAATCTCAAAGGAGAACTTCATTGCCAATATCACTCATGATATCCGGACCCCTCTCAATGCCATTTCAGGTTTTGCCCAACTCCTGGCTGATGAATGCAGTCCTGAGGACAAGGCTCTTTTTGCCAGCCTGATAAGGGATAATACCGAGCAACTTCTGGATCTGATAGACGAGGCTGTCCGCAAGCCGGCCGACAGTACGGACTCCATGTCTTTCAAGATACGTCTCATCAGTACGGCCAAGTTGGTTCAGGACAGTTACCATACAAACCGTATACTGTGTCCGTCACACCTTAAATTCAGGTTTGAGCCATATGAAGGAGACGATGTCATGATAATGGCCGATCCTATTCGCACCAGTCAGGTTATCAATAATTTTTTGAGCAACGCTTTCAAATATACCCTGCAGGGATCTGTTACTTTAGGTTGGCTGGTCTCAGAAGATGGAGCTTCGGTCGAGGTTTATGTGACAGATACCGGCATAGGAATCAGCGAAGAGGACAGTAAACTGGTAAGGGAGCGTTTCGGTATGGTAAAGGGCAACTACAAGGGTACCGGGCTAGGCCTTGATATCTGCTGTTCAATTATAGAGAAGCAGAATGGTGAGTATGGCTTTACCAGCAAATTAGGGCAGGGAAGCCGTTTCTGGTTCCGCCTGCCGATAGGTGACGTTAAAAAGGATACACAGTCATGAGGATGAAACGTTACATATTGATTTCATTGCTTCTGTTGCTTGTGCTGACCGGCTGCGGTAGAGGCCGTTTGGCCCGTGATGAGGTTAAAGACTGTAACGTGCTGTGCCTGTTCGTGTACGACTCTGTATTCCAGAACTACAGAAATTATGAAAAACAGTTTGCCGTTTCACTAAAGGAGAACGGCATAAATGCAGATATTAGAAATGTTTACTCGGCAGGTCAGCTTGACCTTGCGCAGTCTGATGCTTTTGAGGCTCCGCTCAGGAAACTGAATGAGGAGAATTGGGTGCCGGATGTGGTGTGCTGTATAGATGACAGGACATTGAGCCTTTATCTTAAGGGTATGTACAGCAAATGGCTGCCTCCTGTTGACAGTATTCCAGTCGTGGCGGCAGGTTTGCGTTGTCCGGACTGGAATCTTATAAGACGCAGTTCCAATATCGCGGTTTGTACGGATTTGCTGAATTTTCAGCGTAACATAGAAATAGCCGTAAAGATGGCTCCTTTGGTTTCCGTACCCGGATTGCCCATGTATCAGAACTTGGTTGTAATGGAACTTGATACCACTGAATACGAAAGGCGTATCAGGGAGCGTCTGCACACTGAACTGAACCGTCCGCCTTATGTCAACAATATGGATTATCATATCAAGGACCTTTCGCTCGAACAGCTTTCAGAAAGATTCAAGGACTCCATATTTGTCAATGTGTTCTCGAATGCCTGTCCGGAACTGAATGACTACCGTAGTGACGGGGATTATCATACCCATAGGATAAGGGTTCTGAACAGCCTGACCATGACCCCTTTCATTACGGTCAAGAGGGATATTGAGAATGAGCAGGTGCTCAGTAAGACTCTCAAACCGCAGTTCTCGGCTGTGCGTGACGGTTTTGCCGACGGATCACGACGTTCACTGTGCGGATACTTTGCCTCATATGAGACAGTGGCTAAAGACCAGGCTGCATATGTGGCGCGGATATTGCACGGAGAACCGGCCGGCAGTCTTCCCATAATGGAGCATGAGGCCAAGGGATATATGTCCTGGAGAGCTATGGAGTTGCTTGATATGGACTATGATGATTACTGTGATGATTTTGTAATCGTGAATGCTCCGTGGCGGGTCCAGCATCCGGTTAAGTTCGTCATGTTCATCATCTTTGATGTGCTGGCGTTCGTAGTGTTGCTATTATACATACTGTTTTTGCTTTTCCGTAAAAAAGACGGGGAATTGCAGACGGCTTTATCTGATCTGGAAAACGAGCGCATCATGCTGGATATGGCGCTTCAGAATGCCGATTGTATAGTTGTGGGTTCTCCCGATGAACTGATGGAACTGCAGCCTATGCTGCACCCCGAAGATTCCGATGCGTTTGCCGAGATACTGACAAGGCTGGCATCGGGTAAGGAACTTGCCACTAAGGATTTCCGCCTTTCAAGGGATGGCGGTGACACCTACAGGTGGTGGCAGTTCAGGCCTAATGTAACATCTGATGCGGTTAATGGTAGGACCGATATCCTGGAATCACTTTCAGGTATTGTGATAGATATCAATGACTCGGTACTGTATAACGAGTATATGACAGAGGCTGCCCTTGTGGCCGAGGAGATAACCAGTAAGGAGACTTTCCTCATGAATATCAGCCATGAGATACGTACTCCGCTCAATGCCATCCTGGGATTCACCCAATTTCTCAGTACCGATGACGGACTGATTGAAGACAATGAGAGAGATGAGATATTGGGTCTGATACGTGAGAATTCGGCCTTGCTTGGTGAAATGATTGAGGATATTCTGCAATTCTCACGTTTTGAAAGCGGAAGGGTGGATGTCAATCCGGTTGAAACGGAGATTGCTCCTTTGATGAGACAGATTTATGACAACTGGAAAGACAGCGTGCCTTCAGGTTTGGATTTCAGGCTTGAATCAGGACGTGAAGGGATTTTTGCGTTGGTGGATCCCGTCAGGGTGGAAGCCATAATGGGACAGTACATCAAGAATGCATTCAAGTTTACAGAGAAAGGATCCGTTTGGATGAGTTGGACTTATACTCTTAACGATGGTAAAGTCCGTCTGTCTGTCGATGATACAGGATGTGGAATCGAGGAGCGTAGATTGGGCAAGGTCTTCAATATATTCTGGAAGGACAACATGTTCAAGACAGGTGTCGGACTGGGATTGACCATAGCCAAGATGTTTACAGAGAAAATGGATGGAGAGGTTGGAGTGGAAAGCGACCCGGGGGTTGGAAGTTGTTTCCATTCCACATTCAATGCATATATAAAAAGCTGACATAAAGGCATTTCCGCATGAAACGTTTTCTGGCACTCCTGATGATAGCTTTTTCTGTCTGTGCATCGGCACAGATCCGAAACCGTCTTGAGGTTGGCAATGAACTATACCTGAAATATGCAAACGGCCGCATCAGGCAGTTTGATGAATCCAATATCCTGCTTGCGGATTCCATTTACCGTTATGGAATCCACAAGAACGATTCCCGTATAAGGATGCTTGCTCTATCTCTTGAACTGCCTCCGCGTTTTATCCGTGATGACAAGGAACGTGTTGCGGAGATTGTGACCGAACTTAAATCCATGTCTGGCTACAGTTCAAAAATGCGGGATTTCTATTTCCTGACCATGCATGACTATTGCAGTATGCTGATATTGGCCGGACGTATCCAGGATGCCATGCTGGAGGCCAGGGGTATGTCTTCGGCCGCAGCCAAATCCGGCAGTAACCTTGGCCAGATGTACGCGCACAGGGTAATAGGTCTCATACAGTCATACCGTTCCAATTCAGAGTTGGCCATCTCCAATTTCAAGAAGGCCGCCGAATATTGCGTCCGTGCCAAAGAGGAACAGGAACTGCCTGTCATTTACAACCTGATAGCCAGAGAACTGATCAAGCTGGGCCGGTTTGACGATGTTGAGTATTATTGCTCCATGGCCGAGGAATTCCAGGATTTCTATCCCTCTCTGCGTGTCAAGACCCTCTTGACCAAGGTATATCTTTATGATGCGCAGGGAAGAACCGAAGATTTTGACCGTGTTTATCAGGAGCTTATCCATAATCCGCTGTACCGTTCACAGACCGACCGCGATACAAGGCTTATGATTGAGATATGCTGGCTGCGTTCGCGCGGCAGGCTTCAGGAGGCGTTGCAGAAATCGGATTCTCTGGCAACCGATAAGGAACGTTACGGCCAGAAGCACCTGATATATGCCCTGGGTGACGATTATCTGAATGCATACAGTCAGCTTAGCGGCCTGATGGAGTCCAAGGATTCCATATATATAGCTGTTCAGAATGAAGATATGGCCATTCTGGACGCAGAACTTAACAATGCCCGTCTAAGGCTTGAGGCTCAACGTCTCAAATCTCAGCAGGAGATGTCCATCATGTTCGGATTCATTATCCTGTTCATGCTGGTAACTGTGGCAATCCTGTTCTCGCAATGGAACCTTAAAAGCAATCTGGATCATATGCGCGAGCGCAACCGCCGTGAACTTGAGGCGCGTAATGCATACCGCAAGGCCATAGATTCCAAGGAACTTGAGAATGAGATGAAAACCAATATATTACAGAACCGTCAAACAAATATGCCGTTATGAAATCGGGATTAAAGAAGTTTCTTGTCAAGAACCATTATATTGTCGTAGCCGTGTTGTGTTTCCTTACGGGTGGTATACTGGCTTTAATGAGCATCATCCAGAAAGTGCCTCTGCTATTGGGAGTGCTGGGAGTGGTGATACTTACGGGCGCTATGTTTTTCTATTGCCTTAAACTTGTCACAGAGAAGACCTACCGTGAATATTATGAGGACAGCTACAAGATAGAGCATGAAACCATTGAGGAGGAGATAAAGAAATCTGTCACATATCACCGCTATCAGGAGGCTGTACTGAACAGATACGAGTCTGCATGCCGTGATCTGGGCATAAGCAAAGAACAGAGCGAATGGCTCCTGATGCTACTTATGGATGAGAAGAAAAGGGCGGATACCGAAATGAAAGAGAAGGGTATCCACATCTGATTACTTTGCCGCCAACTCCACTAATTGCAGTTGGGTAATGACGCAACTGGTCAGTTTTTCCAGAATAATAGGTTTGGTAATAAAGTCATTGGCTCCCATATTGAAACCTTTGACTATATCCTCGTTTGAATTCAGTGCGGACAGGATAACCACTCTAAGGTCCTTTGTATCCGGGTTCTCGCGCAGACGTCTCAGTACCTCATAACCGTCTATCTCGGGCATCATCAGATCCAGAAGTACTAGGCTGGGCTTTTGCTTGGCTATGAAATCAAGAGCCTCCCTTCCGTTTGAAGCGGTGCTAATGCTTATATTCAGTCTTGAAAGAATCTTGCTTATCAGCAACAGGTTCATAGGGATATCATCAACTGCAAGTACGGTATGCTTTGACAGATCGATGTTCTTGATGTCTGCAGGTGTCATATTGTTACGTCCTTTATCTATTTACGGCAAAGATAGTCAACAATACGGAAATATCAAATATTGTCAAGCAGGGATGTTACGCTTGACAGAAGAATATCCATTATAACGGGTTTTTTGATAAATCCGGCAGCACCTAACCGCATGGATTGTTCTATGTCTTCGGGTGATGTAAAGGCCGATACCACAATGACGGGGATACCCTTCAGTTCAGGGTCATCATTAATTGCTTTAAGGACTTCCCAGCCATTCATTACTGGCATCTGGATGTCAAGGAGCAGCAGATCCGGCTTGGATTTCCTGACAGTCTCAAGCGCCTCCTCTCCGTTGGTTGCCGTAAGGATCCCTACGTTGGTCCTTGTCAGCATCGTTTTAAGGAGTATAATGTTGACAGGTATGTCGTCAACGATCAGTACCGTATACTTGGAGTAGTCTTTCTTGTTATCCATAGTCTGCATGATGTTGATATTTATGATTTGGTGGCCAGCCAGATTTTTGGGGTGACACCTGTTATTTTCTTGAAAACATTATTGAATGCCGACGCATCCGGGAATCCGCATGCGGCTGCTATGTCGGACTGCTTGGCGTTGCGGTTATGAAGCAGGTATTGTTCGGCATAGTCTATTCTTAATGTATTGATATAGTCAGAGAAACTCATGTTGTATGTGTTGTTCACAAGTCTTGATATATATGTCCTGTTTGTGTCAAGTTTGGCTGCAATATCTGATAGCCTGATGCCCTGCTTGAGAAAAAGCTGTTCAGATACTATAAGGTCCTCGAACCTTATTCTCAGGGAATCTTCATCAGCAATGCTTTGATGGGCATCGGCAAGGCTTTGGTGGACATCGGTATGGCTTTGACGGGCGTCTGCCTGTCTTATGCCGGCATCGGCGGTCTTTTCAGGTGCTGATGCTGGAGTCTGTCCGGCATTTACGCAAGGAATGGGATTCATTTCACCTTTGAACATGCCGGAGTAGGAGAGGTAGAACAGTAAACATGTCAGAATGACTGATACCGTGTTCTGAATCCATAACGGAAATGTAAATGCGACCGACATTTCCAGTACGGCAAAAACCAGAATAGAAACGGTGGTGTTTACGAGTTGGATATGGTGGTTCCCTTTTGAGTAACTAATTACGGAGAACGTAATGAACGCTATGGTTTCAAAGGTCAGGATGGCATGGAATATCCAGAAAGAACAGATGCGTATGATTTTTGCAGCCTCGTCTCCCTTATGTGCAGCCGGATTCATGATACAGTCAATAAAACATTCGTCTCCTTCCAGCATAATGAGTATTATCTGCGCAACCAGTAATGAGAATGATATGGCTATAACCGCCTGAAAGAGGGATTTAATGTTCCCGGCCGATGAAAGAGACCGTATATATGCGAATGCCACTGGTATAATCAGTAATGCAAAGAACTGTTTAACAATGAATAATGACAGCAATACAGTTCCGTCTGTACATGTCAGTCCGGCTTCTGCAAACAAGGCGATTCCGGTTATTGCCAGAAAAAAGTCAAGAGTCTTGAACTCTTTGTCCTTAATGCGGACCATAAGGTTCAAGGCAAGCCAGAAAAGGCATGTCATGCCAGGTATGAACAGCAGCACCGTTTTTATCATATCATATTATCAGAAGAAATCGTTGTCCTCATATATCTTGTTCTCTCCCCACACACTGTTGATATCAACACCGTAATTGTTCTCCCAGTCTGCTACAGAAGCTGTGAATTCAATAGGCTGGTAAAGAGTACCCAGATCAAGACCCAGGTGGAATGTGTATTGCTTTCCGCAGATGCAGCTGTTGCCCGGCAATACTCCGTAAAGGGGGAATTTCTGTACCTGGTCCTTAAGTTCGTTGTAATGATGCCCGTTGTAGTCAAATGCATCCACATCAAATACCACCTCTATATATTGCTTGCCCATCTTTATATCCTCAGGTACGGCATAGAACCTGCTGCTGTGCTTGCGGTCTGATACAAGATGATTCTGGCCTACAAACAGTTCATTGTCAGAGCCCACTCCAACCCTGGCGTCGCCATGGAATACACCTATCTCTTCACAGATGGTTTTCTGGACCCATTTTCCGCCGTTGTTGCCAATGGAATCAATGTAGTATCCTTCTGTAGCAAAGTTGTGTGCCGTCAGTTTCTTGAGACGTATGTATCCGCGAAGGTCAGGATCATAGGTGATGTCACACACTCTGAATCCTATATCATTTGTAATGTGACGGAATACCAGAGGGATAACGTCCAGATATGAGGTGCTGCGCTCTATGGATTGTGATACCAGAGGGCCGGCCTGTGTGTCTTCTGAGCTATAGGGTATTATGTAAGACCTGTTTCCGGACATGAATTCTGTTTCACTTACGTATGGATAATATGCACTCAGAAGAATGCTCTCCGTGCTGTACCAATTGCGTGAATCAAAAGTGGCAGACCTGATGCCTGCGGTTTCAAATACACGCTCGTTGTTGATGATGATGGAGTTGGTTTTGGCGTCTACGCCCATGAGTCCGAACGGTTTGCTGGGGTCCAGCTTGGCCTCAAGATCCCTTTCAGTCGTGAAGTTGTCATAACTTCCGTCTGCTCTTGTGTTGATCTGGCCGTCTCTAGTGATGGTTATATCAAAACTGACGTCCTTACTTTTTTCAAAACCCTCAAAGGAATTGAGGTCATCGTCTGTGGTGCATGAAATGATTGTGAAAACGACAATCGCTCCTAACAAAGTCCTTTTTGTGATTGCTCTTTTCATATTGATTGGATGCATTTTCGATGCAAATATAATACACTTTTACGATTTTGCAAAAATTTATTGCAAAATTATCAAATAATATTTTTTACGATTTAACAACAAAGCCCGACCATATGGCCAGGCTTTATTTTAATGGTTATGTAATGTCTATTCATCAATAGGCAAACATGGGATAGTCCTTCATAATACCGTTAACGCGTGCACGAACCTTGTTGATTACTGATTCATCTTCGGGGGCATTAAGAACTTCCTCAATCATTTCCGCTATGACAACCATCAGATCCTCCTTTGCGCCACGGGTGGTGATTGCTGGAGTACCGAAACGCAAACCTGATGTCTGGAATGCGCTGCGTGAGTCAAACGGAACCATGTTCTTGTTGGCGGTGATATCGGCAGCAACAAGAGCCTTTTCTGCAACCTTACCGGTAAGGTCTGGGTATTTGGAGCGCAGGTCAACCAGCATGCTGTGGTTGTCTGTACCGCCCGATACAATTGTAAAGCCGCGCTTGGCCAACTCTTCGGCCAACTTTCTGGCGTTCTTTTGAACCTGAATCTGATACTCTTTGAACTCGGGTTGCAGGGCTTCGCCGAATGCAACAGCCTTAGCTGCGATTACATGTTCCAGAGGACCGCCTTGTGTTCCGGGGAACACGGCTGAGTCAATGAGCTGTGACATCATCTTGGTTTCGCCCTTGGGTGTCTTGCGGCCGCGGGGATCCTCAAAGTCCTTACCCAGCAGGATGATACCGCCGCGAGGACCGCGCAGTGTCTTGTGGGTGGTAGAGGTTACTATGTGGGCGTACTTTACGGGGTTCTCAAGCAGACCGGCTGCGATAAGTCCTGCGGGGTGAGCCATATCTATCATCAGGAGTGCGCCTACCATATCGGCAATCTTGCGCATGCGGGCATAATCCCACTCGCGTGAGTAGGCCGAACCTCCACCGATAATGAGCTTGGGCTTAACTTCAAGAGCCAACTGCTCCATCTTGTCATAATCAACACGGCCTGTCTCGGGATTGAGGTCATAACCTACGGCATGGTATAGGATACCGGATGAGTTTACGGATGAGCCGTGTGAAAGATGTCCGCCATGAGCCAGGTTAAGTCCCATGAATGTTTCACCCGGCATCAGGACAGCCTGGAGTACGGCGGCATTGGCTTGTGCGCCTGAATGAGGCTGTACATTGGCATATTCGGCACCGAATAGTTTCTTGATGCGTGCTATGGCTAGACTCTCGGCTTCGTCAACCACTTCGCACCCACCATAATAACGTTTGCCTGGATAACCCTCGGCGTACTTGTTGGTAAGGCAGGAACCCATAGCCTGCATGACCTGGTCGCTTACAAAGTTTTCCGATGCAATCAGCTCAATGCCTTTTGCCTGTCGCTGGTGTTCGCGCTCGATAATGTCAAAAATCTCTTGGTCTCTTTTCATAGTCAATATTGTTGGTTTATAGTTTCAGAACATTATTCCAAAAGCAAACGAGAAAATGCTTACCCGACGGTTCATTTTGTAATCAGGAGCCGGATTGGTGCCGCTTGTCTCAACCATGGGCTTTGAAATGTTGTTGATTGTTGCCTCATATTCAAAATCCAGAAAGGTTCTTCCAATCTGAATGCTTAACCCGGCTGTCCAGCCCACCGCAATGTCCGTGGGTGAATCGGAAAATGTGAACGGGTCCGTATTACTGTAATTTATGGAGTAGAACTTATCCGGCATATACCTGAATCTGGGGCCTGTAAACACAGACATGCAGTATGGAGGCTGGTTTACGATATGATATCCGGCCTGAATGGGAACGGAAATGGAAATCATGGAGTAGGAGCATGTGATCTCGTCTTTGGATTCCAAAGCGGGATTCCAGCTGTTCTTGTCCACAATGAATGTGGATTTATTCATATTCAGGCCTATTCCTGACTGTACCAGGAAATTCCTGGTGTTGAATCTCAGTTGAATGGATGCAAAATTACCTACCTGTGTATCTTGCGAATAATCTTTGATTTTGTGCCCTTCAATCCTGGCGTCTGTCAGGTAGGTGCCTGTAGCGGCAAAACCTACCCGGGCACCCCATGTGAAAGATGAGATGTCATTGGGGGCTTGTCCGGGTTCAGAGGCATTGGCCTGTATGACCGGAATATAAACCAGAGCCAGGAATGTCAGTGCTAAGGATCTCATTTTAAAGGAGCTTGATCTGGCCTTTGTGAATGTCTTTGTTGCAGTAGCGGCATCTTAATGTGCCCTCCTCCTTGTCTACCACATCAAATACGGTCTGCATGGGTTCGTGGTTCGTGATGCATTTGGGATTGCCGCATTTTACAATGCCCCTTACCTCATCGGGCATGGAAATCTTTTTCTTTTCCACGACTTCATAGTCGCGGATGATGCTCATTACAATGTTGGGAGCTATGACTGACAGTTTACTGCACTCCTCTTCAGTGAAATATCTGTCTGCTATCTTGATGATTCCTTTGCTGCCCATCTTGTGGCTGCTCAGGTTTGAACCTATGGTGATGGGGGTGTGTATGCCTGTCAGTCCAAGCAGATTGACAACATCAAACACTTTGTCTGAAGGAATGTGGTCTATGACAGTGCCGTTCTGCAGTGCAGCAACCAGCAACTCTGATTTTCCTGTCTTTTCCATAGCGGTCATTTAAGAAGATTCAATGCATTGCAAATAAGAGCCTCACGTACATAAAGGCCGTTCTTGGCCTGCTGGAAATAATATGCCTTGGGGTTGGCATCCACGTCCTGGGCTATTTCATTAACTCTTGGTAGCGGATGAAGAATCCTAAGGTTCGGCCTGGTGTTCCTGAGCATGTCGTTCCTGAGAATGAACATGTCCTTGACGCGCTCATACTCCATAAGGTCCGTAAACCTTTCACGCTGTACACGGGTCATGTACAGGATGTCGGCGTCTGCAATGGTCTCCTCATCAAAACGGTTGTGCTCCTCAAACCTGATGTTGTATCTGCGGCAATACTCTTTATACTCCTCCGGCATCTTGAGCTCATCGGGAGAAATGAAATGGAATGTGGGGTTGAAGAATCTCATTGCGGTGAGCATTGAATGTACGGTACGTCCGTATTTCAGGTCTCCGACCAGATAGATGTTCAAGTCATCAAGACGCCCCTGGGTCTTGAGTATTGAGTAAAGGTCCAGCATGGTCTGAGAAGGGTGCTGGTTGGCTCCGTCGCCCGCATTGATGATAGGTACGGGTGAAACTTCACTGGCATATCTGGCTGCACCCTCCAGATAGTGACGCATAATGATCAGGTCTGCATAGTTGCTTACCATCATTATGGTGTCCTTCAGTGTCTCTCCCTTTGATGAACTGGTGGTGGCGGCATCGGAAAAACCTATCACGCGTCCTCCCAGACGGTTCACTGCGGTTTCAAAACTGAGTCTTGTCCTGGTTGAAGGTTCAAAGAAAAGGGTTGCCACTATTTTCCCGTCCAGGGTCTTTCTGTTAGGATTGGCTTCAAATTGGGCTGCATGCCCCAAAAGCCAGAGAATATCCTCTCTGTCCAGCCCTTCGAGTGAAATGAGACTTCGGCCTGTCTGATCCATTTGAGTATAGTTTTTTCGGAAGCCCAAAATTACTAATAAAATGCCAACTGACGGAATGCTTGTTCATAACTTTCCATAAAATGCCAATTTTTGCATGAAGGGTGTTTTATATGCTGTCTTTTTGTGCTATTTTTGTAAAATAATAAGTACTCGCGGGCGTATGTACGCCCGAGTGTTGCGCTTATAAGAGTGGATAAAACAGATGAGTAAGACAGCAAAACGAATTATTCTGGGGCTTTGGGCTTTATTTGTGGCCGGTGTTCTGGCCGTGTTTCTCATTTTTACAGGAATAAGCAAGGGGTGGATTGGAAATATACCTTCAGTTGAGGATCTTGAAAGTCCGATAGACAAGTTTGCCACCCAGATCATATCGGCCGATGGAGTTGTGCTGGGAACATACAGCTACGCTTCCGATAACCGTGTCTGGGTTGATTTTGAGGATCTGTCACCGTATCTGGTCAAGGCCCTTATAGCTACAGAGGATGTCCGTTTTCAGGAGCATTCCGGAATAGATCTCAAGGCTCTGGTTAGGGCTATAGTAAAGCGTGTCATACTGCAGCAGCACAGCGCCGGCGGCGGAAGCACGCTTACCCAGCAGCTTGCCAAGCAGCTCTATACGGAGCATGTGGCCCGCAATTCAGTCCAGAGAGCGTTGCAGAAGCCTACAGAGTGGGTCATTGCCGTCAAGCTGGAACGCTACTACACCAAGGAGGAGATAATGACTCTCTACCTGAACAAATATGATTTTGTACATCATGCAGTAGGTATCTATACGGCTTCAAATACCTATTTCGGGAAGCATCCTTCAGAGCTGAACGCCCAGGAGGCCGCCACCATGGTCGGTATGCTTCAGAACGCTTCACGCTTCAACCCCAGGTCACATCCGGTAAGGTCGCGTGAACGCCGTAACGTGGTGCTCTCCCAAATGGAGAAGGCCGGATACTTGTCGGAGGCTCAGAGAGACTCTCTTCAAGATACCGAAATAGTCCTCAACTTTCATGAGGTGGACCAGAAGGCGGGACAAGCCACGTACCTCAGGGAGTTTCTGCGTATCAGGTTATATGAGAAGAAACCGGATCACAGCAACTATACTGCCAGCTGGCGCCAGCAGCAGTTTTATGAAGACTCTCTTGACTGGGAGAATGATCCGTTGTTCGGTTGGTGCAACAAGAATTTCAAGGAGAACGGCGAGCCTTACAATCTCTATACCGACGGTCTTAAGGTCTATGTGACAATTGACTCCCGTATGCAGCATTATGCCGAAGAGGCTATGGCCGCCCAGCTTCAGGATTATCTGCAGCCTGATTTCTTCAAGGCCAAGAAGAATGTAAGGACTGCTCCTTATACGAGCAATATCACTCAGGCGCAGGCACAAAATATGCTGGAGGACGCATTGCTCAAATCCGGATACAATACTCTTGAAAGAAGGGGCGTCTCAAGGGATTCGTTACGTAAGATATGGAACACTCCGCACCAGATGGAGATATTCTCATACAACGGATATGTGGATACGGTTCTCACCCCGATGGATTCCATCCGTTACATGAAACACTATCTGCGTTCCGGTTTCATGTGCATGGAGCCAAAGACCGGATATGTGAGGGCATATGTGGGCGGACCTGACTACCGGGCATTCCAGTATGATATGGTTCATACCGGACGTCGTCAGGTAGGCTCTACAATGAAACCGTACCTTTATACCCTTGCTATGGAGAGCGGCTATTCCCCCTGCGACCAGGTAATCAACCAGCCGCAGACCATTCTCACTGAGTCTGGTCAGATATGGCAACCTAAGGATGACGGAAAGCAGATGCTTGGTCAGTTGGTAACTCTCAAATGGGGCCTGTCACGTTCCAATAACAATGTCACGGCATACCTGATGAGTCAGCTGAGTCCATATTCGTTCGTGGATCTGCTGCATGAATTCGGACTAAGGAACCAGAACATAGAACCGGTCCATTCACTCTGTCTCGGCACATGTGACGTATCGGTCGAGGAAATGGTAAGCGCATATACCACATTCGTAAACCATGGAATCCGGACCGCTCCGCTCTACGTGACACGTATAGAGGATGCTCAGGGCAATGTGCTGGCTCAGTTCTCTGCCCGCAGCAATGAGGTGGTAAGCGAGGAGGCTTCATTCAAGATGATTGATATGATGCGTGCAGTGGTGAACGAAGGAACCGGAACGCGTCTGCGCAGTTCCCGTCTGTTCCCTACATTCTACAAGGTGGACTGCTGCGGTAAGACCGGTACTACCGATAACCATTCGGATGCCTGGTTTATGGGTTATACCCCTGACCTGGTAGCCGGTTGCTGGGTCGGAGGTGAGGACCGTGACATCCATTTTGACGATATGGATCATGGGCAGGGCGCTCATGCAGCTCTCCCCGTATTCGGCATGTTTATGGATAAGGTTTATGCCGATTCAGTTAACCTGGGATATCTGCCTAGCACCAGATTTGACATTCCTAAGGATTATGATCCGTGTGCCGGATTCCAGAACTCCGACGGAGATATTCTTGATAATTACTCTATAGATTCTTTCTGATGGAATTTGCAGCAATTATTCCGGCCCGTTACGCATCTACACGCTTCCCAGCCAAGCCGTTGGCTGTTCTGGGTGGCAAGCCTGTCATAATACGCGTATGTGAGCAGGCGTCTAAGGTTTTTGACCATGTGTTCGTGGCTACGGATGACGAACGTATTTTCAATGCCGTTCATGACGGTGGTTTCACTCCCGTTATGACCCGTCAGGACCATAAGAGCGGGACTGACCGTTGCTATGAGGCATTCTGCAAATGCGGTGTCAAGGCTGATGTGGTCGTAAACATACAGGGAGACGAACCTTTCATACAGCCTTTGCAGCTTCTGACCATAAAGAGCCTTTTTGACGTTCCTGAGACAGATATAGCCACGCTTGTCAAACCTTTTGCATCAGGCACTCCTTTTGACAGGATTGCAAATCCCAACAGCCCTAAGGTGGTTGTCGATGACAAGTGGAACGCACTCTATTTCAGCCGCAGCGTCATTCCGTATTTAAGGGGAGTACCACAGGATGAATGGTCCGCGCGTCATACATATTACAAACATATCGGTTTGTATGCTTTCAGGGCCGATGTACTGAAATCTGTAACAGAATTGCCCCAGGCGCCGCTTGAGAAGGCAGAAAGTCTTGAACAGCTACGCTGGCTGTCTGCCGGCTACCGTATCAAGGTGGGTGTTACCGATGTTGAGACAATTGGTATAGACACTCCTGATGACCTGGCTGCTGCCGAATGTTTTCTGAAAGACCATTCAATATGATGAAACATAGATTTGACATACTGATTCTAATCATTCTCATGCCTGTTGTCTGCCGTGCCGGTGTAATTCAACAGGACAATGACAAACAAGACAATAAGAACCGTATTGTATTAAGTGACGGCTCGGTTTATATAGGTCAGATGAAATTACGCAAACCCAATGGAACCGGCCGGACCGACCACGTGAACGGCGATGTCTATGAAGGCGCCTATGAGAAAGGTATGCGCAAGGGAGTAGGAATATGTCATTATGCCAATGGAGACCTCTATCTGGGGTTCTGGGATAATAATGACCGTTCAGGTGAGGGTGAACTCCAGTATGCATCGGGCGATGTCTATAAAGGTACATGGAGGTCTGATGAACGTGACGGAAAAGGGGTTTATATGTGGGCTGACGGTTCTTTTTATTCTGGAGAGTGGAATAATGACCAGCGTCATGGAACCGGCACCATGGTGTGGAACGACAGTGCTGAATACCGTGGATCCTGGGAGAGGGGTAAGCGCGATGGTCAGGGCGAATACAAAAGCGGAGGATATAGTTATGCCGGCATCTGGAAGAATGATCTGGAGAATGGCAACGGTTCTTGCACTATGCCTAACGGTGATTCATATAAGGGACAGTTCCGCAACGGCACGATAACCGGAACCGGAGAGTATGTTTTTGCTAATGGTGACAGTTATAAAGGTTCCTTTAAATACGGCCAGGCCGATGGAGACGGCGTTTTTACCTGGGCAGACGGTTCTGTTTATGACGGTCAGTGGAAAGAGAACCGTCGTGAAGGGACCGGGCGTATGGTCTGGGCAAACGGTGACAGCTATTACGGAGAGTGGCAGAATGATGTTCCCTGGGGGGATGGTTCCATGAGCCTGGCCGACGGCACTAAGTTCAAAGGCAGCTTTGTGAACGGTGTCGTTGACGGTAAAGGTGTGGTTGAGGAATCAGACGGCACCCGTCTTGAGGGTATGTTCAAGGATGGTTTCCGTACAGGTACTTTCACCGTAAAGGATAAATCGGGAAAGAAAATAAGAACAATCATATACTGAAGTTATGATACTTGATACACTTGACAGGCTTGAAAACTACAGTTATCTGAGTCCGTTGATGGACAAGGTAGTGGAATTTTTCAGCAAGACCGACCTTTCATCACTGGAACCGGGCAGAATTGATCTGCAGGGTGATGACCTTTTTGTCAATGTAAACCGTCAAGGGGCTCAGACCCGTGATGAGGTACCCATTGAGGCTCATCGGGAGTATATCGATATCCAGGTTCCGATATCCTGCGATGAGGAGATGGGCTTTCTGTCGGCTAAGTTCATGCCGACTCCTTCAAAACCATACAGCGCAGAGAGGGATGTCGCATTTTATCCCGGTCTGTGCGATACATATCTGAACGTGAGGAAAGGCATGTTCGTTGTGTTCTTCCCGGGCGAAGGACATGCACCGGCCATTACAAATGATGGCATTTTGAAACTGATAGTAAAGATTAGGAAACCATGCTGAAAATAATAGAGAATGACCCTTGGCTGACACCCTATTCAGGTGCCATTGAAGGCCGGCACGACCACGCATTGTGGCGTGAGAGCCAGCTTACCGGCGGTAAGATGAACCTTAAGGATTTTGCCTCAGGCTATCTCTATTATGGTTTACAGCGTACTGATAACGGCTGGGTGTTCAGGGAGTGGGCTCCCAATGCAACTGATATATACCTGATAGGTGATTTTTCCGGATGGCAGGAGCAGGAAGGCTTCCGTCTAAAGCGTATTAACGATGCCGGAGATTGGGAACTCCACATACCGCTTGGCATGATAGGTCATGGACAGCACTATAAGATGCGTGTAAAGTGGAACGGTGGTCAGGGTGACCGTATACCGGCATGGTGTCGTAGGGTGGTGCAGGATGATCAGTCCAAGATATTCTCCGCACAGGTATGGGATCCAAAGAAAGAATATCATTTCAAACATAAGGATTTCAAGCCCAAACAGGATCCTCTGCTTATCTATGAGTGTCATGTGGGCATGGCTCAGGAGCGAGAGGGTGTGGGTACATACATTGAGTTCAAGGATAATGTACTCCCGCGCGTAAAGGCTGCAGGATATAATTGCATACAGGTGATGGCCATTCAGGAGCATCCGTATTACGGAAGCTTTGGTTATCACGTTTCCAGTTTCTTTGCCCCCTCATCACGTTTCGGTACCCCCGAGGAACTGAAAGAACTGATTGATACCGCTCACGGCATGGGCATATCGGTTATAATGGATCTGGTGCATTCGCACTCTGTCAAGAACGAGTATGAAGGTCTGGGTAACCTGGCCGGTGATCCCAATCAGTATTTCCTGCCCGGTGACCGTCATGAGCATTCCGCATGGGGTTCCCTTTGTTTTGATTACGGCAAGGACCAGGTACTCCATTACCTGCTCTCCAACTGCAAATACTGGCTTGATGAATTCCGTTTTGACGGATTCCGCTTTGACGGCGTAACCTCCATGCTCTATTACAGTCATGGACTGGGTGAGGCGTTCTGTAACTATGATGATTATTTCAACGGCCATCAGGATGATGATGCCATCTGCTACCTGATGCTTGCCAATAGGGTAATACACCAGTTCAATCCTTCTGCCATCACTATAGCAGAGGAGGTGAGCGGTATGCCTGGTCTGGCAGCTCCGTTTGATGACGGAGGATATGGGTTTGATTATCGTCTGGCCATGAATATCCCTGACTACTGGATCAAGACCATTAAGGAAAAGAAGGATGAGGACTGGTCAATGGCCGGCATATTCTGGGAGGTCACTAACCGCCGCAAGGACGAGAAAACCATATCTTACGTTGAGAGCCATGATCAGGCTCTGGTAGGCGACAAGACCGTAATATTCCGTCTTGTCGATGCCGATATGTATTGGCATTTCACTAAAGACGGCGGTAATGATGTGACTGCACGGGGCATAGCCCTGCATAAGATGATAAGGCTCATAACCGCATCTACCATAAACGGAGGCTATCTGAACTTTATGGGCAATGAATTCGGCCATCCCGAATGGATTGATTTTCCGCGTGAGGGTAACGGCTGGAGCCATAAATACGCCCGCCGTCAGTGGAGCCTGATAGATAACAGGCAGTTGGCTTATTCCTGGCTGGGTGATTTTGACAGGGCATTGATGAAACTGATCGGTTCTGTCAGGAATTTCCAGAACAAGGATGTAGTAGAGTATTGGCATAATGACGGTGACCAGGTGCTGGCTTTCGGACGCGGAGACCTGATATTCGTGTTCAATTTCAATCCAACCCGCTCATTCTCCGATTACGGGTTCCTTGTTCCAAGAGGCTCATATAAGACTGTTCTGGACAGTGACAGCATAGAATTCGGAGGCTACGGAAGGATAGATGACAAACTGGAGCATTTCACCCTTACCGACCCCTTATATAAAAAGGTACGCAAGGAGTGGCTCAAACTCTATCTTCCGGCACGTTCTGCCATAGTATTGAAGAAGGTAAGGCATTGATGGAAAGAAAAACCTCTGACAAGTCCATCCGTTGGATATGCGGAATCCTCTTCGCGGCTTTCGCATTCTGTTGGTTATACTTTTTTCAGAGAGAGTTGCTTTGTGCAGCATCAAATGAATTGTTACAGGACAACGAAACTTTGGCCGGATTTATCTCAAAGCAATACCTGGCAGTATCTTTGCTCCTTACATTAGTGGCACTGCTTTTGGCCATACCCGGAAGGATTCTGTTGCGTTTCGCGAAAGGTCTATATGCCTGTAATTACCTCTTTTCGGCCCTGTTTATTGGAGTCATTACCGGTTATGATGAAGAGTCACTTTTAGGGCAAACCCGAACCGAATGGATAGTAGCAGGTGCATGTACACTTGTCTTGTTCCTTGTATGCAAGGTGGTTTCATCGGTTCCCAAATCCAAATACAATGACCGTCCACGCTCGTTTGCCGGTAATTTGCTGATAATGTGCCTCCTGTTTTGTATGGTAGGAATTCTTGGAAACACCAATGAATATCTCCACCGTCGTCTTAAGATAGAAAGCCTTTATTCTCAAGGTGAGTATGAACGTCTGCTCCAGGTGGGGCGTTATGAGAAAGAGACCGATGTTACGGTAGACCTGCTCCGTGCCAAAGCGATGCTTGAACTCCCTGCAGATGGCAATCCAAAGGGAAGCCGCATAGGCGATATGCTGTTCAACTACTCCATATTGGTTCCTTCAGGACTTGCCAATGAACTGGATTATATAGACAACCCTCAGGCCTACCTGGCCTCATGCCTCCTCAAGAGAGACATCACATCTTTTGCAGACAGCATTAACCTTGATGAATACAAGACCCTGCCCGCATTCTATATGCAGGCCCTGATACTGGCTGACGACAGCCGTGCATCTGTCAAGTTCCCCCAACAATACCAAGAAGCCAGATCAGAATACGATTCATTCCTGAACGCTCTTGAATCTGTCAAGGATGAACTCCAGAGAATCCAAGCCAACACCACCTACATCACCTACCACACCACCTACTATTGGTTCTACACCTTCCGTTAATTAACAAGCTTCATAAGTGAGCTGAGGCAGTTCTCCGGATGGTGGTTTGGGCTATAGGATAGGAGAGCATCAGTGCAGGGCGTGAGCGAAGTGCCCTGGAAAGGCCGTTAAGAACATCGTTGCGTTCAACGACCGTTAAGTCCCGAAGGGAATTAAAAGGGAGGCGATCGATGTTTAGGCCTTGGAGGGAGCACGTAGTAGCCCGGAACGTTGTCTCTCCAATCCTATAGCCCAAACCATCAATCCGGAGAACGGGAATAATGCAGCAAAAAAAAGGTGGCGAACCAAAAAGTTCACCACCATTTTCATATAAAGTTGCAATTAGCAATTCTCAATAGCACCCTGAGCAGCTGCTAGACGAGCGATAGGCACGCGGAACGGTGAGCAGCTCACGTAGTTCAGACCAACCTTGTCGCAGAACTTGACTGATGAAGGCTCGCCACCATGCTCGCCGCAGATACCGCACTTCAGGTCGGGACGTACTGAACGGCCCTTCTCTACAGCCATCTTGATGAGCTGGCCAACACCCTTCTGGTCCAGAACCTGGAACGGGTCAACCTTAAGGATCTTCTTCTCCAGATAAACCGGCAGGAATGAAGCGATATCGTCACGTGAGTAACCGAATGTCATCTGAGTCAGGTCATTGGTACCGAATGAGAAGTACTCGGCGCGGGCAGCAACTGCATCAGCGGTAAGAGCTGCACGCGGAATCTCGATCATAGTACCAACCTTGAACTCGAACGGCTTAACGCCCTCCTCCTGGAACAGCTTGGCTGCAGTCTCGCGGATGATCTCCTCCTGCTGCTCAAACTCGTAGTGCTTACCTACCAGCGGAACCATGATCTCGGGCTGCGGGTTCAGGCCCTCCTTGCGCAACTGGATGGCAGCGCCGATGATAGCCTTGGTCTGCATCTCGGTGATCTCGGGATAGGTGTTACCCAGACGGCAACCGCGGTGACCCAGCATCGGGTTATTCTCTGACAGAGACTCTACGCGAGCCTTGATCTGCTCCAGAGTTACGCCCATTGCATCGGCCATCTCCTGCTGACCCTTTCTGTCATGAGGTACGAACTCGTGCAATGGAGGATCAAGCAGACGGATGTTTACGGGCAGTCCGTCCATAGCCTTCAGGATTCCGTAGAAGTCCTTTGTCTGGTAGGGGAGCAGCTTGGCAAGAGCCTTCTCGCGGCCCTCCTTGTTCTCGGCCAGGATCATCTCACGCATAGCCTTGATCTTCTCACCCTCAAAGAACATGTGCTCGGTACGGCACAGACCGATACCAACGGCACCGAATGTGCGGGCTACCTCAGCATCATGGGGAGTATCGGCGTTGGTGCGTACAACCAGACGTGTGTACTTGTTGCAAAGGTTCATCAGCTCGGCAAAGTCACCGCTTATCTCTGCAGCCTTGGTCTCAATCTGACCCTCGAATACCTGACCGGTAGAACCGTTGATTGAAATGTAGTCACCTTCCTTAAGGACAACGTCCTCAATCTTTACTGTCTTCTTGACATAGTCAACGTTCAGGGCACCGGCACCTGATACGCAGCACTTACCCATACCGCGGGCAACAACTGCAGCGTGGCTGGTCATACCGCCGCGGCATGTCAGGATACCCTCGGCAGCAGCCATACCGGCCAGATCCTCAGGAGATGTCTCGATACGAACCATGATAACCTTGTGGCCGTTCTTATGCCAAGCCTCAGCGTCATCGGCGTTGAATACTATCTGACCGCAAGCGGCACCCGGAGATGCGGGAAGACCGGTGGTCAGAACCTTAGCCTTCTTAAGGGCGTTCTTATCGAATACGGGGTGGAGCAGCTCGTCCAGTTTCTGGGGCTCGCAGCGCTCTATGGCGGTCTTCTCATCGATCAGACCCTCGTGCATCAGGTCCATGGCAATCTTAACCATAGCGGTACCTGTGCGCTTACCGTTACGTGTCTGGAGGAACCAGAGTTTGCCCTCCTGAACGGTGAACTCCATATCCTGCATATCGTGATAGTGGTTCTCAAGCTTTGTCTGCAGGGCATCCAGCTCCTTGTAGATAGCGGGCATTGCCTCTTCCATCGAAGGATACTTGGCCTTGCGCTCCTCCTCAGATACGCCTGCCAGAGCAGCCCAACGCTTTGAACCCTCTATTGTGATCTGCTGCGGAGTGCGGATACCTGCAACTACGTCCTCACCCTGTGCGTTAACCAGATACTCACCGTTGAAGAGGTTCTCACCAGTAGCGGCATCACGGCTGAAGCATACACCTGTAGCGGATGTGTCACCCATGTTACCGAATACCATAGCCATAACTGATACGGCGGTACCCCACTCATCGGGTATTCCTTCCATCTTACGGTACAGGATAGCGCGCTCGTTGTTCCATGAACCGAATACAGCGCAGATAGCACCCCAAAGCTGATCCATAGCGTTGGTGGGGAAGTCCTGACCTGTGCGCTCCTTAACGGCAGCCTTGAACAGCTTGACAAGCTTCTTCAGGTCGTCAACGCTCAGGTCCTTGTCCAGAACCACGCCGCTCTCCTCCTTAACCTTCTCGATGATAGCCTCGAACGGGTCAACATCGGTCTTGCTTACGGGCTTCATACCCAGAACCACGTCACCGTACATCTGTACAAAGCGGCGGTAGCTGTCCCAAGCGAAGTGGGGGTTGTTGGTCTTGCGTGACAGACCCTCAACAACCTCATCATTGAGTCCCAGGTTCAGGATGGTATCCATCATACCCGGCATTGAAGCGCGGGCACCTGAACGTACAGAAACCAGCAGGGGATTCTCGACATCACCGAACTTTGAATTCATCAGTTTCTCAATGTGGCGGATAGCCTCCTCGACATCGTTCTTCAGGATAGCTACGACCTTGTCGCGGCCAATCTGATAGTACTCGTTGCAAACATCGGTGGTGATGGTGAAACCCGGAGGTACCGGTACACCAAGCAAATTCATCTCAGCCAGGTTGGCACCTTTACCACCCAGCAGATTGCGCATTTGGGCATTTCCCTCAGCTTGTCCGTTTCCGAACTTGTAAACTCTTTTTTCGCTCATAATTAGTTAAATATGTTGTTTTGTTTAAGTCGTCTGACGGTTGAAAGTCCTTTATTTCTTTTTTTGCGGGTGCAAAGGTACTCATTTATTATTAAAATAGGTGCAATTTTTTTAATAACTTTGCAGTCAAAATCATAACAGTATGTCCAGGAAGAGACGCGAACAGCCTATTATAGAGAATGTAATCATAACCGGTGTAGCAGCCGAGGGTAAGTCACTTGTCCGTATCAACGACCTTGTGGTTTTTGTGCCGTTTGTTGTTCCCGGCGATGTTGTAGATCTAAAGATTCTGAAGAAAAAGCACAGTTATGCCGAGGCGGTGGCCGTAAAGTTCCATAAACTGTCCGATGTCCGTGCTGTCCCGTTTTGCCGGCATTTCGGTATTTGCGGAGGCTGTAAATGGCAGAACCTTCCGTATGGGGAACAACTCCGTTTCAAACAGCAGCAGGTTGTTGACAGTCTTACCAGAATCGCCAAAGTTGAACTGCCTGAAGTGAACCCTATACTCGGGTCAGAGGAAACCGTCCGCTACCGGAACAAATTGGAGTATTCATTCAGTAATATGCGCTGGCTGACACAGGGGGAACTGGCCGAACTGGACAATCCGGATAACAATCTCCTTCGTAAGCAGCCGGGTCTGGGATTTCATATTCCCGGAGCTTTCGATAAGGTGTTGCATATAAGCGAATGCTGGCTCCAGGACAATATATCCAACCTTATTCGCAATGCCGCTTACGCATACGCTGTTGAACATGGAATACCTTTCATAAACCTGCGTTCTCAAGAGGGTATCCTGCGCGACATGATGGTACGTGTGGTTACTACAGGCCAGATCATGGTTCTTGTACAGGCCAAGATAGAAACCCCTTTTCAGAATGAACAGTTCATGGGACTTATGCAACATCTGTCCGACAGATTTCCGGAGATAACATCATTGCTTTATGTCATAAACAATAAATGCAATGACACTTTCGGTGACCTTGACGTCCATGTGTTCCGTGGTCAGGAGTTCATTTATGAGACAATGGAGAACCTCAGGTTCAAGATCGGCCCCAAGTCGTTTTTCCAGACCAACAGCCGTCAGGCATACCGGCTCTATTCTGTAGTGCGTCAATTTGCAGACCTCAAACCGGACGATGTGGTTTATGACCTATATACGGGAACAGGTACAATAGCCCAGTTCCTTTCAGCAGGTGCCCGGAAAGTTATAGGTATCGAATATGTGCCGGAGGCAATAGAGGATGCCAAGGTTAATGCTGCCCTGAACAAAATAGACAATACCGACTTTTTTGCCGGTGACATGAAGGATGTGCTTACTGCAGATTTCATCGCAGCCCATGGCGTTCCTGATGTTATAGTGACAGATCCTCCTCGTGCCGGGATGCATAAGGATGTGATTGATGTCATTCTGGCTGCTTCCCCAAAACGTATTGTATATGTCAGTTGTAATCCGGCAACACAGGCTCGTGACATTGCAATTCTGGACCAGAATTATAAGGTCATTGCAGTGCAACCAGTCGATATGTTCCCCCACACTCAACATGTAGAGGTGGTAACTCTTCTCCAGAAACGCTGATTTACAATTGTTTGTCTTCTTGCAACGATATTGCAACACTTTTTTCTTGCACTGTCATGAAATGGCAGTGTATTTTTGCCTTGTGATTTCTGTCAAAAAGTAATAAGGATAGAAAAAATGTTAAGAATAAACACCTCGATTTAACCATATACGTCAAAACGTATCAAAATAACAGCATAGAGATATGGATACATTCATTAACAACAGAACCAGTTTAAAAACAGATTCATTTGGTCCGATTATGAAAAGATTTGTATTGATGGCTTCTTTCGTGTTACTGACGAACGTCCTGTTCGCTCAGTCTGCCTCAGATTCCAATAATGGTTCCGCCAAGAAAACAGAAGATGTTATTACACAGCCGGAATTTAAAGGAGGTATTGAAAAGATGTATGAGTATATTTCCAACAATTTCGTTTATCCCGAGGAAGCGCAGAAACGTTCTGTCAATGGTAAAATGGAGGTTGAGTTTACGGTAGAAAAATCGGGAGATATAACTTACGTCGGTATTCTGAAGGGACTTGATTATTCAATCGATGAAGAAGTTCTAAGGCTTCTTAAGGCTATGCCTCGTTGGACTCCGGCAACAAAGAACGGGGTTCCGGTAAGATATAAGGTTTCAATGCCCATAACAATCCGTGCTTCAAGAAAGGGACAGAGATCAAGCCAGCAGCTGATGAAATATGATGAACAATGATAATGAATGACTGACATTAACAATTCAGTTCGTTGTTCGTCATATATGTAGAATACTAAAAGAGTTTTGTTATGAAAAAGATGATTATTCCGTTGGCAACCTTCGCATTATTGTTTTGCGGTTGCGGTGATGTCTATAGAACATATGAGACATATGAGATAGTTAAGCCTGGTGTTGACATGTATACCGTAAATCTTACTATTCCACAGAATACGGAATGGTTTGAAAGTGGAACTGAAGGCTATGAAGGTTACTATGTTTACAGACAGTTTGAGATTGACCAGATAACACAAGAGGTGTTTAAAGACGGTGCAGTTCTTGTTTATTTGGTAAACCAGTTGATTGATCTGGAGACAAAAAAGCCTTATTACGTTGATAATATACTTCCGTATGTGCATTCAAGGGATATATATGACAATAATGACAATTTCTTCCAGATTATTCAGAATGTCAGATATGAAGTTGAGCCAGGGCTTTTGACTATTATCGTAGAATGGGCAGACAATGTATTCTGTCCTTTGGATAAAATGGACTTCAAGGTCTGTATCTTGTCTCCCGGAGCCAAATGACGATGAGTATGATATGAATAAAAGAACCGCGAAAGCGGTTTTTTTATTTTTCCGGGGCCTGGAGTATTATGGTTGTTGCACCAAGAGTGATAATAGCTCCGTCTTCTATGACAACCCTTTCCCTGTCTCCAAGTATGCGGTTGAACAGGAAAGTTCCCGTCAGGCTGGGAAAGTCTTTCAGAGTGTAGATTATATCTCCAGATTGCTCTTTCTTGACCGTGATAACGCAGTGACGCCTGTCCATGCTGCGGTCATTGGTGTCGATGGGGATTGTTATGTTGTCGCCCGGGTTGTAACGTCCAATGACGTTTTCTCCCTCATGCAAGGCAAAATTCTGTCTGAAACCGAACACATTTTCCACAACCGTTATTGAGCCGAACCCGATGTCGTTTATCTCCTGTTTGCGGTCGGCATCTTTCTGGGTTGCAGCCAGTTTGCTTGTCCCTATGCGTATCCTGAACTGTTTCCGGCAGTTTTCACACTCAAACACAAGTGATTGCCCCTCATTGTAAAGAGTCTCATCGAAAGTGTTGTAGTGGTCACATTTGGGACAGCGTACGCGTTTCATTATATATATAGTAATGTTTGATGTCATAAAAAAGCTGACCTGTAAGCCGGGTTCTGTAAGGTCGGTACATGTACCTTCCCTGTCTGCCATTAATCTTGACCTGCCGTTACCGGACAGGCTCCGTGATCTCAGATCACGCGCGTTCTACCCTCCGGCTCAGGCGAGCAGCCCTCTGACGCCGGTATACATGAACTTGCAACTTCCAAGGCGCACAGCACCTGTGTCACCACAGGACTGGTGGGCTCTTACCCCGCCTTCTCACCCTTGCCTTGCGGCGGTTGTTTTCTTCTGCGCTTATCAGCCGTTGCCGACTGCTTCCCGTTAGGAAGTGGAATGCTCTGTGTCGCCCGGACTTTCCTCAGCCCCCGATGGGACAGCGGCAGACCGGTCAGCTTTCGGACTGCAAAAGTACTTATTATTTCCTCATAATAATCTGTTGACCGCCATAATTAACAGATCTGCGTCTTGAAAATCAAAAAAATAAGGAAGTTTATTTTTCTACTTCTCTACGCATGCACTATCTTTGCATTTCAATAATGAAAAAGGATATGAGAAAGACGTTTTTGCTTTTGCTTGCATTCGGTTGTTTGTCTCTTTCCGCCCAAAACAAAGGTGGAATTACCGACAGTATGCTTGACCAGATCCGAAAGGGCTATAGTGATACGCCAGCAGAGAAAGCTGTCCGTAATGCGCTTGCCGGTCAGTCTATTGCAACGTTGGCGGTTAATGCCGATAATCTGGCTATGATTGATACACATTTCTCCAACAAGGTTACTACCAAAGGTATTACCAATCAGAAATCGTCTGGTCGCTGCTGGTTGTTTACAGGTCTGAATGTATTGAGAGCCAAAATGATAACAACTCATGATCTTGGCGAGTTCGAGTTTTCTCAGAACTATTGCTCATTCTATGATCTGCTTGAAAAATCAAATCTTTTCCTTCAGGCCATAATTGATACCCGTTCCAAACCGGTCGATGACCGTGAGGTTGACTGGCTGTTTGAGAACCCGATAGGAGACGGTGGACAGTTTACCGGTGTCTCCAATCTGATAATGAAATACGGAGTAGTACCTAAGGATGTAATGCCTGAGACATATCAGAGCAACAATACGTCCGAGATGCGTTCCATCCTTTCGCAGAAACTGCGTCAGTTCGGACTTGAGTTAAGGGAACTGAAACCCGCCGATGCCTCAGGGCGTAAGGTAGAGATGCTTACTGAGATTTACGGTATACTGGTAAAATGCCTTGGAGTACCTCCTACGGAGTTCGAATGGGCTCGCTACGATTCCAGGGGCAAATTCGTGAGTCGCAAGACTTATACTCCAAAGAGTTTCTATGATGAATTTGTAGGTCAGGATCTGGAAAACAATTACGTTATGTTCATGAACGATCCTGTCAGGGAGTATTACAAGACCTATGAAATTGAGTATGACCGTCATGTCTATGACGGCGACAACTGGGTTTATGTCAATCTCCCCATTGACCGTATCAAGGAGATGGCTATCGCATCTATTAAGGATAATACAGCATTGTATTTCTCATGTGATGTGAAAAAGTATCTCAACTCAGACAACGGGACATTGGATTTGGCCAATATGGATTATGCCTCATTGTTCAATACACAGTTCCCAATGGACAAGAAACAGCGTGTACAGACACATGCAAGCGGCTCATCGCATGCCATGACGCTGATGGCTGTTGATTTGGATGATTCCGGAGTGCCCGGGAAATGGATGGTAGAGAACAGTTGGGGCAATACATCAGGTTATAAAGGTTTCCTTATAATGACCGATGAGTGGTTCAATGAATATATGTTCCGCCTGGTTGTTGAGAAGAAATATGTGCCTGATGATATCCTCAAGTTGTTGGATAAGAAACCTCAGAAACTGCCTGCATGGGATCCCATGTTTCTTCCTGAAGAATAAAAATGTTCTAAATCACATAATTAAATGAAAAAACTATCATTGTTTGCCGTTGCAGTTCTGATGCTGCTCGGCATAGTGTCTTGTTCCAAGTATGAAACCGTCAAGGGTGACCCCATGAAGGTGAAGATTTATACCCTTGACAATGGTCTTAAGGTTTATATGAGTGTGAACAAGGAACAGCCCAGACTCCAGACTTACATAGCAGTTCGTAACGGTGGAAAGAACGATCCCTCCGATAATACGGGACTGGCACATTATCTGGAGCACATCATGTTCAAGGGTTCAGAGAGTTTCGGCACATCTGACTATGCAGCGGAGAAACCTCTGCTTGATCAGATTGAAGAGCAGTTCAACATCTATCGTACAAAAACCGATCCCCAGGAACGTTTGGCTATATATCATATCATAGACAGTCTGAGTTATGCCGCATCGGAGATTGCTATTCCCAATGAGTATGACAAGCTGATGTCGATGATCGGATCACAGGGTACAAATGCCTTTACTTCAGAGGATCTGACATGCTATCAGGAGAATATACCGTCAAACCAGATTGACAACTGGGCCCGTATCCAGGCCGACCGTTTCCGTAACCTGGTTATCCGCGGATTCCACACAGAGTTGGAGGCCGTTTATGAGGAATACAACATGTATCTCAATGAGGACGCCGAGAATGCAATCTATGCTATGGATTCAGTTCTTTACAAACATCATCCTTATGGCCTGCAGCAGGTTATTGGTACACAGGAGCATCTTAAGAATCCCTCTATCAGTGCCATCAAGAAACAGAAATCCACAATGTATGTTCCCAATAACATTGCCATATGCGTGTCAGGTGATTTTGATCCCGATGAGTTTGTGGCTATAATTGAGAAATATTTCGGCACATGGGAACCCAATCCGGCTCTTCCGGAGTTCAAATATGAGCCTGAAGAGGCATTGACATCTGCTGTGGTAAAACATGTATATGGCAATGAGTCTGACTTCCTGCTATTTGGCTGGCGTTGTCCTGGTGAAAAAGACAAGGAGAGTGAGATAGCTGGAATAGTTGAGGCTATTCTTACAAACGGCAAGGCCGGTTTGATAGATCTTGATCTGAATCAGCAGCAAAAGGTACTGTATGCAGGTTCACAGATTTATGATCGTATTGACTATTCTGATTTTCTGATTCAGGGCTATCCTAAGGATGGCCAGTCTATGGATGAGGTTAGGGCTCTGATTTTGGCCGAGGTTGCAAAACTGCGCACAGGTGATTTTGATGAATCACTTATTGAGGCTGCAATTGCCAACATCAAGCTTGGTAAGATGCGTCAGTTGGAATCAAACAGCAGTCGCGCCATGATGATGGTAAATTCATTTATCAAGAAGTCAGATTGGGCTGATGAGGTTCATGAACTTGATCGTCTTTCCAAGATTACTAAGGCTGATGTAATGAAGTGGGCTGAAAAATATCTGTCAGACAATTCTTATGTGGTCGTATATAAGCATCAGGGTGTTAATCCCAAGAACAATAAGATTATTGCTCCTGCCATCACTCCAATTGCCACCAACCGTGACAAGCAGAGTGCATTCCTGACAGAGATATCTGAGGCTGCAGTCGCTCCTATTGAACCTGTATTCGTTGATTATGAGAAGGATCTTTCCAAGTCAGAGTTCAGCAAGGATATCGAGATGCTTTACAAGAAGAATGAGAACAATGACATTGTAACAGCAACATTCCGTTTTGATATAGGCAAGAGTACCAATCCGGCTTTGGGGGTTGCCTTTGAATATCTCTCATATCTGGGCACACCTACCCGTAGCGCCGAGGAGATTGCTCTTCAGGAGTACATGATTGCCGGTAATCACAGTTTTAATGTCGGTGACAACACGTTTACGTTCTCAGTGAACGGCTTGGCTGAGAATCTGGGCCAGATGCTTGATATCGTGGAGGATTTGATGCTCAATGCCGTTCCGGATGAGGATATTCTTGAGAATCTCAAGCAGGATGAACTTATGGCACGTCAGATGTCCAAGGCAAATCAGAACAGTTGTTCACGTGCATTGAACAGTTACGTGATGTACGGTGCTGAGTATATAAAGTCAATGACACTGTCAAATGAGCAGGTGATGGCTCTCACTTCCGATGATTTGCTCTCAGCTGTTAAGGATATTCTAAAAAAGCAGCATACTGTTCTGTTCTACGGACCTCAGGATGAGGCTCAGGCCAAGAGCGTTATTGCCAATCATCACAAGTATTCTGACAATCCGGAGAAACTTGTCAGGAAGTATACACGCAAACAGATCGTTTCAGAGCCCAAGGTGTTTATCGCTCCTTATGATTCCCGCCAGTTCAACTACATCCAATATTCGGATCGTGGAGAGAAGTTCTCAATTGATGATGTTCCTGCCATTGAACTTTTCAATGAATATTTTGGCGGTGGAATGAACACCATTGTATTCCAGGAGATGCGTGAGGCGAGGGCGCTTGCATATAGTGCAAGTGCATATCTGTCATCCCCTTCGTATTTGGATGATACATACTGCTTCTATGCCCGAATCGGTTCACAGAATGACAAGTTAAAGGCAGCAGTTGAGGCTTTTGACTTGATAATAAATGATATGCCTAAGTCTGACAAGTCTTTCCAGATTGCCAAAACAGGTCTGGAATCTGTGCTTCGAACCAACCGCACTACCGGAATATCCGTTCTGAACAGTTATCTTAACGCCAAGGAACTTGGCCTGACAGAACCTCTCGCCAAGAAGGTTTATGACAATCTGTCAGACATGACAATGGCTGACATCGTCGCCTGCCAGCAAAAGTGGATAAAGGGACGTACCTACATTTATGGTATCCTTGGCGACAACAAGGATCTGGATATCAATTACCTTAAGACTCTTGGTACTGTCAAACAGGTATCTTTGGACGAAATATTCGGTTACGAATAATGATATAGTACTTTATTTGGCGGGCAGGCATTTGTATGTCCTGCCCGTCTTTTTTCTGCTTTTGTATATATCTTAATATGTTAAATTGGATCTTTTATGGTTAATAATTGGCAAAAGTTGGTCATTTAATGTAACATTGGCTCGATAGTTGTATATATTTGAATAGTGAAAGTGTTAATGCGAACCAATTAATTAACTAAAATAGGAGGATTGACTATGAAAAAAGCAATTAGAATCGCAACTTCTTTTATAGTTCTTATATGCTGTTGCATAGGAGCGTCAGTGATAACCACAAACATAGTGAATAAAAGAAACAGCAAGGTGATATATGTGTCGGAGCAGGGAACACCATACACAAACCCCTTACAGACATCAATGTCTCCTGCTAGTAGAAATCAGCCGGTAAATCTGACCGAGGCGGCCGAAAAGACCGTTCATGGTGTGGTTCATATCAAGTCAACCATAAAGGGCAAAGTTCAGACTTATCAAGAGATGCCCGATATCTTTGAGTACTTTTTCGGTGGTCGTCCGCGTCAGCGTCAATATCAGTCTCAGCCCCAGGTCGGATATGGTTCGGGGGTTATTCTGACTAAGGATGGTTATATCGTAACCAACAATCATGTCATTGACAATGCCGATGAGATTCAGGTTACCCTTAATGATAATCGCGTATTCAATGCTACATTGATAGGTGCTGATGCCAATACAGACCTTGCTTTGATTAAGATCGATGGTGATGACTTCCCTGTCGTTCCTATGGGTAATTCCGATGATCTCAAGCTTGGCGAATGGGTCTTGGCTGTCGGAAATCCTTTCAATCTGACTTCAAGTGTCACAGCCGGTGTCGTAAGTGCCAAATCCAGAAAAATCGGTATTTATGAAGGAGGTGAGAGTATTGAATCCTTTATTCAGACTGATGCGGCCATTAATATGGGCAACAGCGGCGGTGCATTGGTGAATGTCAATGGTGAACTGGTCGGTATTAATGCTGCCCTTGAATCGCCCACAGGGACATATGCCGGATATGGATTTGCCATTCCCACCACTATTGTCAAGAAAGTCGTGACAGATCTTAAAGAGTACGGAACAGTACAACGTGCCATGCTGGGTATAATGGGAGGTGATGTGCTTCAGATGCGTCAGGACTCAAGAAACAAGGACACTGATTTTGGTGATGCAATAGACGGAGTATATGTTTCGGATGTTGTTGATGGAGGTGGTGCTCTTGAAGCCGGAATCAAGGAGGGTGATATCATTGTCTCCATTAACGGCAAAAAGATCAAGACAATGAATGAACTGCAGGAGACTATAGTTCAGTATCGTCCGGGTGACAAGGTTGATGTAACGGTAATTCGTGACAAGAAACAGAAAAAGTTTGAAGTTGAGCTGAAGAATTCACGCGGCAATACTGAGATAGTTAAGAATGCCGATATGGAAGTGCTTGGTGCATCGTTCCAGGAAGTCCCTGAGCAGACACGTCGTCAACTGAATATAGGTTATGGAGTTCAGGTGAGTGATATCAAGAACGGACTCATGAAAGATGCCGGAATACAGCGCGGGTATATAATCCTTAGGATAAACGAGCAGCAGATAAAGACAGTTGATGATGTTGAGCGCATATACAAAGAGGCTGCGTCATCACCAAATCAGGAGCTGTTTATTTCCGGTGTATATCCATCAGGCCGCAGGGCTATTTACGCTATAAATCTTTCTGAAGATTAAAACTCTGATAACACAATAGAGCAGGAAATTGGAGTGGCACTGAAACCACTTCAATTTTTTGTGCGTAAATAGTTTTAATCTATAATATAATTAGTAACTTTGCACCCAATTCGCTTATTTAAGGGTAATAGGCGATTTTACGTCTTTAAAGAACTATAAAAGCTACATACTGAAAATGAGGCAACTTAAGATTACAAAGAGTATAACTAACCGTGAAAGCGCATCTCTTGACAAGTATTTGCAGGAAATAGGTCGTGAGGAACTTATCACGGTTGAGGAGGAGGTTGAACTTGCTCAGCGTATACGCAAGGGAGACCGTGCAGCTCTTGAAAAACTCACACGCGCAAATTTGCGTTTCGTGGTATCTGTCTCAAAGCAGTATCAGAACCAGGGCCTGAGCCTGCCTGATCTTATCAATGAAGGTAATCTCGGTCTTATTAAGGCCGCCGAAAAGTTTGATGAGACCCGTGGATTCAAGTTCATCAGCTATGCAGTATGGTGGATTCGTCAATCCATCCTTCAGGCATTGGCCGAACAGGCACGTATTGTTCGTCTGCCTCTTAATCAGGTCGGTTCACTGAACAAGATAAGCAAGGCGCTTTCCAAGTTTGAGCAGGAAAATGAACGTCGTCCATCTCCCGAGGAGTTGGCAGAAGAGCTTGATATTCCTGTTGATAAGATAGCAGATACCCTTAAGGTGTCAGGACGTCATATTTCTGTTGACGCTCCGTTTGTGGATGGTGAAGACAACAGCCTTCTGGACGTTCTTGTAAACGATGACTCTCCTATGGCCGACAAGACTTTGGTCAACGAGTCTCTTTCCAAGGAGATTGACCGTGCTCTTTCCACACTTACAGATCGTGAAAAGGATATAATACGCATGTTCTTCGGCATCGGTTGTCGCGAAATGACTCTGGAGGAAATAGGTGATAAGTTTGGCCTTACACGCGAACGCGTCCGTCAGATAAAGGAGAAAGCCATTCGTCGTCTGCGCCAGAATTCCCGCAGCAAATTACTTAAATCATATCTCGGTTGATATGAGAACGGTATTGAAACCGGTTTTTGTAGCTATAATGCTTCTGTTTGTGGCGTCTGTATCCGCTCAGAGGTCCGGCACTCCAAAGGATCCCACTCTGAATAAGGGAGAGGGGCTTGAAAAGACTCGCAGCGATCTTGAGAAGATGCGTAACCAGAAACAGGACAAAAATTCACGGCAGGAGGATGTCTACATGTTTGCTGCATCTTTTTCGTTATTGGACTCTGTCCTTTATGTCTCTCAGGTACGTGAAGTGGATAATGTTACAATCAATAACAAATGGTTTGTTAAAGAGCGTGCAGTATTTGAAAAACAGTTTACTGATCATGTCAGTAAATGGTCCTACGGTGAGTCAATGCTTACATCCATTTTCTTTTCAGAAAAGCTAAAAAAAATGGAAAGACGCAGGGAACGCCTGATTAAAAGGAATGCAAAGAAAAATGGGTTTGAACTTAAGAAAGTATCAGACTTCATGTTCGTAAACCCCACAGAAAATTAAGCGGATTCTTAATATTGCAGGTGTACTGCTATCCTCAAGCCCCATTGATCAACATCGGGGCCGTTTTTGTACGTCATCCTTTTGAACCAACTGACAGACATTATCTTTAAGATATTCTCAATGCCGGCTCCAATTTCAACGAATGGTTCATTCATAACTGTGCCAGTGGCTTTGCTTTTGTCTGTCGGAAATGAGAATATGTTACCGCTCATATCAACGGACGGATTGTTCTTATCGCTTAATGATCCCCATACACCTCGGCAATAAAGAACTTCTCTCAACTTAAGTTTGTTTATCAGTGGTGTCCTGTTCAATATGAGTCCGTTCATATAATATACTATGTCCCATGTCAGATGTTGGTCCAGAATGAACTCCATCGGAGTCATGGTCTCGAATGTTTCCTTGCGGTATGTAAATGACAGGTTGGCATTCGGAATGATAAGCAGAGGATATGGCGCTTGTCCCCATATTTTACCCGCACGTAACATAACGTCGAAATACCCTATTGGCGCTGCCATTAAACGTTGACGGTAAGATAATTCAGTATGCTGAATGGAATAATCGCTACCTAATAAACCGGCTTGTGCAACAGTGTGATTCAGTGTGAAAACAGGATACTCCGGAGTTTTGCTTTTCCTGTTCCATTTGTGTTGCACGAACTTTTCATGAGGAGCATATCTTAAACCTATTTCAAGCTCACTCTGGGTTATTTCCTTTACTGATCCGCTACCGTCACTTTTTTCCATCGGGATAAATTTGGTGGCTTCATTTGCCCTGTTTCTTATTGTGCCTGTAAAAGTAAAACCGCTGTGTCTTTCCAGGGTATAGGTTAGTTCTGTATTTCTGATATAACCTATCATATTGTCGGGCAGACGTTTTAGTGAAAGGAGGGCATTGTCTTTATTTGTGTAAATATACTGTTGGCCGTATTGATAGATGTCATTCTCATATTGTAGTCTCAAAGAGTGGATCGGAAACTCGTTCCATTGCTCTTTTTTAGGTCTGAAAGAATATTCCAATCTCCCGAAATACTTGAATCTGTTGTCATCAACTCCGTAAATCAGATAGCCAGTGCCAAACAGATGTGGATTAAGTTGAGCGGTTGTCATTCCACCTAATTTCAGCCTGAGTTTTTCCATGCCATTATAACTCATCATGGTATTGACCGGACCTATATAGAACAGAGTCTTGTCTTCTGTTACAGGAATATAACCTGAGAACAGAAGATTTATGAATTGTTCTGTCCAATAATATAAAGGAACTTTACGTAGTCTGGAAATCATTTCCTTTACATCCTTGGTTTTTCCTCCGTCGGTACCGTTTTCATGTGCCCGATATTGTGCCCAGAATTCCTGGTCGCGGTTTAGGGCATCCGATGTTTCAATTATTGGTTCTTGGTGTGTAAATGGTTCACGATCTACCTCGTCGTCGAATTTATATCCCGAATAGAACACTTCACGTCTTCCATAAACACCATCTATGAAGTCGTACAACTTGAGTTCTGCAGTAATACATTCGTATGTAAGCAGCCTGGGATGTATACTGTCTCTTTCAAACTTTTGCTCTACATTCATGTACTCAACAAAATTCAGGTTGATGTCATATGGCACATTCATCTGAATCCATTTTACAAAATGCGTAGAATCAACTGTAATGTAAAGGTGTCCTGTAAAACCGAAAGACTGGACGTTTCTTGGTACGAAAGCAAGGTCAACGCATCTTTCGCCTTCAACCGTAATTGTGTCTTGGAGATAGTATCTGTAATATGTCGTGGCGTAGTCGGCGAATGGGCTGACAAATTCATTTCGTAGAATAATGACTTTTTCGTTAAACAGATCCACATCCCTCAGGGTCGCTTCCAATGCTGCGCGTACCTCCTCGTCCGGAAGAAAGTCTTCAATGCCAATCCAATCCCTGCCATGAACCTTCTGTTTCTGTCTGGACGGTTTCTTCTGGTAATAATCAGTGGCGGCCAGTTCTCTGGTTGAGACATTCAATATTGGTTTTCCGGAGACATTAGATGTATCTACATATTCATTCAGAAACGGGAACTTGCGAAACATAGCCTGCTGCTGTTTTTCTTCAGTGAAGTTGTCCAGAGCAACGACGTATGTTTCGTATCGGTCTCTTGATACATAGTCGCTGTTAAATGGGTTGTCATCATTCTTTCGTTTAATGATTTCACTGGCAAGTTCTACGGCAGGATTTCCTTTTCTTTGGTATTTTTCCTTTTCCGGTTTTATTATGACCTCGTCAATTACATATGATATCTCTTCAAGTATAATACTTAGAGGAAATGCAGTATTGCTTGACAGTTCTATCTCGCAGTCCTTGTAACCAATTGATGAGACTATCAGTGTCTGGCCATCTATATTCCCATTGAATGAGAAGTTTCCGTTATGATCTGTAATACATCCGGTGGAGGTGCCTTTAAGTCTAATAGTGGCGTATGGCAGAATGTCGCCTTTGCCGTCTTTTACATTCCCGTTTATTCTGACTAATTGGTTCTGGGCATACAACATTATTGTTCCCGCCATTAGCAGGAACAATGAAATAAGCGTTTTCCTCAGTAATTTAATCACACCTTATATATTATACAGTTGCAAACTGTTCCTTTTTCAAATTGCAAAGATAGACATTCTTTCTCAATGCTACCTGGATTCTTTTATCGTCATTTGTCAAATGTTACAATGGTTGCATGTTGTGTGCCGGTATAATGGCGTACATTTCAAAACATGACATTTTTATAAAAAAGTTCCGATTTTGTTTGGCTAGTTCCCAAACTCGCCATATCTTTGCATCCGCTTTCCGCAAGGAAGGCATGACAAGAACGGTCTTTGATACGATTTCATACAGACAAGTAGTACGACGGGCGTGCTCTTTATTAGAGTATGTCCAAGGGTAATACGAACCGTCAATTTTTAAGACTTTAGACAAGGAAACTTGAGACGGACCTGAGCAAAAAAAGACAAACGGTACGTCCCTTAAGAGATGCGTGCTTGAGTGGCACGTTTTTTTATGGGCGTAACCCAATACGGTAAAATTTACAAAGAAGAGTTTGATCCTGGCTCAGGATGAA
>JAGCPB010000110.1 GCA_017642425.1 Bacteroidaceae bacterium
ATGCCCAGGTGGCGGAATTGGTAGACGCGCACGTTTCAGGTGCGTGTGCCGCGAGGTGTGCAGGTTCGAGTCCTGTTCTGGGCACTTCTCTGGAGAGATGGCGGAATTGGTAGACGCGCTACTTTGAGGGGGTAGTGACAGGTATGTCGTGTGAGTTCGAGTCTCATTCTCTTCACCAAAGTTCATTGATAATTCTGGAAAATTTATCTGAGTGGAATAACTGAAAATGTTTCCCTGAGAGCTCTGCGGCAGTTTTGGTGCGAGCCGAGAGCAGAGGGAAAACTTGTTTTCACTATGCCGAGGCGAAGCCCAAAACCGCCGCAGGTAAATTTTCTTGAAAATTTACCTGCGGCAATAGCTCAGTTGGTAGAGCACGACCTTGCCAAGGTCGGGGTCGCGAGTTCGAGTCTCGTTTGCCGCTCCATTATTAAGAATTACTAAGCAGCTTGTCATTAGCCACAATGCTGCTTTTTTTGTTTACAAACAAATGAAACGAACAACAACATTCTTACTGTCAGTCCTTACAGCAATTTGTTTGCAGGCCCAGACCAAGCACACCGTCAGCGGTTACATCACTGACAAATCCAGCAAGGAGACACTCATAGGTGCAACTGTCCTGGACCTTAAAAGTAGCCGTGGAGCCATTACCAATGAATACGGTTTCTACTCCCTTACCCTACCCGACGGCCCTGTCGAGATCCGTACAGGATATGTAGGTTACAAGCCTGTAGTAATCCCCTTCACTCTTCACCGCGACACCGTAATCAACATAGACGTTCCTACCATCGATGAACTCAATGAGGTTACCATTTACGGAAACCGAGAGATTCTGGGCGTTCGCGGTTCACAGATGAGCGCCGTTGATATCCCCATTGAGCAGATAAAGGCCGTTCCGGCCATGTTCGGCGAAACCGATGTACTCAAGGCACTGCAACTGCTGCCCGGAGTTCAGGCCGGTACCGAGGCTACCGCCGGAATATACGTGCGTGGAGGCAACCCCGATGAAAACCTGCTCCTGCTTGACGGTGTGCCGGTTTACAATGTCAACCACATGTTCGGCATGTTCTCGGTATTCAACCCTGACGCCATTAAGAACGTTACGCTTTACAAGGGCAGTTTCCCCGCACATTATTACGGCCGCCTTTCATCGGTAGTTGATATCCGCATGAAGGATGGTGATATGGAAAACTACCACGGCAACGCATCAATCGGACTCACTTCATCCAAGTTCAACCTGGAGGGTCCTATAATAAAAGGTAAGACATCATTCAACATATCAGCCCGTCGCACATATTCCGATATCCTGCTCAACAGTGCTCTCTGGCTCAATGAGAAATTTGATTACGCCAATACTGATGACCTGAGCATGGGCTACTACTTCTATGACCTGAACGTAAAGATCAACCACAAATTCAATGACCGCGACCGTCTCTACCTGAGCTGGTACAGCGGTGATGATGACATATTCTTCAATTACAGGAGTTCGGGAGGATCGGTAAAACAGAAGACCAAACTTGATTGGCGTTGGGGCAACACCATTGCCGCTATCCGCTGGAACCACGTCATCGGCCCCAAGCTCTTTATGGATATCAGTTCCAACTACACCCAGTACCGTCATAGGATGGGAATTGAGATAAAAGAGGACAACAAAGCCAACAAATCCAACGGCAGCACCGGCATAAGCATGAAATCGGGCATTTATGATGCTTCGTTCCGCAGCGATTTCCACTGGTCCCCATCGGCCAAACAGGACATCAGGTTTGGCGGAAGCTATACGCATCACAAGTTCACCCCCGATGTGATGGAACTCTCCATGCACAGCAAGGAGACCATGGAGAATGATTCAGTCAGCACCAGTGATTATGACCAGTCTTTCGGCTCAAAGAATGTAATAGCGCATGAATACCAGCTTTATGTTGAGGATGACATAGAATTAACCGATGTCATCAAAGCCAACATAGGTGCCGGATACGCAGGATTCAGCGTCAACAAACGCTACTACAACTCATTGGAGCCCAGAATCAGCACCAGGTTCCTTATTACAGATGACCTGTCACTCAAGACCGGCTACGCATATATGACACAGTATGTGCATCTGCTTTCCAACAATGTCATCAGTCTGCCTACAGACCTTTGGGTTCCGGTAACCGACAAGGTGGAGCCGGAGCACTCTCACCAGTGGGCGCTTGGAGCTGCATACAGTGTAGAAGGTCTGGCCGATTTCACCGTTGAAGGTTATTACAAGCAGATGAACAACCTGCTGGAATACAAGGAGGGCTCAACTTACATGAGCGGCGATACCGACTGGCAGAACAAGGTGGCCATGGGTATGGGCTGGAGTTACGGCGTGGAACTCATGGCGCAGCGTTCGGTGGGCAAACTGAACGGATGGATAGCATACACCTGGAACAAGTCACAGCGCAGGTTTGACCGTCCGGGCATGGTGATAAACGGCGGACGCACGTTCGATGCCAAGTATGACCGCCGCCACAAACTGGACATCACCTGCAACTACAAGTTCAGTGACAGGTTTGACATGTCGGCCACATGGCTCTTTGAGACCGGCAACTGCGGAACCATATACACCCAATACTATGATTCGGAGAGCCTGGCAGATGAGCAAGACCAGATGTATCGGTACACGACCACATTGGGCTATTATGACAACCGCAACAATTTCCGTCTCAACCCCACCCATCGTCTGGATTTGAGTTTCAACTGGCACCGCAAATTCAACGATAGGATGAGCAGGACTCTGAACCTGAGTATCTACAACGCATACAACAACCGCAACCCGTTCCTTGTGTATGTATATACTGACAGCTATTTTAACGGTGATGAACTCATAGAAGAACGCACCCTGCGTCAGCTTACCCTATTCCCCATCATCCCCACTCTAAGTTACGCTATATCATTCTAAGGTTATGAAACAGTACAGCATCATTATATTGGCAACCGCCCTTCTGGCAACCGCATGCACCAAGGAGATAGAATACAAAGGTCCTGACAGCGAGCGTATGCTTATAGTCAACAGCATCACTGAATCCGGCAGAGTTCCGGTATTCAAGATCAGCCACAGCGCATTCTTCCTGGACTCATATTACAGTGGCAATGAACTTAAAAGCGGTGTCTCAATAAACGTTGACATAAACGGAGTTACACGTGATGCAGCTTACGTTGACAGTCTGAAAGGCTACACTGACGGCAGAGTCATAGCCGGTGGAGATATCATATCGGTCAAAGCATCACACGCACAATACGGGACAGCGACTGCGTCCGATACGGTTCCGCATGCACAGGACTTCATCTTAACCCAATACACAAAGGAGTATGTGCCCGCCCACACCATGAGTGAGATGTTTGATGACTATTTCTATGATTTCAATCAGGATGAAGTGGATTCAATCTGGGTGACTGAGATAGACATACCCGGCCATGACAATAATACAGACTACTACCTGATGACAATAGAGCCCGTCATGACCTATTTCATGTATGACGAGTATGAGGACCGCTATGACACAATGGCTCAGGCAATTCATTTCAAGATTCCAGCCGAGACTAAGGTCTTTATGGGAATGACCGATGCCACGACTGCCGTCCTGGAGGATACCGAGGCTGACAGCCAGTTTGAATTTGGAAACAAAAGCTTCATCTTTGATGACCTGTACATAAAGGACGGTAACAAGCTCAGTTTTGACATCGTTATGGAAAAGCCCGACACTACCGCCTGGATTTACTCATATGTTGATGACAACGATATCTTAGGCGGCATACCCGTCTCCGTGAGCGGCCTGATCAAGGATGAAGTGGTCTACACGTTAGACATAAAGCTCTACGTATTGTCCAGAGCCTACTATTATTACCACAAGTCAGTAAAGGACTTTGAGGATGCCGATGAATTATCGTTCCTGTCAGAACCTGTAACCATACTCCACAACGTAACCGGCGGGGCCGGCATCCTGGCCACCTACGCCAGCAAAACCTTCCACTACGAACGCACCTACAAGTTCAAGTAACCCCACAGGGGCACAAAGAGGGGCACAAAAGGGACGGTTCTTTTTGTGCCCCTTGTGCGCAACCCCACTCTCTTTAAGATCCTGTAGCGGACAAACTTAAGGCGGAAAAAATTATCTTTCAAGTACGCTTTATATACCGAACTGTTCCCTTTGATCTTTTTTTATAATTCGCTTGTCTCTATATCTGAGTTTTAATACATTTGTATTAATTAAGGAAGGACTTATAACTTGATTTAATTTAGAACACTGATTCTCTGTTGCCTACAGAATCTATTCATATTATTTTATCAAGCTTTACCAGTTTATTACTTGAGAAACTAAAACTAACCTTATAACTAAGTTTTTTGTTGTAAATGAGAACAGGCAAAAACCTTATGAAATCTTTTGTAGTCTTCTTGCCGGCCCTATTGTTCTTTCATACGGCCGATGCAGGTTCATGGCGAGTAAACAGTGATGTTTCAAAAAAGCCGCATTTCATTGACCTAAACGCGGCCATGAACAGTAGTGATGTTATATCAGGAGATACCATCTATCTGGATCCTGGCTGCAACCTGACATCCACTCAGGATATCACCAAACAGGTAACTATCATAGGTACCGGTTATCTAATCAGCAACAATGTAATTGAAGAGGCAGTAGTCAGTGGCCCCATTTATTTGAAAGCTTCAGGAATTAAAATAGAAGGGCTTAAGATTTCTGGTACGACCTATATGGCAAGTAATGATATTACAATAGAACGCAGTCATCTAAAAAATGTCAGAAACAGCGGTACAGCCCAGAATGTCACTATAAGACAATGTTACATTCCCAACGGCGACATCAGAGGTGAAGGCAACAATTCAAAAACAACAGCCAACTGGAGAATCGAGAACAGCATTATTATATTTAATGACGGATATGATCCCATCAAATATCTGTATAGTCCAACTGTCTGCAACAACTATATACGCCCCAACTATACTAGTGCTTCGGCATCAATCGCATATGTTGATGGTGCCAATATCTATAACAATATTTTCATTAATACACGCTTCATTGAAAATGCCAATCTTTATGAGGTTACTAATTCCAAGGTTCAGAATAACATTTTTCATATTGAATCATATAAAACTGATTACCCAGATAATACGATAATTGACATCAATACAGAAGAGGCGGTCTTTGCCATTGATGGTATAAATGAATTACGTTACCGTTTAAAAGAAAACAGTCCGGCCAAGGGTGCAGCCACAGATGGTGGTGACTGCGGGCCATATGGCGGTACTTATCCATACGTACCATCCGGTTATCCATTAGGTATACCTCGTTTTGAGAGCAGCTCTGTCTCTTCAAGGCCACAAGACGGTTTGTTGAGAGTATCTCAAAAAGTTGTTATACAAGCCGAATAACACAGAACATTAATAATAACATAAAGCCTCTTACAATTATGAATTTACATTTTACAATGATAACTGTCAACATGAAACATTTACTGACTTCCGCATTCATACTTTTGACATCAGTCACAATCCAAGCCCATTCCTGGCGCATCAACAACCAGATACAACTGAACGCAGATTTTATCGATATCAATGCCGCCATGAACAGTGAAAATGTCATGGAAGGTGACACACTTTATCTGGACCCCGGTACCGGACTGACCGGAAGCCAGAGTGTGACAAAACAAGTAACCATTATCGGCTGCGGTTATTTTCGCGCCGATGCACCTCATGACATTGCAAGTATTCTGGAAAGCTTCAGCATTAAGGCACCATATACAAAGGTTGTAGGTGTCAGTCTGATTGGAGAGGTTAACATTGATGCATCAAATGTTACTTTAGAACGTTGCAAAGCTAACAGCGTTATTAAAGTCAATGCTCAACATGTCAACATAAGACAGTGCTATGGCATAGAAGTAACCGGAAAAGGAGCAACTAATCTGAGCAGCGCATACTGCACAATAGAAAACTGCATTTTAATAAAAACGACAGCATATGGCGTTGTTTCAGGGTTGTATTTCGCTACCATAAAGAATTGCTATTTAAAACAAACATATAATGATAGTAATTTAATTTACAGTTGTGTGTTCCGTAGTTGTCAAAACTGTACAGTCATCAACTCAATATATCTCAATGAACCTAGGCCAAGTCAAATATGGCATAGTTCCACCACTGAGTTAAACCAGAATAACATCAGTTCTGCCGATGAAGGCAATACTGAAGCTTCTATTTTTACACTAAATGGTGCTGACGACCGTCGTTTCCAACTAAAGGAAGACAGTCCAGCAAAAGGAGCGGCTACCGATGGCGGAGACTGTGGTCCGTTTGGAGGCCAATACCCCTACGTCATAGGCGGCCTGCCAGCCGGTCATCCTTATTATACCAAAGCTGTTATATCCCCTCGCTCTGAGAATGACAAGGTAAGGGTTTCATTACAAATAAAAATGCAGAATGAATAAAAACAACAACCATAATCAAACGCTGCTGCGGCGATGGTTATGGGCGATGATGCTGTTTATTATTCATTGTTCATTATTCATCGGCAACCTAGCGGCGCAAGATTTGCGCATAGAATATTTCTGGGATAATGATCCTGGCTACGGCTATGGTACCCCTATTTCCTATATCTCTGGTACTGACTTGCAGTTAACTGATTACTATGTACCAACTGACATGCTTGAACCCGGCACACATCAGCTTTTTATTCGGGCCTTTGGCGGAAACGGGTGGACACCTGTGCTCACCCGATCTGTTGTAGTACAACGTGCAGCAGATGCAGGTAGAGTTATACGGATAGAATACTTCTGGGACAAGGACCCAGGTATAGGCAATGCCATACCCATAAGTTTTACCACCAATCAGGAAGTAAACCTTGAAAACTTGATGTTGAGTACTGAAAATCTCTCTCCCGGCATGCATACTCTGGGCATTCGTCCATACGGAGGCGCCGGTTGGGGGCCAACGGTAACACAACATGTGGTTGTTACATCCGGAGCATTGGAAATAAAAACAGTTGAATACTTCTGGGATGATGATCCAGGTTTGGGTAATGCGACTCCACTACCCATTGTCTCCAGTAATGAACTTAACCTTGATAATATTGAGTTTCATACTGATGGATTGTCCACCGGCGTTCATAGCCTGGGATTACGCGCCCGCAGCAATATGGGTTGGGCGCCTACAGTGTATCTGGAAACATACGTACCTCTACGTTATGAGAATGCCGTTGTAACTAACGCAGAATATTTCTGGAATGAAGACCCCGGATTCGGACAAGGCACACCCATCCGAATTGAACCAGATCAACAGATCACCTTAGAGTCTCTTGGAATTCCTACCACTGAGCTTAATGGAGATGCACTTCTCTTTATACGCTATCACGGTCTGATGGGTTGGAGCCCTACTCTATCCTATCACATCCTAGTCAATGCCGAGGGTAATTACACCCTCAATTCTTTGGATGAGACATCGGCCGAAACGCGTAACTATCAGAGTTTCAATGATGCAATAGGTGATTTCTATAATCGTGGCTTTGGTGATGATATCATACTTACACTATCCACTGACGGAATAACATATTCGTTTGATGCAACATCAGACTCTGTTTTAAAAATGTTGAGTGGTATCAGTGCCGACATTGACCGCTTATCTTTATCCGGAACAGGTAAAACCATAGGTTTAAAAGCCGCCCAAGGCAGTGACAACACTTTGTCGGTCAATACTACCGAGCAAGGTTTACCTACTGTGTTGCATTTCTTTGCACGAACATGGATTGACAACATTACGCTTATCATTAACGGAAAGAATTATGACTTCACTCCCTGGTCCACATCACCACGTTATGAAGAACTATGCTCAGGTGAGCTCACACAACCTTTAGCAATATTCAACAACCATGAATATGACATGAGTGTCAGTTTCACGCCACAACCACATAAAGGGACAACAATATCGGGCTTTTCTGTTGAATCTTCTGCTTCTTTGCCATCAGTAGCTATCACGAACAGCGGAACACATACAGACTCCCTGTCTTATCTTGTATTATTACATGACGTCAATGGGCAAGAGCTGGACCGTTTCAGCTATCATTTTTATGTACACCCAAATATAAGCAATCAGACATTCACAAATCTTAAGCCATCATTGAATGGCATACTCAATCCGGGAGAAGTAAACATTAACTGGGACCCTGTTCCTGACGCTTATGTCTATCGTTTATCTGTAACTGATCTTGATGACGGAGTTTGTACTCCTGAAACATATGAGACCATAGAGACACATTGTAAGATTCACGTTTTGAGTGGACATCATTACGAATGGAATGTTACGGCTATTGGTCCATGCGATGAACTACCTAGTCCCGTCATGACATTCTATTGCCGGTTACTGCCAGACCTCACCGTTACCTCCATCAAGTTACCGGAGGCTGCCGAATCGGGCAACTTGATTTCAGTTAGGACCACCATCACCAATCAAGGCGAGGGCGCCACGACAGAATCCACATGGATAGACCGTCTATACTATATCATTGACAGTCAAGACTTCTCTATGGCAATCGAGGCTGATAATGTAACACATACCGGAATTCTGGCATCAGGAGAAAGCTATGATGTCGACTTTACCTTTAAGGTTCCATATATTGAAGAAGGCCTTTTGAGAGTATTCGTTGAAACAGACCTGGCAAGTATGGTAATGGAAAGCAACGATGACAATAACTGCCAGATTAGCACCACTGCAGCCACCCTTCAACCATTCTTCGTCAATGAGTATGATATAGATGCCCTGCTTAGTCTTTACAATAATCTGGGAGGTCCCTTTTGGAATGGTATTCAGTGGGACATCTCCTCACGACTGATTACTGAGCACAATTGGAGCGGTGTCAGCTTTGACACTGAAGGTAGAGTAACTGACATCAATTTGCAGGGCAGAGGCCTTACCGGCTCACTGTCTTCGTCCCATTTTGATAAATTGCCACACCTGTCATCGCTTGATTTAAGTCATAACGGGCTTACAGGGGATCCATCCTCATTACTATCTGATGATTTTGCTCCCTTGCTTACCTCACTCAACCTGAGTTACAACAGAATAGATGATTTGTCAACATCATTGCCAGAGAATATCATAAGTGTTGATTTGAGCAACCAAACCATTGACAAATACGTTACTCTCAGTGAGATAATTGCCAATACAGGTCAACTTGAGAAATTGCTTCCACGCCCGATGACTTATAATGCATCTGAACGGGTATTCAGTTTCAACGGATATTTCATACTGACAAACAACAAGGAAAATGAGGTCCAGTCATGGCGTATGGATATTGAAAACACCATATTGCGGCAAGTGACAAATGCATCGGTAGTCTACAATGAAGAAAACGGACATGAAGTTACTTTGCAAGTCATTAACGGTGATGTAAAGAATGAAATGCGCCTTATCGTTGATTTTGAACCGGGTGACGTGAATCTGGATGGGTTGTGTGACATAGCAGATCTTCAGCACTTGATAAACTTTGCCATAAATGACACTCACCCACGCGTGTTCTTTAACATCAATGCGGGTGATCTGCAACCTGACAATGATGTAAATGTGCTTGATCTGGTAAGGTTGATTAATCTGTTGCTTGACGAAAACAAGATTGACAGAGCTCCGGCAAGAGAGAAAAACACTCCTCCTGGACAATCCCATTCAGAAGCTTGGATAGGAATACGCAATCAGGAACTGGTACTGTCAACAGAAAGACCTGTCGCCGCATTTGATATTATTATGGACTATTCTGAGGACGCCATAATTGAATGGACCTTGGAAAACAGCAGATGGAATATAAGCCAAAGACTATATGATGGTGGTGCTCACGTTATCATTTATTCGCTATCCGGCGAACAGATACCTGCAGGAGAAACCGTGTTGGCTCATATCAGCAACGGAGCAGCCTCACTGCAGAAAGTAACTATGACTGACATCAACGCTGTACATATAGGTGTTGGTATAAAACATGAGACCACCTCTATCCACATGAAACAATCAGATAATGGCGCTGACGTTTACTCGACTGAAGGTGTTAAACAAGATGCAGCACCTATCGGACCAGGTATATATATCATTGAAGGAAAGAAACAATTGGTAAAATAAAAGAAACAGACTATATATGAAGAATACCATAAGATATGGCTTAACAATACTTCTCATGCTCCAGTGTTTCTTAGGATTGAGAGCACAGGAAGATAATGTATTGAGCCTGACCGATATTACCTGCGGATTGGGAAACAAGGTATCATTGCCCGTCAATCTGACCAACACATGCAATGACATAGTAGCTGCGCAGTTTAGGCTCACACTGCCCGCAGATGTCATAATTGACTCTGATTCAGTTAAATTTAGCGTGCGTACGACAAGCCACACCGCCGTTATCCGTAAAGGCAGCAATAACAGTTATGTGGTCATGGTATATTCTACCACAAACAACTATATTTCCGGCAACTCAGGACAGCTGATGTCCATTGAATTGAGAACAGGTGACAATCTCACTCCCAATAATGACTATGAAATAATGCTTTCTGAAGTATTGCTGAGCAATAGTGATGGAAACAACGTATGTACTGGCTCCAAAGGGGGAACACTCCACATTGCCGATGTGCCAGATTTCATAGTAACCACCGTACAGATCAATCCCAATGAAGCTTTGGCACCTGGAAGCGATATGAATGTTACATGGGAAGTTAAAAATCAAGGTGGGATTGCTTCCACAGGAGGATGGAGCGAACAAATATCTCTTTTAGGGACTAATGGAAGAACTGTATTTCTAGGTAGTATATTTCATAATGAACCTCTTGAACCGGGTGCCTCTGTTAACCGGCAAGCCAACCTTCAGATTCCTGAATTGCCAGGTCTTGACGGACAAGTACAGATACAGGTCAAGCTATTACCAAATCCCGACTCAGGAGAATTAACTGAACATCAGACTAACAACACCACTGTCTCTAATCAAACCGTAGATTTATATAAGAATCTTAAACTATCTGTACCTTCAAATGCTGATGAAGGTGATAAAGCACTTAATTGCCGATTGGCACGTAGTGGCAACTGGTCATCAGAACAATCCTTCAACCTCAGAGTGGAAGGTGACGTGCGCATCAGTGTACCGTCTATTGTTACTATTCCACGTGGTCAGTCGTCAGTATCTTTTAAGCTCATAATCAATGATGATGAAATAGTGAATTCTAACAGCAGCTTCATCATCATAGCCGAAGGTAACGGATATGATCCCGTCACAACAGAGTTGGAACTGGAGGATAATGAAATCCCTTCTCTCAGCCTTATAGCATCTAAAAATGATATAACTGAAGGTGAAACTATTCAACTTACAGTAATACGAAACAATTCTACTGCATTGCCATTGGCAGTAATGCTTACTTGTGATGAAAGCAAACACTTTGACTTTCCGACAACAATCACCATCCCTGCAGGTGAATCATCAGTCTCAGTCAACATATTGGCATTTGATGACGCTGATTTCTATAATATGCTAGGCGCAGCCTTTGTGGCATCGGCTAACCAACATGACAAAGCAGAGATTATGCTGACTCTGTTAGATAACGACACACAAGAACTTCAGTTGATACTGAATCCAGAGGCCGTTAATGAGAATACTGGCATGAACGCTATTATAGGCAAGTTGCGCCGTTCAGGCAATCTTGACAGCGAAATCAAGATACAGTTGACCGATGACAGTGATGGACTGCTAACATATTCGACTAAAATACTGACCCTTAAAAAAGGAGAGAACGAGGTTAAGTTCGGTATTGGGACTACAGATGACCTACTTGTCAATGGAGAGCGTAAAGTTACATTAACGGCGTCTGTTTATATTTCATCGTGTGACTGCTATTCCACAGGGCTGACCTCAGGAAGCGTGAGTAAAACCATAACAGTGCTAGATAATGACGGGCCCACATTGCTTGTTTCCCCCTCTGCATCAGTATTCCCTGAAGGTTCTGAAAACAATAGCCTTACCATCAGCCGCAATGCTCTCTTTGATAAGGATATCACAGTAAACATAAGCAGCGACCTTGACGAATTACTCTATTACGAACATGCGGTTGTTATCAAAGCCGGACAGACATCGGTCACAGTACCTGTAAAAGTATATGAAAATGATGAGCAAGGAGATGACAATGCTTTTACATTCACAGTGACAGCCCAGGGATTCACCAATGGCACCTGCTGGTCTATGGTGAGCGACCAGTCACTACCCGATGCTACAATCACAGGCTTTACTGTAAGCGCGACAGAAGCAGAAGCTGAAAGTGAATTAAACATGTCCATCACACTTAAAAATGATGGCAACAGTCTGTTAAGTAAGGGAACGCCTGTAACCGTTTATCTTGATGCGGCAGCCATAATACAACTTAATACAGAAGAAGTACTATCACCGGGTGAACAGACCACAATAGAGACAACATATACCTTGCCTGCCAAGACTGGCAGATTCAACCTAACGGCTGTTGTAAACCCCAACAAACGTATCAGCGAACTGCTATACACCAACAATAGTTCCGCCACATCACCCATTATCATTAATCCATGTCTTGTAGCTACAGCTCATGCCGACAGAAAAATATACCAGCAAGGCGAATCAATAACTATCAATGGCAAGGCAACAGGCACAAAAGGCTCTAACTCAAAACTTGAAATATACTTTATAAATGATAATGTCCGACAGACAATCAAGACCAACACTGACGCAGCAGGCAACTATACTGCTGTCTGGACACCTCTTAAGGGCCAGGCCGGACATTTTATTCTTGGAGCCTGCTACCCTGGTGAGAAAAAGGTTGAAACCATGGACGAATTTGATGTTTATGGAATCATTACGTCAGGTGTCCGCTCAACCTGTCAGATTGGCGAAGGTGACATCTATACAGGTAGTATCTATATCACTAACCCCGGTGTGCTTCCGCAGACAGGTATACACGCAGAACCGCAGGCTACTTCTGACAATTGTGAGTTCAACTTCACCGGAATAGACTATCTTGAGGGTGGCAAGACTGCTGCTATTACGTTTAACATCAAAGGCCTTAACCTAACAGACGGTTACTACTGGCAAGAGATGCCGTTGGTGATAAAGAGCAACGAAGGCTCCACTGCCAGCTACAAAATCTATTACTATATAATGTCACAAAGAGGCCGTCTGATGGCCACGACAAGTCAGATAAGGACCACTATGACACTTGGAACTCCGCGTGAATACCCTATAACGATTTGGAATTCCGGTAAAGGCGAGACAGGAGCAATTAGCCTTGCACTACCGGAAATCATGGAATCTGTCACACCACGAACACTGCCGTCACTTGCATCGGGCGATTCTGCCACTATTGTTTTGCGTTTCATTCCTACAAAAGAAATGAAAGCAAACGTACCGATCACAGGAAAGTTAGGCATCAATTGTAGCAACGGTATAGGAATTCCTCTGTTTTTTGAATTGACGCCTGTATCTGAAGCAAAGGGAACACTCACTGTAGATGTAGTAGATGACTTCACATACTACACATCCGAAGCACCCCATGTAAGCGATGCCAAAGTGAAGGTGATGAACAGAGCGACAAAGGCATTGGTTGCAGAAGGAGTGACCGAAGACGATGGACTTTTCTCTACCCAGATTAACGAGGGTGTATATACCATAACTGTTGAAGCCGAAAATCATTTGAAACAGACTCGTGATGTCATGGTAGATCCGGGCAAGGACAACAAGGAAGATATATTCCTTAGCTACGATGCCATTACGTATGATTGGGATGTGGTTGAGACAACTGTAGAGGATGAGTATTCTATTGAAACTATTGTCAAATTCGACACACGTGTACCCCAACCCGTAGTTGTGGTTTCCTACCCTAAGGACTATCCCGAACCAGGCAGTATATTCCCTGTTACAGTGACTAATAAAGGACTTATCAACGCTAATGATGTTGAGGTAAACCTGAGAATCACAGGTAGCGGTTATTCGCTGGAATTCCTTAATAATCCCAGCATTGACGTGCTGGCACCCCAACAGTCTGTGGTGTTCTATGCCAAGATCAAACAGAAAAATGCATATGCTACCACTCGGAATAGTGATATAACACCTGTTCTCATAGAATGTGTTGAGATAAATGGAGAAGCTATATTCAAATATGATTGTGGACCTTTTGCCAATGAACGTGAAGTGGAAATTAAAGGAAAATGGGGAAAATGTCCGCCAACAAGCCAAAATTCGAGTCATAGCGGCGCACATGATGGTTATAGTGGTATTGGTACTCCATGGGGGCATACAAGCAGCACTTTTGGTTCAAGCTATAAATATGGTCCCGAAGTTGATCCTGTAACACAATGTGAATACAAGAAATCTAAATTCATACTAATTGAAGTGGATGAAAAAGGCCGAGAGGTCTCGCAAAAGCGGATGAAAGGTGTTGCTGCTGATGGGGCATCAAGACTTAAACTTGTTCTTGACAGGACAGAAATAGAAAAAACATTTGGCAAAGATTATGAAATCACAAATGTAATATGGAGCCTGCCAGAAAAAAATTATGGAACATTAGATAACAGGAATGTTATTGAGCCCATATTTACAGCACCTGTTGATTTTCCAATTGATGTTCAGGCACCATCCTTCACCCTTCAACTATATGTCTACTTTGAGGTTAACGGATTTGAGCAAGAAGCAACAGTTGATATAGAGATAACTCGTGTTCCACTTATTCTATTGCATGGTTTTAGTAGCGATGAAAGTTGTTGGCGGAGTTTTGCAAATAAACTAATTTCTGATAGGTTATATAAAGCATATCAAATTGACATCTCGGGCTATAAAAATACTAATTGTAGCCATCTTACCATAAACATGGGAAAACCTCAGAAAAAGATAGAAATGCTAATACAAATTTATAAAAATAATTACATAGTGGCAACCAAAGCAGATTTAGTTGGACATAGTATGGGAGGTATTCTGTCGAGGTTACATGTACAATATATTAATAGTGACAATGTTCACAAAGTCATTACGGTAAACACTCCACATTCAGGAAGTGAAGTGGGAGATTTTTTTGATGCATTTCCATTCTCTTTAAAATATTTATTATTTTATAAACTCCATGTGCTCGGAATTACTTCACCCGATGCAATATCTGATTTAGCTGTTGATTCCTATGCTATAGATAATTTCTTAAACAATCAAGTCGCTTTAAACAAAATGTCTGGTATTCCTGTACATGCTGTCGTTACTGAAGCATCCAAGATACAAGACTTAGAAAATGTTGAAGTAATAGATCTAAATTCTTTGTTTGAATACGGCATAGGAAAAGTTGCACGTATGTTAAATCAGTCAAAAGATGGATGGCTATTATTATTACAGCTAGCGCGTGGACTAGGATATAATAATGATAATGAAATTGGCGCATGTGATTATGTCGTTTCAGTGCAAAGCCAAAAGGGCGGCTTACCAGAATCAAATATTAGTTTTATCCATGGCCCTTGGCATTCTGAAAGTCCAGATGACGCATCCGTTCAATCATCTGTTAAATCGGCATTGATTTCATCTGTAAAATCTAATATGTTCAGTTTAGGAGGGTTCCACCCAGTTGATAGAAAATATGCATTCAAATCTAGGCAAATGTCCCAATCATTTAAGTCTGATACAGAAGATATTAGTACTAGTATAGATATGGAAGCCATAATAAATAATGATTCACTCTTTATTATTGCACATGGGCTAAAAAATGTTGCAAACAAAATGATTCTTGTTAGTTTCAACAATGATGAATTTTGCCTTTCTGACAGAGAGGATATTAATTGCTTGATTCCTTCTACGCATAAAGGAGATTTAACTGCTTATGCCATTTGGCGAGATTCAAACGGAAACTTTTTAACTGATAGTTTAAAGATTAACATTGATAAAACAAGGGCCAATATCATAGAAATAGTAAGTGAGAAACTTTATGCTTATGTCAATGACACTCTTAATGTTAGATTAACTTGTTCATGGTCTGACGGAACAATAACATATGTAAAACCTAAGAGTATATCAAGTGCTAAGGATCTTTTTGTGGTATATGGCACTTCCATCATCCCACAAAAAGTTGGTGATGATATAGTAACGTTTAATTATGAAGGAATAACTTGTTCTACGACCCTAACGATTTTTGGTGATACTGATGAAAATGTGTACGATGAGGATTCTGATGACTCTCCCTATATCTGTTCTACTGTCAAGTTATCTTTTGAGCAGAAGGCGGTGATGACGCGACAGGCTTTCAGGGGTACATTGACCGTAAACAATGGTCATCCCACTAAAGACATTACCGATCTGAAGGTAAAGATTGAGGTGCGTGATGATAAGGGTGCGCTTGCCACAGCACATGAGTTCCAGATTGAGCCGGAATCACTTGATGGTTTTGCCGGCGAAAAACAGTTTGATGCAGGCTGGACGTTAAGCGGCAGGGAATCTGGCACAGCCACTATACTGTTTATTCCTACCAAGTACGCTGCACCAACTGATCCGAAAGATTGGTCTTTTGGAGGTTCATTCTCATATACAGACCCATATACCGGCCTAACTGTTACACGGGACCTTAATCCTGTAACTCTGACTGTTAACCCCACCCCAATCCTGGATTTCACCTATTTCATGCAACGTGACATAATGGGTGATGACCCGCTGACAGAGGAGATAGAGTCTATGGAAGCCGCCGAATTTGCCTTAATCATAAACAACAAGGGATATGGCTCTACCCAGAATATGAAGATGACCACAGATCAGCCCCAGATTGTGGATAACGCCAAGGGGCTTGCTGTGAATTTTGAGATAATAAGCACACAGATGAACGGTCAGGAAAAGACTTTAGCATTGGGCAACAGTATGACAACAGACTTTGGCACTATTGCTCCACAGTCTCAAGCCTACGCGCAATGGTGGCTACAAAGTTCATTACTGGGCCATTTTACCGAATACGACATAAAGGCCACTCATGTAACAAGTCATAACAATCCGGACCTTTCATTGCTTGATATGGTGACCATACACGAGTTGATACATGGCTTTACGCCTATTGGCATAACTGGCAGCACCCCTGCAGGAAGAGCTTTCCTGGTAAATGATATCCCTGATACAAAAGACCAACCAGACGAGGTGTATTTTACCAATGCCATGCAAGAACATGTATTGACTGCCGATGTGATAACAACAAAAAAAATAGCGGACAATACATACCTTCTTTACGTTAAAGCCAAGCAAAACGGATGGATATATGGTTCACTGGCAGACCCAACATTAGGAAAGGCAAAATTAGTCTCAGTTGAACGACAAAGTGACGGAGCAGATATACCTACAGACAACTTGTGGCAGACAGACCGCACTCTTGTTGACGGCAAAGATCCATTGTATGAGTTCCGCATGCATTTTATTGGAAATCAGGCAACTACAGAAGAAAGTTATATTCTGTCTTTCCAAACAAAACCCGATGTAGAATTGAAGGTTAATACTATTGAGGGAATTCCAGAAGATAACACTGTCATCACTGAGGCTTTAAACAATGTCACTGTCGTTTTCAACAAGCCCATTGATGAAAGCTCGTTTACTACCCAAGACTTGACTCTTTTCTGTCAGGGAGAGCATCTGGACCAAGACCTGATAGAAATCACAAAGGAAAGCAGTACCAGATTTGTTCTTGACCTATCACAATTGAATAATGCAAACGGTTTATATACAATCAGCGTTCAGACAGCCCATATCACTGACCAAGACGGATTCTATGGATCTACAGGTATGCAGGCTATGTGGACTCAATATCTGGAAAAAATTGAAATGAGGGCCTTGGTATCACCGGCAGAAGCAGGTTTTGTTACCCCAGACTATGGCTTATACGATTATGGAAGCAATGTTATTCTAACTGCTACGGCCGCCAAAGGCTACTCTTTCAACTGTTGGAAAATAGGCGATGAAATAATCTCAACCAGTAACGAACTTGATTATCAGTTATTTGGCACAACCAAGATTACGGCATTCTTCACGCCGAACCACTATGCAGTCGATGTAGATTATAATGCAGTTTTAGGTTCAGTACTTAATGGCGGTTCCGGAATCTACGATTATGGTTATAAACTATCATTAGTAGCATTACCTGCCAATGACTGCCTATTCAAATATTGGATGGTTGATAATGAAATAGTTACAGGCGACACATTAGAGTATACCATTACCCAGGAACATAAGATTAATGCAGTTTTTGTAAGGAACATTTATGAACAGGCCTTTGATCTGTCTAAAGGATGGAACTGGATATCATCCAGTCTGGTAAATGACTCTTATCGGGACTCAAAGACATTTTTAGAACCAATAGAAGGAGTAGTAGAACGGTTAGTCGGTATTAATAATGAGTTGATTAACGACTCCATATATGGTTGGACAGGACAACTGATTACACTGGATGCATCCAACGGATATAAACTATTGCTCTCACAGAATGTTCAATATATATGGAGTGGTATCTCAAGCAAGCCTGAACAGACTCCAATTATTCTAAATCGCGGTTGGAACTGGATTGGTTATCTACCCAAGTATGGCACCAGTCTTTCATATGCATTGAACGGACTGCATCCTTCAGAAAACGATGTCATCAAAAATATGGACAACTTTGCTGTTTTTACCAACGGAGAATGGATAGGCACACTTAGTTGGCTAAAACCGGGAGAAGGTTATATGTATTATGCTGCACAACCTGCAACATTTTGTTATCCTTCTGTCCAGTTACCCTATGATGATACCGAAGATCTTTCTCTGAACGAAATACCATCAGGTGATTTACCGTGGCATTATAATAGTCATGATTATCCTGACAATACCAATCTAATTGGGCGTTTGTTCATTGATGACCTTCAAACTACTGATAATACTTATACAATTGCCGCTTTCTGTGATGGAGAGTGCCGTGGCATAGGCAAATATGTGGATGACCTTCTCTTCCTGACCATACACGGTAACATTGACGATGAACAACAGATATATTTCCGTGCATATGAGAACGAAACTGGTCGCCTATTGGATATTCAGGAGACAATCACTTTTGGTGGTCAACTGGAAGGTACCTGTCAAATGCCTTTTGCCTTGCATATCATTAAACCTACAGATGTTGAGCCTCTCTATTCATTACACCTGACTGTCTATCCTAAGCCTTTGCGCAGCAGATTGTATATCTATGGTGAAACAAATAATATCAAGTCAATAAAAGTATTGACAGGATATGGCTCAGTTTGTTTAAGCCGGCAAGGTTATATCTCGGAAGGAATAGATGTCAGTCTGTTGTCACCTGGCATGTATATAGTAGAAATTACCTGTAATGATGGTAAAGTAATCTATGAGAAGGTAATTAAAGCCAACAATGACTAGAAGTGGAGGGTTATTCTGTCTTTAGATGCTTTTTGCCGTTGTGGAGGTAGATGCCTTTAACGGAGGGTGCGCCGGGCAGACTGCGTCCATTAAGGTCATACCAGGTATCATTGGTATCCAGGCCGATATCCGATATGCCGGTGGCAAGACTTCTGAAATAAAACGATATGGTTCCATCGGCGTTCTGCGTGATATTTTCAATTGATGCATCAAGGTTGTAAGTTCCATCGAAATTCATATTGTAGAATCTGGCAGCAGGTGTAGTGGTTGCGCTGAATGCGTTAATTGAATCATACGGGAAAGGATCATTGGCTGCACCCGATTCAGTAAAGTATTTCTGGTTGTTATACATAACATACTGGTACTCGTTATCTGCCGGAATCCATGTCATGCGTTGATGTTCAGGATCATCATTTGGCTGATTTGATATCCATACAGACTGATCATAATCAATATGAAGGATAAGAAGTCCTGCTCCCGGTAATTTTTCATCCCATCCGGTTTTCTGTCTGTTTTCCAAAAGGAAAAACTCGTCTCTGTTGCCCTTGTTGTAAATCACATAAGCGTCTCCGCCATCTTGAAGAGCTTTCATACCATTCACGTTTGTAGTTGCAGACAGTTCAATGGGAGTCTTCCATCCTGCGGCCCAACGTTCGAAACTGGTATATCCTGTCGGCTGGAAGCCGGAACCGTTATATGAACCGTCACTCATGATATCCCATATGAACATTCCCTGTCCTCCACTGTAGTCTATATCATAGGCATCCGGAAAGCCAAGACAGTGGCTGAACTCATGACATATTGTACCGATACCGTCTAATCCTCCGGCCCCATTCAGTTCACAACTGCAAGCGTAAGTATTCACTATCCTGGCGTCAAGGACTTGAGGACCGCTCCCATCATTATATTCTTCTTTTGCCGAATACAAATCCCATTCTTGAGGCCATATGGTTTTGGTAGCACCCCCATTAGCCTCACCCTTTCCCGCATACAGGACATATACCTGATCCACATAAAAGTCACCATCCCAATCATAATCGGCAAAATTGACAATACTGTCAACCATATGTAATGCCTCTATCACCATCTCGGCCGCCCTGATATCATGATTATCAATATTCTTTCCGTAATAAGCCACATCGTTACTTAGAGTAACCGGCCCGACCACATCAAAAGTCAACTCAAACTGACCTTCACTCTGATCATAGAAATAGTCATATACGGAACCTTTGTACTTCCCCTCAGTATAGTTCTTCTCATTCGCTACTTTCTGATACAGATCCTTGTCGTGTCCTGCTTTGAATTGAACATCCTGGAAATTGACAAGAATGATAAGTCCCTTTTTCTGACCCGATATCCCTGATACTCCGTCAGACACTCCGCGAGTCATTGCCAGTCTGGCTTCACGGTTTCTGTTGGAGGCATTGCGTCTGGCTCTTGATTTAGCATTAAATGAATTAACGTCAACAGGAATAAATGCATCACCTTCACTTACATATGCTATTCCATTCTCACCATACCAATAGTGGCCGAACTCATCGCCCACAAGCAAGGCTGTAACCGTGGAGCCATCGGCCAGTTCAAGAACACGTCTCTGCCCTGGCATAGCCGGAATTGCATAGGCTGCAATTTGGATAAACAATAAAACAGACATTAATAATAAATGTCTTGTATAGTCCCTCTTAACAATATTCATATCTAAAAATATGTGGTTAACAACTCATTTTAAAACCTTGTAGCGTGCAAACTTAAGCAGGAGGGTTTTCTCGCCAAGGTTCAGGAAACGGATAACGGCTTTGGTATCACCACCGGAGCCTTCAACTTCAAGGACTGTACCTATCCCAAAGCGCTCATGTTCTATCACGTTACCCACCTTAAGGGCCGATGACTGAGCCGGCGCAGAGTCTTTCAACATTGACTCGGTTACCTTTTGGAACTTTCCCTGCTGCCAGGGTTTAATTACAGGCTTTTGCGGTTCACGACGCTGGAATACAGGTCTGGAACTCTCTTCACCAAATAAAGATGCAGAAGGACTACTGCTCCATGATGATTTGAAACCCTCAGCGGGCATATTGAGATAACGCTGATCTATATCTTTAAGGAAGCGGCTGGGATCGCAAAAGTCCATGCTGCCGAATCTGAAACGGGTCTTTGCGTACAGCAGTGTCAGGTATTTGCGGGCGCGGGTCATTGCCACGTAGAAGAGACGGCGCTCCTCTTCTATCTGACGCTCGTCATCACCGCTCATATCGCTTGGGAACAGGTGCTCCTCCAAGCCTACTATGAATACGGCATCAAACTCCAGACCTTTTGCGGAGTGAACGGTCATCAGTGTCACCTTCTCCACATCCTCCTCTGTCTCATTATCCTGATCAGTCATAAGCGACACCTCGCTAAGGTAATCACGCATAAAGAGCTGGTCACTACCCTCTTCCTGACGGTCCTTGCAGAACTGCGCTATGTTGTTTATCAGCTCCTCCACATTCTGCAGGCGGCCCTCACCTTCAACGGTGGTATCTGACCTTAGTTCATGCATAATGCCGGTTTCACTCACGATACGGTCTGCCAGTTCCTTTGCGCTATGCGTGGATGCATCGGCCATGAAACTCTCCAGCATCTTACAGAAACCTGACAATCTGGATGCTGTGCCTGAATTCACATCCAGGCTGTACTGGGCGGGATTGCTGACTACAGTCCAGAGACTCACCCCATTCTCCATTGCCACTGAAAGAATCTTGCCGATGGTGGTCTGACCTATTCCGCGGGCAGGATAGTTGATTATGCGCTTAAAAGCCTCCTCATCATTGGGGTTGACGCTCATGCGGAAATAGGCAATCACATCCTTTATCTCCTTGCGCTGGTAGAATGACAGACCTCCATATATCTTATAAGGCAGACCGCGCTTGCGCAGGGACTCCTCAAATGCGCGTGATTGGGCGTTGGTGCGGTACAGTATTGCCATTTCACGCCACGGTACATCCTTATATGTATGCAGATCAAGCAGACGATTTACCACCATCTCGCTCTCCTCCTTATCAGAATGGGCGCACAGCACCTTTATCTTGTCACCAGGCTCATTCTCTGAGAAAACTTTCTTGGGTATCTGGGCATGGTTTTTCCTGATAAGACTGCCGGCCGCCTCAACAATGGTCTGGGTGGAGCGGTAGTTCTGCTCAAGTTTAAAGAGTTTGGAGTCAGGGTACAGCTTGGAGAACTTGAGCATATTATCAAGGTTAGCCCCGCGGAACGAGTATATGCTCTGGGCATCATCGCCAACCACACATACCGTGGCACCATGCCGCGTAAGCTGCCAGACAATGCAGTGTTGGGCATAGTTGGTGTCCTGATACTCATCCACCAGAATATGCCTGAACCCCGTTCCGTAATGCTCCAGCACATCAGGATGGTCACGGAACAGCAGGAATGTATTGAGCAGCAGGTCATCAAAATCCATGGCATCCGATTGGCGGCAACGCTGCTCATAGCGCTCGTATATCTTTCCCGTCATGGGTATGCGCTTGAACTGGTCGTTCTTGTAGATATCGGCATTCTGCACATAGCCCGATGCCGTAACGAGACGGTTTTTTGCGTTAGATATCCGGTTCTGAATCACATTGGCCTTATAGGTCTTGTCATCCAGCTGCATATCCCTTATTATGGACTTTATCAGGTTCTGGCTGTCCTGCTGGTCATAAATGGTAAAGTTGGGGGTATATCCTATAAGAGCCGCCTCTGTACGTAGAATACGGCTGAATATGCTGTGGAACGTTCCCATCCACAGATAGCGGGCACGGTTCTCGCCCACACGGGCTGCAATACGCTGTTTCATCTCGCCGGCAGCCTTGTTGGTAAAGGTAAGGGCCAGTATTGACCAGGGTTCCACACCCTCCTCAAGCAGATGGGCAATCTTGTATGTAAGCACACGTGTCTTTCCGGAACCTGCACCTGCAATGACCATGCTGTTGCCATCGGTATAAAGGACAGCATCTCTCTGGCTGGGATTCAGTTCACTCTGGTAGTCAATCATAATGTTCAAATCTTTGTGAACGCGAATTTACAAAATCACATTCTTTTTTCTATCTTCGTAGCACAATAAGAGAAGATGAGTTTTCAACAACTGTTCCCCGTATCAGACAGCATCTGGATCAGTTTTGTGGTCCTGACGCTGGTTCTTTTTGTACCTATGCTCTGCAAACGGCTACGTTTCCCGCAGATAGCAGGTCTGATTGTAATAGGCACAATCATAGGTCCGGGGCTGCTCAACATACTCTACATCACTCCCGAGATCCGGTTCTTCAGCCGCATAGGACTGTTGTTCATCATGTTTTTTGCCGGCCTTGACATTGACCTGGAGGAGATGAAACGCAACAAACTGTGGGGCGCTATATTCGGCGTCACCACTTTTGCGTTGCCTTGGGCGCTTTGCTACATAGCCGGGTTATACTTTCTGGGACTCTCTGCCCGTTCTGCAGCCGTGACAGCCTGTATCATGGGTTCTCACACCCTGATATCCTACCCTGTCATAAGCCGATATGGACTGGGCCGCCGCAAGAGCGTTACGATATCCGTGGCAGGTGCATTGGTAGCCATTCTGCTGGCACTGATAGTCTATGCGGTAGTGATGTCCACGCATGGCGACAGTGAGTTCAATCCCCTCTGGTTCACACTAAAAATAGCAGTCTATATAGCGGCGGTTATCCTGATCTATCCGCGCATGGCCCGCACGTTTTTCCATAGGGTGACAAACAGTTTTTCACACTTCCTGTTCGTGATGATTCTGCTGGCACTCAGCTGCGGTCTGGCACAGATAATAGGATTGGATTCAATTGTAGGCGCATTCCTGGCGGGTATAGTGCTCAACCGGTACATTCCCAAGTCATCACCGCTTATGAACCGTTTGGACTTTGTGGGCAATACACTGTTTGTACCGCTTTTCCTGCTGGGTACAGGCATGATGATAGACCTTTCAAACATGACCGAGGGCTGGCTTTTTCTGACCGCATTCGGAATACTCTTCACTGTAGGCACCATCGGCAAATGGATAGCCGCATTGGTGGTACAGAAAGCTAACGGATTCATACGCAACGACCGCCGCATTATATTCGGGTTAAGTGAATCACACGCCGCAGGTGCCCTTGCCATAGCCATGGGAGCATACGCCGGCGGCCTGATGGACAACACAACCCTGAGCGCAACCGTGCTGATAGTGCTGTTCTCATGCATACTGAGCAATATCATAACTGAGAACGGAGCGGCAGCCCTGCATCAGGACGAACAATCCGATGACATCACGCCCGATTCCCGCCTGATGGTGATGCTTACCGGCTCCAATACTCTGCAGGCACTCATGGACACCGCCATTACGCTTTACGACAGGCACAGCCCCGAACTGGTTGGACTTTACGTGACCGTAAACGGAGAACATGCTCCCAAGTACATGCAGGACGGTAAGGGTCGTCTGGAGGAGGCATCCCGGATAGCGGCATCGGCCGATGTACCGTTCATTACCCATAACCGTCTGGGCAACAACATTGTTGACAGCATACTGCACGCATCCAACGAGTTCGGTATAAACCGTATGCTTATGGGACTGCCACTACGCCACAGCATTGACCTACCCTATCTGGACAACATAATAAGCCCGATGAATGACGGATTCCAAGGTCAGATAGTGCTACAGCGTTTTGTCACGCCCATGAACACCATCAGACGAATAGTGGTGCTTGTGCCCGGTCCTGTGCTTCAGGATGACGCGTTTGAGAAATGTATGGAAAGCATCTACAGTCTCACTATGGCTATAGGCTGCGCCACAGAGTTTTACGGAAAAGACCAGCCTATATCGGCCGTGCGCGGTACAGGGCTCAATTTCTCAAGCGGACGCGTATTTTATAATGAGGTAAGTGAAACTGCCGATATGCACTGGGTAATAAGCGGACTCGGACCTGACCACCTGCTCATGATAGTAGGACCGCGTGACATTGAAAGCCATGCAGGACGTGCTTTCCGCCACCTCTATGAGCGCATCCACATGCCGGAGACAGATTTCTCAACTATGTTGCTGTTCCCGGAAACAAAGACAGTCAAGGGCAAGGAAGAAGCCACGCTCCGCACCGAACGCGATTTCCTTAAGATGTTGAGAATGTAGATTTTACTCGCGCCCTTGGCGCTCGGTTTTATTTGACTTTTATGGCCCTTTGGGCCTAAAAAGTCATTGGATGGAACCCTATCTGCGTATTTGAAACACGACCTTTTTTTTAGTTTGGGGCGGCGACGCCCCAAACCCGTTCCATTCCACTCTGCCGGCCTCCGGCCGGGTAAAACTAAACCCCGACAACGCTTTGCTGTCGGGGTTTAGTTTTACTTAACTGCAACTGGAAACCTTATCATTTGAAGATAAGCTGTGCAAAATTATAAAGACCGTACTTCCAGACAGTGAAGTTGTGACCCTCATTAGGATAGTTGATGAGAGTGCAGGGAATTCCGTTCTCGTCGCAGAAAGCCTTGAGCTGTGTGCTGTTGCCGATCAGGCCGTCAGCGCCGCCGCAAACCATCCACAAAAGCTTGTTCTCCTTCTTTACCTTCTCAACATCAGGAATCAGCTGAGCGGCACGCATTGTGTTGGGAGCTGATGAGAAACCACCTACATAAGCGAACTTGTCCATGTTGCCAAGACCAAAGTTCAGTGACTGGCCGCCACCCATTGACAGACCGGCGATAGCACGGTGATCCTTGTCAGTATATACGCTGTAGTTCTTCTCGATGTAAGGAATAAGGCTTCCCAAGAGGTCCTTGTCAAACTCGCCGAAAGCAGCGGCAGAACCCATACCACCCTCGCGTGAGTCATTCTTGGCAGCACGTCCGTTAGGCATAACGACAATCATATCGGCCACCTTACCGTCGGCATACAGGTTGTCCATAATGATGTTGGGTACACCACCGTCATTCATCCATTCCCACTCGTCACCACCAATTCCGTGAAGCAGATAGAGAACGCTGAACTTCTTCTTGCCGTCATAGCTTGCAGGAAGATAAACATTGGCCTTACGGGTTGTACCAACTGACTCTGACTGATACTCAATGAGTTTTACAGTACCCTTCTTGACACCTGCACGCTCCTGGTCATAGCCCTGGGGAGCTGCTACATACTCATCAAATTTAACGTTGGTCTGCTGCTGGCCGCCGAAACCGCCAAAACCGCCACCGAAACCGCCCATCATCGGGAAGTTAGGCTCCTGTGCGCTGGCCACTACTGCAACGAGGGCCAGAGCTGCTGTAAACAATACTTTCTTCATATCTTAATTATAAAATAGTTGATACTACATATTCACTCTACAAATATAGTCCTAAATAGGCATATGTTAAATAAGATTGAAAAAAAAGCATTATTTTTGCCCCGCTTAAAGTTTACGGCAAATGAGGATAACTCTTATTGGTGCATCAGGATTTATAGGAACCAGGCTTATTGATGTTCTTAAGGCAGATTATCAGCTCAAGAATATTGACATACAACCCAGCCATTTCTTTAATGAGTTGACTTTTACCGGCGATGTCCGTGACTACAATCAGATAAACCCCTTACTATCAGAAACTGATCTTGTTGTTCTTCTTGCCGCCCAACACAGGGATGATGTCACTCCCACCTCTCTCTATTATGATACAAATGTAGAGGGCATGAAAAACGTCCTTAAGGCAATGGATAATAATGGAGTAAAGCGGCTTATATTCTTTTCATCTGTTGCCATTTACGGTTTGAATAAAAATAATCCTGATGAAGATACTCCGGCAGATCCATTCAATCACTACGGAAAATCCAAATGGCAGGCCGAACAGATATTGCAGGAGTGGCATAAGACTCATGATGACTGGAACATTGACATTATACGTCCAACTGTCATATTCGGTGAAAGAAACAGGGGTAATGTATATAACCTTCTGCATCAACTTGCATCAGGCCGTTTCATAAGAGTAGGTAAAGGCACGAATGTCAAATCAATGGCATATGTGGGAAATGTGGTGGCATTTGTCGAATATATGATTGAAAAAATCACCCAAGGTTACAACGTTTTCAATTACATTGACAAGCCTGATTTTGACATGAACCAACTCACAGAACTGGTTTGTAACAAACTTGGTAAAAGAATCCCGTCTGTCAAGTTCCCGTACTGGATGGGTATGGCTGGAGGATACTTCTTTGACTTTATTGCGTTCATAAGCCGCAAAAAACTATCAGTCAGCTCTGTAAGGGTAAAGAAATATTGTTCTACCACACAATTTGATTCAACAAAAGCACACAATACAGGCTTTATTCCACCCTACTCGCTTCAGGAGGGCCTTACCAGAACTCTGGAATTCGAGTTCATCCATCCCAGAACTGACGAGATATCGTTTGAATCAGAATAATCAGTGTTTCGTAGCGGCTTTGACTATGCTGTCAGCCATAGCATAATCCAGCGATTCTCGCCTAAACCCATCCCGGAAGGCATCACGCATCTCAAATGTTATCCGGTATTCCTTTAATCCATATACCAGCCCGTCAACATCATTAGGATGGTACAGAATGTGATTGGGAACATTATCCTCAATGAATTTCCGTGCATATCCGGCAACACCTGCAATTATCGGCTTGTCAAAAGCACCATATTCAAATATCTTGGATGGGAGTACTTTTTTGAAACAGTCCAAATCATTAAGCTGAAGATAGAGGAAATCAGAATCAAGATAGTATCTGATAATCTCTTCACGTTTTACAGGAGACAGCAATTCAACATTTTTTACACCCAACTTCTCCAAACGGTCCCTTAGAAGCGGTAAAGTACCGCCGTCACCTATTATCCGGAAACGATAATCCTCTCCCAGTTTCAATGCAGCATCGGGAACAACCCTATCCAGACCTTGACCGGTACCGATATTACCGGCATATGTGATTATGTATGGCTTGATTCTGCCTTCTGTCCTTTTTTTACCGGCTTCAATGAAAATATCGTCCATTCCATTTGTATAATATGAATATTCCGGACTGGGATATTTTTCAAAATTCGGCTTGAAACCTTCTGAAATAAGATTGATATGATCAGCCTTTGAGAATGTATAATTCTCAATTCGAGACATCACCCACACAAGTAAATTCCGGGAAAACCTTCTGTCACTGAAAATATCATTAAGATTCTCCACGAATAAATCTCTTATGTCAAGATATAATGGACAGCGTAGTCTGTTTGACATTTTCCTTCCAAGATACGCCGTAAAGAGTTTTGCCGATGTTGCATATACAAGATCATACTTTTCCTTACGAACCAGCCTTCTGACACCTCGATAATAAGAGACAAAAGCCTTGACCTGTCCCTTCATCCCGTTTCCATGCATAGGGATGTGTATTCTGGTTATCGTATAGTTATCGCCTGTTTCTTTGTATGGCGCTTCGAGTGAATAAGAAGAATATCTGTTGGGCGCAGTAGTAATGACATCTACCCGGTCTTCATTACCAAGATGGTGCAGAAGCTCATGAAAAAGGTGAGAATTCCTGAATGCGCATGCACCAAGATCTGGTTCAAAAGAATATGAAAGGAACAGGATTTTCATTGCATGTCAACACTTACTTTCCATTTTTCATAACGTAAAAAAATGGCCAATGTTGTAGGTGTTGAAAACTATTTATTAAAGAATAAACGGATGAATTCAACTATCCTTGGACATGCCTTGCCATCACCGTAAGGATTAACGGCCTGGCTCATAGTCATATAGTATTCGGGATCGTCTAAAAGACGGCTTATTTCTGAGACAATATTATCATAATCAGTACCCACAAGCTTGACTGTTCCGGCCTGAACCGCCTCGGGGCGTTCGGTCGTATCACGCATCACGACTACCGGCTTACCCAAACCGGGAGCCTCCTCCTGGATTCCACCGCTGTCTGTCAGGACAACAGTACTCTTCTCCATTATGAGCACGAAATAAAAGTAATCCAGAGGCTCTATAAAGAAAAGGTTCTCAGGTACGTGTCCGTCAAACGCCTCATGAATGGGTCCGCGTACATTGGGATTCAGATGCATGGGATAGACAAAGTCAACATCAGGATAGTTTCTTGACAGGGTATCCAATGCCCTGCAGATATTCCGGAATCCATCTCCAAAATTCTCGCGTCTGTGACCTGTTATAAGCACAAGGCGTCTTGACGGGTCATCTATACGGCTAAGGTCATAACCCTGCTTACAGATTCCTTTTTCAAGACTAACGCGCAGGCTGTCATCTGATTTGATCCTGTCAACCACATAATACAACGCATCAATCACGGTATTCCCGGTAACAGTAATATGGCTATCCGGAACATTCTCCTTTATCAGATTGTTGCGGCCAAAATCTGTAGGGGCAAAATCCAGGACTGATATACGTCCTGTTATCAGGCGGTTCATCTCTTCCGGCCACGGACTGTATATGTTGCCTGTCCTTAAACCCGCCTCGACATGTCCTACGGATATCTGCTCATAGAAAGCCGCAAGAGCCGCAGCCATGGATGTTGTAGTATCTCCGTGTACAAGCACAAGGTCCGGATGCTCTTTCTTAAGCACCTGTCCAAATCCACAGAGCACCTTTGATGTTATATCATATAGGGTCTGACCTTTCTGCATTATGTTCAGGTCATAATCCGGTACTATCTCAAACAGACGGAGTACCTGGTCAAGCATCTCCCTGTGCTGCCCTGTAACGCATACAATGGTCTGGAACTCTGACGGATGTTTTTCAAGTTCCTTGACAAGCGGAGCCATCTTGATAGCCTCCGGACGCGTTCCGAACACAAGGATTATCTTTTTCATACCTTGTCAGATTGTATAAGGCAACTTGAATGTACCGCAAAAATCAAGCACCGTAACATCCTTGCGATAGTCAAGTGAAGCAAATTCACGGTGATTCACCAGGAATGCCACGATATCGGCCTTGTCATAGGCAGCTTTATAACCGGTCAATTCAAAACGGGGATGTTGCTTTATGTTAGGCTCAACGATCATCAGATTCTTCGGCTCCACCACTTCAGATACGCTTGCGGCTATCTCCATAGCGGGGCTCTCCCTAAGGTCATCTATATTGGGCTTGAATGCAAGTCCCATCAAGGCCACCATAGGCTTACGGCCGTTCTGCTTTTCAAACCTCATCATCTGTGCAAGTATCTGACCTGTACACCATTCGGCCTTAAAGTCATTTGTCTTACGGGCCTGTGCTATCAGTTTAGAGTCATCGGGAAAAGCGGCAGTTATGAAATAGGGATCAACGGCAATGCAATGGCCGCCTACTCCACATCCCGGCTGAAGTATCTTTACACGCGGATGCTTGTTGGCCAGTTCAATCAGTTTCCAGACATTGATTCCTGCCTTGGCACATACCAATGAAAGTTCATTTGCAAATGCTATCTGCACGTCACGGGATGCGTTTTCAGTAAGTTTGCACATTTCGGCCGTACGGCAGTCTGTAGAATGAAGAGCTCCCTTTACGAATTTTGAATAGAATTCCTTTGCCTTCTCGGTCGATTCAGGATTGATACCTCCTATGACACGGTCATTGTTGATCAGTTCATATGCCACGTTGCCAGGAAGAACGCGCTCCGGGCAGTATGCCATGAATATTTTGCCTTCCAACTCGGGACGGAGTGAGAAAATGATATCACGCATCTTCTCTGTAGTTCCCACAGGCGATGTCGATTCAATGACAAAAAGGTCACCTTCCTTTAGAATAGGCACCACGCTTCTTGTGGCGGCCTCTACAAACGAGATGTCGGGCTGATGATTCTCTTTGAATGGAGTTGGAACAACGATGAAATACGCGTCAGCCACCTGTGGCTGGGAATATGCCTTGAGACTGCCATCGGCCACAACATCCTTAAGCATGGCTTCCATCTCCGGTTCAACTATATGAAGATGTCCCTCATTAGTGGCTTTCACTATTTCCGGGTTGACATCAATACCGGCAATCCGTATTCCGTGCCTGGCAGCAATAATAGCGGTAGGAAGACCTATATATCCTAATCCAATGAAACTTGCTCTCATAAATAACATCTTGCGGGCACCCCGCTTTCCGTTAATTATGCAAAGTTAGAATAAAAATGGACAATATTAGCATTAATACACTACTTTTGTAGAAAGAACCCCAGTATGAAAGCCAGCACTTTTATATCGACTGTAATACACCTCAGGCCTGAACAGATTCTGTTCCGCATAATCAGGCGCTTGCATACTCCAGGGTTCAAAGAGGTTGAATGCCCTGATACCGTTTGCTTTAAGCATCAAACACATCCCATCTCCAAACCGGAATCACTTAAAGATGGCGTATTTACGTTTCTCAATCTTAGCAGCCTATTCAATGCTTGGGATAATGACTGTCATGGACCGCTTTGGGATTATAACCTGAACTATATGGACTGGATTGGACAACCCGGCGTCACGCCCCATGAATGCGCGCTATGGATTGACCGTTTCATAAGTGATTTCAAGGATAACAGCATAGCCCTTGCACCCTATCCCACTGCATTAAGATGCATAAACTGGATAAAGTTTTTCTGTGATAACCGTAGTTGCGCGACTCCTGATCGCATTAACCATCTTTATTCGCAACTGTCACTCCTATCCCGAAAAACAGAAAGGAATATCGGCGGTAACCACCTGCTTGAGGATGCCTTTGCACTGACCATCGGCTCTGCTTTCTTTGGTGACAGGAAGATGGCCGGCAAGGCAGTCAGAATACTAAAAAGGGAACTTAAAAGGCAGATACTGCCCGATGGCGCACATTACGAGCAATCCCCCATGTATCACTGCATTCTGCTGGACCGTCTGCTGGACTGCATCAACTACACATCCGGCCGCATAGATGATAACCTATTTCCTGCAGGTTTCAACAGTCTTCTGTCTGAATATGCAAAAACAATGACAGGACATCTCAAGAGCATAGTATGGCCCGACAGAACTATCCCGTTGCTCAATGATTCCGCGTATGGCATAGCCCCACAGTATTCTGAACTGCTGGATTACGCAATCCGGCTTGGAGTGGAATCGGACCCCGCACCAATGAATGAGTGCGGATACCGGCGTTTTACCGACGGCCGCATTGATGTGATAGCCGATATAGGAAACATCACTGCAAAAGACCAGCCCGGACACACACATGCCGATACTTTCAGTTATGAACTGCGCATTGACGGCAAGCCTTATATAACAGACACAGGCATCTCCACATACAACAAGAACGACCGGAGGCAATATGAACGCGGAACTCCGGCTCACAATACCGTAACCGTCGATGAAAAGGACTCTTCGGGAGTATGGGGCGGTTTCCGTGTTGCCGGCAGGGCCAAGGTGAAAATTGAACAGGACAGTGACCGTCTGATAGTAGCAAGCCATGACGGATATGGGCGCAGCGCCATTCACACCCGTTCTTTCAGACTGGAGGACAAAACTTTCTCAATCCAGGATATCTGCAATACCCATAAGGATACTGTCAGCAGGATTCATTTTGCTCCTGATGTCAGGATCCTGTCTGCTGACACTTCAACTATTGTTACCGACAATGGCTCCATTCATATTGAAGGAGCAGTCCGGTTGGATATAAAAGATGTGGAATCATCAGTGGAATACAACGTTTCAAGGAGAGGCAAGGTTGCCGAGATCAGTTTCCGCAACAGACTTGCCTACACCTTACACGTCAATCCATGATTTGCTCTTGAGGCTCTCAATACATGCAAATGATGCCTTGGTAGTGTTCACTATACTCTCAAACGGGATAAGCGCATCGCCACCGTTTACGGAACGTTCATTCAGCATAAGGAATTCCGCCTTATGACCCTTGTCCATACGTGCTTTCATACGTCTGAAGTTCCTGTAACCGAATCCCTCAAGTATTCTCCAGTTATCAAGAGCCAGCACCTTGTCCTGATAGAAGACTTCTACTTTCTCCTTGGGATAAGACTTGGCGCCGTTTGAGAAATAATTGATCACAGCATTTGAACCGTTTGCATATTTGAGCAGGATACTCATGTTATCCGTATTCTCCTTAGGATTGCAGCCTAATGCGTTGACACAAACCGATATCACATCGCTACCGGCCAGGAATGAGCAGAGGTCTATGAAATGACAGGCCTCTCCTATTATTCTGCCTCCGCCTGTTTCCATGTCATGAACCCACATTTCGGGAGGTATATATCCGGCATTCATGGTAGCTACTATATTTTTGGGACCGTCACCAAGCAGTTGCTTCATTTTGACGGCAAATGGAGAAAATCTACGGTTGAAACCGACGGTAAGAGTCGTTCCGTCCTTGACCTTTCCGTATGTTTCAATTATTCTGTCAAGTTCTTCAGAATTAAGACACAGGGGCTTCTCAACAAATATGCTTTTACCCGCTTCAAGGGCCTCACACACCATTGATGCATGTACGTTATGACGGGTTGTGCATATTACCATATTTACTTCCGGATCATTCAGTATAGCCTTATAATCAGTTGTTGCGATCTCGGCTCCCATCTTTCTTGCCGCGGTCTTGGCTTCCAACCCGTTGGTACGTGAAGAGACATACTTTACGCGGGCACCAGCCTTCAACAGTGCAGGAATGACCGTAGAATTGGTAAAATTGCCTGCTCCTATGATTCCAATCTTGCCGGCACCTCCTTTAAAGTCATTGGTTTTCAAGGTTACGGACTCATCGGCCTCAGATTGGGCTGAATAGCATAATATGGATGCAACCGAACCTTTCTTACGCATATCGCCGTAAATACATTCATAATCCTTAAGGTCATACCTCTCGGTTATCAGCGATTTCACCTCTATTGATCCATTTGAGATCAGGTTCAGAATGGTTTCAAAGTTTCTCTTCTCTGTCCATCTCACGTATGGAAGAGGATAATCTATGCCACGGTTCTCATAATCTTCATCATATCGGCCCGGACCATATGAACATGACACCTGGAATGAGAGTTCCTTCTTGTAGAAGTCATCCCTGCGCATATTGAGTCCTACTACTCCTACAAGAACTATACGGCCGCGCTTACGGCTCATCTCGCAGGCCTCGTGGATAATGCTGTCGCTGTCAGAGGATGCAGTTATCAGAACACCATCGGCTCCTATTCCGGATGTAAAATCATGAACAAATGAGACAGAATTTGTACCTGACTGCGGATTTATTGCCGTTACTCCCAATCGGGAAGCCATATCAACCTTCTGCTGGTCAAAATCAACACCAATCACCTTACAGCCGTTGGCTTTCAGCAATTGGACAGCCAACAGGCCTATCAGGCCAAGTCCTATCACAACGATCGTCTCACCTAACTGGGCCGAAAGCAACCTTACACCCTCAAGGCCTATGGAACCTATCACCGTAAACGCAGCCTCTTCATCACTGACATTATCAGGAACCTTTGCAACCAGATTCTTGGGTACGCATACATACTCGGCATGATTACCATTACTTGCCACACGGTCTCCCACGGAGAATTCAGTAACACCCTTTCCAACGGCAACTACCTTGCCTACATTACAGTATCCCAGCGGAAGCGGCTGATTCAATTTATTGAAAACGGCCTCCAACGTAGGAATCATACCGTCTGTCTTTATCTTGTCAAGCACCTGTTTCACCCTATCCGGCTGTTGCCTTGCCTTGTCAATAAGGTTTGCCTTTCCGAACTCCACCAGCATTCTCTCGGTTCCCAACGAAACCAAGGTACGTGTAGTCTGTATGAGCACGTATCCCGCCTTTACCTGTGGAGCAGGCACTTCCTCCAAAATGGTGGCTCCGCTTTTGAGATCCTGTATAATCTGTTTCATTGTATATTGATTCCTAATTTGTTTTTATATCATTATAGATGCTCATTATTCTTTCCGGAACATCTGTTTCAGGACGATAATCATCTATTCTTACGCCGGAAACAAGGAGTGAATAACACTTCTCCGAAAGATCTTCAACATCACCCCTTTTATACAGAACGGCTTCAACCGGTCTTGTACAGACATCACTGGCCACAACCGGCGTTCCATACTGAAGGGCTTCCTTGACGGATATCCCTTCCATATCCGACATTGTAGCTCTAACAAAGACATCTGTCCGCTCCCAGATTTCAAAGCCATTGGCATCTGAGCCAACTACTAAAAGGAATCTGTCTTTCAGCCCCAGTATGTTGATTCGTTCCACACATTCATCAAAGTATACACCGTCACCTTTAGTTGCAAACATAAAGATCAGTCCCACATCCAAACCTTTGCGGTTAACCAGGATATCCATCATTCCGATAATCTGATCAAAACCATAGACATCACCCCAGGCATTCCTCAAGAGACTGTGAGCATTGGTGGATAATGTGTACTTGTGATTACGGCAGAAATTCTCTATATCAGCCGGCAGACCGCGTTTTTCAGCATCTGTAGGAGGAATATAGGTAGGCAATACCGTCATTACGGATTCATCAATACCATACTTGCCGCTCAGAAGTTCAACGAACTGGGGATCATTAAAAATGATGGCACGTGCGCGTAACAACAAACGGCGTACCATTCTCTCCTTCCATCCTTTAAGCAGCAACAGTTTCCTGTTATGCAGAGTGATGACTATTTCATGACGCCATCCGGTAAAATATAATGCTGTCAGAAACCACACATTACACAACTGAAGATGTATTATCAGGCGTTTCCTGAACGGAAGCTTAAAGAACTCCCAAACGTGAGACCTTACGTCTTTCACATAGTCGCATACGGAGCGGGAATCGGCAAAGTTTTTCAAGGTGATTGTTTCATCCATACCATGAAGGGCATCTGTCAGCTTCTTGCAGTAAGCCGATATACCGCCTATAGGAGGCGGATACACTCCCCATATTTCAATTTTGAGTTTATTCATTGAAATAGTCTCCTTTAATTACCAGACTCTCAAATACGCTTCGGTCAACGGAATCCATTGAACGCATATCGGACAGTAACCTATGGTACTTGCCCATAGCCTCCGTACCGAATGCTTTCTTGAGGGAGCGCATTGTAAGAGGAAAAGATACCATGCGCCAGATAAGGGAGAACAGGATGCCGCTGTTTAACCTGATATCAATATAGCGGTTAAGAAGATGCAGATAAACCTTTCCTGATTTATCCATACGGTTACCGGCAGAACCCACCTTATGATAAATGACCGAATCCGTTACACACGCCATCTCCAATCCGCGCCTCTTCATTCTCATGGAGAAATCAAAATCCTCCTCACCAAAGAAAAACCTCTCCGTAAGAACCGATCCGTCCTGTTCCAGAACAACAGGCTTGAAATACAACGCACAACCAGTCACGAATGATATTTTCAGATATTCCTTACCATCAACGCCTTTATCATCGCAACCGGCAAACTTATATTTTCTGAATCCGCACCTGAGTATTCCTCCACAATTCCATATGCGGTTCTTATCGTAATAATAGTTTATTCTTGGAGTAAGAATGTTGAATTCCTTGTGTTTCAAGGCAAACTGATTCAGTTTCTCAAGAAAATCAGGCGTAACCTCAGTGTCATTGTTAAGAAGCAGATAACTGTCGGGATTAAACCGGGATGCAAATTTGACAGCCTTGTTGTTTCCACCTGCAAAACCATAGTTCCTTTCCATCTCCAGCACTTTGACATCCAGAGAGGAACCGGCAATGTAGCTATTAATACGCTCTAGCGAATCGTCCTGCGAACCGTTATCGGCAATCACGACAAAAAAATCACCCCTTGCCTCTGACAACGACTCAAGGCATGCAAGAGTATCTTCTGCTCCGTTCCAGTTAAGTAAAATAACCGCAGTCATGATTCCCTTCTGATTCTGAGTATTGAGGCAAGGCACAACAATGTCAGCAAAAATTCTGATAGAGACATTGATGTAGCCGCCGCATATGCTCCGTATCTTTCAGCAAAGATAAGGATAAAGACAACACTGAACACTCCGGTTATGATTACCGAACGGAAAAACAGGCTGGAACGGTTCATGTTAACCAGTCCCACAAGACCTATCATATAGTTTATTTCACCAAACAGTATCACAAGAGTCATGATACGGATCAGCGGTATACATTCTCTGAATTCAACACCGCACAATATATCCGATATCCACGGAGCTGCCAGGAAAACAATTACTGACACAAACAGAACCATGACAGCAAACGGCAAGGTTATTTTCTTGAGCAATGATATGTTCTGTGAATCAGATGCCCCCTTGAAACGCAGGCTCAGATTCGGGAACAATGCCTGGGCAAGCGGAGATATAAGAGACTGGAAACCCTTGATGACTTTCTCGGCCGCCGAATACAGGCCCACCACTTCATTAGGAACCAGTTGCTTTAGTATAATGATATTGGCGTTCCTGTACAGGTACATTCCGAATGTTGACCCGAACACCGCGCTTCCATCCTTAAGTTGGAAAAGTATATCCTTTACAGGAGCTATGCGCAGACGCATGCCGAACTGCCTTGAGGCCAGATACAGGCTCAACAGACCTGCAAGAATATACCCTACCGAATTAAGGAGTATAAGTAGAACATAATCGTCAGAATCCTTTATGACAATAAAAACCAGGATTGTAAACAATATCTTGGATGAAGCGTTTACTATTGTCAGATATTTCATCTTCTCCATACCCTGAAACAGCCAGATGGGAGTAAATATGTCACCTGCCACCATGCCCAAACCAAGCAGAAACATCAGTGATGCATATTCATCCTTGAAAACCAGACTTGAAAAAATGAGCAGGAGTACCGACAATACGATTGCAATCAACACCTTTGCACCTATCACAGAATTGTATATGGAGTTAACCTTCTCCCTTTCATCACGACACTGTGAAATCTGTCTGGTGGCCGAAAAGTTGAAACCATATGTTGATAAGATAATGACATACTGCACTATCATATATACATAGCTGTAGATGCCGTAGTTGGCCTTGCCTACAGTACGCAGGATATACGGAAGCGTAATAAGAGGCAACAGGTTATTAAGACCATTAAGCACGGACAGATACAGGAAATTCCCTGTAACCTTCCTGACCTGGCCGGAACTGTCTTCTTTCAGTCTGGCGTATATATCCCTGAAACGCTCCATCAGTTGCATATGGCCTTCTTTTGGGGTGGATTCAACAATAATACCGCCATCATGACTATTAATGTCATGACAGGTACCTCAATGGCATCCAAATGGAAGAAATAATACTCAAACCAGCCCATACAGAGCAACGCGCACTGATAAAAGTATATTACATTGACATACACATTGTCAAACCGTATGGCCAATACCCGTAAAAGATATATTGTGGAACTGATAAGCAATGTGACAAAAATGAACTGTGCAGGATTTGTGTATATCGCTATCGTTCCGAACATTGTTCTAACATTTGTAATATTGATGCCTGTATACAGAAACACATTGTTTACCTGAGACACAATCTCGCCATTGCCGGACAACAGGTTTATGATGTTCACAAATTGAGCAAACAAGACCTCCATACTCCCCTTATCCGGCATCCCTGCAGCCAGATCCACACTGAATCCCAGGACTCCACTGGTCACATAATGGGCAAAAATGTTCAGGATAAGTTCCATGATAGCGCCGCCAAGCATGGCTTCTCCTCCTACCACCAATGAGAAAATATATGATATCATGAATACCAGCAAGGCCCCCAATACCAAAAGAAGAACGAATTTGAATGTCAAATGAGTTTTGCCGGAATACAGTCTCATAGCCAACCCTGTAACGCATGGTATGATTACCCATCCCTTAACCTGATGAAGGAAAGTTATGAAAATAAGCAACAAGATAATGATCCAAAGCCACCATCTCTTACGGTCAACATAATAAATGCATAATATGAGTAACGGCAAATTAAGTTTACTCAGATGTGCCCATAATCCATGGCCGTCAAAATCCATACCGAACTCATCAGAACCAAGTGATGCAGCCGATGAACCAAGAGTCTGTTTCAGCCTGTAAAGAAATGCCAGACACATTACTGCTGCAAGAACCACCACTATACGTGGCAAGCCGTCACCGTCATAGATAGGTCTGCAAACCGGTTTCCCGTTTTTCTGCATGGCATAACCGATGGCATAACTGGGAATGGCAAAAACCAAAAGACCCACATTCCAATACAGGATGCTGGGATAATAGAAATCAACAATGCCCCATTTGCCCGATATGGCTATGGTTATCAGAAGTATTACCACATATGGCAACATCAGGAAATTAAGCGGGGTATAAAGCGTATGCCACGTCTTAATCTCCAGGTAGAGCAATACTCCCACCTCAATCAGAAATGAAATGAGAATGAGGAGCCCCATGGTCAATTGTCAATAATGCGTTCTTTTATGAGATACCAGGCTGAGGTGCCAAAGAATGCCAGGAACACGAACAGTATCCCTATCATCATTTTCTTGGGAGTAGTAGCCTTGTAAGGTATAGTTGATGGCTGCAGGAGTACTACGACCGGAGTAACTTCCAATAGTTTTGTCCTGCACATATCAAGTTGCTGGGCCAGTTGGTTGTAGAGACTGTATGCCAGATCCTTCTCATCTTCAAGACGGTCCTGCTCCATAAGATACTGTTGCTTTGTTACACCCATATGCTGGTCACAGTACTCTGCATATAAACTCTGGGCCGCATAATAATTCTCACGTGCCTCATCATACATGCGCTGCGTGTTTTCCATATCCTTACGGGCCTTGGCTGTCCTGTAATCAGTGACGTACATCTGCAGGTTTTCTGTAACCGCATCAACTACAGCCGATGCTATCTGTGCATCCTGCATAGTCACATTGACGAATATGGCGCTGGTAAGTTTGTCCAACTCTACAGATATCCTGTCATCCAGACTTTTAAGCAGTATCTGCTGCTGGCGGCTAAGACGTCTGGAATCAAGCGTTGCACCATCTGCAAGAGGCTCTTTCTCATCATGCTTAATGAGTTTGAACGGCGCAGAAAAAATCTTACCCCACCAGGTTCCTTTCTGATAGTCATTGAGATAGTTGTAAAGACTGGTAGTCAACGTGTCTTTTTTTGTCTTGACCTCTACAGGCAGGACCATAAGGTCGCACAGGAAAGGCGTTGAAGAAACAATCTGCGGGTAGAGCTGTGGATAGATGGCCTCTTCCTCAGGATTCATGTTGATTCCGGCAATGGATGCCAATGCTCCAAGGCCGCTGCTGATTCCTGACATGGCCGATATCTCAGGAGCTATCACTGCGTTTGAGGTATACTCTTTGGGAATACTGAATGCCACGATTATGGACAGGGTTCCACCGATAACGCAATTTATTATTATCCTCTTACGCTTGCTCCACAACAGGGTTATGAGAGCAATAAGCTCTGTCTTGTCATGACCTTTCCCGTTCTCTTTATCCATTGCTGTCATTTCAATAGGTTCATAAGAGCCAGCACGACTGTTGCCAGTGAAGCCGATGTTGATCCTAAGCTCAGAATCTCTGTTGTCTTAAGGCCGTCACGTTCACGTTTGGCCGGTACCACTATTTCACAACCGGGCTGAACCAGTTTGCTGGAACCTCTCTTGGCCTTGGCTACAGATCCGTTCATATATACCACATATGCCTTGCTCTTCTTGGCTTTCTGTGAATAGCCACCGGCCTTCTCTATATAGAACTTAAGGTTCTTGCCCTTTATATATGGCGTTGTATTTGAATACATGACCTCACCGTTTATTCTCACTGTGTTCGTAAACACCGGAATGATGATACGGTCTCCGTCACGAAGCACGATATCGGCGCTTCCTCCGGGTTCCTCAATTGCCTCCTTAAGGTTGATACCTACATCATATGTGGAAGCGTTCAACAGCTTGTCCACAGCCTTGGCCAGGGCAAGAGAGTCATTTGAAGAGAGTATCTCTGCTATGTCACGCATACGCTTGCGCTCATCGTCGGTCATCTTACGTTCCAGACGAGCCCCCTCAGGATACGCTTCATTGCTGAACTCTCCCACACGTTGCATGATGTCACTCAGACGCTCAGTGTTTGTGGCCAATGAATAGTAACCGGGGAACGTGACCTCACCCTCAACCACGACACGCCTGTTGACAGAGTATCCGGGACTGCGGCGTACATACACTTCATCAAACGGTTCCAGGCGGAAATCGTTGTCCTGAATGGAAAGGTCCTCATTTATGCTGAATGAGAATGTCTGGGCCAGGTCTTCTGTCTTTTCAGTGGCCTGCTTGTCACGGCTGCGGCGCACAACGTCAATCTTGGAGAGTGAAGCATCCTCCTTGAGGCCTCCGGCCTGGAGAATCAGGTCTTCAATACCGGTATTGTCTGCATATCGGTAATCGCCGGGGAACAACACCTCACCGTATACACTGAATGTCTTAATCTCACCTATGTCAAAAATGCTGGGAATGAACAACACATCGTTGTTCTTAAGCTGTTCATCCTGGGCGGTACCGTCCATGAGGCCCTTGATGTCTATGGAAAGATTGGTCAAAGTCTTGTCCGGATTTGTACGGCTAAGCAGGGCTCTTGAAGGGAATGCATCCTCCTTAAGACCTCCGGCAGCTTCAACCAACTGACGGACTGTAGTAATACCGCCGTCTATCTGGAACTGTCCCGGACGGAAAACAGCGCCACGGACCTCGGCCATATTGGCAAATGTAAGCTGTATGGAGTCAACATATACGGAATCACCATCCATAAGTTTAAATCCATTCTGCTGATCCTTGCTTACAGTATATATCTGACGTTGGAAATCGCCCATACGTATAACGCGCACATCCTTACGGTATGCATCTGATTCCAGACCACCGGCATAATCAATAAGGTCCGCCAATGATTCATCGGGTGTCATCTCATAATACATGGGACGGCGTACGCGGCCGGCAATGTTCACCAGGAGGGAATGTGCCGACACCATCACTACGTCATTGTCATTAAGGCGAATGTCATCCTTCACTTTACCGTTGCGGATGTAATCATACATATCGATAGTGGCAACCGCCTTATTGTCACGGAACAGCTTGATGTTTCTTATGGATCCTATATCACTCACGCCTCCAGCCATATAAATAGCATTGAAAACCGTTGCGAATGATGACACCTGATAAGTGCCCGGATTCTCTACGTCACCCATTACGTTCACAAGAACGGAACGGTTCTGCCCAAGAGACAGTTTGATGTTTGAATTGGAGTTCTCGCCATCCAAGCCGGAATATATCTGGCTGAAGACCTTCTTTATATAGGCATCGGCCTCCTGAATAGTCTTTCCGTTCAGATATACAGGGCCAAGATCCTGTACCATGATATTGCCATCGGGCGAAATTATTTCCTGAATGGTATTCTGCGATGCACCCCAGATGTCTATGATAACCTCATCTCCGGGGCCCAGTCTGTAATTCTGGGGAGTAGCCAGATTGGCACTGGGTTCAAATGACAAATCCCTGCTCTTGAACAGGTTATGTCCGTATATCTCCTTGACAGGAGGCAAAAGGGACATCTTGAGCAGATAGAGGGAATCAACAAAAAGGAACATGGACTCATTGTACATGTCCTGAAGCCTTTCTTTCTCTAATGTCCTGTTGTCCTTGAAACCGTTCCTGTCCGAAGCATTCACTTCGGCAGACCTTATCTGATTAAAAGATTCGCCCTGATTCCTGGAACGCGAAACGGATGAAGAGCCTTGTGCTGGCATGGTATTACCCAAAACTCCTGTAGACTGCTGCTTCTCATACTTTTCACGCATTCGTTGCAACTGTTGCAGGGTTACGCCCCTCCGGTTCAGGTCATAAACAATCTGTTCCTGAGAAACGCCCTTAGCCTGCTGTTCCTGAACGTACTGTATGATTTTGTCTTCCGACATCTGGGCCCATGTTGAAACACCGGCAAACAATAACAGTAACGAAACCAGATATTTTCTCATATGTGAAAAAAGAAATTAGAACTTCTTGCCGCTGAACACTGAGAATGAAGTCTTGATAATGATTCCCAGGTCAGTGAAGATATTGCGGTTGTCCAGATAATCCAGATCGTACTCAAGACGCTTGAGCATCTTGTCCATAGTATCCGTATATCCGTTATAGATTGTAGCGTAAGATGTAATACCGGGACGCATCATATAGATGTAACGGTAGTCATCGGTCTCACGGTTTATCTGATCGATAAAATACTGACGCTCCGGACGGGGGCCTACAAATGACATATCACCCTTAAGTACGTTCCACAACTGCGGAATTTCATCAAGATGGTGTGCACGCAGAAAACTGCCGAACGGGGTCAGATATTTGTTGCGTTCCGTTTCCAGACGGGGAATACCCTCTGATTCAGCATCAGTACGCATTGTCCTGAACTTGTAGATTGTAAAAGGTCTGCCCTTATATCCCACTCTCTCCTGCTTGAATATGATGGGACCTTTGCCGTAAAACAGAATTATTGAGAAAACAAGAATCAGAGGTGAAAGGAAAATCAAGCCCAATATCGAGAAGATGATATCAAAAAACCTTTTTATAGCCAATTGAAAGCTTCCCATTGCGTCTGAATGCTCCAGACGGCCGAATGCGTGGGTATAGTTTTGAATATTGTAGTTCAACATCAATTACTTTTATTTTAGATAATAACGCGCACAAAAAACAATAATTGTGTAGCCAGGCAAAAAAATATCAAGCCTCTGCTCTTGAGCATCCTTAATGATGACTACATTTGCACTCATAAAAGCTTTTTGTGCATTTTTACCGACTAAGTCGCGCAAAGATAAACATAAATTTTGAAATTTAACTATTTTTTAATATTTGAATGAAAGCATACGTGTTTCCCGGACAGGGTGCCCAGTTCTCGGGCATGGGTAAAGACCTGTATGACCAGTTTGACTGGGCGAAAGAGTTGTTTGCAGAGGCAGATTCAATACTTGGATTCAAGATCTCCGACATAATGTTCAGTGGCAGCGATGAGGACCTGCGCCGCACCGACATAACCCAGCCCGCAGTGTTCATCCATTCGGTTGCAGTTGCCAAGTCTCATGGCGCTGATTTCAAGCCCGATATGGTGGCAGGACACTCTCTGGGCGAGTTTTCTGCCCTGGTTGCCTGCGGTGCCCTCTCATTCGAGAGCGGACTCAAACTGGTTTCAAAGCGTGCCAACGCCATGCAGAAATGCTGCGAGAAGGTGCCCGGCACTATGGCTGCAATAATTGGTCTGGCCGATGACAAAATCGAGGCAATCTGCGCTGACCTGAATGCAAAAGGAATGGTGGTGGTTCCCGCCAACTACAACAGCCCAGGTCAGGTGGTGATTTCAGGTTCCAAGGATGCTATCACAGCCGCATGTCCGCTTATGACAGAGGCCGGCGCCAAGCGTGCCCTGCCGCTCGTGGTAGGCGGAGCTTTCCACTCACCCCTTATGACTCCCGCCAAGGATGAGCTTGCACAGGCCATCAGCGAGACTCAGTTCAACACTCCCATATGCCCCATCTACCAGAATGTGGATGCAAAACCGCATGTAAACCCAGATGAGATCAAGGCAAACCTGGTAACCCAGCTCAACTCTCCGGTACGCTGGACACAGAGCGTTCTGAACATGGTTGCCGATGGTGCCCAGGAGTTCATCGAATGCGGTCCCGGCACTGTGCTGACAGGTCTCATCAAGAGAATAAGAGGATAATTCCGGTATGAATAAAGCCGTTATATATCAGATATTTACGCGTCTTTGCTGCAACAGCGGCGGGCAGAATATCCCCAGCGGCAGCATTCAGGAAAACGGTTCCGGCAAACTGAACAGCTATACTCCCATCGTGCTTGACAATATCAGGCAGATGGGAGTTACTCATATCTGGTTTACGGGGCTCATTGCCCATGCTTCATGCACCAGCTATAAAAAGTTCAGAATTCCACTGTCGCACCCCGAAACCGTAAAGGGAGTTGCCGGCTCACCCTATGCCATCCGTGACTATTATGACATTGATCCGGACCTGGCGGAGTCAGTTCCTGACCGTATGGCAGAATTCCAGGCATTGGTTGACCGCGTCCACTCAGCCGACATGAAATTCATCATGGATTTCGTACCCAATCACGTTGCCCGCGAGTATCATTCAATCAAAAAGCCCAGAGGCGTGAAAGACCTGGGGCAGGATGATGATGTAAGCATGCATTTCTCGCCGCAGAACAACTTCTATTACATGCCCGGACAGACACTTGGCGGAGAAGTGGATTGGGGTGATTACAAGGAGTATCCGGCACGCGCCACAGGTAATGACCAGTTTACCTCAACACCCTCATATTCAGATTGGTACGAAACCGTAAAACTAAATTACGGAGTTGATTACACAGGCGGTGGCCGCCACTGCTTTGACCCTGTGCCGGACACATGGCACAAGATGCTGCACATCCTTCTGTACTGGGCATCGAAAGGCGTGGATGCATTCCGTTGCGATATGGCCGAGATGGTACCTGTGGATTTCTGGCATTGGGCAATAAGACAGGTTAAGCAGTCGCATCCGGAGATTCAGTTCATAGCCGAGATTTACAACCCCGGATCATACAGCAGCTATGTAGATTGGGGCGGGTTCGACTATATATATGATAAGGTAGGACTTTACGACACTTTACGTGCCGTTATCGAGTCTCGTCAATCGGCCACAGCAATAACACGCTGCTGGCAACAGAACGGTGGTAACGGCCCGCATATGCTGCACTTCATGGAAAACCATGACGAGCAACGCATAGCATCCCGATTCTTCGGTGAAAACGCACAAAAAGGCCGTCCCGCAATGATTGTATCGGCCCTGATGGACAACTGTCCGGTCATGGTTTACGCCGGTCAGGAGGTTGGCGAGCCAGGTATGGATCAGGAGGGATTCAGCGGTCTTGACGGACGCACCACAATATTTGATTACTGGTCTCCCGATACTCTTAACCGCCTGTACAATGACGGAAAATGGAACGATGAACGCCTTACAACTAATGAGCGTGAATTGAGACACTTCTACTCCACTCTGCTCAATATCTGCAATAAGGAGAACTGCATACGTAACGGTAAGTTCTTTGACCTGATGTACGTAAATCCGCAGTCATCGGATTTCAACCCGCATCGTCAATACGCTTTTATGCGCTCCGACGGCAAGGACGCAATACTGGTAGTGACCAATTTCACCGACCAGCCGCTCTACACCGCCGTAAACATCCCGCAGCACGCTTTTGACTACATGGAGCTTAAGGAAAAGGACGGAGTCACAGTCAAGGAACTCCTATCCGGCCAAACCTTCAAGGCCAACATCCATCCCGACACTCCCATCCACGTCACCGTCCCTGCCCAATCAGGCGTCATCCTCAAGTGGCAGAAATAGAAGTCCGAGCAAACAGCCCGGACTTCTTTTTAAACAATTCGGAGCGAAGCGACCAAGCCCCCTCCGGGGGTTTAGGGGGTATAGACAAGGTCCATACCAATCAAGAGTTGGGGCAGCTTACTTAAAGCTGTCCCAGCTCTTGATGGGGATGTCATTGATGTCCACCGTGCAGAAGGCATTGATGAACGAGCTGGCCAAGCGGGCGTTGGTAATCAGCGGGATGTTCAAGTCAATGGCGGCACGGCGTATCTTATAACCGTTGGTGAGCTCATGCTGAGTAAGGTCCTTAGGTATGTTCACAACCATATCTATCTCCTTCTTGTGCAGCATGTCAAGAGCCTGCGGCTGCTGTCCCTCCTCGCTGGGCCAATATACGCGGGTATTGGCAATACCGTTCTCCTCAAGGTACTTTGAAGTACCGCCGGTAGCATAAAGGTTGAAACCCTTTGAAACCAGCATCTTGGCGGCATCCAGCATGGCTGCCTTCTGCTTGGCTGTACCGGTTGAGAGCAGTATGTTCTTCTTGGGGATGCGGTAACCTACTGAGAGCATTGACTCCAGGATAGCGTAGCGCTGGTCATCACCCAGGCAGCCTACCTCACCGGTCGATGCCATATCAACGCCCAGCACGGGATCGGCCTTCTGCAGACGGTTGAACGAGAATTGTGAAGCCTTGATACCAACATAATCTATGTCGAACAGGCTCTTCTCGGGTGCCTCTACAGGTATGCCCAGCATGATCTTGGTTGCTATCTCAATAAGGTTAATCTTTAGAACCTTGCTTACGAACGGGAATGAACGTGAAGCGCGCAGGTTACACTCAATTACCTTGATATCGTTCTCACGGGCCAGATACTGAATGTTGAACGGCCCGCTTATATGCAGCTCCTTGGCAATCTGACGGCTGATGCGCTTGATGCGCTTAACTGTCTCAACGTAAAGTTTCTGCGGCGGGAACTGTATGGTAGCATCACCTGAGTGCACACCGGCAAACTCAATATGCTCGCTGATGGCGTAGGCAATTATCTCACCATCCTTGGCAACGGCATCCATCTCAACCTCCTTGGCATTCTCGATGAAGCGACTTACTACAACCGGATGCTCCTTTGATACCTCGGCGGCCAGCTGAAGGAATCTCTCCAGCTCCTCCTGGTTGCTGCAAACGTTCATGGCAGCACCTGAGAGCACATATGACGGACGCACCAGTACGGGGAATCCAACCTTGTCGATGAACTTGCCAATCTCCTTCATAGAGGTAAGCTCGCTCCATTCCGGCTGGTCAACACCTATGCGGTCAAGCATTGCCGAGAATTTCTCGCGGTCCTCGGCATTATCGATGTCCTTGGCGCTTGTACCCAGAATAGGCACGTTCATGGCATCCAGCTTCATGGCCAGGTTGTTGGGAATCTGTCCGCCGGTTGATACAATCACGCCGTAAGGATTCTCCAACTCTATGATATCCATAACGCGCTCAAACGTAAGCTCGTCAAAGAACAGACGGTCTGTAACATCGTAGTCGGTACTTACTGTCTCAGGGTTGCAGTTGATCACGATGTTGCGGTAGCCCTCCTTACGTACGGTATTCAAAGCCTGAACGCCGCACCAGTCAAACTCCACCGAAGAACCGATGCGATATGCACCAGAGCCTATTACGATGATAGACTTCTTGTCATCAAAGAACGGTATATCGTGAGCGCATCCGTTATAAGTCATGTACAGGTAGTTCTCCTTAGCCTGATACTCACCGCCCAGTGTATCTATCTGCTTTACATAAGGAAATATACCAAGGCTCTTACGCTTGTTACGTACAGCCAGCAGACCGGCCTGTGAACCAAGTTTCTTCTCCTCACCTATGGCGCGTGCAATCTGGAAATCGCTGAATCCCATCTTCTTGGCCTTGCGCAACAGGTCTTCGCCCAAAGCCTCGATGCCCTTAACCTTGTGCAGCTGTTTGGACAGGTCAACAATACCCTTCAGGCGGTTCAGGAACCACTTATCGATTTTGGTAAGTTCATAGATACGGTCTATGGTGTAGCCCTCGCTGAATGCCTGGCTGATTGCGAACAGACGCTTGTCGGTAGGCTCCTTGAGTGCCTTGTCCAGATCAGCAAACTTGATGCTCTTGTTCTCCACGAATCCGTGCATGCCCTGACCAATCATACGGATACCCTTCTGGATAACCTCCTCAAAGCTGCGGCCGATAGACATAACCTCACCTACGGACTTCATTGATGAGCCTATCTCACGATCCACGCCATGGAACTTGCTCAAATCCCAGCGCGGTATCTTGCAGACTACATAGTCAACAGAGGGCTCAAAGAAATCGGTAGTATCCTTGGTGATGGAGTTCTTAAGCTCATACAGGTTATAGCCCAGGCCCAACTTGCAGGCCACGAATGCCAGAGGATAACCGGTAGCCTTTGATGCCAGGGCCGATGAGCGGCTCAGGCGGGCGTTAACCTCAATAACGCGGTAATCCTCGCTCTGGGGATCGAATGCGAACTGGATGTTGCACTCACCTACTATACCCACGTGGCGGGCAATGCGGATGGTCAACTCCTCCAGTTTCTGCACCTCGTGATGGGTAAGTGTCTGTGTAGGAGCAACTACTATACTCTCGCCGGTATGTATGCCCAGCGGGTCAAAGTTCTCCATTGAGCAGACTATGATAGAGTTGCCGCTCTTGTCGTTCACGCACTCAAACTCAATCTCCTTCCAGCCCTTGAGGCTCTTCTCAACCAGAATCTGCGGTGAGAATGAGAATGACTTCTCGGCCAATTTGTTGAGTTCCTCCTCATTGTCACAGAAACCGGAGCCCAGACCGCCCAAAGCGTATGCGGAACGGATGATAACCGGGTAGCCCAGTTCACGTGCAGCTGCGCGTGCATCGTCCATGGTCTCAACAGCGTGGCTCTTGATGGTCTGTACGCCTATCTCATCCAGACGCTTGATAAAGAGGTCACGGTCCTCGGTATCCATAATGGCCTTAACCTGGGTACCCAGCACCTTTACCTTATACTTGGCCAGAACACCGCTCTGCTCCAGTGCCACACCGCAGTTAAGTGCGGTCTGACCACCGAATGCCAGCAGGATTGCATCGGGACGCTCCTTGGCAATAACCTTCTCAACAAAGAACGGGGTTACGGGGTAGAAATAAACTCTGTCAGCAACACCCTCACTGGTCTGAACAGTAGCAATATTGGGGTTGATAAGGATGGTCTCTATGCCCTCCTCCTTCAGGGCCTTGAGGGCCTGTGAACCGGAGTAATCAAACTCGCCTGCCTCACCTATCTTGAGTGCGCCCGATCCAAGCAGCAGCACTTTCTTATACTTCTTCAATGCCATATCCTTAGGGTGTTAGAGTTTTGAAACAAAATCATCATATATAAACTCAGCATCAGTGCTTACCTGATCGCTCTCCGAGTGGAACATCACGCCCACCCAGGGCTTGCGTGTATTGTAGATACCCTCTACCGATCCGTCGTTCAGGTTCTTGAGATATACCTTCCACTGACCTACTACAGAATCCTCACGGATAGCGTAATTGTGGTTCTGGGTGGTTATGTAACAGCGGTCGGTGCCCACCAGCTGAACCGGCTGGTTCTGGGTGTGATGACCGAACTTGAGCTTGTATGTATCCATACCGCCGGCCAGACCAAGCAGCAGGCATCCCATACCTATACCCAGTATCGGGGTGTCATTCTTAGCCATGAACTTCTGCAGGGCTGTAACCACCTCACTGCAGTAACTGGGGTTACCCGGACCGTCCGATATCACCAGGCCGTCCATCTTGATCTTTGAGTAATTATAGTTCCAGGGAACGCGAACCACCTTGAGGTCTTCATTGATGAGGCAGCGTACCACGCCGGCCTTGACGCCGCAGTCCACCAGAACCACGGTCTTGGAACCGCCCTCGTTATATGTTACAGGCTCCTTGACCGATACCTCAGGCAGCATATTGGTATAAGCATACTCTGCAGGTTTCTGCTTTCCGTCAAACAGTATCTTGGCGGTCATGCTGCCGTGATTGCGGATATGCTTGGTAAGCTCACGGGTATCAACTCCCTCTATGCCAACCACCTTCTCACGCTTCATCCACTCCTCAAGTGATTCGGCAGCGTTCCAGTGGCTGTAGAAATCACTCTTGTCACTTACTATCAGAGCGCGGGCCTGTGCGTGCTCGCTCTCAGCGTTTGTAGGAAGCCCGTACTCATCGGCAGTCATGGGCTGGATGCCGTAGTTACCGATGACCGGATAGGTCATTACAATGAGCTGTCCGCGTGATGCAGGCTCTGTCAGGATCTCAGGATAACCGGCCATTGCGGTATTGAATACAAGTTCGCCGCTTACGGGCTGATTGTATCCGAATGACTCACCCTTGAATGAGGTGCCGTCGGCCAAAACTAGTGATACTGTCATTTTCTTTTATGTTGTTCTAATTACTCTGTCCATTAAAAAGAAAAAAGGGGAAAATGTCTTAAACAATTCCCCCTTATGAAATAAAATGACTGAAAACACTATCACCACCCGTGGGTTTATGCTTTGGTGAACAGTCAATATTTCCTCTCTTTCTTAACATGCTGCAAAGGTACTGCTTTTCCCTAAAACCCGCACATCAGAATGAATAAGTTTTCAACAATCGCTCTATTAAATAATGTTATACCGGATAATTATACGGTTTGCTATTATTGTCAGGGAAGAACCGGACGGACCGGGACGCCATACTCCCGATAGCCGGGCTTTATTTCACGTTCATCCAGGCTGTAATTGAGCATATATGCGCCGTCAGCATCCTCAACATATTGCGTGCTGGTAGCAATGCAGACTCTGGTTCCTGTTTCATTTTTCATTTCGGCTATATAACGTCCGGCAGCAGGCAGGAATATCGAACGGTCTGTATATCCGGGGTTATTGCTTGTCACCTGATATCCGTTTACACCGTTGAGAGTGGTCCAGGTCCATGTACAGTTATTCAGCAATTCCTCCAGTTCGTCCTTGGTGGGAATACGCCAGTCGCCACCCCACTTCACATGAGCCACATCGTCATCGGGTTCAAGGACAGTCTTGTGGTCAACAGTCCCCTTGCCCCGTTCCGAGTTATATTTGGTAAAAGGACTGTTAACACCGTTTCGATATTTGTAAGTGTTCCACACATAATCACTCTTTGTAGCTGTCTCACCCCACGCATAGTAATCTCCGGAATCCTCCGGTTGGGAAGCACCCACATTACATGTGGCCCATTTTACCGACAGGCCCAGATCCACATACCCATGTTCAATCAGGTTATCGGTATTATCATCATAGACTGAGCGTACAGTTCTGTTTCCGTTACCGTCTTCAGAGACGATATGTCTGGTCCTCTGCATATACAGATACACATCCGGATCATCAGCATCAATACAATTATCTATCAGTTCCTTAACCTGGCTGTCTGTTACATCTTTCTGAACATGCAGGTCAACCAGCGTAGGTCCGCCTATTGTCTTGTTGTATTCCTTTGCAGCGGCAATGGCATCTATGATATCCTGATAACTGGACTCCTTTCCGTTCCGCCCCAACTGAGGAACCGCTTTGTCGCCATGCAGCCGGTCATACCATATGAACACGTTCTTACGGTTACTGCATTCAACCACCTCCCAGCAATCATCACCGAAAAACTTCCTTGCAGCATCATTACGATAGACAAGAAGATTAGGTATTTTGTTTTCAGGATTAACCAGGTATTTCTGGAACACATCATAACTTACAAAATTCCCGTCAAGAACGAATTTGGCATCAGGAGTGGCAACACTGTAATTTACGGCCTGATACAAGAACATCTCTTCATAGAAACTCATTCCTACAGGATCTATAATATCGGGAGCGTCAAATCCGGGGTTATCAATTATTACAGGATAGTTGTATGGTGCAACCTGGTGCTGCGGAGTGGAGACATAGACGAACGAGCATTCATCCGCCCTTTCACCTTTGGGATGGAAATAGTATATCTTTTCATATTCTCCCTCCTTGAGTGCAAGGAAGTCAGCCCATGTGGATTTCTTTCCGCCAATAATTATCACAGTGCTCTTGTTTATCCATCTGAGTTTACGGTCTCTGGGTGATTTAGCCCTTTCTACGCCGTTAACTGCAATTGTTACGGGAGCAATAGTATAATCCTTGTTCTCATAAATCTCCACACCCTTTATTACGCGTCCCTGTTCGTCACGTTCAAACACATAACTTGCGGTACGGGTTCTTGTACCTGAAAAATCGCCCAGGAACTCATCGGCTGTCATTACATAATTCTTATCATTGTAGAGGTCCTCATAGTCAATCGGGGCATCCGCCGGGATGTCTGCCGTCTTGGCACGACCACAGCCGAAAGCAAGGAACAGAACAGCCGCAACAAGTGAGGTAGCGCAAACCTGGAGCCCTATACCGCCTTTGTATTCGGTCTGTTTCATTTTCAGGAGACGCCTTTTGGTAAATGAGCCTTTAAGCCCCGATACCATCTCCGGGTTGTATCCGAACAGCTGGTTAACTACAGTCTGTCTGTACTCATCCAGCCTGTAACCGTCCGACAGGGCATCCTTATCGGCCTGCCACTCCTGTACATCCTCCAGGCACTTCTCAGCAAGCCACATCAGGGGATTGAACCAGAACAGTGACCGCAGCAAAGACATGAACAACTTCTCCAGGGAGTGATGATGACGTACATGACTGGCTTCATGGCTCAGTATATGGCAGCGATCCTTCTCGTCGTATCCGTAACCCATATAGATGGTATGCAAGAATGAGAACGGAGTCTCAACGCCGTCACTCTCGGCCAAATCATATGACCTGGCCTGTGTGATACGTGATTTACGCCTGATTCTGGCCACCGACACCGCTCCGCCGGCAATAGCCAGCAACGAAACAGCCACTCCAGTAAGATATATAATAAGGAGTGCTTTACGACGTATAAAATCAGACACTGTCTGAACGTTGCTTACGGCCACCGGGGCTGCCTGAGCCTGCTCTACCGCCGCCACCTCTGTTGGGGCCGATACCTCCGGAACCGGGGCCGATATCTCCTGGACAGGCACTGATGCCGGTTCAGGCGATACTGACGATGTAGTTTCGGCAACAGTCCCGACTGTTTCAACTGTTTCTGGCTCACTTACCATAGCCACCTTACTGTCGGTGTTTACCGCCGGATAGAGCGGAACATTAAGCATAGGAATTGCCGATGCCAGGATCATTGTGACAATCAGGTACCTGCGGCAGAATCCGTAACCTGCCTTACGGGCAATAAACCAATGATACAGCAGCAGGAACAGTCCGCTGCATAGGAGAGTTTCAATAAAATAAATAAGGATAGGACTCATAGCATTCATTTTTTATCTTCGTCAAGTATCTTAAGAATCTCATCGGTCTCCTGTACGGAGATTGATTTACGTGAGGAGAAATAGTTCACAAGGGTGCTGATGGAACCTCCAAAGAAGGAGTTCAGCACACCATGCATAAACGAGTCTGTGTAATCCTCCTTGCTCACAGCCGCCATATAGACATTGCTATGGCCATAGGTCTTGTGAGTGAGGAATCCCTTAGTATCAAGAATACGTACTATTGTTGATACCGTACTATACGCAGGTTTGGGATCAGGAAGCAGCTCATGTATATCGCGAACCACGAATTCACGCCCCACACTCCATATCACCTGCATTATCTCCAGTTCGGCCTTGGTAAGCTCCTGGATGCGTTTATTTGATTCCGCCATAACTGTTTTATTGAGTTAACGCTGCAAATATATAGCTAATATTTTAAATTGCAAGCTAAATCTTTAATTTTTTCATGTAAACACATTTGTCAGCAAGAAAGACCATAATTTATTATCTTTGCCGTTATAGAAATTGTGATAATATGGAAAGGACATTCTTACGGATATTGGGTGCTGCACTCGGGTGCGGTGCTGTAATACTTACATTATGCTGCTCGGGCAAAAACAGTCAGAGTGAGGTTGACACTACGGTGTTGCGGGAGTGGCAGGCAGGCAAAACCGTAACGGCCGATGTTGTTGAGGCTTTTGGCGGCATTGACAGGTGTTTCGCTGCTGAGCCTATACCTGACGGCGTGTGGCAGCGCATGCAGGACAAGACTTATAAGGAAAATCCTTATATAGGCCGCAGTGACCTGCGTCACATCCGCGCTCTGCACTGGGACTATGACAACCAAATGCATGTGGGTGAGATGATCTGCAATGTTCAGATAGCCGACACCGTAGCTAGTATCCTGCGCAGGCTTTTTGATGCCCGCTACCCTATCCAGAAGATGTTGCTGCCCGATGTCTATGATGCTGATGACGAGACTCAGATGCGCGACAACAACTCATCGTGTTTCTGCTACCGCGCTATCGCCGGCAGCACCAAACTGTCCAAACACGCCCGCGGGCTGGCTATAGATATCAACACGCTGTACAATCCCTATTACAAGGACCGCGCTGACGGCACGCGCTTTATCCAGCCCGCTACTGCGGCCCAGTACTGCGACCGCACCCAGACTTTCCCCTACAAGATAGACCATAACGACCTCTGTTTCAGTCTCTTCACCCAGGCTGGCTTTGAATGGGGCGGTGACTGGACATCATGCAAGGACTTCCAGCACTTTGAACTTATTGAGCAGACAGAGTGACATATCGGGCTCAATTTTGTATATTCGCACTACAATAATTACTAACCTTACCGGATATGAAAATAGGAATTATCGGAGCCGGCTGGATAGCCGACAAGATGGGCGAGACCCTTACCGGGCTGGACCCGTCGATGAAGTATGCAATTGCTGCACGTGACCTGGGCCGTGCTCAGGAGTTTGCACATCACTGGGGATTTGAGAAAGCTTACGGCTCCTACAAGGAGATGGTTGAGGACCCTGATGTGGATCTTGTGTATGTGGCCACCCCCCACTCCCACCATTTTGAGCATGCCAGCCTGGCCATAAATGCAGGTAAGCCGGTGCTTTGCGAGAAGGCTTTCACGGCCAATGCACGTGAGGCCGATGCCCTGCTCAACCTGGCTCACAAGAAAGGTATATTCATAACCGAGGCTATCTGGACCCGCTATATGCCGCTTTCCATGAAAGTCAAAGAGTTGCTTGACAGCGGAGCCATAGGTAAACCGCGTCTGCTCAATGCCAGCCTCTGCTATATGATGGAGTTCAAGGAGCGCATACTCAGGCCCGACCTTTGCGGCGGCGCACTTTTGGACCTGGGTGTCTATAGCATCAATTTCTGCCGCATGTACTTTGGGGACGATATCATAAACGAGACATCCAACTGCATCAAAAGCAGCACCGGAATGGATATGCACAACTCAATCAGCTGGTCATACAGTGACGGCCGCATAGCCAACATCCAGTCAAGCGCCATGTGCCTGTGTGGCAGGTTGGGCCAGATTTGCGGCACCGAGGGCTATCTGATTGTAGATAACATTAACTGCCCCGAGCGCATAACAGTTTATAATGACTACAAGCCCGTGGCAGTGTTTGACAAGCCTGCCGGTCAGATTACCGGATATGAGTATCAGGTGATTGCCTGCAAGCAGGCTCTGGAGAACGGATGGCTGGAATCGCCCTACATGCCGCATCAGGAGACGCTAGACATCATGAAAGTGATGGATAGCCTGCGCCAAAAGTGGGGAGTTGTATATCCTATGGATTAAACGAAACAGGCCGGTTCAACGCCGGCCTGTTTTGTTTTACTTTAATGGTGTATACTTGAAATCCTCAAGTGTGGCACCGCCATCCAGGAAGTAGGCGGGACGAAGGGCAAAGAAGCCTTTATATACATTGTGGTGGTATGTTGATACATCCACGTCCTTGCATACCTCTTTTAGGTTTATTGCATCCGGGCCCTCCCATACCGTAACCTTATTGCGATCATTGCGTATGCGAACAACATAATTCGGAGTGGTACCCTGAACACCGATGTTTGCCTCCTCGTTATAGAACAGATAGAGTCCGGCACGGCTGCCTCCTGTATTCCTGAATTTGGCCATTATCTCATAACTCTCATCTACGGCGGTGGTAGTCATCAGAGTGCCGTTATCAAAGCCGGGCTCCCACTTGGCCCACATCAGAGGATTCTCGTAGTGGCGCAGGTAGTCGTAATCCTGCAAGCCGCCATTTTCCCATTTGGCGCCGTCTTTCTCGGCCAGTACGGGCCAACCGTCCTTAGTCCAGTTAACGCTCTCAATGATGGTGCTGCGGCCCAGGGTGTGGAATCCGTTGCGGTATGCGTGATATACTATGTACCAGTTGCCCTGAGGATCGTCAATCAGTGTTCCGTGACCTTTTGACCACCACTCCTCATCAATTGTGTAGGTGTGTACCAGCGGGTTATAGGGACTGTTCTCCCAGGGGCCGGTAACAGACTTGCTGCGGGCTACTACGCACATGTGGCTGGTGGCGGGACCGGCTGTACCGCCTTCGGCGCTTACCAGATAATACCAATCACCGCGCTTGAGTATCTTGGGCGATTCAAGCCACATACCCTCGGTCTCCCACTCCTCGGGGTACTGCCAGGGGTCATAGACTTTTTGGTTGCGACCTGTGATGGAGAGTCCGTCAGCCGACAGCGGAGCCACATGACCATCATTTGTATAAAGGTAACGGTTGCCCTGGTCGTCAATTGCATGACCGGGATCGATTCCGCTAACACGCAGTTTAATAGGATCACTCCACGGGCCTTCCATCTTATCGGCAGTAACCACAAAGTTCTCTCCGCTACTGGTGGGATAATATATGTAGTACTTGCCGTTAACCTTACAAAGGTCCGGAGCATAGATTGAATAATCATGTCCCTGCACAGCACGTGCTATAGGCTCCCAGTGAAGCAGATCGGTGGAATGCCAGATAAGCAGACCGGGATAGTACGTGAAGTTGGAATGGGTCATGTAGTAGTCACTGCCGTCACGCAGGATGGTGGGGTCAGGATAGTCACCCGGGAATATGCACACTTTGATTGGAGCCTTCTGCTCCTTGCAGCCTGCCATAAGCAGAGACAATGCGGCCACAGCCATAACTAGATACTTCTTCATAATATAATCAGGTTAGTTTTTACTCTCAATAGGATTAGCATATATGCCCAAAAAAATATCACCCAATGCCGGATCGTCACTGTATTTGTTCAGCTCCGCCATGTGGTTTACAAACGCATCATACTCATCCTTTGTGTAGCGGTCCGAATAGCGGGTATTGCCATAACGCAGGTCATGAGCTATGTATGAGTTAGGGAACAGATGGTAGTCTCCGCATATGCGCCTGTCTATGATCTGAGCCACTTCACGATGGAACTGCACATTCGGTACATCACTCAACGCTTCCAGCTCCTCACGGCGCAGCGGATCGCAAATCTGGAAGTGTACACGGCCTTTATCCTGCATGATGCCGGTAAGGATGCTGTTCAGGTCCTCGCCCGGTTTCTTTATGTAAGGCTCACCATTACGTGATTCATACAGTTCCAGAGCCTTAAGTATGTCGCATGACTCCCACTCGTAAGAGACCGATACGGGCACGATATTGAGTTCATCAAGTGCATCCACACGGTCCTTGGGGCCGCTCATACCGAACATCTTTATTACTCCCTGATCAGTGCGGTCAATGCCGTCCTTGGTGCGTCCGTTGCGCTGGGCAATCCAAACAGACTGGTGCTTTTCAGTGATGGCGTATCGGATATATTCCGACAGATGGACCGATGTGCTGTACAGCTCACGCGGATTACGGCCACGGTCCACACGGAACATCTTGTTGCTCTTGCCTATGTCAACCACCAGTTCACCCTGCATAAGGTTTGAGCCGAATGTAATCTCACCCGTATCATGACCTTCAAGATGCAGAGCATACATAAGTATACATGAATCCAGGACTATATCCCTGTGGTTACTGACATACAGATAGCGTTTTGACGGATCCAGTTTCTCAGCGCCTCTCAGAGAAAATTCCGTGATTGTTCCCTCTATGACCTGTTTGTTCATGGGAACCATGGCGCCAAGCTGGAAATCATGTATGGTCTTGTAACCACGTACCTTTTCGGCAGCCTGTTCAACAGTCAGTTCAGGATAGACAAACTGAGCAACCAGCGGGAACGAGCGGTTGGATGCAATGCGCTGCATCGCAGCAGGAATCTCCTCGTCACGGTACGGACGGATATCATCAAATATGTGGTAGTCTGTCATTTCCTTTCATCTATGAATTTGACCGGTTTACGGCCTGTAGGCGGATAATTTATTTTTTGGATCTCCTCCACATCACATATCTCAATTTCAGGTGCCACACGTATGCGTGAACGGAAACTGTCCTTGAGTTCCTTCACGACATCGAATCCGGGATCATTCTTGAGTCCCACCTTTACCAGCACATCATCTGTTCCGGCCTTGCTGTTGCGTACAATCACAACGTAGTTCTCAACGTAATCAGTATTGTCCAAAACGTCGTTGATGGCAGGCGGATATAGCGTGGTACCCTTAAGTTTGATCATATTGTTCTTGCGGCCCAACAGCGGCGACAGGCGGTAAGACCATCGGCCACAGCGGCATTGCTCCACATGCTTGCAGGCAATATCGCCCGTACGGAACCTTAGCAGAGGCATACCCTCAACGCCCAGGGTGGTAACTACCACCTCACCCGGCTGTCCGTCGGCCACAGGCATTCCGTCATCGCCTATTATCTCAACGATGATTAGTTCCGGATGCACATGACCGCCCATGCCGTACTCGCACTCGCTGAAGGTAGCCCCCATCTCGGTTGATGAATATGTTGCAAACAGCTGAACCTCAGGCCATTTCTCATGAATCTGGCGTCCCAGCAGGTTGAGCTCGAAGTTCTGGTCACGCAATCCCTCGCCTATGCCTATTATGCGGCGAATGCTGCTGGAGCGGTAGTCTATATCGTGAGCCTCGGCGTATTCAATCAGTTTGAGTATGAATGACGGTACGCACATGATGGCATCGGGATGGAAACGGCGTATGGTATCCCACTGGAGTTCGGGGATTCCGTTACCCACGCGGATAACGCCTGCACCCATCTCACGGAGCCCCAGGAAATATGCCATACCTGCCATAAAACGCTTGTCGAGAGTGGTCATTAGTTGGACAACGCTGTCACTGGTCAGCCCGGCACACAAGAATGATTTCTTCTCATTGTAAGCCAGGCGCTGCAGGTCCTTCTCCGTACAGCCGAACAGTACAGGATCACCCAGTGTGCCCGATGTGGTTATGTAGTCGATGATCCTGTTTTTGGGAACACAGCAGAAATCATCGTTGTACAGCTGCAGGTCCTTCTTTTCGGTAAATGGAATACGTGTCAGGTCCTCCAGATGCACAATCTTGCTGATGTTTATCCCATAACTGTCAAAAACGCGCCTGTAATAGGGCGAATTCTTCTTGAGATAAACAAGATGCTTATGCAGCAGGTCCTCCTGAAAAGCCTTAATCTCCGCAGGCGATGAAAACTCTATGTCATTCATACAACTCACTTAGCCAAACCAAAAACTCGTCTCTCCATTTGCGGCACTCGGGAGAGCCGTAAATGTTACTTACCCCAAACCCGTGCTTACCCGTCTCATACAGGATATACTTATGTCGGACACCGGCATCGGTAAGAGCTTCGTCCAAAATTACTGAATTATGCCAATCTACAACAGGATCGTCCTTACAATTTATAAGAAATACCGGTGGACAGTCCTGAGGGATGTTCTCCTCGATAGACATCAAATCCCTTTTCCTGCTGCTGTAAACACCCCACTCGCCCAACAGTCCGCGTCGTGAGCGCTTATGGGCATACTCACCGTTCATTGTGACCACGGGATATATGGCACCCACGAAATCGGGTCTTAACGAAACTTCCGAAGGTCCTTGGGGAAGGTTGGTATAGTCCCTGTCACTGAAACAGGCCGATGACATAGCCAGATGCCCGCCGGCCGAAAAGCCCATCACTCCCACACGATCCGGGTCGATACCCAGACTGTCGGCATTCTCACGCACGTATCGGATTGTACGCTGAACATCACATATCATATCGGGATGCTTGCGGCCACGGAACAGAAAGCGGTAATGCCATATGAAAGAACCCAGTCCTGCGGTGCGGTATTGTAGAAGCACAGCATTGATTCCGTTATCCTGCAGCCATTCGGCCACCTCAATACCCTCGCCCTTGACATCCAGCCAATGGTAGCTGCCTCCGGGACAGACAATGACAGTAGGTGCGTTACGGCTGTCATCTGCCAGATAAGGCGTAATCTTAACCTCATCGGCATGCCTTTCCAGATCAGCCCAGGGAGCAATGGTCTTGCTGCTCGGGGTTATTACGGCCAGGAAAGAGAACAGCAGGCTTATCAGCATCATTTACCCAACAGTTTCAGCAGTTCTTCCCTGTCAAGCTGACGGTATTTGTGCTGAGGATCGGCATCAAAGTCCACCTCAAAATACTCCTCATCGTAGAACGAGAGTTTGGAGTTGGTGTTGGGATTACACTCCACGTAAACCATATCGGCCGGGTTGATACCTTTGGCCTGGCATATCTGGTCAGCCAGATTCTTGCCGGCATATGTAACCGAAGTGCCGGGATTGTCCTGATATAGTTCTGTAACTATAACATATTGCCTGCCTTCTGATTCACGGATTTTGAGGCCGCATGATGAGGGCATATCCCATTCGCCCTTAAAGTCAAATATCTCGTCGTAATAATCAGGTGATACTTTCATGAATTCACTGTCTTAATGTTTCTGACCACATCCTTACCGAATGACTTGTTGGCAAGCCTACGGTCACGCGGACGGTATGTACCCTCATTCATCTCACGCAGCGCCACGTTGCAGAACAGGCGGAACATCTTCTGTTCCTGGCTCTCATCGGCATAGAAGCTCTTCCATGCATAATCATAGAGTTCCTGAAGACGCTCCGGACTCATGTGCTTGGGCTGGAACACCACCTGACCGGCGTTGTAATGGTTCCAGTCAAAGTCAAATATGCGGCCCTGACGCAGCAGGTCATCGTATCCCTTGGTGTGCGGGAACGGAGTCATGACCGTGAATTCGGCCAGGTCCAGGTCTATCTCCCCAAGGAAATCAATCAGACGCTTTATGTCATCCTCGGTCTGGTTGTCCAGCCCCAGCAGGATTGTTCCCTCTACGCCTATACCATAATCGTGATAGCGTTTTACGCGCTCCTTGATGTAGTCCGATGTATCATAAACAGCCTGATATACATACCATGCGCCTGCCTTTGCGGCAAGGTCCAACACCTCGGGGTCATCCTCAATGGTGTGGCTTATCCATTTCTTCTTGAGCGGAGCTATGGCGGTAAAGAGTTCCTTTTCCCACTCCTTATTCTGGGCCAGAGAGTTATCTACAATAAACAGACGGTTGTTCTCAATGGCTGCCATATCCTCAACCACCTTGTCTATCGGGCGAGGACGGAACTTGCGGCCTCCCAGATATGATACGGCACAGGGATAGCAGCTGAACCTGCAACCGCGGCTGGCATGGAACAGATCCACCATCTGCACGCCCTTGTGGTTATAGAGTTCACGCTTGTAAAGGTCTCTGCGACAAGGACCTACCGATTCAATAGGCGGCATATTTCCCATATAGTTGTAGAACTTGCGCAGCTTGCCGTTAACCCAATCTGTCATAACCTCCTCCATACGGCCCTCGGATTCACCCAGGAACACGCAGTCCACATGCTTTACCATATCCTCGGCATGAAGCATCGTGGATATGCCTCCGGCCATAACCAGCTTGCCGCGCTTGTGGTACTCATCAGCAATCTCCCACCCGCGCTTGACTTGGGTGCTGAGCATCATTGACAGAGCAACGCCATCGCACTCCTCTTCAAAGTCAATGGCCTCTACGTTCTCATCGGTAAAGGTTACATCAACCCACTCCGGCAGTGTGGCCGCAAATGCCACAGGTCCGTGAGGAGGCAGGTTGAACGTGGTCTGGCCTTTCAGCTTCTGCCACTTGGGATATATGAGTTTGAGTTTGAACGGTTTCATATTGTCCTTTTGTCTTTATTTCTTGTCTGATATAGCTTGTTTTATTCCATTCAAAACGAAATCATCTGCAAATATAGTCTGAATGGTCTCAATTGCCGTCATCGGAACGCCTCCAATTCCATGCATATTGACATTTTGTCCAGTAAGAAGCAGATTTCTCACCTTGGTACGGATGGGAATCTGCGACCCGGCAATATTGGCTGCGTCCTTAAAAAAGCCGTATGCACCGGCGTTTTTTGCACCAAACCAGTCCCTAAATGTAAGCGGTGATGACGCAAAAACCTCCTGGGCACAATCCTTTATGCCCGGGAAACGTTTCTCCACCAAATCCATCACGCGGTCCGTACGTTCCCGTTTCCATACCTCATAAGACTCTCCGCGGTGTCCGGAGCGTGTATTCTCCCACTCCTTTACCTCTGCAAAATCCATCAGGCAGTATGCCGTTAGATGTGATGCATAACCGCCCCGGCCCTCGCCAAAGAAACAGTTCACTCCGTGAGGCCAATCCTTAAGGTCATATTCCGCCATCTTCCAGGCATTTTCCCTGCTGTCAACGATTGATACTGGATGTCCCGGAAAACGCACCGTTCCGGGTTTGAGTCTTACGTATACCTTGAATGCCGATGCGGTATCAGGTATGCTCTCAAGACGGCTCTTATAACCTGTAGTGAAGGCCTTGCCCTCAATCATGGGAATCAGCGTAAGAGGATGAATGTCAGATATATACCAGTCTGCCCTATACTCATTTCCCTCCTTGTCAACCACACACTCCACGTTCAGGTCCGATACCCGCACCTGCGTAACTTCACATCTGGTCAGCACCTTGCCTCCGCCCTGCTCTATCACGCTGCGCAATGCATCGGCCAACTGACCGGAACCACCCTCAAACCAGCACGGATTCTCCATGAAAAGGGCGGAAATCATAACATGGATATAGGCAGGTGAATGTCCGGGAATACCTGAGTACAACGGGTTGACTGATGCCAATACTGCACGCAGTTCCGGATCACTGATATATCTGGCTATGAATTCATCGGCCGGCATGAAGAACTCGTCAGTGTGGTCCTGAATGCCGCTTATGCTCTCCAGATAGAAAAGTTTCTCCTCATGTGACAAGCGGAACACCGCATCTACATACCTCTTAATGTTCTCAGCCTCATGCGGGAACAGGCCGGAAAGATACCGGATAAAAGCCTCTCTGCCTGCGGGCAGGTCATACGTGCGGCCGCTGTCAGTGTATGTCACGCTAAGCATCAAGTCAGACTCACGGATCCTAAGCCTGTCCATTATACCCAGATAACGGCAGATGCTGTTCAGGATACCGCCTTCATTGAAACCTCCCGCCACATGCATTCCGGTTTCATAGGTCTCGCCGTTGCGGGTGAATGTCTGCAGACCGCCTCCTATGGATGCATTCTTCTCCAGCACGGTAACACGGACGCCCCGTTTGGCCAGGAGTGCTCCGCAGAACAAGCCTCCCATTCCTGCACCTATGATGACTACCTCCATAGAGACTTTAGATAAGGTTTCCAATATTCAGTATCCTCCAGTTTTGCGCACAAATCGGCATACCACTGCTGATAATATCTGTGGAACGCCTTGGTGCGCTCTCTTGCATCCTCACCCCAACTTGTATCATCGGGAGCAACGCGTTTGCCTACCGTAACCGTGATGTGTCCGGGACGCAGCATGAAATCCTGCTTGGGCAGTACCCGGCCCACTCCATGCAGACATACCGGCAGTATGTCAAGGCCCAGTTCCTGAGCCAGATGGAACGCTCCCTTATGGAAACGTAAGATAGATGAATCAACGGAGCGTGTACCCTCAGGAAACACCAGTATTGAATAGCCGCGCTCCACAAGACTGCGGAACTGCGGCATATAATCCTCAATGCCCTCTGCAGCCGGCACAAACTCGGCACGGCGAACCAGAGCCCCATAAATGGGATTGTGCCAAACCCAGTCATTGGTAACCACAATCATCTTGGGCGTGAGCATCATAAGGCACATAAGGTCCAGATGTGACTGATGGTTGCTTATTATCACGGCAGGCTTAGAGAACGTCTCGCCTATGCTGTTGTCCAATGTAAACCCGACTGCCGGCACCCTGCGTATGACAAGGTTGGCAAACCGGTACAGCAGATTATGCAGGAACCGGTCTTTCCACTCCCGCTTACGGCCAATAAACATAATCAGCACCACAGGTGTACAAATAATAACTGATATAAGCAGGAATCCGAACGCCCACGCGCTGCGCAGCAGACGTGCTATGGAAACCGGAACTTCACGTTCCCTGCCGCGTTTCATGGTCATCCACTGGAACAGCCACTCGGGCAGGAAATGCGCCATCACGACCACCACCAGCATCCCCAGGATTGTAATCTCTGCAAGAGAACGCATGGCAGGATGTTTGGCGAAAATCAGTGTTCCTATACCGATGAACATTATTATGGCCGATATGATCACGCTCCTGCGGCGGTCATCGACAGTCCTTACGCCGGTCTTGTACTCGTGCAGCAGACCCTCGGTAATGAAGATGGTATAATCATCGCCCTGGCCGAATATGAAAGTGGCCAGTATTATGCTTACTATGTTGAACTGTATGCCCAGCATATTCATGATGCAGAGAATCCATATCCAGCCCACGGTAAGAGGCAGGAACGATATCAGTGCAAGTTCCAGTTTGCGGAACGATATCCATAGGAATATGAACACCACGAATCCGCACATGAAAAGCACCTTGTTGAAGTCATCGGACAATGATTCAACCAACGTTTTCATCACCTCTCCCATGCTCTCAGGGGTGAGATCCTCGCGCGATATAAGTTCAGGTTGGGTGCCTACCGATTCCAGGAACGGTGCAAACGCATCCTCAGAGAAACCGTATTCACGGCTTTCCTGTTTGAGTTGTTCAATCTGCTCGCTGTGAGAGTTCCAGAATGAGAGCCATCGGCCCTCCATACGTTTCTGCTCAGCTTCTGTGGGCAGCAACGAAGCCAGAACTGAGAGCTGGTCCATAGACCCTGCGTCCACGCCGCTTGATATAAGCTCCAGGTCACTACGCTGCTGCGGAGTCATGTAGTTGATGTGGTTCAGGTCTGTGTCAAATCCGGCACTGCGGCCCCAGATGAGCATCGCAATGGTAATGAGTATCACAGCACGCGATATCCAGCGTCCTGTACGGTTCAGTTTGGGTTCAACCTTCTCCTCATGTGGTTCCTCACCCGCAGCCAGAGTCCTGGGTTTTACAAATACCGGCAGGAATATAAGCGTAAAGAGTATTGTGCCCACCAGCATGAATGACCCGAACAGCGCCAGGTCATGCATAGCCTCGGCCTTAAGGAATATCAGGCAGAAGAATGCACTCACCGTTGTGATGTTGCCTGTAAGTAGAGGCGATACCATCTCACTCAGGGTGCGGCGGTTATCGGCCGTATCACGCAGGGAGTGCAGGAAATGGAGCGGATAGTTGGCCGCTATGCCCACCAGGATGGAGCCCAGTCCCAGAACTATTATCGATATACTTTCTTTGAAAAGCCCCGTGATACCAAGTGAGAACAGGCCTCCGAACAGCAGGGTTACAAACAGCCAAAGCATATCGCTAACTCGCTTGAACGAGAACCACAGCACAGCCAGGATTCCAATCACGGCCAGCGCAACGGCCAGAATACTGTCCTTCTTGATACGGTCAGCATTGGATACGGCTATTACCGGGGCCCCTATCTCCGACACCTTGACACCCGTCTGGGCCGCTATCTCCGCACCCACTTTCTCCACGAGTACCACCAGTCCCGCATTATGGTCCGATTCGCTCTGCCCAAAGGGTGAATCAAAGAATATCAGACCCACAGGCAGCGTGGAGTGCATCATATATCCGTCGTCCGATACATAGAATCCGGTATTTCCACCCACCTCAGAGAGTTTAAGCAACAGCGGAGTAAAGAGATTAAGCGGATCGCTGGGTATAAGGTTCTTGGTAAATCCGCCTGTAAGCATCTGGAGTGACCGTCGGTCAGCCTCAAGCTGGCTCTTCACATAACCGGGAACAGAAAGCAGCGAATCCATGCGGCGATAATCGGCATCGGTCAGGAAACTGGCCGTATGCTCCTGCACAAACTCTATCAGTTCCATCGCCATGGACTCATCGGCCAGAGCCGACATATCGGGTACCAGGCCTAATGTATCATAATCAAACCAGAGCTCCTCAAAACGGTCCATGGCATCGGCCAGAGCACCCTCAGGCTCATCACTGCCATCATAACGGAATATCACCGCTATCCTGTTCTGCTCCTGCAGGCGGTCCATCAGTTCTGTCTGACGGCTGTCACGGCTGTCAATAGGCAGAAACCGGGCTATATCCTCCTCATAATCCATGCGCAAAGCAGAGATTACCGAGAAAAGCATTATAAACACGACCGTCAGGACCGCAACAGTCTTGCGCTCCTTAAGCCAGTCATATATGCCCAGGAATAACCGTGTCATAGCCTAATCCCTATCTTACGCAGAACTGCCAGAGGCAGTCCCACCAACAGAGCCCCGAAACACAATATAGTGTTCAATACACTTATCCTGAAAAAGTCCCAGAACGGACGGAAATGCGATACACGCTCTCCCTCTGGTGCATACCACACACGCACCGGAACACCCTTGACTGAAACTCCGTGCCATGCGGCAAATACCAGCAGTTCCAGTTCCGCCTCATAGCGTGACGTAACCAGTCTCATGCCATACAGTGATTCCAGCGGATAAATCCGGAATCCGGATTGCGTATCGTCCAGTTTCTGTGCGGTCTGCAAGCGGAACCAGAAATTTGAAAACCTGTTGGCAAACGTGTTCTGACGCGGCATATTTTCACTTGTAAGGTTGCGGCATCCAACAATGATGCTTTCCGGATGCTCCGCTGACGCCTCAATAAGCGCTGGTATATCCTCTGGGAAATGCTGTCCGTCTGCATCAATCGTTACGGCATGGGTATAGCCGTTCATACCGGCATATCTCAGTCCAGTCTTCAGTGCCTTACCCTTACCCAGATTGCGTTCATGACTGATAACTATCACGTTTATACCGCACAGTTCAGCCTCTATATTGTCCGTACTGCCGTCATTCACCACAACCACGTTAGGGCATACCTTGAGAGCACGCTCCACCACATCGGCAAGGGTGCCGCTGTTGTTGTATGTGGGTATTATGACGCAGTATCTTGATGCCATATCAGAATGATTCCTTTACAAGAAAGACTGAGAATTTTAGGAATATGTCAGACGCATTGTCCGGGCCTGTCACCACGCCCAGAGCCTTGACGCCACCCTCTTCTTCACACACTGAACTGAACAGGACCGATATCCTTCCGTCAGTTAACGGCGATATCATCCTGGTAAACTTGACATTCTTTATCTTCTTGATAAACAACGGTATACCCATCTGCTCAGAGAGCAGTTCCTGAATCATCTGCAATATGCATACGCCGGGAGTGACGGGCTGTCCGGGAAAGTGTGCCTTATAAACAAGATGGTCAGGATTCAGTATCACGTTGAACCCTGACTGTCCCTGCGGCAAGCCCTCCAAACGGGATTCTATCCTGAAAAAGTCACCATTCAGCCTCATAATCGCCGTTTAGTCTTACATTGCTTATCAGTATCTCGGTACTGCCTCCTCCGGCCTCGTCCATTGTCAGCCTTTTGAGCAGATGAGTCTCGGGATCAAAACCAAGTTCTATCTGGCTGAACATCTTCTTCATGTCCCGACGCAAAGGAATGAGCAGGGCTTTCCATTCACTGCCGGCATCGGTCACCGTGACACGGAAAGTACGCTTATCCTTGAGCATATCGCCCGACATGCATCCCAGGATCATGCCCGATATGCCCTTGAAAAGCCGGCCTGCGTCACCATCGGCGGTTTCAGAGCCTGTCAACACATTATCTCCGTCAACCTTGAGCTTCCACTCAAACGGTTCGGTGTAGTTGAGACAGAACCTTGAGGGACGTATGTAAATCATAGTTCCCGATGATTTCTGAGGCTCGTCCATAAGCGGTATACGCCTGGTCTGGCTTATGTCACACTTCATGGAATTCATGTCACCGCAAGCCTTGACGATGCTCTCAATCATGGCATCCTCATCCTGCGTCCCGTTAAAGGGGACGGCCCACACTCCAACTGCAACCAGAAGGATAAAAGCCGTTATAATGAGATAGATCCTTTTCATATCATCTGCTTATAAATGCCGCGCCGATAAGAATAAGCGCAATGCCTATCCAACGGCCCAGAGATATCTGCTCGCCCAGAAACATCATGGCTCCCAGCATTCCGAACACAAAACTCAGGCAACTGAGCGGGTATGCCACGCTGAGCGGGAAATTCTTCATAATATACAGCCACAATACCGTAGCTCCACCCATGGAGATGCCGCAACCAAGCCACCACCAGTTGGTGAGTTCCTTGCCTATAAAGCGCCAGAATCCCTGATACTGGCTCATGTTGTTGAGGGCAAATTTAAGCATCAGCTGACCGGCAGCCAGCAGTATGCTCTGAAGCAGGGAATACGGTATTATCTTCCACATACAGGTCTCAGGATTGAAAATGAATAATGACGGCCTTCAACCACATTCACCACAAGAATGCCCTTGCTGCAATATACGGCTCTGCCCGATGCAGAAAGCACCGCTGGTACACTACCCTTGCGCAGACAGCATGCCGCCGCATAGAATCCCGTGGCAGATGAAGAGAAGTTTACGCCAAAGAGCGGCTTGTACCGTAGTTGCGGTATACCCGGAAGCATTGCGTCCAGGAATCCGTACCATGAATCGTTCTCACTGTTTCCGCTCATGCCCGTCATCACGGCGTCTATACCGCCAGCGGTCATATCAGCCAATACCTTACTGAGAGTATCATGGGATGGAGTATCAAGCAGCTTTACGCCCTCAAGCGTGCAGTATGCATTGTCTCCGTTCTCTGCCAGAAGTACTGATACCGCAGCCTCGCTGCAAATCTCACCCTCCTTTACATGTCCTGCCTTGCGCACAAACCCCGAGAACACAGGCGACATCTCATCATGTCCGCCCACGAGAGCAGACTTGATCCTGCCTATGCGGAACTGCATCCAGGCGTCATACAGGGCGCTGTCAAATGAGAAACCCTTCTGCGAGTATGTGGAGTTGTATCCGTGACACTTGGTATGGATTCCTATCAGTGACGATGCGGTATTGTGGGTGGACTGCATGAACTGCGTAGGTTTGAGCAGCTGCTCGCCCTCACGAACCAGCGCGTCAAGGAACAGTTCAGTATTCTCAATGCTGCCGAATCCCGTTCCGGTAATAATGGCATCGGGGTTATCAATTCCACTCTCCTGCAAAGCCGACAGTGATGTGGCAAGGGCACGTTTCAACAGCTTGCCCATACGGCGCGCGTCACCGGCCGATATGAACTGCTTGAAATCGGGATCCACGGCACGGACGTAATCCTCAGAGTATCTCAAAGGATTCTCCATCCAATCCTCACACAGAGGGTTCTGGATTGTGATCTGCTTGGCAGACAGAATCTTTACCGACGTTTTCTGTTCCATAATCACTCCACTGCCGATATTACCAATGATGAATCATTACCGCCGAATCCGAATGAGTTGCAAAGCACATGACGCAACTTACATCCCTTGTGCAGATCCATGTTTGGAACTATTCCGTTCTCCATAGGATTGCTGAATCCGTAGTTCACAGGCAGGAAACCGTTCTTTAGAGCCAGTATGCAGATAACCGTCTCTATTGCCCCTGATGCGCTCGTGGTATGTCCTGTCATGCCCTTGGTTGATGAAACCGGAGGCAGATCCTTGCCGAACACACGCATCATGGCCTGGCTTTCACTCTCATCATTATTGGGTGTTCCAGTGCCGTGCGCGTTTACATAATCTATATCGGACGGCTTTAAGCCGGCAGTCTTAAGCGCCTTGCTCATAGCCAGATACGCGCCCTCACCATCAGGCGATGAAGCTGTCTGGTGGAAAGCGTCGCACGCATTGCCGTAACCGGACAGACGCGCCAGAGCCTTTGCATTCCGGGCAGCGGCATGGCTTGCTTCCTCAAGCACCACAAAGGCTGCACCCTCACCCAGATTCAGTCCTGCGCGCTCTGCATCAAACGGACGGCACTGGCTGTGATCCAGTATCATCAGAGAGTTGAAACCGTTCAGGTGGAACTTGGTTATGCACTCAGAACCTCCGGCCACTACGATATCGGCCTCACCCAGACGGATCATATCGGCCGCCATCTCAATGGCGTTTGCAGCCGATGAGCATGCGGTGGATATGGTGGTTATCATCTTGAAACGCCCGAACCTGCCAGCAATCATCTCTGAACATGAACCGCAGTCATGAGTACCTATATAGGCGTTACGGCTGTCATTCTCAATGAAATCCAGATAGTACTGCTCACTCTTGTCCATTCCGCCTACGGTAGTGCCGTTCACAAAACCGCACTCCTTAAGGTCATCGGCTTTAAGTCCTGCATTACCCAAAGCCTCATGCAGGGCAATCATTCCCATCAGTGCCGTACGTGTGGTTGGAGTACCGAGAGCAATGCCCATAAGGCGCTCCATCTCCTCATCGGACAGCTTGACCTCACCTACGGGAAACTCCGTATGTCCGGTCTTGAGATACTTGAGGGGCCCCACTCCGGTACGTACCCGGAGGAGCGAATCAAGCACCTGTCCGCAATCCCGGCCTATGGCACTCACAATGCCGCAGCCCGTTATCAGCACTGATCTTTCTGACATTATCTGGTACGGTTTTTCTGAATGTAGTCTGCCATCACGTTGATGGACTTGAATATCTCCTTGCCCTTGGCAGGATCCTGCAGCTTGATGCCGTAGTTCTTCTCCATGAGAACAATCAGTTCAAGTGCGTCGATTGAGTCAAGACCCAGACCTTCACCAAACAGAGGGGCATCGTTGTCAATATCCTCGGGTTTGATGTCTTCAAGGTTAAGTACCTCAATAATCTCCTGCTTCAGTTTAAGAATCATCTCTTCCATAATATCATTTGTTTAAATCATTAATAATCAACTGTAACTGTCCGGCCAGACGTTCCGTATCGGCCGCATCCTCCTTGCGGATTATGGTCATGAAGACCTGGAAATCATCATTCATCCTGCTGTCCACCCACCCTGCAAGTATGCTCTCAGTCACGCTGTCCTGGAATGCGCATGCCAGATGGAACGCCATCTGAGCGGCATCCGGCTCTTCCAGCACATAGAATGACGTCTCACCGCGCCAATGGTTACGTATGGCTATCTCACCGGTAACGATGTTGGGCAACGTATACACAAACAGTGCCGGACTGGGATAATAGTTATCCTTGTCCTGAATGGTCTCCTGATAGTTGCGGTCAGCACATAGTGATGCTGTGGATCCGAACAGCACTATTGCGCGGTTCTGAATAAACTCATCGCCCTCACACCTGCGCTCACCAATCTTTTTGAGCAGCAATTCAGATGCCACAAATCCTGCCTTACTCAAGGTGTCCATCTTGAAGAATTTGGGCCAATCACCTATATGGGCGCGATACAGCTCCGTAAGCTGTGCATTACCCTGATTCAGCACGACATAGTCAAGTCCCTTCATCTCCATAACTACTCCACAAATCTGTATAACAGGGCCGCGTTGCTGCCGCCGAATCCCGACAGCAGTTTTATAAACTCGCTGCCCTTGCACTCTCTTGTCTCACTGCTCACGCTTACCGGATAAGTGGTTCCCTGCTCCCGGTATCCGCGTGTGGCAAGCACCGTATTGTCACGCACCGCATACATGGAAAGTATGCTCTCCATTATACCGGCGGCACCCATTGTATGTCCGTAGTAGCCCTTGAGCCCTGTCACCGGAACGTCAATCAGTCCTGCGCGATACAGTGCAATTGACTCCATCTCGTCATTATATGCGGTTGCCGTGCCGTGTACATTCACAAAAGCCAGTTCCTGGCGGCGGCACTCCTTACGCACCTCCATAAGACACAGGTAACTGCCCTCGCCCGTGCGTGACGGTCCCGAAATATGGTTTGCATCGTTCCTTATGGCACCGCAAACCAACTCCCATCCGCTATCCTTAACATCCGATGCCTCCAGCACCACGGTTGCAGCACATTCACCTAAATTCAGCCCCTTGCGATCCTTGTCAAACGGACGGCAGGGCTCATCGGATATAGCCTTGAATGAGAGGAATCCCGATATGATGAATGGTGACTGCTCATCGGCCCCTATCACAACGGCATAGTCGTAACGTCCGGTGCACAGGGCACGCATAGCCTCTATCTGAGCGCATACTCCCGATATGCAGGCGTTGCACACTACAATAGGGCTGTTGGGATTACCAAAGAACCATGTTACCTCACGTGCGGCCTTGGCCAGCAGCACACGCTCCTGGGCTATACCCTCCTCAGGCTGTCCCAGAAGGGAGACATTGCCTTTGGTCGTAGATACTATGAAGAGTACTCTGTCTGACGATGCGTCTATACCCGAATCCCTTACCGCCTGGACCGACGAGCAGAGCAGGAACTTTTCAAAGAAAGTATAGTTGCCGCTGATGCCCAGTTCAGCGCACAGCCCGTCAATAACCTTGCGGTCCACGCGTGACAGCACAAAAGGCGTAGTGATATTGCCCATAGACTCATAACGCTCCAGTCCCGACCTTCCGGCCTTGACGCTGTCGTAGTTGGAACGTGAAGTTGTTCCCAACGGCGACACCACGTTATCTGCTATGCATCTTATCACTCTATCCATTTTTTCTTCCACTCCTCATAAAACTCCGGATTGACCCATACCAACTGGTAGTTCAGGTCCATGAACACCTGCACGGAATGACCTGTAGCAAGCACCTCACCGTTATCAGGATTGGTTATCTCATAGTCAAACACTATCTTGGCGGCATCTACCGGCTTGTAGGTTATGGTTATCTCCGGCTTCATATCATAAGTGATGGGACTCTTGTATTTGAACGAGAGTTCCACCAGCGGAGCGTAATAACCTTGTCCGAATATATCAAGATAGGCTATCCCGTACTTCTTGCCAAACGCCTCGCGGGCATCCTCAAAATACATCACGTATGACCCGTGCCATACTATGTTCATTGAATCCACCTCACTGAAGCGGATATTCAACGGTACTGTAGCCTTAAGTTCTTTCATATCTCCAATAAAAATCAATCCTGCAGTGCTATCTTGAGGTCTGTCTCGGCTATCACCTCATCCCCAACCTGTACGGTTGCGTGTACCAGTGTTACCTGAAAGACCTCCTGCACCACATCTATCGTTGTTGTAAGCACCTCACCCACCAGCGGAGTACGCGTCACGCTGAAACCGGTTATGGCACCTATCACACCAATCTTTACTCTCTCTCCCGATGAACGGCTTATATACCCCATCCTTGCGGCACATGTCTGGGCGATGTTCTCATTGATCCCGGCCACGCTCAGATGCCCGTCATCGGCAAATATGTTGTCAGGCCTGACCTCCAGCACGGTGACAGTCCTGACCGGATCATAATGAACCAGCCTGTCTATCATCACGAACGGCTCCTGCTGAGGCAGCAGCGTGTGGACGTCAATCCTTTCAAACTCATTCATCCTCTTTCCAGAAATCGTAGTAGTTGAACCACTGCGTAGGATACATCCTCACCACATTCTCCAACTCTGAAGCAAAATGCTGCGCCATATCGGCCATACGGGCCCTCAACGGAAGCGATTCATCCTGCCTTATATCTCTCACATAGACCTTATATCGGCCATGTTCCCTCATTGAGAATACAGCCAGCATAGGCACATCCTTCTGTACTGCCAGGGCGAAAGGCCCCATGGGGAAACTTGCCTCCTTACCCAGGAACATGCACCTGAAAGATTTTGATGAGCCGAAAAGGCGGTCACCCGTCATGCTCACAATCTCTCCGTGGTCTATGGCGGTGTTCATGTTGAATATGTGCGACATGGACTCATTAACCTCAATCAGGTTCACGTTGTGCAGAGCCAGTATCTTGCGCCTGAAATCCATCATCACCTTGCTCTCGCCGCCGTAAAACAGCCCGTTTATCTTCTTGGCAGTCGATGTCAGGCCATATCCAACCATCTCATAGTTGCCGGCATGTGAACTGAGCTGCACGAATCCACGCTCACCTTCAACCAGTTCCATGAACCTTTCGTTGCCGTCCAGTTCAAACCGGAACTTCTTGCCTGCGTAGGCCGCATATCTGTCTATGATGACCTGGCCGAAACGGTAATGGTTGGCGTAGACCTTAAGGAATGACTTGATACGGCCGTAACCGAATCTCTGACGGAAGAACCTGTAGATGGCCAGATAGCCCTTATGATTGAAAAGCATGTAGAACGGCACCACCAATGCCATGAAGCAATAAATGACATGCCTGTCTATCACTTTCATCAGGACCACCAGCGTACGTATCATCCAAGGCAGTCCGTCTGTCCTTCCCTTCCAGTCTGCGGGTTTACCCCCTTTCTTAGCCAAGTTTGCTCTCCAGATAGTCACAGAACGCGCTGAAGGTCTTTACTCCAGCCATCTCCTCACTCTTGATCTTGACTCCGAATGTCTTCTCAACGATGACCACTATGTCAATGAAATCCAGGCTGTCAATACCCAGATCCGTCTTGAGCAGTGCATCGGGAGCAATCTTCTCCTCATCAATTTCAAGATCCTCAATCATGAAATTCCTGACTTTGGCTTCAATCTCCTTTCTGTCCATATATTCTAACTTGTTTGATTATTTCAGTTTACATACCATAATGCTGTGTCCTCCCTGACCCAGATTGTCGTGGATGGTCTCTACCTTCATGCCGGCCTGCTCCACCAGACGCTCCATGCACTCCGAGTGGTACATCTTGCTGTTACCGTTGGCAATGGCTGTGAAATAGAGGCTGGTCATGGTCAGGCACAGAGCGCCCGGCTCAAATTTCTGGCGGTCCCAGAAGGTCTCCATTATGTAGAGGCGTGTATCCTTGTCCATAGCTTCCGATGCACGCGTTAGTATGCTCAGTATCTCATCCTCGGCAAAGCAGTCCAGGAACTGGCTCATCCAGATGGCGTCAAAGTGACGTCCCAACGGGAACTTCTGAGCACGGTCCAGCAGGTTGACGCCGAATCCCTCAATACGGTCGGCACCTTTCTTTCCGGCGGTCTGCCTGCGCATCATCTCAAGTTGCTGCGGCAGGTCCATTATTGTAACCTTGACCTTATCGCTATAATCGACGCAACGCATAGCCCATCGGCCGGTATTGCCGCCTACATCTATCAGAGATTCTGTCTTTGCTCCGTCAAAAACAATCTTGAGAGCCTCATCAAATGAGTGGTCCGAGTAGAAATGGTCAAATCCGAACCAGCTTTTCTGCACCTGCTCCGGCAGCTGTGACAAGCCTTCATATACCGTAGGCCAGCTTCCAAAATGCTCCAGACCTGCGGGACGGCCCTCCTTGAGTGCCTCCTCAAGCTTGAACCAGCCCTCATAGTTCACATCATGGTTAAAGTCTATGTTGACCCGTGTGATGGGGTTTGTAAGCAGGAACCAGCCGGTCTTGGACAGTCTGAAACGGTCCGTATCAGGATCCAGCAGTACGGTTCCTATTGAAAGCGAGCCCTCGGTCAGCACCTTTACGGCATAGAGTGACAGTTTGGTCTTATCGGCAATCTCCTGCTGGGTAAGTCCATCCACGTTGTCACGCAAAAGGTCCAGTATCCCGAACTTTATCATCAGGCGTGATGTCTGGAAAACTATGGGACCCCATGCTATGAATTCCGCAAGACGCTGTGCGTCACGTGCGCTCAGATGCTCTTTGGTGTAGGCCTCCTTCAAGGCTAGTGACAGATTCATATCTTCTTGATTACAAGTGCACTGTTGGTTCCTCCAAAACCAAAGGAATTTGACAGTATAGTCCTTAATTCAGTCTGTTTGGTATCGGCTGCAATCTTTAGTTTGGCCGAATACTCGTCCGGGTTCTCAAAGTTGATGTTAGGTGCAACAAAGCCGTTGTTGAGCATGAGCGTGCAGTAGACAGCCTCACTGGCACCAGCCATCCAGCACTCATGTCCGGTCATTGACTTGGTTGAGCTTATCCATGCCTTGCGTCCCTCAAACAGACGTGCCAATGCAACAGCCTCAAACATATCACCCTGTGGCGTTGATGTGGCGTGAGCGTTGATATAGTCAATGTCATCGGGCTCAACTCCGGCACACTTCATGGCACGGCTCATGGCCAGGAACGATGCATCGGAATTGGGTTGTGATATGCCTCCGCTGCCGTTTGATGAGAATCCGTATCCGGCAACCTCGGCCAGTATCGTGGCACCGCGCTTTACGGCATGGTCATAATCCTCAAGCACCAGAGCCGCAGCACCACCGCTGGGAACCAGTCCGTCACGGTCGCGGTCAAACGGGCGAGAAGCCTTGGCAGGCTCATCCATACGTACCGAGAATGCAGACAACGCATCAAAAGAGGCCATTGACAGATAGTTGGTCTCCTGCGCGCCTCCGCACAGAACCATATCCTGCAAGCCCTGCTGTATCATCATGTACCCTATTCCTATGGCGTGTGATCCGCTGGCACAGGCGGCACTCAGCGTAAAGTTCACGCCGCGCAGATGGAATACGGTGCTCATGTTCATGTTGACAGTAGAGTTCATGGACTGGAAGATAAGACCGGAACCAACCATTGCAGAGTCCTTGTACTCCTCCATGATGCGGTTGGTCTCTATGACAGGCTTGGCACTGGAATCATTGCCGAATATCACACCCACCTCATTGGCCAGCAGATAATCATCATCAATACCGGCATTGGTGAATGCTTCACGTGATGCCATGAACGCATACTCAGCCTCCTCACTCATACCGGCACGCAGACGGCGGTCAAGCAAGCCTTTAAGAACGGGATGCTCAACAATACCTGTAAGCAGAGACCTGTAGCCGTAATCCTTACGCGTAGGATCAATGCCTATGCCTGACTTTCCGGAAAACAGTGAATCCCTGACCTGGTCCAGACCGGTACCCAGGCAACTCCAGATTCCCATTCCTGTTATAACGACTCTTCCCATCCCCAAAAAACTTACCATTCAATGCCAAGGCGCAATCCCACGCATGAGAGATTCATCCTTTTTGAAGTTGTTATGTATGTATCCGTATTGTAATCCCAATGCTCATCAACAATATCAAACGGAGTATAATAAGAAGCACATGCCTGAATTGAGAAAGCAAAATCACGGTCAGATGCAAATCTCAAACCAAAAGAGAGGTCTCCGTATGTTTTGGCACCTTCACTGAAGAATGAACCCATCTTCATCTGCAGTGTCGGAGAAATCTTTGTCTTGTAATTGAAAATATACTTGGCTGCCGCATAAATGGGCACAAAGGCATCACCGGGTGCACCATGAATTCCGATACCTATACCCACAAACATATTGGGAGTGTAATAGAAACCGTGAGTAGTAGAAATATCCATCGCCGTTTCACCTCCTTTCAGGTAAAACAGGTTTGAATACTCAATATGTCCCTGATAACCACTGGGAACACGCACTTCATTACCATCACTCTGGGCATTGGCTGCCAAACAGGCTGCCGCAAACAATAAAGAAACAAAAATCTTCTTCATATCGATAATATTTAAACCACTGAAAATCAAGTATAAAGTCCGCCGTTGACCGATATTACCTGACCGGTAATGTATGCAGCCTCTTCAGATACCAGGAAGCCCACTGCGGCAGCAACCTCCTCAGGACGGCCGAAACGGCCCACCGGGATCATCTTCTTGAGTTCATCCTCTGGCAGTTCCCTGGTCATATCGGTAGCAATGAATCCGGGAGCAACGGCATTGACGGTAACCTTACGGGCTGCAACCTCCTGGGCAAGAGCCTTTGTGGCGCCTATCATGGCAGCCTTGGCAGCCGAATAGTTGGTCTGTCCGGACAAACCCTTGATACCGGAAAGTGATGCCATATTCACTATCCTGCCCCAACGCTTTGAGAGCATATTCTTGAGCAGACGGCGGGTAAGATAGAAGAAACTGTTCAGATTTGTATTCAGTACGCTATTCCAGTCATCATCCTGCATGAATATCATCAAGTTATCCCGACGTATTCCTGCGTTGTTCACCAAAACAGCTATGTAATCATCCGGATGAGCATCCTGCCAGCTGTCAACAGCCTTCTCAACCTCCTCCTGAACGGAGACATCAAAAGGCAGAAGCTCAGCCTGACCTCCAGCCTCCTCAATAAGACGTTTGGTCTCGTGAGCGGCTTCAGAGTTTGATTTGTAATTAATCAGAACAGGATAACCCATTCCGGCCAGCTTTATGCAGACCGCCTTTCCAAGTCCCCTTGAGCCTCCTGTTACCAGAGCGTATTTCATTGCGTTTATATATACTGATAAAAGTATAAATTATATATCTATATTAAATGGCAAAGTAACTCAAAAAAGCCGATACAGCCAAATTCTACTGACATTAACAATACTGCATTCATTTTTTTTACTACCTTCGCGGCCGAATTAAGCCGAAATAGCTCAGTTGGTAGAGCAACGCATTCGTAATGCGTAGGTCGCGGGTTCGAGTCCCGCTTTCGGCTCTCCGGTTATCACAAAAAAAACAGACGTCCAGAAGGGCGTCTGTTTTTTTGCTCTGAGGCGGGACTGTTGTCCCAAACATTGATTTAGAAGATGTAACCTAATGATACTGAGAGAATATTGGTCTTTCTTTCAATATTATCGCTCTTATCAGTATCCATCAGACCGGCCTTATAACCAACCTTAATACGGAACTGATCCTGGATGTCGAACCAAACGCCACCACCCATAAGGATGTCAAAACGGCTAGTATTGCCATCATCCTCGTCATAATAATTAAATTCGTTATCATCATGGGTTGCCTTTGACATTAGACCAAGATTGAATGTAGGACCAGCAAAAACAGACAATTTGATGTTGTTACCTATAGCAAAACCATAGTTGAAATCAACCGGAACAAAAAGACCGAACTCCTTATATTTCCAATCAGCACCCAGCAAGCCTTCAAATGTAGCAAATGACATCTCCATTCCCACTCCTAAAGATAAATTCAGGTCTCCTGCAAGATTAACATTGTCATCCAAGCCCAGGGTGAAACCGTTGAGAGTTTTGTCACCACCGGAATAGTCATAATCCCAACTTGTGCTGATGTAACCAAGTGAATAAGTCATCTGTGCGCTGGCAACACCTGCTGTGAGCAGAGCTGCAACCATAAAGAATAATTTCTTCATAATCCTTTTTTTGTTTTTTGATTAATAATTAGATGTAGCAAATATAGTCAGTTTTTTATAATGTTTACATATAATCATGCTTTTTTGCAGCATGTTTACTTCTTGAACAAGCCGCCCAGACCGCCCAGCAATGAGCCTGCAGACTTGAGAACGCCGCCTTTACCACCGTTCAATGCTGCCAGAAAATCCTGCAGGTCAATATCCCCGTCTCCGTCCTGATCCTTGATGATTGATGACAGGTTACCCAAAATGTCAGTCCAATGTATATTCAGGCAGTTTGTCAAGTGCAGGAGTCTCATAGTTGGATATACGCAGACGGAAGCTGCGCAGCTCATCAAGAGTGTGCTGAGGCTGTGTGCAGTCTGACGGGATATCCATCTTTGAGTACTGCTGGAAATAGAGCATCAGGGCATCACGCCACCAGATAGCATCCTTGGCCTGACGAACCAGTTTGTCATGAATCTGGCCGTAACGGTACGGGTCGACATATTTTTCAACGCTTTCCCATGTACGGATAAAGCCGCGCGCCTCCTTGATACCCTCTTCAAAGGTGTAGCAAAGCTCATCCCAAAGGGTGCGACCGCTCTTCATCTTGTAATCCCAAGGCAGATGGTGGAACCACAGGATCAGTTCCTTGGGGCAGGTCTCCACATTGTCATAGAGTGAACGGAGCGGCTCATGATACTGTGACACAGCATCGGTTCCAGTCTTTGAGGTACGGTCAAAACCTATGCCGTCGGCAGCGGCCTTATGATAGTATGCAGGCTCCCAGTCGGGACGTGATGAACGGTCCCAAGGTCCGGGGCCGTAGTGTCCGGCACCTGAGAAACAGTGGTGCAAGCCCATGGGCATCTCGTATTTGACGCAAGCCTCACGTGACTCCAGCAGCATTTTGGCCACCGGTTCCACAAACTTCTTATCGGCGGTAAAGGTCTGCTTTATCCACTCATCAATGATCTGCTCAGAACTCAGGTCCGGATTCCATGCCATACGTCCGAATGCATACCAGTTGGCCTGAGCCATGTGGTGTCCGCACCAGTTTATACTGTCACCAATATTGGTCACGCCGGCAATTGCGCTGTATTTTGTATTACCATGCACCTTGCCTAGAGTCTCAGCTGCCACGGTGCTACCCTTTCCATTCTGATATGTATCGCTGTCCAGGCACTCCTTCCACATGGGGTGCAGATAGACCATGTGGTTGCTGTGGCCCAGATACTCCTGAGTAATCTGCATCTCGGCCATCACATTGGTCTTTTCCATCTGACCGAACAGCGGGCTGAAAGGCTCACGCGGCTGGAAATCAACCGGACCGTTCTTGATCTGGATGATTACGTTGTCACGGAACTGTCCGTCCAGCGGCTTGAACTCCTCAACTGCCTGCTTGGCGCGATCGGGTGACTCCGGAGCATAGACAAACGCCCTCCACATCACGATTCCGCCATAGGGTTTCAGGGCATCAGCAATCATATTGGCACCGTCGGCATGGGTGCGGCCGTAGTCCTGCGGACCTGACTGACCTTCGGAATTGGCCTTTACCAGGAATCCTCCAAAGTCAGGTATTATGCTGTAAATCTCGGCCACCTTATCGTTCCACCACTTGATTACATCCTTATCCAAAGGATCGCTGGTCTTGAGACCGGCCAGATGCTTGGGAGCGGCAAAGTTGAGTGACAGATATACCTTGAGATTATACGGACGGAATATATCGGCCAGTACCTTAACCTTTTCAAGATACTCACGTGAGAGCATGCGGGCATCGGCATTCACATTGTTGAGAACCGTGCCGTTTATGCCGATGGATGCGTTGGCACGAGCGTACTCCTCATACTCGGGACGTATCTTACCGGGCAACTCCTCCCATTTCCATAGAGACTTGCCTGCATATCCGCGCTCCACCGTAAGATTTGGATTATCCCAGTGGTTCAGGACACGATATCGGAACGCAGGTTTTTCTGTAACCAGGAACTTGTCCGCAATTTTTATACCACAGTCAGCCAGTCTCTTAAGATAGAACACGGCATACAGTTTGGCTGCATCGGTATTGGCAGTAACTGCCACATGATTTCCGATACAGTTGATACTGAATCCCTCATCACCTAAGGAATTGTTATATATTCCGCTTGCATCAAAGCCTATGTCATTAACCCCAAGGGCATTAAGATCTATCCGCTTACTCTCTATCTTCCATACGGCCACATCAGCAGGTCCGGATTTAACTGTTATATCACCCAGCCAAAGGTTATGGCCATCATTGTTCTCCGGCCTTGTCTGGCCGCCGCATGACTGCATTGAAACCGCTAAAAGCAAAAAAGCTATGCCTGCGCTTAATTTTCCTGTTTTCATTATAATATCAATAATTAACTCACATGATTCAGTATTGCAAACATACTGAAAAAACGTAACAATAACATTCAATGACCGGTTAATCTTAGGCCAGACAGGCCAGTTCCGGCTCCGGCTGGGTACCGGCCACAGTTTCCAGACGACCGATAAACTGATTTACAACGCTGAGTCTGGCCGAAAACACACTGCGGCAGTCAAAACTGCGTGAATGCCCCTCTGCCCTGAATGCGCCCCACTCCTGGCTGACTATCCGCAAGTCCATATCCTTGACCGCCTTCATGACCACATTAGTCATGTTGTATGTATAAAGGACAGTAACCTGACTCTCTACATATGCCGTCACAACATCAGCCTTGGCAATAACTTGCGCCGCAGCCTGTCTGTAGGCTTCCGTCAGACCCGATGTCCCTAACTTGACACCGCCGAAATACCTTACCACAGCTATCAGCACTTCGGTCAGCCCGGAACTGTTTATCTGTCCCAGGATAGGCTTTCCAGCCGTACCGGACGGCTCCCCGTTGTCATTGGCGCGCCAGTCCGTGCGCTCAGCACCCAGCATATAGGCATAACATACATGACGCGCATCGTAATACTCTTTCTGCAGGGCTGCGATACGCTCCTTGACCTCATCGGCCGATGTCACATGCCAGATAAAGGAAATGAACCTGGAACGCTGCTCTACAAACTGAGCCTGCGCTTCTCCCTTTACGGTGAGGTATGTGTCTATACTATGCTCCATATCCTACTTTTCAGTCTGCCCTGATACCGGAATATTAAAAACAAAACGTGCCCCGCCGTTATATCCGGTGTCAAGATAAACGCTGCCACCCAACGACTGCGCTATCTGTCGGCATATACTCAATCCCAATCCTGTACCCTGAACGAATGAGTCCAGTTTGACAAATCGCTCAAAAATATGTTCAGCCTCGGAGGCCGGAATACCCGGGCCTGTATCCTCAACGCTGAAAGAAAGCATACCAGGCACATCTGTTAAAGAGCAACCCAGACGTATCTCTCCCTTGACTGTATGCTTGCATGCATTTGTCAGAAGGTTTATCAACACCTGCTGTACCCGTCTGGCATCAGTCTTTAATTTGTATGGGATTGGCATGGAAGGTTTAAAACGCATCCTGACGCCACGTTGCAGACGATACTCGACCGTAGCCATTGAGTCACGGCATATCTGCCCGCACTCAGCATCGCCCATAACAACCTCATACTCATTTTTGTCCATGGCCGATGAATTGATGATGTCATCTATCAGCATGGTCATAATATTGGTATTCTCAACAATATAACCGGCCATCTCTTTCTTTTCCTGTACAGACATGTCATCGGTCATGCTCAGCACCTGCGAGAAACCGGATATGGCATTGAGCGGTGTACGTAGCTCATGTGTCATATTCCGCATAAACTGCGTCTTGGCCACATCTGCAGCACGGGCCCGTTCATTGGCCTCTGTGAGTTCGGCTATCACAATGCGGTCCTTACGCTGACTCTTCCTTAGATTCCTTACATATATATAAAGGCTCAGGATACCGCCCAGAAGAATGACTGACAACAACACCGCTACTATTACATGTACAACTTTCAGCATTGATGTCTGCTCCTCAATGGTGGCCGACAGCTCATTGTTTTTGTACTTGGCCTCCATCTCACTCAGGTTCATATCCAACAGGTCATTGAGTTCTTTCTCCTTTCCGTCCAAACAGATGTTCTTAAGGTAACCTGCCAGCCTGTACTGACCGTTAGCCTCGGCCACACAAGATAGTACCCTTATGTTATTTATTGAAATACCTGTATATATCTCCCTTTGATCGTGATTAAAAGTACCGTCAAAAATTTCATCTATGCAACTGAACAGAAATCCGGTATAGCGCCCTATTGCAATGTTGTTGTCCGAACTCAGACAGATATCCCTGTATTTGGTATACTCACTGCGGTTACCCTTCATGGCCTCTATCTTGGCAGTCTCCCTGGCGCACCTTACAGAGTCAGTCTCTATCTTGGCCGCTTTCCAGGCCATATTGACATAAATCTCCACAGAGTCCACATCGACCGCAAAAGCCTCGGCATAGTTGAGATAATAGTTACACAGGCTCTGCCTTCGGATAGTAGGATTATCAGTGTTGTTGTAAATGTCAATCAGTCTGGCCAGATTACTTCTTGCCGCCTTTCCTGCACCGAAATCTAAATAGATTGACGCCAATTCCCCGTCCGACAGCCACTTGCCATACTCATTATCCTTGGCAACTGCCAGTTGCTGCATCTCAAGCAGCACATCAAGTGCTCTGAGGCGTTTACCGTTATTGTAGTAATAGTTCTTTACAAACTGATAAGACTGGAAGTAATACTGCATGTAATCATACCGCTCGGCTATCTCCTTGAGTCTGGCCTGTGATTCCAGAACCTGCTGCTCGCCCGCATCCGGCCTGCGTGTATTGTCACGCAGTTTTTCAACGTAGTACAATACCTCTGCTTTCTTGTCTTCCTTTTGCAGGGCCGTCCTGAGCAGAGCCTCGTTCTGCTCGTCAAACCCCGGTTTACCTATCAGTTTGTCGGCCTCGGTCATATACTTATAACACTCATCATCAATCTGATAAGGATTATTCTGAGCATAACAGACAGAGGCCGTGACAAACGTCATGACCAGACAGAACAGAAAACCATGCGCAATTCTCATATAATCAGCCTTATCTGCCGGCTATCGCTTCAATCTCCAATAGTGCGCCTTTGGGCACAGCTGCCACCTGAAAGCAGGCACGTGCAGGCTTATCCTGCGGAAAATACTCGGCATACACTGCGTTCATAGCCGCAAAATCCTTAAGGTCGGCCATAAGTACTGTAGTCTTGACTATGTCATTGAATGTCAGTCCGGCCTCATTCAGTATTGAGCCAATATTATCCAACGCCTGACGTGTCTGGAGTTCAATTCCCTGCGGAATTGTTCCATCGGCAGGATTTACAGGAAGCTGCCCCGATACAAACACCGTTCCATTCAGGTTTACTGCCTGTGAGTATGGCCCTATTGCAGCCGGAGCCTTTGCTGTTGCTATTGTCTTTTTCATTGCTTCAATTGTTTATGCAAAGATAAAAAGAAACCTGTATCAGAAGAACTTTACTACCTCATTTACGGCTTTGCGGTCCGGACGGTTGGGGTCCGATGCACGGTAACCCAGGCTGATAACCGCCATGATGCACTCGTCATCAGGGATGGCAAACAGCTTGCGCAGTTCATCGGAATTACGCATACCCATAATCAGAGTGTCAAAACCGCGTTCACGGGCCTTCAGGATGAAGTATGCATTGCTCAAGCCATTGTCGTATGCGCCCCATCCGTCGCCTATCTCATTGGCAGGATTGCTGCGGAAAAAGCCTGATTTACCTTTTACATACGTTGATACAATCATAACGGGAGCACCTGCGGTATTGCGTTTGTTACCGTCGCCAACCAGATCCTTAACGGCGGCCACCTTCTCCGGGCTCATGGCCACATAGTACTTTGTAGGCTGCTGATTGGCCCACGACGGAGCCTCCTGCGCACACTGGATAAGTTCCATAACCTGCTCCTGACTTATTGTCTTGGAAGCGTCATAGTCACGTACACTGCGGCGCGAGGCCACTATATCATCAAAACTCTGAACCGACGGCTGGTTACCGCCACATGCGCACAGCATCATCGCCGCGCAGGCAATCTGAATGAACAATACTTTTTTCATCTTCTATAGTTTACTCGGTTAATAATCCATCAAACAACTCTTCCTGCCGATAGTCTGATTCCTTCCACTCAAATTTGACTTTCTCCGGCACAAAGAATTGGTCTATCTTATAATCAATGTTGGCCTTGTGGGCCTGACTGAGCTGGAACGGGCGCCTTACATAATACTGTTTTCCATCCTTTATGAACTTTGCGCCGGTCTGATGGAACCTGAAAGGCACATCCTTCTCTACACACTGGCGGCGCAAATCCAGCACCCAGTCATAATTGCACGGACGA
>JAGCPB010000111.1 GCA_017642425.1 Bacteroidaceae bacterium
CAGGACATCTATGCCGGAAACGTGTCGGTGGGTACAGCCGATACCCCGTTCCGCGGTATTTTTGACGGTTTCGGATATACCATCAACTACAATGCGGGATCGGTATATGAACCCGTTTCTTCCGATTTTGCCGCACCGTTCAGGTATGCGGCCGGTGCCACTTTCCGGCATCTCAAGACCACCGGAACCATATACACCAGGAACTGGTTCTGCGCAGGTATTGTGGCCAGAGTTACAGGTACGGGCGCCACTCAGTTATATGACTGCCATTCATCAATGCAAATATGGGTTACCCAAGGCGGAAACATATATAACGGAGGCTTGGTGGGAGAAGTGTTGACTTACAATGTGAATGAGACTCCGGATTCAGTTGTTATTGACCGCTGCTCGTTTACCGGAGCACTCCAGAACAGAGCCGCCACGGCATCCCTGCAATGTGGCGGTTTTGTGGGTTTGGCAGAAGACATGATACCTGTCACTATCCGCAGCAGCGTCTTTGACCCGCAGGACTGGACCTACCACGACATCATTCTGGACGGTGCCACATTCGCCAACATGGAGAACCCGGCCAATCTCACCCTTGAGAACTGCTACGCCACCATTCAGATGAATACCGAACAGGGCACGTTCATCCTGAACGACATGATGGTACCCGACGGTGCCACATTCCGTTTCGTGGGCGAGCCGGACGTGACACTGAACGGCAAGGGATACTGGACCAACGGTTGTTATGTGGAACTCACGTTGCCCGATGGCACCGGTTTCAACCACTGGGTAGATCAGAACGGGTGTTTTATCAGTGATCCCTGGACTGCCAACGGTAAGCATCAGTTGCTGGATCTGTCCCATCAGCCCATTATCATGGCCGATATACATGACATACCCGCAGCAGAGACAGAGAGGACCTATCAGGGCGTAAAATACCGCTATCTGTCCCGCAAGGATTACCACTTCTTTATAAGCGATGAAGAGCTTGCAGCCCGCAGATGGGAATTTGAAAGTAACGATGCTGATGCCAATCTAATAGTAAAGACCGGTGGTGAGCCATCCGAAATCACCGCCATCACAGGTTACGATGAAAGCGGGTATGACAACGGCACCGCACAGATACGCAACGATCTGGTTGGTGCAGTGTATAATCACACTCATCTGGGGCTTATAGCACCCCATGCATTCCGCGGAAGCACCCAACTGACATCACTCTATTTCATGGATACTGATGCCAATCTGGAAAGCGCCCGCACACAATTCAAGTTCACAATAAGCGAAGGTGCCTTTGAGGGTTGCGTCAACTTTAAAGAGATGAAGATGATGCAATACACCACCCAGGGAGACAACCACTGGGAGCCAATCACACATGACCAGGTGACTTCCATTGCCGGCGACGCATTCAATGGCTGCACCAATCTTAAGATCAGTGTACAGGCCGACAAGTACCAGTCATATCTGTCCAGCGCCACATGGCAGCCGTACCACAGCCGCTTTATCATATATGAGGCTTCTACGGCTGACTTTACTGTCAATGGCGTCAAGTATCGGTGGTTCCGCAGTTATGACCAGACACAGGACCTCAAGAACGACGATGAAGGCAAGCGCAGCATGACTGAGATGTTACGCACATGGAATGCCGATTACCAGCAGTTCCGTGTATCATCCCTGCTGGATACCAAAGAGGGCTGCAACGTATATTACGCCAGCATAACAGGCATTGATGACAGCGGTATCGACAGCGAGGGGGGGACCATGAAGATATTCAACGATCCCGGTTCATATTACAACTACAAGACCATCCAGCTGCAACGGGACGCCATAGCCGGCAACACACATGTCAGGAGCATTGAGTTCTGGCAGACCAACGGCCGTTCGGAGAACAGTTTCAGCGACCTTAAGATGGTCATTCCAAACGGTGCATTCAAAGGCTGCACCAACCTTAAGGAACTGCGCATGTTCTACTACGTTCAGGATGGCGATGACCGTTGGATGGCTTTGGGCCCCAAGGATGTGATTCCCGGTGACAACATATTCGGTGAGCCATCAATTGAGCAGCAGATAGCAGATCTCAATCAAGTCTTTGGCGACGACCCGTCGGCTCCGGTTACCGAAGAGAAACTGGCAGCTGTACCTAAGTACATACCCGACGGTTTCAGGATTCTGGTGGCAACCCAGCTCTATCAGGATTTTCTATCAGACCCCAACTGGATTCCCTATATAAGCTACATTGAACCCACTGAGTTTATGCCGCAAGGCAAGATGAAAGACTTTACTGATGGAGGTCTTACCTACAGTTATATGACAGCACCCGGAGGCATATCGCAGGCCTCACAAGTGGTAAGTCAGGACGTGTCATGGTGGACAGCGCCCCGCATCGGTCTTGAGGTGCTTCTATATGCTGCATCAATCTACGAGGCATCACTCTCTGTCAGTGCCAATGCATCATTTCAGGCTTCAAAATCGGCTTCAGTCCAGTTGACAGCCGCTACAACCGAAAAGAGAGCCTTAGATAATCTGTTAAACACACAGGTTGCACTTAATTATGTCATGGATCAATATCTGCTGAATAAGCCACAAAATGTATTGGTCCAACTCGCAGGAAAGGACCTTGGCACTTACGGATTGAATCTGTCCAAAAGTGCCATCTTGCCGCTTAACAGTATTTTGGATCAATCAGGCAGATTCATTTTAATTCCTATGGCCGGATTGAACGGACAACAGGTAACTGCACTCGTTATTCTGAAAGCACATCTGAGTAAAGCCATCACAAACACCTTAGACAAAATCGCTCTGGCCACAAAACAGATCGAGGCTGCCCAATTGATTTTGAAAGAGACATCAAAGGCCGTGTACAGGAATCCGAGTTTCAGATCCCTGATCACCAATTCCGTTTTGAATACGGGCATGGGGGCTACCGTTGCAACAGCAGGCATGCTGTCATCAAGCAGTTGGGGAGGCAGCGGTACTTACAATCCCGAACAGATGAACAAGGGTATGCGTGAGAACATACTCTCCAACATACATCAGGTAGGTCTTGTTGGTGGAGGCTACGTGATCACCACTCCCCAGAAAAACCTTGTATATCACACATATATCAAGGAAGTTGCGAATAATGTCCAGAATGCTGTCATCCATGTGGGATTTGACAATGACAATAACGTCAACACATCCAACCGCACCATGACTTTTGCCCGTGATGCATTCAGGGACAAGACAAACCTCAAGAGTATCAGGTTCCACGAGATTTCGGGGCAGTCAAGCAATACCGGAATGGCCATGCTGCTTACCATCCCCGACTCGGCATTTGTGGGTTGTACCGCACTTACAGAGTTCAGCACCCTGCTCAGGACCGATGATAACGGCACCCGTGCCCTGGGTCCCGAAAACTTCATACTGGCAGGCGACAGCATATTTGCAGGACTGGATTCCACCACGTTCAGAATCATAATCGATCCCGAACGTAAGCAGGATTTTCTGGACAACGCATCCTGGGCACCGCTGGCACGCTACTTCAAATATGAGAGTGCCACACCTGCTCCCAAATTCAGCGAGTACGGCGCCAGGTACGCATACGCCTATGAGCAGAACTCCATAAAGAAGGAGAACAAGGTAAACGGTCACCTGATAGAGCACACCATCGTGACCGGCCCCGACAACGACTTCATTATAGGCCATCAGGGTGCACTGAAACTGTGTAATGACATAGGTGTCTATGACAACTTCCAACTTGACCAGGTACTGCCCAAGGCATTCCTGGGTAACAGGAATCTCAGATCCGTATCATTCGTGGATTTGTACGGCTCCACAATTACCGGCGACAGTTATACCGGACTGCAGGTCCATTTAGGAGACTCCGCTTTTGCCGATTGTATCAATCTGGCCGATCTGGACCTGCTCTATATGGAGACCGACGGTATAAACCACATGACACCCATGACGCCTCAGATGATAAGCATTGGCAACGGTGTGTTTGACGGAACAACCGCACGCATCAAGATGATGCCGCAGCAGGTGGCCTGGTTTGAGGCCGATTCAGCCTGGGCAAAATACAAGGAGCGTTTTATGCCCTGCGTGATACGCCTTACCGACCCGGGTATCATGGCGGCGCTGAAACCCATGGCCTACTATGACCCGGCCAACACCGGAACCGACCCATCAGTATGGGAAGACTTTGCAGACTATGCCCGCATAGGCGGTGCCGGTTTCTCATGGCTGGACGGAAGGTTTACAGCACAGAAGGATAACATCTACAGTTTTGCCGATTTCAGGTGGTTTGAGAGCGTAGGACTGGATTATGTAGGCAAATCTTGGTTTGAGGGCTGCTCCAAACTTGGAAACATAATACTTCCCGCCACCATAAAGGCCATCCGCAGCAAGGCGTTCTACGGCTGTTCCAGCCTGCAGGAGATTGAACTCCCTGAGGGTCTGAACACAATTGAGAACGGTGCTTTCGGCGGTTGTACCCGACTCAGCACAATCGTAGTCCACTCTGAGACTCCTGCAATTCTGGGAACGGATGTTTTCTTTAAGCACGACGGGCTCAGGATATATGTCCCTGCCGCCAAACTGAACGAATACAGAAACCGTTGGGCCGAATATGCCCAGTATATCTTTGCCGACAACCTCTATAAGGTAAACAAGGAGGTCACCGTGACAGCCGCAGGTCAGTTGGCCGGCAAGCTGGGCCTTACCCTGACAACCGAGGGCAGCAAGGTTCACTACATTTCCGGCCCGTACGCCAAATTTGATTCACTTACCGTAACAGGCCCGCTGAACGGTGAGGATCTGGCTGTTATCCGCCATCTGGCCGGAGCCGACGCATACAACAGCGACCCTACTGACGGCACTTTGCGCTATCTCAATCTCTGGAACGCCTCCATAATGAAGGATACAGAGCACAGTTATAACGGAAACTGGCTGGACGAACACATTGACAGTAATGACATCATACCCGATTACCTGTTTGAGAACTGCGCAGTGATTGAGGAGGTGATACTGCCCAAGTCCGTAAAATCCATAGGAGAGAACATCTTTGAGGAGGCTTATGGACTTAAGCGTGTTTGCATCGGAAGCAAGACAACCGCGTATGACAGCGATATACTTCAGGACCTGAACGGTATAGAGGAACTGGTGTTCCTGACAGAGAATTATGCCCAGAGCGAGAGCAGCGACCCGTGGGAGGCACCCATACAGCAGGTCTATACCCTGCCCTCACAACTTGGTGATTATATGGGAGATCCCGCTCTTACCACACAGGCCATGAGCGTTCTCAGTCCCATGTCCGATGACCGGATCATGTGGGCTCTTGCCGATGCAGGCCATTTCTTCCCGTCAGAATATCTGATGCTGGATAATGTGGAGGGCATATTCAACGGCAATACCGCCATCACCAATCTCGATGACCTCCATATGTTCAGTAACGTAAAGAGACTGGATGGAGCATTCAGCGGCATGAGAGGACTTAAGACCGTAACACTGCCCGCCGGCATTGAGAGTATTGCCAATACGGCATTCACAGGTTGCACCAGCCTTGACAGCATCAGCATAAGCTGTGACAGCGTACCTGTGCTGGCGGCCGATGCTTTTGAGTCCCTGCCCAAGGACTTCAGGATACTTGTACCAAAGAGTCTGGCCAAACGTTACCGTGAGCAGTGGCCGCAGTATGCCGACCATATCAACACCGACAGCCGCAGTTACTCATCTACTGAGATATTGACGGTCCATCTGACTGAGCCCAACACTCTGGCAGACAAGCTGGGTCTTACCATAACCACAAAAGAGTCTGCAGCATTCGGTAACTTGTTTGTAAACAGCCTTAAGGGTGACTACAGCAAGATATACCGGCTCAAGGTTACAGGACCTGTATCGGGAGCCGATCTGGACGTTCTGCGTTATCTGGCCGGATGGTGTCCGTGGGCCCATACCCGCAATTACAGCGGACATCTGGAGTATCTGGACCTCTATGACGCTGATATCGTGGAGAGCAATGTTGCCGTAAGAGGTTACAGACGTAACGCTCAAAGCTTTATGGCGGCCGAGGAGATCCAGCTGTATAAGGTTTATGACAACATCCTTCCACAGCACGCCCTCCTGAGAGCCTACAACCTCAAGACTCTGATTTTGCCGCGCACCTGTACCGGTGTCAATGAACGCGCCCTGCAGGAGTGTGAGGGACTGGAGACTCTGGTCATAGGCGATGAGATGAAGAATTTTGTATGGAGCGCACTGGATGACAACGCCATGCTTACACGTATGTACATACTGGCCACACAAAAGGTCGAGATAAGTGACGAATGGCCCATTAAGCGTTGGCTTTGCAATAACTACAACCCCACGTTCGATGCGTTCTACGTACGTCCCAGCCTTTATGAGGATTACTTGTACGATGACAACTATACAGGCTCATCATGGCAGCGCACCAACAACGTATCCAATGGAGGTTTTGACGATGACGACTCATTTGCAGCGTTCGCAGCACATGCTGCCGCCACTATGGATGACCTCTTTTCAGTGGATAATGTAGATGGCTGGTTTGACAACCATACCGGCATTAAAGACCTTTCGGCACTGGGTTATACAATTGTAAGCAGTCTCCGGGCCGACGACATGCAGAAACTCACCCGTTTGGAGAAGGTGGTTCTGCCTGTAACACTGGAGAGCATCGAGGACAGCCTGTTCAGCAGAGCGGCAGGTCTGCGATACGTTGATATGCTTATGTGTGACAGCACTCTCCTGGTGGACAGGATAAAGGCTGCCGGTCTGGCCCGGTTGGGCATAGACACGTTGCGGACTCTTGTATATCTGCCGCAGCAGTACGGTGAGGCCAAGGGTACAAACATTGTGGTTTATGACGGCACCGGGCTGCATGCTGAGACATATCTGATGCAGGATGGCCTTGATTATTGTGTTCCTTACGCCTTTGAGGCCGACAAGGTTCTGAACAGCCGCATACTGCCTGTCCGCACCACTCCTTATACCGTATGTCTGCCATATGATCTGGAGGTTCCGGACAATGTACGCGCCTATGCGTTGATTGATTACTTCAACTCACAGCTTGTATTCAGCGAGATTCCGGCAGGATCCAGGATGGAAGCCATGAGGCCCTATCTTATCAAGGTGAACAACAATCCGCGTCGCAGCAGCACTCCGCCGGCAGACTTGGGCACAACCAACGCAACGCTGCCTGCCAGCAATACTGTTTTCGGAAAGCAGGATGATACCTACGGCTACTCCGTGCGTGGTACACTCACCTCTATCAGCAATGCCGATGCTGCCCAGATGGGTGCTTACATACTTCAGCCGGACGGCGACTGGCATCCTGTAAGCAGCAACACAGATGATGCAAAGGGCGCATATGTTCCTGCATTCCGCATCTATCTGCTGCCGAGTGCAAGGTTCGCATCACCTCAGCGTATTTCCATCGGACTTAAGAATGAGGATGGAGAGATTGAGACATTCGATGCCGTTGTTACGGACAGTAACGGCCGGGTATATGACCTGGGCGGACGTGAGACTGACGCTGATGCAAACGGCATAATCATCAGGGATGGCAATATTTATTTGAACAGATAAAAGGGTAAGAAAATGAAAAGGATATTCATATTATTGACAGTTATTACAGGACTTGTACTGGCCGGTTGCTCAGAGAAAGAGAAGCTTGTTGATGACCCCACCTATTCAATACTTGGACAGTGGGTTGCGCAAACACCATTGACTGGCGAGAGGCAGGATATGCAGAGCAGCGAACCTGCCTTGGCACCGTATGACCATGTTGTGGTGGTACTGAGTGTGTTTGAAAAGACCTGCAACAGCGCTGTGTTCTATCTGTATGGTGATGAGCTGATAGGTTTGGACTATGGTGTTTATCTGGCGGGAGAATGTGATTATTCCATGGATAGAGACGGTAACATCTCTATCATGAACAATCCCCAGATATCTGGCCATTTCCGCAATGCCAGATATGAGAAGGGGCAGATAAATGTCAATCTCTCCATCCGCGAAGGAGACCTGGCGCTTGCATTCAACCGTCCTACGGCTGAGCAGCTTCAGGTCTTTGCGGAATGGATGAACATTATATACTCAGCGATGGGTTATTCCGATCAGGACGCACAGCAGATAACCGACATCATTAATAATCCGGCAGAAAAGCCTGCCGATTAACCAAGCATCGAGTCCAACAAACGGTGACCCATATCATCAGGTATGGGCTTGTGGAATGTCAGGTAGTACATGTAGGCCGATTTTATTGCGGCGTACGGAAGGATACGTTTTATTATTGAGCCCATCTCCTGCGGAGCAAGTCCGTAATAGGCTGGTGCGAATATATTCCAGTGCTGCTTCATCTGCTCGGGTGTAAGATGGAACAGGTTGTCGGTCATTTTGGGATCGGCAATCTGGGATACGCGCCAGCAGAGACTGATATCCCATTCAGGCACGCCATAAGCGCACTGACCTATGTCAATCCAGAGATTCCGGCGTCCGTCGGTAATGATGTTGCCTATCTGCATGTCACCATGAAGGCAAATGGGAGTATCAGGAATGGAATCCAGAATGGGCAGCACCCTGTCACGGAGGAACCCGGGAACAACACCTTCCTTGAGGTAGAACTCCTGCATCCTCTTTTTCATTGAAGGCAGCTTGGCTGTATCGGCTTTTATGGAGTGCAGTTCACGTGCCACACGGGCAAACGTCAGGCTCACCTCCTCCATCTTGTCGGGTTCCTGCGATATGATACGGGCAAACGAGCG
>JAGCPB010000112.1 GCA_017642425.1 Bacteroidaceae bacterium
CCTTCTTGAACTCCTCAACCAACCAGTTGATGATAACCTGGTCAAAGTCATCACCGCCCAAGTGGGTATCACCGTTGGTGGCAAGTACCTCGAATACGCCACCGCCGAACTCCAGAATGGAGATATCAAATGTACCACCACCCAGGTCGAATACGGCAATCTTCATATCCTTGTTGGCCTTGTCAACACCGTATGCCAAAGCGGCAGCGGTAGGCTCGTTCACGATACGCTTTACATCCAGACCGGCAATCTGACCGGCCTCCTTGGTGGCCTGACGCTGTGAGTCGCTGAAGTATGCAGGCACTGTGATGACAGCCTCTGTCACCTCCTGACCCAGATAATCCTCGGCGGTCTTCTTCATTTTCTGAAGAATCATGGCGCTGATCTCCTGAGCGGTGTACAGACGTCCGTCAATGTCCACACGCGGCATGTTGTTGTCGCCCCTTACTACCTTATAAGGTACGCGGGCAATCTCCTTCTGCACCTGATCCCAGTTCTCACCCATGAAACGCTTGATTGAGAACACGGTACGCTGCGGGTTTGTGATAGCCTGACGCTTAGCCGGATCACCTATCTTACGCTCGCCGCCGTCAACGAAAGCCACGATCGAAGGGGTTGTACGCTTACCCTCACTGTTGGCAATCACAACAGGCTCATTACCCTCAAATACTGAAACGCACGAGTTAGTGGTTCCAAGGTCAATTCCAATAATCTTTCCCATAGTTGTATGTTTTTATTTGTTTGAACTCAAAATTTGACACTAGGGTATGTACAAATGGTATGCCACGATATTTGTAAGGCCGATGACATGACAGATGTGACGATTTGGCAGAATTTTCCGCACCCCCCTGACCTTAGGGAACTGTAGCGCACGTACAGCCATTTTCTTCCCTAACGTGAGCCGGAGATACGCCAGTACCTGCGTTACCCCCCTGACCTTAGGGAGCTACAACGCAGGTGGGGTCATTCCTCTCCCTAAGGTGAATAGGAAATACGCTCGTACTTGCTTAGTATGCGCGGAGCTTCCGTGGGCGGTATTCATCGGGCAGCATGGATACCGGTATCGCGACGCAGCGTGCAGCCTGAATTGCGTTGATGTGACAATCATGAATAAGTTCCTGAGCGATTTGGCATCGGCGCTTATCACTTAACTGATAGATACTCTTGGTCTTATATCGACCAAGAATATCGTTGTCCACCACCGAGCAAACCTCCAGGTCATTCATGTTCACCACCGACGCCCGGCCGCCCATCTCATTCTTGAGCATATCGGACTCCGAGTCAAACTGCACGCCTTTCTCTATGATTTTCAATGTGATAGGATCGGCCGTTACATCGTCTTTCTCCTGTTCTTTTATCCAATCTTCGGTGGTGCGGCGATTCATATTATAAATGTAATTGGTGGGCGTACCGTACCACGACTCGGCAAGTCTGATTTCCTGGAATGTATTCCTTGATATAACACCTTGATTATCAATGGCAAAATTGTCGGGAAAGTCAGCATTTTTAGGCAAGTACGATTGAATTTCGGCCCGATTGTATGACAGACTCGGATCCTGAATACCCCTAGCGCGCGAAAAAATGTAATTGCAAGTGCTGAACGGGTAAGCAAAAGCGGTCTCACTCTGGCCGTGATGCAAACCATTTCGGAGACAATAGTTTATGGCCATCTGGATATGTTTAGTCCCCTCCAACTTCCTAATAAACACCCTTTTATCAAAAAGTCTGCCAGTCCTTCCATAGATGTAGTTGAAATGTTTGGTCAAAGAATACCGCAGCGAGAGCGAGAATTTCTTGGGCGACTCAGACAGAATGATAAAGTGGACGTGGTTAGACATCACGGAGTCCGCAAGAATGCTGGTGTCATTTCTGAACGCAGCCAATGCCATGAGATTTGTGAAATCGCGGGCGTCGTCAAAATTTCTTGTCATGACCTCTTTATGTGCGGTCATGCAAACATGGAAAAGATCCTTCATAGTAATTATTATTTGGTTTAGAGTTAGTCGCAAACAACAGTGTTATTCACTTATCATTCGCAAATATAGATATTTAGTCCGATTCCCGATACATCCGACGAACACTTTTCCACTCCACCCCCTGACCTTAGGGAGTCGTAACGCACGTAGAGCCATTTTCTTCCCTAAGGTAAAGCGAAAATACGCCAGCACCTGCGTCACCCCCTCACCTTAGGGAACTGTAGCGCACATAGAGCCATTTCTCTCCCTAAGGTGGATAGGAAATACGCTCGTACCTGCGTCACCCCCTGACCTTAGGGAACTGTAACGCACGTAGGGCCATTTCCTTCCCCAAGGTGAGCTGGAAATACGCCAGCACCTGCGTCACCCCCTCACCTTAGGGAACTGTAACGCACGTAGAGCCATTTCCTTCCCCAAGGTAAAGCGAAAATACGCCAGCACCTGCGTCACCCCCTCACCTTAGGGAGTCAGAACGCAGGTGCAAACGATTTCTTCCCTAAGGTGGCTTGGCGGAGAGCAAAAAAAAGCGACCCGGGAAGGATCGCTTTTAAGTTGAACACTGCAATTGGATCAGTCGTTCATCATTTCGGAGTCATCATCAGGCTCGGGCTCCTGGGGGTTGCCCAGGATGGCGGCCATGATCTTGGCTTCCAGCTCCTCGGCCAGCTCAGGATTGTCCTGCATAACCTGCTTTGCTGCATCGCGACCCTGTGCCAGGCGTGTATCGCCGTAGCTGAACCAGGATCCGCTCTTCTTTATGATGCCGTACTCCACACCCAGGTCAACAATCTCGCCCGATTTAGAAATGCCCTCGCCGAACATGATATCGAACTCTGCCTTGCGGAAAGGAGGCGCAACCTTGTTCTTGACAACCTTGACGCGAACCTGGTTGCCAACCACCTCATCACCATCCTTAAGTGATGTCACGCGGCGGATATCCAGACGGACCGATGCGTAGAACTTGAGCGCGTTACCGCCGGTTGTTGTCTCGGGGTTACCGAACATCACTCCGATCTTTTCACGTAACTGGTTGATAAAGATGCAGGTAGTATTTGTCTTGTTGATGGTCGATGTCAGTTTGCGCAGGGCCTGGCTCATCAGACGCGCCTGCAGACCAACCTTGTTGTCACCCATATCGCCCTCAATCTCGGCCTTGGGAGTAAGGGCTGCCACGCTGTCAATCACGATGATATCGATGGCGCTGGAACGGATAAGCTGCTCGGCAATCTCCAGGGCCTGCTCGCCGTTATCGGGCTGTGAAATCCACAGATTATCAATGTCTACACCCAGTTTTGAAGCGTAGAATCGGTCAAAAGCATGCTCAGCATCAATAAACGCTGCAATGCCGCCGGCTTTCTGGGCCTCGGCAATGGCATGAATTGCCAAAGTTGTCTTACCGGATGATTCGGGACCGTAAATCTCAATTATTCGGCCACGAGGATAACCGCCCACTCCAAGTGCGGCGTTAAGGCCGATGGAACCGGTTGAGATCACTTCAACATTCTCAACGCTCTCATCGCCCAGTTTCATGATCGAGCCCTTACCAAAGCTCTTCTCGATCTTGTCAGTTGCAGCCTGCAGGGCCTTGAGCTTCTCACTCAAACCCGCATTCTGAGGGCCTGACGCACCCCCAATCTCTTTCTTTGCCATAATATGAATGGTTTAAATTTTCAAATCCCGAAGCGTGTTCTCCAAGGTATCACAACTTCAGCAAAGCGCCTCTTTGACGCTCCGTAGGCAAAGTTATAAAATCACACCACATATTATGAATTACCCGCAAAAAAATTATCAACAACCGCACACACCCCACCCACCTTAGGGAAAAAATCGTTTGCACCTGCGCTACAGCTCCCTATGGTCACGGGGTAACGCAGGTACGAGCGTATTTCCAGCGCACCTTAGGGAAGAAATCGTTTGCACCTGCGTTCTGACTCCCTAAGGTCACGGGGTAGCCCGCGGGAAAGCGTATTTCCGGTTCACCTTAGGGATGAAAATGGCTCCACATGCGCTACAGCTCCCTAAGGTCAGCGGGTAAGGTCAGGGGGTAACCCGCAGAATTTGCAGAAAACGTGCTATATTTGCTGAAAGAATGCAATGATATGAACAAGGAATACGTAAGCATAATAGTACGCGAGACCGGCCTGCGGGAGAATCAGGTGGAGAACACGCTGAAACTGTTGGAGAACGGCGCCACAATCCCCTTCATAAGCCGATACCGCAAGGAGTCCACCGGCGGCATGGATGAGGTTCAGGTCACTCAGGTGAGTGATGCGCTGGACCGTCTTGAGGAGCTGGCTAAGCGCAAGGAGACGGTCATCGGCACAATAGAAAGTCAGGACAAACTGACTCCGGAGCTGAAAAACCGCATTGAGCACTGCTGGGATTCGGTGGAACTTGAGGACATCTATGCCCCCTACAAGCCGCATCGCAAGACCAGGGCCGATGCCGCCCGCGAGAAGGGGCTGGAGCCGCTGGCGGAGTTCGTGATGAAGCAGAACCTTTCCTGTGAGCCAAACGACCAGAGTGAACTTGTTCACTTTGGCGTGGCGGGGAAAGGTCGGATAGAATCCAACCAGTACGTTCCGCTGGAGCGCGAGGCAAGCAAATATATAAATAAGGAGAAAGGCGTTGAGAGTGTGGACGACGCCCTGCAGGGTGCCATGGATATAATTGCCGAGCAGGTGTCGCTTGATGAGAGCGCCCGAAACCTGGTTCGCAGCGGATACCGCCGAGAGGCACGGATCTACAGCAAGCTGGTTCGCGGCAAGGAGGCCGAAGCCCAGAAGTTCCGTGACTGGTTTGACTTTAACGAGCCGCTCAAGCACTGCGCGTCACACCGACTGCTTGCAATGCGTCGCGGTGAGGCTGAAGGTTACCTGCGCATATCGATAGAAATTGATGACCAGAAGACGGCCGATGCACTCTCCCGCCGATATGTCAGGGGCAAGTCAGAGGCATCGGAACTGGTGGATGAGGCGGTCCAGGACTCTTACTTCAGATTGCTTCAGCCATCGGTAGAAAACGAGTTTGCGGTACAAGCGAAGAGTGTGGCTGACGCAGAAGCAATACGCATATTCGCACGCAACCTGGAGCAGCTGTTAATGGCGTCTCCACTAGGCCAGAAGGCCGTTTTGGGCATAGATCCGGGGTTCCGTACGGGCTGTAAGGTGGTGTGTCTTGATGCGCAGGGAACACTGCTGCACAACGAGGCAATTTTTCCCCATCCGCCGCACAATGAGGCACGTCAGGCAGCCGCAAAAATCCAGGCTCTGGTGGAGCAATACAAGATAGAGGCAATAGCAATCGGTAACGGTACGGCCGGTCGCGAGACCAAGGAGTTTGTGGAGCATCTGCGGCTGCCGGCGGGAGTACAAATTTATAGTGTAAATGAGGACGGAGCATCGATTTACTCCGCATCCAAGACGGCGCGCGACGAGTTTCCGGACTATGACGTGACGGTTCGCGGCGCTGTGTCTATCGGCCGCAGATTAATGGATCCACTGGCAGAGCTGGTCAAGATTGACCCTTCATCGATTGGCGTGGGGCAGTATCAGAAGGACGTGAACCAGACGGAGCTGAAGCACTCGCTTGACCAGACCGTGATCAGTTGCGTGAACCGCGTGGGTGTGAACCTGAACACGGCCAGCACGCATCTGCTTACCTATATTAGCGGTCTGGGGCCGCAACTGGCGCAGAATATTGTCGATTATCGGACTGAGAACGGCCCGTTCCATAACCGCAAGGAGCTGATGAAAGTGCCGCGCCTGGGGGCCAAGGCGTTTGAGCAGGCGGCAGGATTCCTGCGTGTACCGGGCAGTGACCAGCCGCTGGACAATTCGGCCGTTCACCCTGAGAGCTACGGCATTGTGGAGAAAATGGCGCGTGACCTGGGCTGCACGGTGCAGGAACTCATGAAATCACCGGAACTGCGCTCCAAAATTGACATAAACCGGTACGTGACTGACAAGGTTGGCATACCCACCTTGACCGACATAATGCAGGAGCTTGAAAAGCCCGGGCGCGACCCGCGCGGTCCTCTGCGCAAGTTTGAGTTTTCAAATGAGGTCCACACCATTGAGGATGTCAAGCCCGGCATGATTCTGCCCGGCATTGTGAACAACATCACAAACTTTGGCGCCTTTGTTGACATCGGCGTTCACGTAAAAGGCCTCATCCACATCTCCCAACTCTCTCCCGGCAAATACATCAAAGATCCCACCCAGGTGGTCTCGTTGCAACAACAGCTCCTGGTCAAAGTCCTAAGCGTAGACCTGGACCGCCAGCGCATCAGCCTAACAATGCAATTAGAATGAGCGATAGGCTTCTGAAATATGATATGGGAGCGGGTGTGGAGGCGTTCAGCACGGAGCGGGACGCTGAGTTGCCGTACTATGTGGTGCAGCCGCATCAGGTGCACGGATGTGTGATTCGTGAAGTTATTGATCCGATGACCACGCGTGATGAACTGGAAGGAGTGGATGCTCTGATTACCAATGTGCCGGGTGTGGCGATTTCTGTCCGAACGGCCGATTGCATTCCGGTGCTGCTGTATGATCCTGTACATAAGGCAATTGCGGCGGTACATGCGGGATGGCGTGGTACAGTGCAGCGTATCTCCAACAAAACAATAAAGGTGATGCAACAATTGTACGGGACCGATGCACATAAACTTCGCGCGGTCATTGGCCCGGGTATCGGCCCTGAAAGCTTTCAGGTTGGTCAGGAGGTGGCCGATGCATTTGCGCAGGCGGGATTCCCAATGGAACAAATTCTGCAGGATTGCGGACCCAAGCGTCCAACAGAACAGAACCCAATGCAGGGCGGACTTCATATTGATCTGTGGAAAGCAAACCGCTGGCTGTTGGAGCAGGCAGGGGTAAAAAATTCAAACATTCAGGTGGCAGGAATATGTACCTATCGCAATAATGACCGCTTCTATTCCGCCCGGCGTGAAGGTACAAAATGCGGGCGTATAATCAACTGTATCAAACTGTTGTAAAAAAACAAAGTCCGGTGGATTACTCCATCGGACTTTGTTTTGTTTAGATGAAATGATTACTTCTCGCAGTCGCAGCCAATCACCTTCCAGAGGCCGGCTGCAAGTGCACCGCCGCACAGAGGAGCAAGGATGAAAATCCAGAGCTGGCTCAGGGCAGCACCGCCTGCAAAGATGGCGGGACCTATTGAACGGGCCGGGTTGACTGATGTGCCGGTGTAGCGGATGCAGACCAGGTGAACCAGAACCAATGACAGACCGATAGCAAGGCCTGCAAAGTTGCCGGCACCCTTCTTGGCATCGGTAGTACCCAGAACAACAAGTACGAATACGCAGGTGAATACCAGCTCGGCAATAAAGCCTACGCCTGTGCTGATGCCTGCCTGGCATGCGTTCTCACCCAGTCCGCCGGGGGTGATGGCAAACAGGATGGCAGCGCCGATAATGGCACCTATTACCTGGAAAATCATGTACATGGCGGCATCTTTACCGCTCATACGACCTGAGAGCCAAACGCCCAATGTGATGGCGGGATTGATGTGGCAGCCCGATATTCCACCGATGGTGTAAGCCATTGCCACAACTGCAAGACCGAATGCCAATGCTGTTCCAACTACACCTGGAACGCCGATGCCGGCAGGTGTGCAACTCAGGCTGACAGCTGCGCCGCAACCCATAAGAACCAGAACCATAGTTCCGATCATCTCTGCTAAGTACTTTTTCATAAATATCGTTTTAGTTAGTAAATAGGTTAATCTAGCGCTAAGATACACTTTTTTTTACATAGGGGCACAAAAGGGACGGTTCTTTTTGTGCCCCTGTGAGCGAATCAAAAACTATAAAAATTATATCAGAGCTGAATTTCGTTTCCGACCTTGCGGGCGCGGTTTGGATGATCCAGATCCATACCGGTTGCGATACCGATCTCAACCAGAACATTCCAGCCGGCGCACAGATATACGTACGGGTTGAAGTCACCTGCAGCAGGAGTCTTGATTGTGGGGAACGGAGTGTCATGATCGGCAATTGCAACGACCTTGACGCCGGCACCCTTGATCAGGCAGTCCTGAATCTTCTGATACTCATCGGCAATAGGATCAACCCAGAATATGATGTCACCCTCCTTCATGACCTCCTCAATTCCGTGCAGAGCGTATGTGCCCTCCAGGAAATCGGACTTGCGGCGGGTAATCTCATTGGTCTTGAGGGTGAGCTCCTCGGCTACACCGTCATTGTAACCGGCAAAGTAGATGGTCTCAGCCTTTTTGACCCAGTCAACGATCTCGGCGGGAACCTGAAGTGTGAGAGCCTTTTCAATCTGTGCGGGCAGAGCAGCCAGACCGGCCTTTACATCCTTACCTGCGATGTTCCAAAGAACTGACTCATAGTAAAGTGCCTGCTCAACAACGCTCTTGGTGGCGGCAACAGCCTGCTCCCAACCGCAGTTGAGTACGTGTGTATTGGCGCAGAAAGTAGAAAGGATTGTGCCCTCATTGGCGGTAAGTCCGAAACGCAGGGGATTGCCCTCCTCCATCAGCTTCTTGGCCAGCAGGGTAACCTCCTTGGTACGGCCTGAGTTAGAAGCCAGGAATACGGCGAATGAGCTCAGATCATACTCGCGTGACTGCCATGAGCCATCGGTCTGGGCGTTCAGGTCCAGTCCCCAACGCTTGGTCTTGCGCAGAGCGTTCTTGGCGGGGAAGATACGGCTTGAACCCTCACCGGTAAAATAAGCCTTGCCTGCTTTTGCAACCTTGGCGGCAATCTCCTTGGTGCAAGCGGGATCAAACTTCTTAACAGTCTCTACTGTGTCCATCATCTCCTGTACGAGTGCGTACTGAGAATACTTTTTGTCTGTAAGATTCATATTATAAAGGTTTAAAAATAATATCAAACATGAAAATGGTACAATTGGGGTCAGACCCCTTTTGTACTATTTTTCCAAAATGATACAAAAGGGGTCTGACCCCAATTGTATCATTTTTGGAGGAGGCGCTTGCGGATGCTCTGGACGCGCTCCGTGAACTCCTTGAGCTCCTTGCGCTGATTCAGGATGAAGCTGTTCTCATCCAGCTTGCCCCATGCAGCCAGCATCTCATCCTCATTCAGGAATGTAGCCTGGCGGAACTTGTTCTCATAGTCCTTCTTGCGGGTTGCATAAACCTGATCAAAGATGTAGTTCTGGATATCGATACCCTTGTTGAGTATATTTGCCCAGTCATCGGTGGTAATTGTCTCTGTACCAAGCACATGCTTGAGCGACATGTACGCGTGACGCAGCTTGTCAATAGGATATTTCTTCCAAATCTCAGTGTAACGGTGGTGAATCTCCTTCCAGGTGTTGAGCGTGCCGTCCTTGATATCGGAACGCAACTGGTCAACATCCTCCATTGACATGAGCTGGCCGCCCAGATTGAACCAAACGCGTGCGCGGTCACCGTCAAACATTTCGCTGATGTTCTGGAATGACTTGTCCTCATTCTCCTCAAGATAAGCCACAATGTTCCTGACAGCATAGTAAATAAGCATGTCGCCGTATGCATGGTATGCCTTGTACGGATGCAGGATTACCACCTTGCGCTTTGATTTCTCCATGTTCTCACCAAGCACCTCAAAATCAGCAATCTTTTCAGGATCACCGTTAAGAAGACCTCGGCCGATTTCCATAAGCTGCTCATCGGTCATTCCATCCAGGCTCTTGCCCTCCTTGCGCAGCCATGCCTTGGCAGTCCACTTGTCAAGCAGTTTGCGGGCCTCAATGGCCTCTTCCATTGAATCAGGTGCGTAGGCATCGAACTCAATGTTCTGCACCTTGAATACGCGGGTGTCGCGGGTGGCATACTTCCAGTTGTTGCGGGCCATGGCGAACATATTGTGCAGCCATGAGAATGCCGGCATTACGTGCAGTTCACCGTGAACCTCATCATTACTGATGAGCGCGAACGGGAACGGGTTGATCATCTCGGCGGGATAAGCGCCCTTGGCCAGCATTGTGAACGATGCAAACTTGCAAGAGTGCTTGACGCTCACGCACAGACCCGGCCAGAATCCGCGTCCGGCCTCAATCTCGTTGTCATTTGTACGTGAATTGTGGTTTGAGCCGATGGTTGCGCCGGCAGCCAGGTTTGACTGGCCCTTGACCACGCTTGCAATCAGGAACGAGTTGTTGTGATGCTGCTCGTGAGCCGGGAAAATAAGGTTGTGGAGCACCTCACAGCAGGATATTGTGGAATTATCGCCCATGAAAGAGTTCATGAGGCGGGCACCGTATTTAAGATTTGAATGACTGCCCAGCACAAAGCGAACGGCAATCACTGAGTAGAACAGACGGCAGCCGTATCCGATTATACCGTTTACAAGCACCACGTTCTCACCTATCTGAGTAGGCTCTTTCTCCGATGAATTAATGGTTACGTTCTTGAGTTTGCTGGCACCCTTGATGTAGCAGCAATTACCTATCTTTACGTCCTTTATGATCCAGCAGTTCTTGATTACGTTGCCGTATCCGATGGTTCCGTAGAATCCGCGGCGGTTGTCAAAACTGTTCTGCGTGATGGATTTGAGACGGTCCTGCAGACGGCGGTCATTGATGAACTTGGCCCACAGGTAGGCATCGGCCGCAATCATGCCGTCAAACGGGAGCACCTTGCGGCATCCGGTCTCATTCATGAGCTCCAGCCACACGCGGACATCCTCATCCTCACCCTCCTTGACAATTCCGTTACCGAACTTGGCGTGGTCTGTGCACGACATCTCCTGGATGTTGAACAGCATGCATCGGTCACCTATTATATAATGTGACAGGTAATGCACGTTATGGATGGCGCAGTCATCACCTATATCGCACGAGTGGATTGAGCTGTTGGTGATACCGCATGAGAGCCTAAGATCATGATACTGAAGTCCGTTTGATGTAACACGGCCGATACGAACGAATCCGTAGAACTTGTTGTTCTTGATCATCATGGGGTCGAACTCATCGGTCACCAGGATGTTGTCCCAGCTCATAGCTGTGTTGTCATTCTTGACCAGAGTCTCAATCTCAAAACTGGTCAGATGACGCCAACCGCCCTTGGGTGCGCACACCTGGGTGTTACGGAGATAATACTTGTCCTGACCTGATGGGATATACTTGGGATCAAGGAAGCTGTTGTAAAGCTGATCCGCCGAAAGAACTGTAACTTTTTCCATTAATTATACCATTTTTTGGAATGCGGGTGCAAAGTTATTGCATATTTTTTAATTCCGCAAGAATTTGGGCATATAAAATATTATTTTATATGAAGTGCGGATTTTACGTTTTTTCGATATAATCCGATGGAAACTCGCTGTTTCGCTTCGCTCGGTATTTGCGCTTTACGGCCTATGGCCTTAAGCGTCAGGACAGGATCCTATCTGCGTATTAGAAGCTTTTTACCTTTTTTTAGTTTGGGGCGGCGACGCCCCAAACCCGTTCCGCGGGACAAGGTCCCGCTCCACTCTGCCGGCCTTCCAGGCCGGGTAAAAAATATCCTCGCTAGCTTTGCTCGCGAGGATATTTTTTACTTTACTGCAACTGGAAACCTTTTTACACTTTGTATTTCCTATCTGGAAACCTTGTGCGGATTAGAAACACGCACGTGGAAACGCAGGTGCATTGGTTTTATTCAGCAGGTGTCTCTGCTTCCGGTTGTGGTTCGGAGAAATCGTTTTCTCCGTATTTGACAAGGAGATCGTACCAGCCGGCAATTTTCTTGATGTGGCTGGGGTATACGCGGTCGCGGTCAAAATCGGGAACGATTCCGGCAAAGAACTTGATGAGCTCGGGGTTTGAGGCCTTGCGCCAGTCAAACTCTATCTCCTTCTTGCCAAGCTTGTCCTCGATGGCCTGGAAGACCTCGCGCAGAGGCATCTCCTTCTCATCGGTAAAGATGGATATGTCACCAAGAGAAACCACCTTGTCAGTTCCCTGGATGGGGAAACGTTTCTTGGTCTCGTCAATGTTCTCAACAATAAGGGCTCCGCGTCCGCGGGTGAGCAGCTTGTACAGGCTGGGTTTGCCCGAAATAGTCAAAATCTCGTTCAGCATAATAATCTGTTATTTATTGAATAATTCCTTACATTTATCCAAAAGCGCATCAATCTGGGGCTCCAGAGGCTGCACGTTATCATTCACAATTACAAAGTCCGATAAGCGACACTTCTCAGCCTGGTCCATCTGACTCTCAATCCTGGCCATGACCGATTCACGGGTAGAGTCATCACGCACAACGCAACGCTGTATGCGGAGCTCCAGCGGGGCATCAACACATACTTTAAAATCCACCTCACCGTCAAATCCCGATTCAAGCAGTATGGCAGATTCCAATATGCAGAAATCCTTACTTTTCATACCCGCGGCCCACTGTCTGAAATCCTCCCTTACACGAGGATGTATTATGCCATTCACCTTAGCCATATTCTCCGGGTTGCCGAAAATAAACCGAGCAAGCACATCCTTCTGCATAATGCCGCATCCGCACGGGCAGTAGAGCGTAGGCCCCACCAGGCGTGTAAGCTCCAGTTTAAGCACCGGATCCGTGGAAGTAAGCAGCTTGGCGCGATAATCGGAATCATAGACCGGGATGCCACGAAGCTGCATCTTGCCGGCCACGTAACTCTTGCCGCACCCTATCCCGCCTGTCAGACCTATCGTTACCATCAGAATCAGAAGAAATGGCTTTCCATCAAGAAATCAACGGTACGACTCTGCAAACGGACATTCCGCACATTGGCCGGCTGAGAGAATATATGCAACGGAGCCTTGGAGACATCGCGCCCGGCTATATCATTGTAATCCACCACAATCTGGAAGTCCCGGGTACTGACCCTGTCATACTCTGACATCTTGACCCAGAAGACAACCACTGCCTTAGACGGGAAAGACTTGAGCGACACGGATTCCGGGAAATTCACCCCGGTTACAGGTATCTCCAGACTCTTCTCAGTGTATTGCTGCGAAATCACGGTCATATTCACCTTGTCAGCATCCAGAATCACACCGGGAATTGGTTTTACTGAAGCGGTAATGAAGGTTGAATCAGACGCCACAGTAACACTCCCGATATCCAGGACAAGACGGTGCGATAAGGTATCGGACAACAGGACCTGAGCCCTAATGCTGTCCGGCCTGAGTTCAATCCGCTCCATAAAGAACTGATTCTGACTCTCTACGCTACCGTCAAACTCGACAGGAAGCATAACGCTGCGCTGGAGAGCGTACTGATAGACCAATGAATCCGGCTTGACAGAACCGATGGAGACCGATGGGGGCAGAAGAACTGAAATGGAATCACGTAACCGCTGTGTCGGAACAGCTGCGTGGCCCTGGTTCAAGATGAAAAGGTCATTGCTGACATTCAGCACACGCTTGCCTCCCCTACGGCCCGATTTACGCAAAGCCGTACCCTTACCGTTTAACGATACCGTAATCTGGCTTGCCGGAGGAGTGATCACACGTATGCCATCAGGGATTCCCGTAACCTGGACCGGCACCTTGAGCTCAGAGTCATAGTTCTTGCTCATGGTCTGTGTCCACCAGAAAAAGAAGGTTATGGCCAAAATAAGCAGAAAAACCGTAAAATCCCCCTTGAACAGTTTCAAGAGGGAAGCTCCGATTTTTCTCAATGATTCTGCAAATCGGGATTTTGGCCTACCTGAGTCCCGCATGCGTATTCCTACAAAAAATTAAGCTTTCTCGTCCTTGCTGGGATCCTTCTTGCGGCGGCGTGAAGGTTTCTCAGGCTTGGCGGGCTGAGGTGTGGGAACCGGATTGACATAACGCTTGTCAACCTTGATTCTCATGCCCTGAGCAATCTCAAGGGTTACTGATACCTCATCCATATCCTTTACCTTACCGAATATACCGGAACTTGTAACAACATCCTGCTCTTTCTGCAGGGCGTTGCGGAACTTTTCACCCTCCTTGTCCTGACGGGGACGCATAAAGATCATCATGAGAGCCAGCATGACCAGGATCAGCATGAACGGACCGCCAAGCAGGCCGCCGCCCTGTGCGCCGGAACTCTGAGAATCCGATGCGGGTGCATCAAGGTTAACATCCTGGATAAAGTTCACTGTGTGTACGTTCACCTCCTGATATGTCATCTGGAAGGGATCAAGCATAAGCATCTGTGCCATAATCGATTTATTTTTTGTTGTTTATAATTCCTTATTGAGACGGCCCTGCGATGACAGGTCCTTTACTATCGTATCAAGCATGCCGTTCACGAAACTACCGCTGGCCGGCGTACTCAGGAACTTGGCCAGTTCAACATACTCGTTTATGGTAACCCGGAGCGGTATCTGCGGGAAATGAAGCATCTCGGCCATTGCAACCTGAATGATAATCACGTCCAGGAATGCCAGACGGCTGGGATCCCATCGGCGGCAATTGGCGGCCACCACCTCTTCACGCTCTGCAGCAGTATCCAGTCCGTAATGCAGCAGGTCCAGTGCAAACTGACGGTCCTCATCATCCTTGAACTCACTTTTGAGCGGCTGCTCACCGGCCTTACCGTCTTCAAAGCCACGGATAGTCTTGAGCACGAATGAGTCAATCAGCTCCTTATCGCCGTTCCAGTAAATGTTCTGCTCCTCAAGAAGTGCGTCAAGCTCATCACTGTTCTCCACAAATTCCTTGTAGAGCTTGCGGACCAGCTCCTTATCGGACTCAAAATCAAACTTTTCACACTGCATGTACTCTTCCATGATATCGGACTCAAGAATACGCGTGCAGGTGTCATTAAGCCAATCGGACTCAAAAAGCCAGTCCATGTCATTGCTCTGGATGTACGCGGCCAGCTCAACATTGGTTTCCAGCTGCTCCAGGAAACGGTTCCCGGCAAACAGATGCTCCCTACGGGATATATGCGGAGCGTTCATGCGCTGCTGACGGGCCACCGACTTGCGGATCCGGAGCGCCCACGCCACAGGAATGAAAAGAAGGGTTTTATAAAGTGAATATGCGCTGTCAATGCTCTGAGCGAGCTCACGATCGGCCGATGCCGTGTTCTGCCCGCCGTTCTGGTAGTATGCGTAGATTACCTGAACTACTTTCAGTCTGATGAGAACTCTGTTGATCATTTGCGTCCAAACCGTTAATCCGGTCCGCAAAAGTACAACTTTTTTCGTGACAAACTCCATTTTATGGAGGCTATTTCTTGGCTGGACCGAATCAAATTCCCATATTTGTGGAAATTTCAACAATACGAGCGTTATGGAAGAGTACAGGAAGAAGACAGCCGATGAGATTGAGAAAGACGTAATCTTCTCACACGCCATCAAGGCAGGCAAGCGCATCTACTACATGGATGTGCGCAAGACACGCAAGGACGAGATGTATCTGTCCATCACCGAGAGCAAGAAAATCGTGACCGGAGAGGGTGATGACCAGCAGGTAAGTTTTGAGAAGCACAAGATTTTCCTCTACAGGGAGGATTTCAGCAATTTTATAGACGGACTGACCAAGACTATCAAATTCATTCACGAGGCGGAGAAGGATGGGGCCGATGAGGCCGAACCGGAGGCTCCTGCAGAGGAGAAAGCTGAGGATAAAACCGAGGAGGATTTTAAGATTGAGTTTTAAGCCTTGCGGCGGGTTTCTCGCTGCTTTGCAGCTCGGTTTCTTTTGACTTTTATGGCCCTTTTGGCCTAAAAAGTCGCTAACTGGAAACTTATCTGCGTATTTGATATACGACATTTTTTTAGTTTGGGGCGGCGACGCCCCAAACCCGTTCCATTCCACTACGTTCCATTCCACTCTGCCGGCCTTCCAGGCCGGGTAAAACGGAATCCCGACGGGCTTCGCTGTCGGAATTCCGTTTTACTGGGTGCAGATGGAAACTTTCTGCGGATTTGAATCACGGGATGGAAACCTTTGTGAATCGGTATTCATAATTTTCAATTTTCAATTCTCAATTTTCAATTTTTTTTATACCTTTGCGCCGCTTTTACGTAAAGCCTGCCCTGAAAGGGCGGAGTTTTGTGTGATGGTGAATTGAATAATAACAATTTAGAGTAACACGTTTAAAGATGAAATCAATTGACGTAAAGGGCACAGCCCGCAACGAGTTCGGTAAGAAAGGTGCCAAGGCACTTCGTAAGCAGAACCTTATTCCCTGCAACCTGTACGGTGTAGAGCGCGACGAGAAAGGTCTTCCCGTAGCAAAGGCATTCAGCGTAACATTTGAGGAGGTTAGAAAGCTTGTCTATTCACCCGATATTTTCTCAGTAAACCTGACCATAGACGGCAACACCGTTCTGGCAGTAATGCGTGAGATCCAGTTCCACCCCGTAAAGGACAACATCCTTCACATTGACTTCTATCAGGTAGATCCCCAGAAGCCCATCGTTATGGCAGTTCCCGTTAAGCTTAACGGTCTGGCAGCCGGTGTAAAGGCTGGTGGTAAGCTGGAGCAGATCCTGCGCCGCGTAAAGGCCAAGGCTCTCTACACTGCAATTCCTGAGAAGGTTGAGATAGACGTTACACCTCTTACCATCGGTAAGTCATTCAAGGTTGGTGACCTGAACGTTGAGGGCATCGAGTTTGTAAGCCCCAAGGACGCTGTGATCTGCACAGTTATGTCAACCCGTTCAGCTGCCGCTGCTGCAACTGAAGAGGGCACCGAGGAGGCTCCTGCCGAATAATATAAGTAATGAAGTATCTGATTGTGGGTTTGGGTAACCCGGGCGACGAATACCAAGATACCCGCCACAACATAGGATTTATGGTATTGGATGCCCTAGCTAAGGCATCCGATACTGTTTTTGAGGACAGGCGATACGGTTTTGTTGCCCAGATGCGCATAAAGAACCGTGAGCTTGTGCTCCTAAAGCCCACAACCTTCATGAACCTGAGCGGCAACGCCGTGCGCTACTGGATGAACAAGGAGAACATTGAGCCCGAGAACCTTCTGGTCGTGGCCGATGACCTGGCCCTACCCCTTGGCAAGATTCGCCTGCGCAAGCAAGGCAGTGGCGGCGGCCACAACGGCATAGGCAATATCATCCAGGTGCTCTGCTCCGAGCAGTTCAGCCGACTGCGTTTTGGCATAGGCAATGATTTCCCCATGGGTGCGCAGATAAAGTTTGTGTTGGATCCTTTCAGCGAGGATGAGCGCAAGATACTTGATGAACGCATTCCCGTAGCCGTTGAGGCCGTAAAGAACTTCTGCCTGGCCGGCATTGACGACACAATGTGCAAATTCAACAATAAGTAATTTTGCAAAAATGGCAGAGGCAAGGATAGACAAGTGGCTCTGGTCCGTGCGTATCTTCAAGACCCGCACCATTGCTTCAGAGGCCTGCAAGAAAGGCCGTATCCAGATAAACGGAGTCCAGTGCAAGCCCTCAAAAACAGTAAAGGAGGGCGATACCGTATCGGTCCGTAAAGCCCCCGTAACCTACACCTTCAAGGTCCTGCAAGCCATTGAGAACCGCGTAGGCGCCAAACTAGTCCCGCAGATGATGGAGAACATCACCCCGCAAGACCAGTATGACCTGCTGGAAATGAACCGCATAGGCGGATTCGTAAAACGCGCCGCCGGCCTGGGCCGCCCCACCAAGAAAGACCGCCGCGATATGGAGGACTTCCTCTCCGACTCTCCCTTTGACCTTCCCGAAGAATTCGACTTTGACGAGTGAGCAATTGGGAGCCATTGGGGACGGTTCTGTTTGGCCCCTTTTTGTTATCTTTGCCACATGAGAAAACAGAAAAAGGTAATTCTTATAACCGGAGCCAGCAGTGGAATCGGTTATAATGCAGCACTGATACTGGCTGAGCAGGGGCATAGGGTCTATGGTGCGGCCCGCAGGGTAGAACTGTTGGAACAACTACGGGAATATGGTGTGACACCCGTAAGAATGGATGTGACCGATGACGCATCGATGGTGGACGGAGTAAATGCCATTATTGATGCGGAAGGTAGAATAGACGTGCTCATAAACAATGCCGGCTATGGCTATATGGGTGCTATTGAGAACGTTACTATCGCTGAGGCCAAGCGCCAGCTCGAGGTAAATCTCTTTGGATTGGCACGTCTGACACAATTGGTCCTGCCGTATATGCGTACTCAGAAATCGGGCCGAATCATCAACACCTCATCGGTTGCAGGTAAGGCTGTCATTCCTTTTGGCGGCTGGTACAACGTTTCCAAATACTCAGTCGAGGCACTTAGCGATGCCCTCCGCATAGAGGTAAAGCCTTTTGGAATCAAGGTCTGCCTGATTGAACCCGGTGGCATAAAAACCGATTGGGGTATAATTGCGGCCGATAACCTATCGGCTTCATCAAAAGATACTGAATATGAGGATGCTGGACTAAGAATGGCGCGCCTGCTCAAAATCGGCTACACTTCCAATTTCTTGAGCAACCCGATAAGAGTGGCTAAGGCCATAGCCCGTGCGGCCAATTCGCGCTGTCCAAAGGTGCGTTACCGCCTGGGTGCAGGATCTGGCCTGATAGTAATACTTCATGCACTTTTGCCCGCCCGCTGGTGGGATGCTCTAATGCGCGCAATCTGCAGATAGTGCCATTTGACTCTTTTTGCTATATTTGCAGTAAGACAAAACTAAAAACGCAATAATATGGATCTGATTAAGAGATTTTTGGGCTATACGGCTGTAGATACGCAGTCGGATGAGAACTCTCAGAGTGTTCCCAGCACCGCAAAACAGATGAATCTGGCACGCCAGCTTAAGGCTGAGCTGGAGAGTATGGGACTTGAAGAGGTGTTTATGGATGATATGGGATACGTCTATGCCACGCTCCCTGCAAACACGGACAAGAAGATTCCTACGATAGGTTTCATATCGCACATGGACACCAGCCCCTCAATGAGCGGCAAGGATGTCAAGCCCAGAATTGTTGAGAAATATGACGGTGGAGACATAGTGCTGAACAAAGAACAGAATATAATTCTTTCACCAAGCCTCTTCCCGGAACTACTGGCGCATAAGGGTGAAGACCTAATTGTGACCGATGGCACCACCCTTCTGGGAGCCGATGACAAGGCCGGAATTGCAGAGATAATCACCGCTGTAGAGTATCTGCAGCAGCATCCGGAAATAAAGCACGGCCGTGTTCGCGTAGGTTTCAATCCAGATGAGGAGATTGGCATGGGCGCCGCTCACTTTGATGTGGAGCGTTTTGGATGCCAGTTTGGTTATACCGTTGATGGCGGTGAGGTTGGTGAAATGGAGTACGAAAATTTCAACGCCGCCAAGGCCGTATTCAAAATACAGGGCCTGGAAGTGCACCCGGGATATGCAAAGGATAAGATGGTCAACGCTTCACTGTTGGCCGCAGAACTGATAAAGATGTTCCCTGTAAACGAGACTCCAGGCACAACTCAGGGATATGAAGGATTCTATCATCTGGTAGGCCTTAACGGTGAGGTTGACCATGCATCGGCCATATTCATCATACGCGACCATGATCGCGCCAAGTTTGAGCAGCGCAAGGCATTTGCCAGGAGCGTGGCAGACAAGATGAACGCCAAATACGGCAAGGATACCATTGTGGCCGAGGTTACAGACCAATATTACAACATGAAGGAGCAGATTGACAAGGTACCGTATGTGGTTGACATTGCTTGCGATGCAATGAAGCTGGCAGGTGTGAATCCCGTCAAGGTTCCCATACGCGGCGGTACGGACGGCGCCCAGCTCTCATTCAAGGGACTGCCCTGCCCCAACCTCTTTGCAGGCGGCATGAATTTCCACGGCCGCTATGAGTGGGTTCCCATCCAGAGTATGGAAAAAGCCATGATGACGGTGGTTAAGATTATTGAAATAGTAGGCAAGAGAGATTGGTAAAACAGAGAAGGCCACCGCAGAGGTGGCCTTCTTGTATGAGATGGGTAAGCGGGCTACATCGCGCCGCTACAACCGACGTACCTTTGCTGCCGTCAAGCCCTGGAGGGTTAGAAGGGAGCTGGCCGTGTAGGACTTACCCGGCACGAAGGTACGGCTTTTATTTGAATCTGCAATCGGCAATAAAAAGAAATGATTAAATTTGCAGATTATTATAAGAATTATGGAAGAACAGGAGGGCAAGAAAGTGATAAAGATAAACCTGCTGCAGACGTCAATGACGTTGGGCTCGTATCTTGGCGCATACATGATACTGGCGTATCTTGTCACGGTCCTTACAATCAAGTACCCCGCCCTGTCACTTCTGGCACTGCCTTTGCTGCTTGGAATTCCGGTTGTGGCTTTCTTCCTGATTAAGCGTTTCCGCGACTCCACACAGGTGCCGTTCTTCCCGTTCCCCCTGTCTTGGATGATCTCCATCCTTACGTTCCTGTTCGCCACGGTGCTGTCATGCATGGTGGCATACCTCTACCTGCGTTATTTGGACCACGGCGCACTGGCAAACGGCCTTATGGCGCGCATGGAAATGATGATGCAGTCAACACAGGCTGTGACATCGGCCATGACAGACCAGGCACAGGTGGAGCAATACAACAAGTCTATGGAGCTTATGCAGCAGACAATTACATGGTTCTGCTCGCTGTCGGCATCGGCCATGACCAAACAGCTGATCCAGGCGTCACTCATGTGGGGCAACATACTGTCACTGATAATCGGACTGATAACAGCTAAAAGATTAAAACTCAATCAATAATATGGATATTTCAATTATTGTACCGCTCCTTAATGAGGAGGAATCAATTCCTGAACTCTTTGCGTGGATAGGCCGCGTAATGAAAGAAAATGACTTCAGTTATGAGGTCATATTTGTGGATGACGGCAGCACAGACGGTTCATGGAAGATAATTGAAGGTCTTAAGGCCGATAACCCCGACATAGTGAAGGGCATAAAGTTCCGCCGCAACTACGGCAAATCCCCCGCCCTGTTCTGCGGATTCGATATGGCTCAGGGCGATATCGTGGTCACTATGGATGCAGACCTTCAGGATAGCCCCGAGGAGGTACCCGAGATGGTACGCATGATCCGCGAGGAGGGCTATGACCTGGTATCGGGCTGGAAGAAAAAGCGTTATGACGGTACTCTGAGCAAGAATATCCCGTCCAAGATTTACAACTGGACCGCCCGCAAGGTTACAGGTCTCAAGCTGCATGACATGAACTGCGGACTCAAGGCCTATCGCCGCGAGGTTGTAAAGAACATTGAGGTTTACGGCGAGATGCACCGCTACATTCCGTTCCTGGCCAAAAATGCCGGTTTTGGAAATATCGGCGAGAAGGTGGTTCACCATCAGGCCCGCAAGTACGGCAAGACCAAGTTCGGTCTGGACCGCTTTGTGAACGGATATCTGGACCTGATGTCACTTTGGTTCCTGAACCGTTTTGGCAAGCAGCCCATGCATTTCTTTGGCCTGTGTGGCTCTGCCATGTTCGTGCTCTGCTTTATTGCCATAATCGTTATAGGCGTTAACAAGCTGCTGTGTCTGGCTCACAACGTTCCCGCCCGTCTCATTACGGACAACCCCTATTTCTACATTGCCCTGACCGGTATGATAATGGGTACGTTGATGTTCCTGGTGGGATTCCTGGCCGAGCTGGTAAGCCGCAGCTCGCAGAACCGCAACGACTACAAGATTGAGAAGGAAATCAAGTAATCTATGTCAATCCTTGACCTGATACTCCTGTCCGTGGCGCTTGCAATGGACTGCTTTACGGTGTCCATCACCAGCGGTCTGATACAGCGCAGGCTTGTGGTGCGTACCATGCTCATTACTGCCCTCATGTTCGGGCTTTTCCAGGGTCTGATGCCTATGATAGGCTGGTTGGGCATAAGCTCTTTCAGCAACGCCCTGGAGCGTTGGGACCACTGGATCGCGTTCGGTCTGCTGGCATTCCTGGGCGGCAGGATGATAATTAGCGGGCTCAAGGGTGATGAAGAGGAGAAGTCTTTTGATCCTTCAAAGTTCTCCACTACCATAACGATGGCAATTGCCACCAGCATTGACGCACTGGCGGTTGGCCTTTCTTTCGGTTGCTCGGGTTATGAGACTTTTGGAAGTATTCTGCTGCCCATAACCATCATTGCAATTGGCTCATTCCTGTTCTCGGTGGCGGGATTCATGATTGGCGCATATGCAGGCAAGCGCATCAATTTTCCTGTGGAGATTATCGGCGGTATTATCCTGATTGGTATAGGTGTAAAGATTCTTGTTGAACATTTAACCGCTTGATTCATGAAGAGGTGGCACTACCCTTTCCTGGCGTTTCTGATAATAGGCACAATCGTTATCCTGTCGCAGAGCAAGCCCGCCAAACCCGAGTTCCGCAAGGCGCAGGGTCTGGTGTTCGGAACCAGCTACAATATCACATACTTCTACAACGCTGACCTTCAGCCAGATATAGAGCAGACTCTGACGCTTGTGGACAATGCGCTCTCCATGTTCAACCCTGAGTCAACCATATCTCAGGTCAATAATTCGGAGGTCATGATAGTTGGTGACCAACTCTTTCTGAAGGTATTCCGCCGCGCAATGGAAATATCGGATTTGACAAACGGAGCTTTCGATATAACCGTGGCCCCTGCCGTCAATGCATGGGGATTCGGGTTCAAGCACGCCCAAAACATAAGCCAGACAACCATCGACAGCCTGTTAGAGATAACCGGCTACACCAAAATTCATGAAGTCAATGGCATAATTGAAAAGGATGATCCGCGCATCATGCTGGACTGCAGCGCCATAGCTAAGGGGTTCGGCACTGACATGGTGGCCGATATGCTCCGCTCCAAGGGCATCAACGACTTTATGGTTGAGATTGGTGGCGAGATTGTGGTCAGCGGACACAACCCCAAAGGCAAGCTCTGGAATATAGGCATAAGCAAGCCTGTCGATGACTCACTCTCCGTAAACAATGAGCTCCAGACCGTGATACCGGTCACAGACATAGCTATGGCCACATCGGGCAATTACCGCAACTTCTACGTTAAGGACGGACGCAAATACGCCCACACCATTGACCCTCACACATGCACGCCTGTTAGCCACAGCCTGCTGTCTGTCACCGTATTCGCACAGGACTGCGCTACGGCCGATGCTTTGGCTACATCCATGATGGTGATGGGGTTGGACAGCGCCCAGGCTCTCTGCTCTCGGCATCCTGAGATTGAGGCTTACTTTATTTTTGAGGGGGCTGAGGGCGAGATGGAGACGACTTCCACTTCAGGCTCGTTATTTCAATAACCTCCGCTGGACCAATATGTTTGGAGCCAGCACCTCCGGGCTACTCCGAACCTCTCCGGACCCTAAACGTCGAACTCCTCCTTAAAATCCCCTACGGGGCTTTACGTTCGTCAGACATGCGCCGTTCTTAACGGGATCCTCCAAGGCTCTCCGCTATACGCCCTCCGCTAATGGCTCCAAACATATTGGTCCAGCGGAGGCAAAAAATAACGGCCCAATTAAAATTGAGCCGTTATTTTTTGCTGAAATACTGTCTTATTTGTACATGAAGCGGCGGATGCTTCCCTTGGGTGTCTTGCTGAAGGGCTCAAAGCGGAGCTCGTAGCCGTTCACTGTTGAGTAGGCGGGCAGCTTGGAGTTCAGGAACACTATGTTCTGCTTCATTATGGCGTCCAGGGCATCGGCTCCTATGCCGGCCTTGTCAAGTGCATCCATGTTGGGCACTATCAGGGCAATGATATGGCTGTCGCGCTGGAGTACGATTGACTCTGCAACGTACGGCAGCTCGTTCAGTATTACCTCAATCTCCTCCGGATATACGTTCTGTCCGTTGTCGGCCAGGATCATGTTCTTGCTGCGGCCCAGCAGGAAGACGTTGCGGTTCTTGTCTATGGTGCCTATATCGCCGGTGCGGAACCAGCCGTCCTGCAGTACCTGAGCGGTTGCCTCGGGGTTCTTGTAGTAGCCTTTGAACACCACATCGCCCTTGATGGAGAGTTCTCCTGCAATGTGCTCGGGATCCGGTGAATCTATCTTGGCCTCCATGATTTCGGGCAGGTACTCGCCGCATGACTTGGGGATATAATGGCCAATCTTTCCGTATGAAACGATAGGTGCAAGCTCGGTGAGTCCGTAACCTGTTATGAACGGGAGCTGCAGCTTATATACGAGCAGTGATTCTACCTCGGATGGAATTGCGGCGCCACCTGTGGCAAATACCTCTATGTTGCCGCCCATGGCGTTGAGCAGTTTGTCATGAAGCATCCTGCAGTATTCGGGGTTATCCTGGTAGTTGTCCAGCTTGGCCTTGCCTTCGGGGCTGTGAATCTCATTGCCCAGCACGAACTCAGCAAACTTTACGAATATAAGAGGTACTCCGTAGAATATGCGGGGCTTGACCTCCTGAAGTGCAGCCTGAACATTGGCAGGGATGGGCGGAAGGCCAAGCACTGTCACGTGCATACCCATTGTCATGGGGATGACCACATCGCAGGTAAGACCAAAGCTGTGTGCATGCGGCAGCAGGCTCAGGTAGTTCTCGCGCGGATGGAACGGGAATCCGGGACGTATGCCCTGCACGTTGGCGGTATAGTTGCGGTATGTTAACATCACGCCCTTGGGGTTGCCGGTTGATCCCGATGTATAAAGGATTGCGCATACATCGTCTATATCAGGGTTGCAGACGGTGAAATCATCGGGTTTCATGCCTGATGGATACTTTGCTGCAAAAAGGTTCCGGGCATCGGCATAGAGCTCTCCTACTCCGTTGCGGCTGGCCAGCACATCGCCTGTAGCACCGTCAATGATGCACAGCAGCTCGGGCATATCGTCAAAGTTCATCTCATCGAAAGTACGTTTCTCAGTATAGAGAATCCTACTGTCAGAGTGATTGACGAGCTTGACCGTATCGGCGGGAGTGAATGCGTTGTAGAGATGCACTGCCACATAGCCCTTGCTTACGGCGGCCATAAAGACCGATGCGCCCAGTGCGCAGCTCTTGGTATTGATGGCTATCTTGTCACCGGTCTTGAGGCCGGCCTTCTTCCATATAATATCCAAGGTATCTATACGCTCTGCAAGTTCACGGTAAGTGATGGTGGATTTACGGAAATCACTGAGTGCCGGGCGGTCCCAGCATTCTTTTGCAGCACCTTCAAAGAGGCGGATGAAATTGTCAATTGTCAACATTGAATTAAAGGATTTGAATTAATGTTGTCGCAAAGATAGGCAATGGATGCAACCTCAATATAACAAAAACCCATTTTGTGGCGAAATACACGCTCTTGTTGGCGAAAGATGACAAAGGGGCGCCCCTTTGTCATCTTTTTCTGATTCAGTAATTCTCTTTGTGCACTTCAAAGTAGGCCTGGGGATGCTGGCAGACGGGGCAGATCTGCGGAGCCTTGGTGCCCACTACGATATGACCGCAGTTACGGCACTCCCAAACCTTGACCTCCGATTTCTCAAATACCTTGGCAGTCTCAACGTTCTTGAGCAGTGCGCGGTAACGCTCCTCGTGCTGCTTCTCGATAGCGGCAACCATACGGAAACGTGCGGCCAGTACGGGGAATCCCTCCTGCTCGGCGGTCTTGGCAAAGCCCTCGTACATATCGGTCCACTCATAATTCTCACCATCGGCGGCGGCACCCAGGTTCTGTGCGGTATCGCCAATGCCCTCCAGTTCCTTGAACCAGAGCTTGGCGTGCTCCTTCTCATTGTTTGCTGTCTCCTCAAATATTGCTGCTATCTGCTCAAAGCCCTCTTTCTTGGCTTTTGATGCAAAATAGGTGTACTTGTTACGTGCCATTGACTCTCCGGCAAATGCTGCCTCCAGATTCTTCTCGGTCTGTGTTCCTGCATACTTGTTACTCATAATTGTGTTGTTTATAAGGTTAATAATCTTCTTATTGGCAAAAATAGTGAAAAAAACAGAAAACATATTCCGGAACAGCAGCGCAACTTTAACCCGGAGCCGATTTTCATATCGGATATATATACGTCTATCATTTCCAATTAATATGAAAACGCCCAAAATCTTATTCTCATTCATGGCAGGATTATTTCTTTTCTGCCTCCCTGTTTGTTCCCTGGCTCAATCATCGGGCGGAAACCGCCTGACATGGAAAGACTTTACGCCGGCAAGCGCCGACAGTATAGGAATGACAAGTCGTCTTGTTGTTGGCGTATCACAAGCCTTAGTTCAGGGTAAAAATAACCGCTTTAGGGATCTGTATATGGTTGAAGTGGAAACCAAAAGCAGTTTATACGATCCAACCAAGGTATCTGACTGGGACCTGAGATATAATCAGATTCTGTATGATATGGCACTTCTTTCCATGAAGCAAGCCATACAGGATAACCATAATGGCCAGGTGGGTATTTATGAAATCTATGCCCGATACAGTCAGCTTTATGATGAAAGCAAAAGAGAATTCATTGTTAACAGTATCTCTGGAAGGGACACGGCAGTAATTAAGGATTATGAAAACAGGATGAAGGATGAAATGGCCGGCATCAAGAGTGAAGACTTCTATACTAAAGACTTTTCACTGTCGGCCATGGGTGCAAGTCCTTTTTCAAATATGAGTGCAGGTTATTATATTGCATTGATTGCAGGTTATGAGAATAACTGGTTTCTAACCGGCCTTTCCGATAATTTTGGTTTATGGAACGGTTTCAACATATCGGCCGAGTTACATATCAAATCAAAATTCAGGTTTGAAATGCAGTTCTCCCGATTATGGAGCGATATCAAGACACCGGGTTTCTACTACGATTCGGACAACGATTATCACTGGGATGATAATAAAGCCAATGAGATGATAATCAGAATAGGTGCCGGTTTTGAGGTTCTGTCAAAAGACAAGATCAGCCTTATTCCCTTTGCTGGACTTCAATCTGCTGAAGTATATCAAAATACCAGCATCAAAGACCAGAAAGGAAATAAGATCAGAAGCAATATTCCCGATGGCGGAGGCGTATATCTTGGTATGGATATAGATTACCGGCCCAAAGGAACGTACGGATTAAGATTAAGGGTATTCGGCTCATACGGATCGTTTGACAAAACAGTAAACACATGGTCTCTGAATACCGGATTAACGATCCTGTTCCCTAAAGATTTTTAGTGAATTAGAGAGAGGTTTATTATTTGCCGGTTCTTCCGAAATAAACACTAATTATAGTTCTATTAAAAACTCTTATCAACAACAATCTACATATCTAGCAAAAGAGTGGAATTGATGGCTTTTGCGATATCATCAGGTATACCGTATTCCTTTGCAAGATTGGGCCAGTGACTTACTGATTCTACGACTTGGCCTATAATCTGATCCGCATGTTTGATGTTAACGTTCCGGGCTACCGCAAGCAGGTCCTCCCTGGTTATTTCATCGAACTTGTTGTTAATGGACATCTGGTGGTTTGATGTCCACATACCTGTAGGATTGTATGCCCATGACATATCATATGCAGGTGAAAGGGCCCACTTTCCTTGACGGTCCATAAGGAACGAAATGTTCTTGGTATGATCATCCTGGTTACGTGCCACCACATTGAATACCATTCTGCGATACATCTGCTCTGCATCACTGTATGAGAGCCGCAAGCGGCGCATTACCTGAAATACTTGCTCATAACTATATGCATGAATCATTTTGTAATCATAATGAGCCATTCCGCATAATGTCTGCATGTGCAGTTTCTCATTTCCGTTGGCACGGTCAAACCGCTTGGTCATAAAATGCGCTCTGCCGTTTTCCTCAAGCAGACGGCATTCTGTCATGTCAATTCCAGCATCATGTGACATGAGATGATATACATATTCTATCTGGCCATAATGTTTTGGATCACCAAGTTCATTATTTGTAACGCCATCCAGTTTTATAAGCCAATGACTGAAGCCATCCGGAGCATCAATCTGTCCGCTGCGTATATCTCCGGTAGTTTCATTAAATGCTATGACCGCCTTTGCTCTCTGGCCTCCTGCCGATGTACCTACTCTAATGATATTTGCTACAGCCTCTTTAGTGTCGTTGTTCAGATTTGCATCCAGTTTCTTTTTCTCATCAAGAACCTCACGGGCAGTTTCAATAAGAGTCTTTATTTCCAAACCAGTACTCAATTCCAGATAGTTGTCTTGAGCAGGAACAAACTCCAAAGCACCCATACTGCGTTTACCCTGATAGCAGAGTCTTTCTATGGGATTGGCAAAAGTTCTTCCAGATAGCGCAAGCCATTTGTCCAACAACGCTTTACCGAACGCATCAGGCAGGGCATCGGCCAAAAGCCCCGGTAGTCCGATGAAAGTATCATGCGATAATTCCGGAAACTGATAAACACGATGAGGCTGGAGCGGCATCATCAAAGGAGAGAGTTCTATACCCGATTCCGCAAACTCTGGGGTATATTCAAATCTGGACGAGAGGTGTCTCCCATCCCAAGCTACTGTGGCAACATGGTTTTGCCAAAGATAAATGTCAGCGTAGTTAATCATTATTTATTGGTTTAGGTTATTGATGTATTAATCCCAATTGAAATCTTCTGCTACTTTTCTGTCCGGATTATCTATTGTATAAGAACGATAAGCGTGTTTCCTCTCATTCATCTGCATTTTCTTCATAGCCTCGGAATATGCAACGGGACTTAATTGCTTTTCGGCAAAAAGGTCACTCAGAATATCAAGACGCTCAAGAGTACGCAGTATCATTATCAGGCTCAAAAGTGACGTATTGTGGCCATTCTCTATCTGGCTGATGGAAAACATGGATAGTCCACAGGTTCTGGCAAGTTCCTTCTGTGAGATGTTCCTTGCCACCCGCTCCTCTTTCAGCTTCAGGCCAATCTGAACCATGATAGCATTGTCTGTCAATTCATAAATATCAACCATAATATTAGTTATATCTAATAATTCACAGCAAATTTACCACTTTTATTTGACATAACAAATATTATTGCCGATTATTTGTGCAATAAGGGACAGCGCACCAGGGGCACCTAGTGTAGGATGGCGGTGAGGATACTGATGGCGCGCTCCACATCGGGTACGTCCGATATCAGGAGGCTGCGCTTGGTGCCTTCTTCGCGGAGGCGGCAGGTTGTGGGGTTTTGACCGGCGTAGGCCAGGATGGCTCCGAAGGCCTCACTTTCGTAATAGGGGCTGTCGGGGTTGCTGACAAAGAACAGACTCATGCGGCCGGCTTTTAGGAATATGCGCTCGATGCCAAGTTCGCGGCCCATGCGGCGCAGGGTTACCAGACGGATAAGCTCCTGAGCCTCCTTGGGAATCTGGCCGAAACGGTCCTGCAGGCGGTCCTGGAAGCGCTTGATATCAGTTTCGCGCTCCATGCTGTCAAGTTCACGGTACAAGAGGATTCGCTCGCTGCCATCGGGCACGAATGAATCCGGGAAGAACAGGTCAAGATCTGTCTCAACAGTACACTCATCAACAAACCGCGATGCATCAACCGGAGTCGCGCCGGCACCCGCATCCGAACCAGCACCACCCTGACCTGCAGACTGCTCACGGAACAGATCCTGGAACTCATCATTCTTAAGTTCGCGAACAGCCTCCTTGAGTATCTTCTGATAGGTCTCGTAACCCAGATCGGCTATAAATCCGCTCTGCTCGGCACCCAGCAGGTTACCGGCACCGCGTATGTCGAGGTCCTGGAGTGCAACCTGTATGCCGCTGCCCAGATCGCTGAAACTCTCAATAGCCTGCAGACGGCGGCGTGACTCATCGGACAATGCGGACAACGGAGGAGCCAGCAGATAGCAGAACGCCTTTCGGTTGCTTCGGCCCACACGTCCGCGCATCTGATGCAGGTCACTCAGGCCAAAATTCTGAGCCTGATTCACGATTATGGTGTTGGCATTGGGAATGTCTATTCCGTTCTCTATGATTGACGTAGCCACCAGAACATCATAATCATAGTTTATGAATCCAGTCAGGATCTTTTCAAGTTCATCGGGGTCCATCTGTCCATGTCCGATGGCCACGCGGGCATCGGGCACTTCACGCTGTACGGTCTGAGCAAGGTCAGGCAGGGACGATATGCGGTTGCTCACAATGAAAAGCTGTCCGTTACGGCTCATCTCAAAGTTCACGGCCTCGCGGATGATATCGGCACTGAACACATGGACCTCGGTCTGGATGGGATAACGGTTGGGCGGCGGGGTCTGTATGACGGAGAGGTCACGGGCTCCCATGAGCGAGAACTGCAGCGTACGCGGTATGGGCGTGGCGGTCATGGTGAGCACATCCACGTTGGCGCGCATCTGCTTGAGTTTTTCCTTGACCGATACGCCGAACTTCTGCTCCTCATCAATTATGAGCAGGCCCAGGTCCTTGAACTTGACCTGCTTTCCGATGAGTTTGTGCGTACCTATTATGATGTCTATCTTTCCGGCCTTGAGGTCATCAAGGATAGCTGTAACCTTTGCTGCACTGCGGGCACGCGACAGATACTCCACCCTGCACGGGAAGTCCTTAAGGCGGTCACGGAATGTCTGATAGTGCTGGAATGCAAGTATGGTGGTAGGTACCAGGACTGCAACCTGCTTGTTGTCAGCCACAGCCTTGAAGGCGGCACGTATTGCAACCTCGGTCTTTCCGAATCCCACATCGCCGCAGATAAGGCGGTCCATGGGGCGGCTGCTCTCCATATCCATCTTGACATCCTGCGTGGCCTTGAGCTGATCAGGGGTATCCTCATACATGAAGCTGGCCTCCAACTCGTTCTGCAGGTAACTGTCGGGGCTGTAGGCAAATCCCTTCTCCTCCAGACGCTTTGCGTACAACTTGATAAGGTCACGGGCAATGTCCTTGATCTTGCCCTTGGTGCGCTCCTTGAGGTTTTCCCAGGCGCCGGTGCCAAGCTTGTTTATGTGCGGTTCCTCACCCTCTTTGCCCTTGTATTTGGAAACCTTGTGCAGGGCGTGGATGGATACAAACACTACGTCATCATTCTTGTAGATGATCTTGATCTTCTCCTGATAACCGCCTCCCTGCGGCACGCGAACCAGACCGCCGAACTTGCCCACACCGTGGTCCATATGAACCACATAATCACCAATCTGGAACTCCTGCAGCTCCTTGAGCGTAAGCGCAACCTTGCCGTTGCGGGCACGCTCGCTCTTTAGGTTGTACTTGTGGTAGCGGTCAAATATCTGGTGGTCAGTGAAAAAGCAGCATTTCAGCAGGCCGTCGGCAAAACCTTCATGAAGGGTTTTACCGATGGTGGTGAACTGAAAGTTCTCACCGCGCTCTGTAAAAATGTCATGCAGACGGTCTCCCTGCTTGGGGTTATCGGTCAGGATATATAATTTGTAGCCCTGTACCATATAGTCTGTCAAGGTCTTGGACACCAGTTCAAAATTCTTGTGGAACAGCGGCTGGGGCGTGGTATCAAATGTGATTGTAGCTGCGGCTACGCCGGTGGGTTTGTTGCCGAATTCCACTACACGGAACTGCGTGGTTTTGCGCAGGAAATCCTCGGCTGTAAGCAATGAGGGCAGTTCATCGGGCTTATAAGCGTCATCGGCACCTTCCTTTATCTTGTCTTTCTGTGCATCCAGCTGACGCATACGCGCCGCCACGCTCTCCCGGTCAGCCACCTCATTGCCCACTGTGGTCATGCGGTCTGCAGTGAGCAGCAAGTCCTTGACTGCCAGCACGGTATCGGCCGGCAGGAAATCCATTAATGATACCTGCGCGCCCTCCACCTTATCCATATCGGGCACAATCACAACGCTATCCTTCTTGTCTGTGGAGAGCTGCGTATCCACCGAAAAGTGGCGAATGCTGTCTATGTCGTCGCCAAAGAAGTCTATGCGCAACGGATACTCCGATGAGAACGAGAATACGTCCAGGATACTACCGCGCAAGGCAAACTGCCCCGGCTCATAAACATAATCAACGCGATTGAAACCAAGCTCCAGCAACAGGTTCTGCAGCTCCTCGCGGTCCAGCGTCTCACCGGTATACACCTGTATTGACTTGTCCTCAAGGCTGGATTTGGAGACCACCTTCTCTGCCAACGCATCGGCCGATGTGACAATCACAAGTGTGGCATTGCCGGGCTCAATGGTGGTAAGGCGGCTCAGCACCTCGGTACGCAATATCTCGCTGGCATCATCCTTCTGGCCGTACTTGACGGCGCGACGGTAGGCTGACGGGAAGTAGAGCACATCGGCATCACCCATGGTCTGCACCATATCATGATAGAAATAGGCGGCCTCTTCCTGGTCGTTGAGTATTACCAGCAGATAGGGCATATCGGTCTTAAGAGCCAATCCTGAGAATAACAATGGAGCCGATGACGCACGCAGACCCTGCAGAAAAACGTTTCCTCCGCGTTTTCCCGCAAGCTCCTTTATCAGCGCCTTAGTCTGTGCCAGGCCTCCGTAAAGGACACAAAGATCAGCCAATGTCATTGCAGGCGCAAAGATACAAAAAGGGTGCCAAAAGGAACCAAAGGAGACGGTTCTATCTTTGCCCTTTTTTCCAAGAGAACTTTTGGGGTATCAGTATCTGAAACTACGCGCTTCGCGCTATCCCTCCTATTCCCAATAAGACGCTCTGAAAGGCATGAGTAAACTCCTACCTTCCAGAACATCTTCTTGAGAACAGGCTCCTCCCGTTCACAAGCCCACGGGCGGCCATGGTTTCCGATACCGATACCCCAAAAGTTCTGTGCACCTTGGATTATTATCAAAAAGGGCACAGATAGAACTGTCCCCCGACTCCTTTTTATCGAAATTCAATAAATTTTTCTTGTTTTTCTTTGGTGGATTAAAAACAACGCTTATCTTTGCACCGAAAATATTTATCGTTTAACAATAAAGACTCTTTCCAATTATGAACAAAAAACTAAAAATTTACACCACATTGTTTTTGGTAGTATTAATTGTATTGTTGGTATTTCCAGTCAATCTTCATCACTACTCATCCACTTATATTCCTGGTTCTGAGGGAAAACTGGAATACGGGAACATTCCTGAGCAGTTTTATGAGCGAGATACCATCATTGAAGCAGATGGTATCTCAACATCAAGTAAAATGAGTACCAGGACTTATACTGTTAATGTATTACCTAAGAAACCATATGCAAATACCGCTATAATATCGACTGTAGGGGATCAGGCATACAAGGTAACTATGAAACAGGTAACATTGGCACTTCCAACTGCAAAAGCAAAAAAGACACCTACTGTCATTTTTATTACATCAATCATCATTTCTCTGGCAATGCTTATATGGGTTCTTTGTTTGGTTATTAAACTCATACAAAGTATACGCCGTGGAGAGATATTTGTTTCAAATGTTTCAAAATATCTGGAAACTACCGGAATACTTCTTTCTGTTATTTACATCATTCAGTTAATCAGTTCCTATGCAGAAGCACTTTTCTTTATGAGGAATATTAAACTGGCTGAATATGATGTTGTATTCCAGAACAATACAAACAGCATGCTGATTATTACAGGTTTGGCGCTGATGATTATATCTCAGATCATCCTCATGGGTAAGGACCTTAAGGACGAACAGGAATTGACAATCTAAAACACCGCAACTATGAGCATAATAGTAAACGTTGACGTAATGATGGCCAAACGCAAGATGTCATCGGGCGAACTGGCCGATAAGATAGGTATAACCCAGGCCAACCTCTCGATACTCAAGACGGGAAAGGCCAAGGCCATTAGGTTCAGCACCCTCGATGCCATCTGCAAAGCTCTCGACTGCCAGCCCGGCGATATCCTCGAGTACAAATAAGGGGCACAAAAAGAACCGTCCCCTTTGTGCCCCAGAAAAAAAATATTAGCTTTGCATATTCAAATACTGACCTGATGAAAAAGAGTGAGAGCATAGTTATAATACCTACTTATAACGAGAAGGAGAACATCGAGAACATCATCCGCGCGGTGCTTGCGCTTGAGGATTATTTCAGCATACTGGTTATTGATGACGGATCGCCCGATGGCACTGCATCCATCGTGAAGGGCCTGATGGAAAGTGAATTCAAGGATCGCCTTTTCATTGTAGAACGCTCCGGCAAATTGGGACTTGGCACTGCATATATCACCGGATTCAAGTGGTGCATTGAGCACGGGTACGATTACATATTTGAGATGGATGCCGATTTCTCACACGCTCCGTCCGATCTGCCCCGCCTGCTGAGCGCCTGCCGTGATGACGGTTATGACGTTGCCATAGGCTCCCGATATGTGAGCGGCGTGAACGTGGTCAACTGGCCCATGGGACGCGTGCTGATGTCATACTTTGCATCAAAATACGTACATATCATAACCGGCCTGCCCATTCATGACACCACCGCCGGATTCAAATGCTACCGCCGTCAGGTACTGGAAACGATAGAACTTGACAAGATCCACTTTAAGGGGTACGCATTCCAGATTGAGATGAAATTTACCGCATACAAGTGCGGATTCAAGATAAAGGAGGTTCCGGTAATATTCGTGAACCGCGAGCTTGGCACATCAAAGATGAGCGGAGGCATATTCAGCGAGGCATTCTTTGGCGTAATCCGCCTCAAGGTCTCAAGCTGGTTCCGCAAGTATCCGCAGAAACCCGTAGCCTGAGCCACCAATGAGCAGGACACTCATCAAGGACGCTACAGTCATCAATGAGGGCCTGATACAGAAGGCATCGGTTCTCATTGAAGATGAGGTCATTGCAGGCATTTTCACTTCAGATATCCCAGAAACCGACACGGTAATAGACGCACAGGGGCTGTTCCTGCTTCCTGGTGCCATAGATGACCATGTCCATTTCCGCGATCCCGGTCTTACACACAAGGCCGATATGGAAACCGAAAGCCGCGCCGCAGCAGCCGGTGGCGTAACCACAGTGTTCGATATGCCCAACTGCATTCCCCAGACGGTTACCATCGGGGCACTGGACGACAAGTTCAGGAAAGCATCGGAGCACTGTCTTGTAAACCACTCGTTCTATCTGGGTGCCACTCATGACAATATTGACCAGATAGAGAAGATTGACGCAAGCCGTGTATGCGGCATTAAGCTGTTTATGGGTTCCAGCACAGGCGGAATGCTGCTTGATGACAGGGAATCACTCCGCACGCTTTTCAGCGCCGCCTCCATTCCCGTAGCTGTTCACTGTGAGGAGACCAGCATCATAAACGCCAACATGGAGCGTTACATGCAGGAGTGCGGTGGTGAGCCGCCCGTGCAGTTCCATCCTCTTATCCGCAGCGAGGAGGCCTGCTATGCATCGACCGCAAAGGCACTTGAGGTGGCATCGGGCACAAACGTACACCTTCATATTCTGCACGTTACCACGGCACGAGAGCTGGAACTGTTCAAAAGCGGACCAATAGAAGACAAGCGGTTCACGGCCGAGGCCTGCCCTGCCCACCTGTGGTTTTCTGATGCGGACTACAGCACAAAGGGTACGCTTATAAAGTGTAATCCCGCCATCAAGACATCGGCCGACAGGGACGCTCTGCGCCATGCGCTCACAAACGGCCTGATTGACGTTATAGGGACTGACCACGCCCCGCATCTGCTGAAAGAAAAACAGGGCGGATGCAAGACCGCGGCGTCAGGAATGCCGGTTCTGCCCTACTCCCTGCCTGCCATGCTTGAACTCTCAGACCAAGGCATTCTTAAACCGACCGATGTGGTGAAACTGATGTGCCACAACCCGGCCAAACTGTTCAGCATAAAGGAGAGAGGTTTTATAAGAGAGGGTTACAAGGCTGACCTCACACTGGTATCACACAGTGATCAGGGATGGACTGCCGGTCCGCATAACAACCCCAGCAAATGCGGCTGGACTCCGTTTGAAGGCTACCGGTTCCATTGGAAAGTAGAGAAGACATTTATTAACGGCCACACCGTCTATGACGGAGGACTGTTTGACGAAACTATAAAAGGACAACAAGTTACATTCTTAAGATGATAAAAGCGCTCTATTTACTTTATCAGATTTTCATTGCACTGCCCATAATGATAGTAGTGACTATTATCGTGGCACTGTTCACCATGATAGGTTCCATTTTCAATGACCGTTTCTGGGGCTACTGGCCTGGAATGATCTGGGGCAGACTGTTTTACCGCATATTCTTCATACCAATCCACGTTCACGGGAGCGAGAATATAAAGAAAGGTCAGTCATACGTTGTGGCTGCCAACCACCAGAGCTACTGGGACGCATTCCTGATGTACGGATTCCTGGGTATCAAGTTCAAATGGGTCATGAAGAAGGAACTTGGCAAGATTCCGTTCGTAGGCTGGGCATGCTATATGGCAGGACACATTTTCATTGAGCGCAGTTCAAGGGTCAAGTCAATGGAGAGCATACGCAAGGCCGAGTCCAGACTCAAGGACGGCATGTCTGTAGTAATATTCCCCGAGGGCACTCGCAGCCCGGACGGCAAGATGGCCCGATTCAAGCGCGGAGCGTTCATGATATCGCAGGAACTCAGTCTGCCTATCCTGCCTGTAACCATTGACGGCAACTATGATGTGATGTCACGTCACGCATGGCATGTAACCTGGCATCCGGTCCACATGACCATTCATGAGCCCATCATGCCACGTACCGATATAGGCAACACAGAGCAGGAGCAGACCCAGGCCATGATGGAGACTGCACAGAAAGTAAGCGGAATAATTCAGGAGACCCTTGACAAAGGGTATTGAGTCTTATCGGTTGTAACCCACGCGATGGGTATAACCGCTCACGTATGACTGACTGAGGAACTCATCGGGAGCAGCATCAAGAATTCTGCGGATCAACGGCGGGACGTCAGGTGTAGGCGCTGCGCTGAGCATCATGAACACTCCCACGGCAGCCGGTTCCTTGTAGTTACGTTCCATGAATGAGCATATCATCTCCTCGCATTCATTCACAATCATGCGCAAAGAGTCCTGAATGAGCTCCATCCGGCGGATATCCATTCCGTTACGCGACATGGACATGCGTTTCTGTGACATATCCTCATAGCGGTTGTCAATCTCTATCTTTTTCTTGAGGAAACTGTAGAACAAGTCATTCTGGCGGGTGCCCGAAACAGTCATATCTGTGGGCAGCAGGCTGATGACGGCATGTCCCTTCTCCATATATACCGGAATGATGGGCTGGCCGTCCTTGCAGAGAAACACAAGCCGGGTAGTATCAATCTGGCCTTTCATCTGGAACTTGCCGTGATTGACCAGGCAGGAATCAAACTTTGTGGTACGAAACGGCAGGAATTCTATCAGTGACAATTCACGTCCCTCATAACCAAGGGTCTCTACAACGCCGTCAATCCTGTAATGGCTTGTGCAAGACAGTATTCCAAGCATCAAGCCTGCAACCGTCAGAGTCAAATTCAAGCGTTGTCTAAACATGTCACTAATCCTTTTTCGACGTGCAAAATTACAACACAGGAATTTACCAGATACGGTTTTATTATTCTTTAATGTAATCCCGCTAATAAGCGGCTAAAAGTTGTTAAATCCATTAGAATCAATTAAGAATCTAATGCATTTACAGTTCTTTGGATATACGGTCCATGCGGAAGGATGAATAGAGCTCGAATACGGCACCTATGGAGAGAGTCACAATCCAGTTGTTCCTGCGGGTAAGGTCAAGCAGGAAAGAGCGCATCCTGCCGCCCAATGTGATATCGGCCAGGAGACGTTCATGAATAGCGCCCGAAAACATCAGAGCAGCTGTAAGCAGAAGGAAACAGGCACCCAGCACCTGCTGGCCACGCAGACGTTTCATGATACGGTCATCACCCTCATATCGGTCTGCAAACTGTCCGCAGGCAAACATAAGCGAACCTACCAGATAAATGTACGGTGCATATTCCCAACCGGTTATGAATATAGCCGCTCCGAACAGAAGCAGTACACCTCCAACTGTAGTGAACGATTCTATAAGACGGCTCTCTTTCTTATCCATAAAAAATCAGCGCTCATTCTCCAGGAAAAGGTCCTCATCGGCACGATGCATGAGATAACGTTCGCGTGCAATGCGTTCCTTGACAAGACTGTCGTTATCAAGGTCATTCAGCATAAGTTCGTTCTGTCGTTTCTGCTCTGCGCTCTCCTGCAGTTGCTCCTGGAGATCATGTATCTCACGCTTAAGGACCATACGCTTGATCATACTGTTGTCACTCACCACAAGTATGACAAGCAGGAACAGTGCCAGCACAATCCAGTATTTGTACTTGCCGATAAAAACCTTGAGTCTGGGTAAAAATCCGTTATCCATATTGCAAAAGTAGTTCAAAAAATCGGAGTATCAATTAGGGAATTGACCGAAAAAAATCAGTATCTTTGAATTCTATTGAATACGATTATGGAAGATTATATAGTATCGGCCCGCAAGTACCGTCCTGTGACGTTTGACAGCGTGGTAGGCCAGAAAGCGCTTACCACAACGCTCAAGAACGCCATAAGCAGCGGCAAGCTTGCCAACACCTATCTGTTCTGCGGCCCACGAGGCGTGGGCAAGACCACCTGCGCCAGGATATTCGCCAAGACCATAAACTGTACCAACCGTGGGGCCGATGGCGAAGCATGCGGAGAGTGCGAGTCATGCAAGAGTTTCAATGAGGAACTGCGTTCATACAACGTATTTGAGTTGGATGCCGCCAGCAACAACTCGGTCGATGATATCCGCAATCTCACGGAGCAGGTCCGCATCCCGCCCATGAACGGCAAGTACAAGGTCTACATAATAGATGAGGTCCACATGCTGTCACAGGCAGCTTTCAACGCCTTCCTCAAGACACTTGAGGAGCCGCCCAAGTACGCCATATTCATACTTGCCACGACCGAGAAGCACAAGATCATACCCACGATACTCTCCCGCTGCCAGATCTATGATTTTGGCCGCATCAGCAACAAGGATATAATAGAGCATCTGCAGTCTGTCGCCCAAAAGGAGGGCGTTACCGCCGAGAAGGAGGCATTGGCTGTCATCGCAGAGAAGTCTGACGGCGGTATGCGTGACGCACTCTCCATATTTGACCAGGTGGTAAGTTTTACCGGCGGTCAGGTCACATATCAGAAGACAATTGAGAACCTGAACGTAATAGATTATGACTATTACTTCCGTTTTACCGATATGTTCCTTGAGAAACGCATACCGGAATCAATGGTTCTGCTCAATGATATCCTGTCCAAGGGATTTGACGGAAGCCATCTGATAAGCGGTCTGATGCTGCATCTGCGCAACCTGCTGGTAAGCCGTGACGCCTGCACCCTGCCCCTGCTTGAGGTAAGTGATGAGATGCGTGAGCGCTACAAGGCACAGGCCGCCAAATGCTCGCCCAGGTTCCTGTATCGGGCCCTTAAGATATGCAATGACTGTGACCTGAACTACCGCATCAGCAAGAACAAGCGTCTGCTGGTGGAGCTCACGCTCATACAGGCAGCCCAGGCCGATGAAGACGATGACAGTAGTGGGCGCAAGCCCAAGAGATTACACCCCATATTCAAAACGATAGCTGCCACAACAAAGGCAGCTCCGGCAACGGCAGCGCCCAAGGCCACCGCGAAGCCGGTCACAGCACAGACCGTACAGCAACCCGCTCCGCAGCCTGTGCGTAAGAATACAGTACCCACACTTAACGGTAGCATTTTTACATCAATATACGGCGGCAGGACTGCAGGACGTCCTGACCAGCTGCATGGCCGACAGACGGTACAGGTCATTGACCAGGAGCAGCATCCTGCCAAACCGCTTACTCTGGATGCACTGCAGAATGCCTGGAATGAATTTGCCGCTACACTGCCCCGTCAGGACACGCCGCTCAAGAACCGCATGATAAACTGTCATCCCACGGTCAAGTCTGACACTGAATTTACCGCGATGGCCGGCAATGCGATGATGGCCGATGAGATACGTCAGGCTCAGGAGCGCATACTCAGCTTTATACGTGAAAGATTCAGCAATCCCGCCATTACGATGGAGATTGAGATTGACCAGTCACGTAATGTGGAGCATCTGCTCACCCGCGAGGAACAGTATGATAAGATGAAAAAAGAGAATCCAGCCCTTATCGAGCTGGAATCAGTGTTCGGCCTAGAACTCCGCTAGTTTATTTTTTCAAACCTTTGACGAATTCGATGCACTCGCGGACTTTGGTTTCGATGAAACCGAAGTCTCCGTTGGCGATTACGTCTTTGGGGGTGAGCTGGGAGCCCAGACCTACGCAGGCTACGCCGGCTTTGAACCAGGCCTCAAGGCTGGCGGGATCAGGTGATACGCCACCAGAGGGCATGATTTCTGTCCACGGGCACGGGCCTTTGATTGCTTTTACGAACGAAGGGCCGCCAACCTCGGTTCCGGGGAATATCTTCACAATCTCACAGCCCAGCTCTTCGGCCGTATTTATCTCTGTCAGGGTTCCGCAGCCCGGAATCCATGCAATCTTGCGGCGATTGCAGATCTTGGCCATATCAGGGTTGAGACTGGGTGATACTATGAATCCGGCACCAAGCTGGATATAGAGAGCAGCGGTGGCGGGATCACTTACGGAGCCCACGCCCATTATCATTTCAGGGCACTCTGTTGCACACCACTTGTTTACCTGGGCAAACACCTCATGAGCGTAGTCACCGCGGTTGGTGAACTCAAATACACGGGCACCGCCTTTATAGCATGCCTTAACCACATTCTTTACCAATTCCACATCCTTGTTGTAGAACAGCGGAACTATTCCAGTATTGACAAAGGTGTTGAGCACCTGTAATCTCTTGAATCTGCTCATATCAGTATGTTTTAGCGGGCTACGCGACCTGATGCGTCGCCACCCATGAGTTTCTCTACTTCCGATACAGTCACGCGGTTATAATCACCATAGATGGTGTGCTTGAGGCATGATGCAGCAACGGCAAAGTCAAGTGCCTTCTGGTCATCCTCATACACGCGCAGTCCGTAGATGAGACCGCCCATGAATGAATCGCCGCCACCAACACGGTCAACTATGTGAGTGATATCATATTCTCTTGATTTAAACAGAGTCTTGCCGTCATAAAGCACACCCTTCCACATGTTGTGGTTGGCGTTGATTGATCCGCGCAGGGTTGTGATAACCTTCTTGCAGCGCGGGAATCGGGCCATGATCTGCTTTGATACTGACAGGTATGCATCGGCATCAACCTTACCACCGGTTACGTCAACGCCCTCGGGTTTGATACCCAAAGCCATCTGTGCATCCTCCTCGTTGCCAAGAACTATGTCTGTGCAGGCTACCAGACCAGGCATTACATCGGCGGCTTTCTTGCCCCATTTCCACAGGTTCTTGCGGTAGTTAAGGTCACATGAAACTGTTATGCCTTTCTCATTGCACTTCTTTACGGCCTCGAGGCAAACCTTGGCTGCACCCTCAGATATAGCCGGTGTGATTCCGGTCCAGTGGAACCAGCCTGCACCCTCAAGCACCTTGTCCCAATCTATCATGCCGGGCTCAATCTGTGCTATCGATGAGCCAGCACGGTCATAGATGACCTTGCTGCCGCGGCTAACGGCACCTGTCTCAAGGAAATAGATGCCCAGACGGTTGCCGCCCTTTACAACATCATTCACATCAACGCCGAACCCGCGCAGTTCACGCAGGCAGGCTGCTGCTATATCATTATCGGGAACTCTTGTAACGAATGATACGGGTAATCCGTAATTGGCGAGTGATACGGCCACATTTGCCTCACCGCCGCCGAAAGTGGCACTCAGCATATTGCCCTGTCCAAAGCGCTCATAGCCCGGAGTGGCAAGACGAAGCATGACCTCGCCGAAAGTAACTGTCTTAGTCATAAACAATAAGTTTTCTGACCGCGAAGTTACACAAATTAATTCACATAGAACAAAACACCGGCACGAAAGCCAAAGCCGGTCTTATCATAAAGAAGTGTTGTAGAAAAAGCGTATTGCTCAGTGAACGCGCATTTGAAGTTGAGGCCACCACGCAGGTAACCGCTCCAGCCACTGATTGCGGTATCAACATGATCAAACCAGACGCCTGCATATCCTATCTGAGGTATCAGACGGAAACGGTTAAGACGTCCCATAATGAATCCATAGCCCACAGAGCCCTCAAAAGAGACTGTATTGTTTATACCGATGTGCACAACGGTAGTCTGTTCCAGATTTATATTCCTGATATATACGCCCCATGAATTACCCACGCCCCAGCCTTCGGCATTCATCTTACTGTTCTCATAGATGACAGTAGTATAGAGCTCACGACGGTCAAAAAAGTAATGGGGACGGAGCTGCAATCCCGCAGTAACATGTGACTGCAGTGTTGCGGCAACATCAAAAGACATATAGTGATTAAGGTATCCCTCCATCTCAAAACGGCCGCTGTATGTTCCGTCCGGGACATTGTCAATGAGCAGCGGAGTCTGTCCCTGATATATATCGTCTATATAGACCTTGGCACCGGTAGGATTGGTCTCAAACAATACGGAACCCACTCCTGCTGGACGACCGCCAAACACCAAAGGGGAACCCTCCTGCAAAGGATACTCAGTATGCTGATAGTTGTCATCAATCACAATAGGCTCCTCCCACTGCGCAAGAACAGGGCCGCAAAGACATAAAGCCAATACGGCAAAAAATATTCTATTAAGACGGCAAATGTTCATACTGTAAATTAGATACCTGAAACACAAAATGGTTTAACACCTGTTCCACCTTTATAAATAGTTCTCATCATGCTCCTGGTCCGGTTTTTCTTCATCATCCTGTTTCTGACCGTTTTTCTTGTCGATCAGATACAGGACTACGGGAATGACAAACAGTACCAGAAGAGCCATGACAGCCATTCCGTAATGGAAGGCTGGAGGTTTCTTTGATATCAACGTTATGATAAGCTGGATTATCTCTGACAGGACAACGCACAGAATGATGCTGAGAATAGGTCTATCTCTTAACGCTCTGAGTATATTCTGTATCATCTCCTTTTTCTTTGACAAGGACTATCATCCACTCCTAACAGCAAAGATATACAAAAAAAGGGCACAATATTATCCTTGACCGCAGTTTTTATGTACGGTGAAAGATGAGAACATCGGGAAAAAAGATACCTTTGTGCATCAATAACCTTAACCAATTAAATCACACTGTTATGGAAGAATTGAAAAAAAACTCACTCAAACTTGCCATCTGGAACCTGGGACTGAATGCATTGGTCCTTATCATCATGCTTATCTTTATTAGCGGTCCCGACCCGGCTTTGAACCACTCCGATATTAAAGCTTTTACTGTCTGGATGTGTGTAATGTATGCTGTTTTACTGCCTATTGTATATTATCTGTGGTTTAAGTTTATAAGGAATTTGAAAGATGCATATCCCGACAACAGCGACATTAACTATGCAACCATAATAGGAAAAATCACATTCATTCTGTTCTCAATTGCAGCTGCATTAGGATTGATTGCAACTGTTTTTGACGCATTTATAATAACACCCGATAATTTTGGATGCGATTGGAATATACATGGAATATTCCCAAGGGATGCTGTTGGAGCGCGGGCCGATAACCTTTCAACAGGCGCCACATTCCTGATGTCATTAATGTTCTATTTCCTCATCAAATCCACCAAGCCTCAAAGTTATATGAGGGCACTGACCGTTATACTTGCACTCAGAGTTCCGATACAGCTGGTCATGTTCTTATTTAAGCCATCAATAATATTAGTATCCCTGACGTATTTGTTCGCTATAGTAGAGTTCCTGTTCCTTATACAGATTTATAAGGGATATGAGTTTGAAAAGCTGAAAGAAGAAGTTGCTCAAGAAATTCAGGAATAATAAGGAGATATTGATAAACACTAAACAGATCCGTTGCAGTCAAGATGCAGCGGATCATTTTTTTATTAACTTAAACTATTAACATTATGTCTATCAACTTTTATTTGGGAGACAACCTGCAGTTTGGTAAGGCTCCTATCTTAATCAAAATTCAGGATCGCAAGTACAGAATCAGCATCAGGCGCAAAACCGGTCTGAGCATACAGCCTGTACTATGGGAACAGAAAAACAATTATCAATCATTGAGCAAATTATCAAAGAACCGTGACATCATTGAAACATTGGCATTACTTGAAGAAATTAAAGAGAGAATCACGCAAATGCACGTAGAGGGAGCCAAAATAACATCCCTGTTAGTCAAAGACTGTATAGATAGAATCATCTACGTGGATTATCCGAACAAGACAGGACAGAACAATCCAATGACCTTGTCCAGATACATTGACAATTATTTCAATGACATCAAAGAGGGTAACAAGAAAACCGTAAATGGAACCCCGTATAAACAGGGTACAATAAACAGCATCAAACAGGTTATTGACCATTTCAGGGCTTTTGAAAAAGAGCAGAAAAGGCTATTGAATTTTGAAGACATCACAATGGATTTCTATTACAAGTATATTGATTACCTGACCAAACGGGGATTTGCCCCAAACACTATCGGCAAAGACATTAAATGGCTTAAGACATTTCTGTATAGTGCCGAATCAGATGGGCTCAACAACAACAAGTTCTACCGCAACAAAAGATTCAGGACATGCAGAGAGTATGTTGATTCCATATACCTGACTCAAGATGACCTGAAAAGAATCCGTTCAGTAGACCTAAGCGGAAAAGCATCTGGTTACACCCTTGCCCGCGACATATTTTTCATCGGAGTTTTGACTGCACAACGGGTATCGGACTATAATCACATTAAGTTAGAAGACATGCAGCATGTTCGGGATTATTCCGATGCATTTAACAAATCGTCAGATTATACTGAAAATGAAAGCGGACAAGAGTCCAATAAATATATGGTCATAAATTTTATCCAGAAGAAAACCGGTGTCCGGGTAACTGTTCCATGCAATCCACAGGTCATAGAAATTATGAATAAGTATAATTTCAATATGCCATACCTTCCTGAGCAGAAACTAAACAAATATATCAAGGAGATTGCAAAGGAAGCCGGCCTGACAGAATTGATAAAAACAGAAAAAACAAGAGGCGGCATAAGAACCACCGAATACATCCCCAAATACAAACTGATCACCTCACATACTGCCAGACGGACAGGAGTCACTCACATGTATCTCTCCGGCATGGAATTATCGGATATAATGAGCATATCCGGACACACTCAAGTCAAAACACTAATGCAATATATCAAAGCCGATAAACTACAAGTCATCAGAAACAGATTCCACGATTATTCATTTTTCAAAGGGTAGTATAACTTTCAAAAGATAGCATCACTTTCAAAGGGTAGCCCCATATAATCCCACCAAAAAGTAGTGGGTTCGAGTCCCGTACACACCGCAAAAACGGGTCTCTAGTACATTTTTAGTACACACTGAACGGAAAACCGCTCCAGAAACACTTCTGAAGCGGTTTTCCGCGGTGTGTATGGGTCTATAGGGTGGATATTGGTGATGCATGGGGTTTGCGTAAGTGTACTATTTTTCAATGAATTACGACAATTTAATGTTGCAAAATGTTTCAACTTGTTGAAAAAATGTAGGAAAGATGTAGGAAAGTTTCACAAACTATTATTATCTTTGCTACAGATACTTAAAACCCAATATTTATGGCTGTAAATTTCTCTTTGAAGAGTACAATTAAGGACGGAAAATCACAGATTGTGGTTAGAGTCCAGAGTAGAAAGCTCCAGATTGATGTAAAGCAAGGTACTAACCTTTACATTGAACCCAATATCTGGGAGCGTAGGAACAACCCCTCTTACATGCGGCAGTACCGGACGAATGAATCCGTACAGCGAGTGCTGAATACTGTTGATGATCTCTTTATGGCATTGACCCAGAAGATTGATAATGGCGTGGTCCTGGATAACCAGATGGTGCATGACATTATTTATAAGGTGTCATTCCAGAGAGAGATTGCACAGGAGAAACGTGAGGAGGAGGAACGGCTGGCGGCAGAGGCTTATGCCAAGAGGATGACTTTCAAAAAGTATGTGGACCAGTTCTACGCCGATGCCAAAGCCGGCATCCGACTGACGGAGAAGAACACTGTCTATACGCAAGGTTCACTTACCAGCATCAAGCAGGCCATTGACCATCTGAGGGCCTTTGAGAAGAAGGAAAAGCATACCTATGACTTTGATGAGATTGACATGGATTTCTACCGCAAGTACCTGTCATTCCTGAATGATGAGAACTATGCCCTTAATACTGTAGGAAAGAACATCAATTGGCTGAAGACGTTTATGAATTCTGCTCAGATTGAAGGGTATCACAGCAATGTGGCTTTCAAAAACAAGATGTTCAAGGGTGCCCGTGTTGAGGTGGATACCATATACCTAAATCATGATGACCTGGAAAAGATCAGGGCGGTTGACCTTAGCGGCAAGACTCCCGGATATGAGCTGGCGCGTGACATCTTTATGGTTGGTGTGTGGACGGCTCAGCGTATATCCGACTACAACAATATCAAGCCGCAGGACATCAACACTCATGTGATTAAGAAGGTGGTGGAGAAAGATGACCCTGAGCATCCCGGCCAGAAGATTGAAGCTATTGAATCAAAGGAGGTGCTTGTGGTGACTATCACCCAGAAGAAGACGGGCGCAAGAGTTTATATCCCCTGCTCCACTGAGCTGCGCAGCATCTTTGAGAAATACCACTATAACATACCCAGACTCTCTGACCAGAACGTGAATGACAACATGAAGAAGATTGCCGAGTGGGCCGGATTGGATGAGCCTATCAAGATTGATTACATTGAGGGCGGCAAGAGGCAGTCTGAGATAAAGAAAAAGTATGAGCTGGTTCATACACACACGGCAAGACGTACCGGTGCTACCCTGATGTATCTTTCGGGTATGGATTTCTATGACATCATGAAGATTACGGGTCATGCCACCGTTCAGAACCTGAAGAAATACATCAAGGCTGACGAGCTTGAGGTGCTGGAGAAGCTGGTGGACAAATATGATTACTTCAAGTAAACGGCATCCTGTAACTTTCATACAAGAATATGCACTGAGGCGGGCCTTTTGGGGCCTGCTTCTGTGTTTTTATGTGTTTTGCTGCCATAGATTGAATTATTATGCTAAATTCGCGGTCGATTTAAGTCCTGATTACATCCGATAGTTGAAATTAGCGGTTTCTGTACTATGGTGCGGAGAAACGAGTTGATTAAAGAAATACGCAATATGACCGCGGCTGTGGCTGATGCCATGGCGGCGGTTTCTTTGTTTGTGGGATATGAGGAGGATGAACGGGATGCGCTTGGCGGATGCAAGTATGAAGCGGATGTTATCAGGGATTCTATCATCCCACTGAAGGAACGGCTCTACGAGGTTCTGGACTGCATCAGGGAGGATTGGAACGCTATCATACAGAATGACCTGCTTTGTAACGATGTCAAGACGCTGCTGGAGGTGTGCAGCGGTTTTCATAAGAAGGCGTTTGAGTTTGATGAGGCTACCGTATTATATCCCCGTGTGGTTGAGGGTTTGCTTGGTGATGCCTGGCTGCCGCGTGCGTACCTTGTGCTGATGTATGAGTGGGAAGATGAGGCATCGGCCATTAGAGAATACGTTATGAAGAACTGTGGGCTTGGCACTCTTTTGGACGATCCTTTTCGTGGCATCGTATCGAGACTGCGGCATTTCTTTACTGGTGTGACGGATGAGGAGTTTGAGAAGTTCGTGATGAACGGTGTGTCTTTGGCGGTTAAGCCCAGATGGATTAGCGACAAAAGGCAGGCAGTGGTTATGGGCAAACTGCTGGGTAAGAGCTGCAAGGATATGAACGACTCTTTCCTATTCTGCAAGAAGGACGGTACTCCGGTGTTGCTGAACTATACCCAGAACGGACCTAAACTGGAGATGGACCAATATGAGATATATGGTGTAATTAAACCGCTGATTGGTGTAACAGACAGAAAACGGCAGCAATAAATAAACTACAAAAAAACTACACAGCGGAGATTGGGAGTATCGGGGCACAGAGGTTTCTGCGCCCTGTTTTTGTTTGTCATCATCGGCCAAAGTAGTTTTTGACTACACTCGGGTAGGTTTTTGTAACAGATTTCCGGTATATACTTTTGCGGTGTCGGTGGTTTGCATCGGCACAGTTAAGGCCTTAGCTGTTATTGTTCAATCTTAACAGTTTTATTATGAATTTGGAAGATACTTTAAAATCGTTCCTGACGGAACTTATCGTACCTATCGTACAGGATGCCATAAACGGTACTCTTGTTACAAAGGAGGAAAAGGAAGAGACTGTCTATATGACCTTTAAGCAGATTGAGAAGGAGTACTATGTTTCAAGACAGACCGTGGACAGACGCGTGAAAAACGGCAGGCTGACCAAGATCAAGGATGGAGGCCGGGTACTCTTCAGCAGAAAAGAGGTGGACGGAATGTTCAAGAAGCGCACGCTTGCGGGTGTTGATACCAACAAGTTCAAGAAAAAATACAATGCCGCATGAATAATGTGAAAAAAGTGATGTTGTGTCGCAAATTGACAATCGGGGGCTTTAGTTTTGCGGCCACGTTCTCAATAGCCCTTTTAAATAATGAAATTGACGATTAATGCAATGAATAGAGAATTTGACCCGGCGAGTGTGTATGTCTCGCTGTTTGAGCAGAAGTACCCGTATATGTCACAGGGGTACAAGGAGAAGGATAAGACCAGAGAATATCACATGTGCGTGAGATACCCCAAGGAGGCTCTGATTACTGATTTCCTGCAGCTGGGAACACGTTATATCCCGGAGCTGGAGATGGTATGGAAGGAAGAGGATGAGAAGAAACGCAGGCAGATCAAGGCCGATTTCCTGCCGTTTGCCACCATATCATGCACTCTGCATACAAGGCTTAAAGAGGTTTCTCTGAAGGATAAGCTGAAGCATTATACCGGTCTGATTGTGCTGGACTTTGACCACGTTGATAATGTGGAGGAGATGAAGCACGAGGTGGCCGCCCTGCCTTGGGTTTGGTATGTGGGCATTTCAGCCAGCAAGAGAGGGTTCTTTGCAATTGTTCCTACCAACAACACAGATTATGAGAAGCACAAGCTTTACTGCCTGGCACTGGAGCATGAGATGCTGAAGCTGGGGCTGAAGCTTGACGACAAATGTTATTACGTGACCTGCCCCAGGTTTATATCGTTTGATGATGAGCCGTTGTATAACAATCATTGCATCTACTACACCCTGCCGGAAGGATTCGAGGATGAGGTGAAGGATGAGCTGGCCATGAAGGTTCAAGAGCTGGATAAAGCCGACCGGATGCAAGAGAAAGTATCAAAGGAGAAAGCCGCACAGTTCAAGGCGGAGGAGCCCACTGACCTGCTCAAGCAGAAGATTGAGGCGTATTGCAAGGAATGGGAAAGAAAGCAGGTGGTTCTGGATGACTACACAGACTGGCTGAAGATTGGGATGAGTCTGAGAAGGTTCACTGAATCCGGTTGGAGTTGGTTTGACAGGATTTCAATATTCAGCACCAAATACGACTTTGAGAACAACCGTAGGATCTGGGACGGAATGAGCCCTGAGGCGATACGGGTTCAGGTGGGGTCTTTCTTCTACATGTGTCACCGGTACGGGGTTATGCCCAACATTCATCAGATTTATGATGAGGTCCCTTTTCCGGTTGAGGTGTTCCCGCCGCACGTGCAGGACATCATAAGTGAGACGAACCGATGCCTGAACTTCACGAAGGATCATATTGCATCGAGCCTTCTGTTCGTGGCCAGCATTGCTATAGGAAACAGCCTGGAAGTGCAGTTCAAGAACAACTGGAGGGATAAGGCCATCCTCTATATGGCTTTGGTTGGTAAGCCCGGCACGAAC
>JAGCPB010000113.1 GCA_017642425.1 Bacteroidaceae bacterium
CAAGTTCGGCGTAGCATCATACCTGCTTACCAAATATTTCTCTCTGGCCGCTCTCACCGACGACGCCATTGCCGTCCTTGAGAACGTAGAGGTGGGTTATTATCACGATTACCAGCACAGGAATAAAGTAGAGAAGTGATGTTCAACCTTACAGACATAAACAGTTTTCAGGCTCAGGATGACAGCGCGTTGGCTCTGTTGCGTGACCTGGCTGCCAAATACTGTCCGGAGGAGGCAAGGGAGATACGTCAGAGCGTACTGCCCGATGAGTCCCTTAATCTGGAGGAGTTGGAGGCCGGTTTCAGGCAGCTGCTTGCCGGCGGAAGCGGATTCCCGGATGTGACCTACCAGGGCGGTAACGATGACGCTCCGGGGTCGGCCCGATATGTCCCGCAGGACAACGGATTCGGTATAGGAATACCCGAGACGCAGAAACTGCATGATCTCAACTACGATGAGGTTGATACCCTCAATCCTGACCTGATCAAGAAGGATTTTCCGGTCCTTAACCAGAAGGTGAACGGACATGACCTGGTATGGCTGGACAACGGTGCCACCACGCAGAAACCGGTTCAGGTGATAGACAAGATAAGTGACTATTACAGGAACTACAACAGCAATATACACCGTGGAGCGCACACCCTGGCGGCACGTGCCACCGATGCATACGAGGAGGCACGTCAGAAAGTGCAGCGTTTTATAAACGCCTCCAGCAGCGAGGAGATCATATTCGTACGCGGCACCACCGAGGGCATCAACCTGGTGGCCCAGACCTATGGACGCCAGTATCTGACACCCGGCGATGAGGTGATAGTATCGGAGCTGGACCATCATGCCAACATAGTACCCTGGCAGCAGGTGTGCCATGAGAAAGGCTGCACGCTCAAGGCTATCCCGACTGACCGTAACGGAGACCTGGTACTCTCGGAGTTTGAACGTATCATCACGCCCCGCACACGGTTTGTCAGCGTGGGTCATGTAAACAACACGTTCGGCACTATCAATGACGTGAAGCGTATCATTGAGATTGCCCACTCGCACAATATACCCGTGCTCATAGACGGAGCGCAGAGCATTGCCCATACCAAGGTCGATGTACAGCAGTTGGGTGCCGATTTCTTTGTGTTCTCAGGCCATAAGATATACGGCCCCAACGGCATAGGCGTGGTCTACGGCCGTAAGGAGCTGCTGGACAAGATGCAGCCCTGGCAGGGAGGCGGCAACATGATAAAGGACGTAACCATAGAGCGTACCGAGTACAACGTGCCGCCCGCCCGTTTTGAGGCCGGCACTCCCAATGTGGCCGATGCCATAGGACTGGGTGCCGCACTGGACTACGTGAGCCGCATAGGTATCCGCAGCATAGAGCACCACGAGCATCAGCTCACTGAGTATGCACGTGAGCAGCTCTCACAGATAAAAGGACTCACGCTGATTGGTGATCCCAAGAACCGTGTATCGGTAGTGAGTTTCGTGCTTGACGGCATACCGGTACCCGAGACCGGATCGCTTTTGGACAAGGAGGGCATAGCCG
>JAGCPB010000114.1 GCA_017642425.1 Bacteroidaceae bacterium
AATGAAAAATATCAAAACTACAATGGCTATTCCTTTGATATTCAAAAGAATAGCCATTATTATTCCATTTTTAACACAAGACAAAGATGGGCCTGTGTTAAAAACAAAAAAAAGAGGATGACTACTTTTTAGTCACCCTCATTTTTTTGTTAAATGATTTTTACATTTCAATAAAATGCCGATATTTGTAATGAACAAACAATTAATGCAAAATGAGAACAAGGCTTATTTCAGTAGTCATGTCGGTTCTGTTTTCAATACCGGCATTTGCACAAAATGTCAATACCGACTCCATAAAAGCCGAGATAGACAAGATTGAAATCACAAATCCCGGAATGAAACAGGTCATAGAGAATTACAAGAAAGGTGTAATTAAAGGTGATCTGGAATCCGAGACTCAGCTGGGATTGGAATGTATCTCCGGCAAATATGTCAAGGCCAACGTGGGGATGGGACTGTTCCTTCTTGAAGATGCAGCCAATCAGAATCATGCAGATGCCCAAAACGCTCTGGGTAACCTCTACTTTGAATTGTGGGCTAAAAAACCAACAAATGACAACTATTTCACACAGGGAGTAAAGTGGCTCAGAAAAGCTGTAAGAGCCGGTGACAACCTTTCAAGAATACTGCTGGCCCGTTTTTACTGCGAATATGGAAAATACAAGAAGGAATCATCATATGTAGACGGCGGAATCAAAATGCTTGAATCATATCCCAATGTCGCTGAAGTCAACAACAAGGATGAACAGACTCTTAATGCGCAGGCGTTGCTTGGTACAGCATGTCTGAGCAAGTGGCGTATGGACAATGACACCATTGCATTGCGCGATGCCAAGAAGTGGTATAAGACACTGCTTAAATCAGAACTGGAATTCCCCAATTTTACCCAATATATAGATTCACTCAAGGCAGTTCTCAGCATGGGAGTTCCCATGAGACTGGATCCTATGCCCACCCCTGAGGAGATTGAAGCGTCCAAACAAGCAGGCGCCGGACAGGGTGGTTTCGGCGGATTCGGTGGAGGCGGATTCGGTGGAGGATTCCCGGGCGGTGGTATGCCTGGTGGCCAAGGTGGCGGTCAACAGGGCCCACGTCCCGCTCAAGCTACATTCCCCGGAGGTAATGCGCAAATGCAGCAGTTTGTCCGTTCAAACACCAATTATCCTGAGAATCTCAAAAACCAGAAAATCAACGGACGTGCCACTGTTTCATTTACCATTGACACAGACGGTGCTGTCATCAATCCAAAAATAACCAACCATGCCATAGTTAATGATGTGGAGATATTTATAATGGATCAGGAAGCTCTGCGTACCGTAATGGTCATGCCTGACTGGATTCCGGCCGATCAGGACGGAAAGCCTGTTCAGGCCCAACACAGCACGACAGTAACCTTTGGTTCCGGTGGCGGCATGGGTGGCTTTGGATTCGGATTCTGATTTCCATTCATCCTGATTATTCACAAAGACTATTTACTAACTACAATTTAAGTTATTATTGGGGACGGTTCTGCTTGTGATTATTATCACAATGAGAACCGTCCCCAATGTGTTTTGCATATTATCTGCATAATTTGTTGCATATATACGGTATATTTAAAAATATGTTGCAAATTGTATGCTAAATAGGTTTAATACCGGATAATAAACCGAATAATCTTGTAATTTTGCATCCGTTTGATATGCAGAATCAATAAACGCTATACAAAAGTTATGACAGTAAAAGAATTGGATCAGGTAGTTGTCCGCTTCTCGGGCGATTCCGGCGACGGAATGCAGCTGGCCGGCAACATCTTCTCCACTGTTTCCGCAACTGTAGGAAACAGTATCAGTACTTTCCCGGATTATCCGGCCGATATCCGCGCCCCGCAAGGTTCACTCACAGGCGTATCGGGTTTCCAGGTACATATAGGTGCAGGTAAGGTATATACCCCAGGTGATCAGTGCGATGTTCTGGTGGCCATGAACGCTGCGGCCCTAAAGACCCAGCTCAAGTATGCCAAGCCCAACGCCACAATCATAATAGACACTGACTCATTCAGGAAATCAGACCTTGAAAAGGCCGCTTTCCAGACCGATGACCCGCTGGCAGAGATGGGTGTTGACCCGGACCGCGTTATAGCATGCCCCCTTACCCAGATGGTAAAGGATGCACTTGCCGATACCGGTATGGACGCCAAGGCTGTCCTCAAGTGCCGTAACATGTTCGCTTTGGGTCTGGTATGCTGGCTTTTCAGCCGCGACATAGAGATTGCGTTCAACTATCTGCGTGACAAGTTCGCCAAGAAACCTGAACTGGCCCAGGCCAACATCAAGGTAATCCAGGCCGGTTATGACTACGGTCACAACACTCACAGCAGTGCCATGAACGTGTATCGTATCGAGTCCAAGACCAAGGAACCAGGACGTTATATGGATATCACCGGTAACAAGGCTACCGCATACGGTTTCATCGCTGCTGCCGAGAAGGCCGGTTTGAAACTATATTTAGGTTCATATCCTATCACCCCCGCTACCGATGTACTGCATGAGCTCTCCAAACACAAGTCACTTGGCGTTACCACAGTACAGTGTGAGGATGAGATTGCAGGCTGTTCATCGGCCGTAGGTGCATCATTTGCAGGTGCACTGGCTGTAACATCAACATCTGGCCCAGGTATCTGCCTTAAGTCCGAGGCCATGAACCTGGCTGTCATCATGGAGCTGCCGCTGGTGGTTCTGGATGTTCAGCGCGGCGGTCCTGCCACAGGACTTCCCACCAAGTCAGAACAGACAGACCTGCTGCAGGTTCTCTTTGGCCGTAACGGCGAAAGCCCCATGCCCGTTATTGCAGCCACATCACCAGTTGACTGCTTCGATGCAGCTTATCAGGCCAGCAAGATGGCTCTGGAGCATATGACTCCTGTCGTATTGCTTACCGATGCATTCGTAGCCAACGGTTCAGCTGCATTCAAACTGCCCAACCTGGCAGAATATCCTGCAATTAATCCTCCCTATGTCCCTGAGGAACTCAAGGGCAAATGGACTCCGTATATGCGTGCTGAGAACGGAACACGCTACTGGGCAGTTCCCGGTCGTGAGGGATTCACACATATCCTGGGTGGTCTGGAGAAAGACAGCCAGACCGGCGCCATCAGCACCAACCCTGAGAACCACGACCTGATGACACGCCTGCGTCAGCAGAAGATCAATAACATCCAGGTTCCTGATCTGGAGGTAATAGGTGATGTTGATGATGCAGACCTGCTGATTGTTGGATTCGGAGGTACATACGGACATCTGCGTGCCGCTATGGATGAGCTCCGCGCTCAGGGTAAGAAAGTTGCTCACGCACACTTCAAGTTCATCAACCCGCTGCCCGCAAATGCCGCCAAGGTACTCACCAAGTACAAGAAGGTAGTTGTAGCCGAGCAGAACATGGGTCAGCTGGCCGCGTTCCTGCGCATGAAGGTTGACGGATTCGTGCCCTATCAGTTCAACCAGGTAAAGGGCCAGCCGTTCGTTGTTGAAGAGTTAGTCAACGCTTTCAAGGAAATCCTTAACAAGTAAACACACAGCACTATGGAATATACAGCACAAGATTTCAAGAAGGGACAGCCACGTTGGTGCCCCGGATGCGGTGACCACTTTTTCTTAGCATCACTGCACAAGGCAATGGCCGAAATCGGAGTAGCTCCATACAATACCGCAGTAATTTCAGGTATCGGTTGCTCAAGCCGTCTGCCCCACTACATGGCAACCTACGGCATGAACACCATACACGGTCGTGCAGCCGCAATCGCTACAGGTTGCAAGGTTGCCAATCCAGACCTGACCGTATGGCAGGTGTCGGGCGATGGTGATGGTCTGGCTATCGGAGGTAACCACTTCATACACGCCAACCGCCGTAACATCAACCTGAACATGATCCTGCTCAATAACCGCATCTATGGACTGACGAAGGGGCAGTATTCACCCACGTCACCTCGCGGATTCGTAAGCAAATCCAGCCCCTACGGCACCGTTGAGGATCCGTTCCGTCCCGCAGAGCTCTGCTTTGGCGCACGCGGCCATTTCTTTGCCCGCGCCGTTGCCACCGATGCTCCCGGCACAGTGGATATCCTCAAGGCCGCATACAACCACAAGGGTACATCGGTCTGCGAGATTCTTCAGAACTGCGTCATCTTCAATAACGGAACTCACGATGCAGTATATAATAAGGAGGGCCGCGCCAAGAACGCCATCTACGTTAAACACGGTGAGCCACTGGTATTCGGCGAGAACAATGAGTTCGGACTCATGCAGGAGGGATTCGGCCTTAAGGTTGTAAAGATAGGTGAGAACGGCATCACCCTGAAGGATATCCTAGTACACGATGCCCACTGTCAGGACAACACCCTGCAGCTCAAGCTGGCCCTGATGGGCGACGGCGACGGATTCCCCGTAGCACTGGGCGTTATCCGTGACGTTGAGGCTCCCACCTATGACGATGCCGTAACCGCACAGATAGAGGAGGTCAAGGCCGCCAAGAAGTACCACAACTTCAGCGAACTCCTGGAGACCAACGACATCTGGGAAGTAAAATAGTACAATTGGGGTCAGGCCTAGGGTGTTAAGTTAACTTTAATCTTTTTTCTCGGTTTTTGCCAACAATTCCATCTAATTATTCTTAAAAAAATGATAAAATTATCGGCTTAAATATTTGTTTATATCACTGATTATTAGTAACTTTATATAGT